>NZ_JAFCWZ010000009.1:0-313030 GCF_049897785.1 Pseudomonas sp. TSRC2-2
CGGGTAGCGGCTGACCAAGTGATCGACGGCAAGGTGCCGGATCCCACCGGCGGCGCCACCCACTACTACGCTACCAGCATCAAGGCGCCGGCATGGGCGGCAAAGGCCAAGCAGACACTGAAGCTCGGGCACCACGTCTTCTTCAAGGATGTGCCGTGATGGTCGTGCCGGGGCAAGCGGTGGGCATGCTGGCGCTGGTTCTGATCGGTGCCGGTAGCGCCTGGCAGTTTCAGGACTGGCGCTACGACCGGCAGCTCGCGGAGCAAGCCAGGTTGCACGGCGAGACGCTGAACCAACTCGCCACGGCCGGCGCTGATGCGCAGAAGGCCGAGCAGGACAAACGTCTGGCACTCGAACAGAAGCTGGCGGCCAGTGAGCAAACCCATTACAGGAAATTGAGCGATGCCCAACGTGACCAGGATCGCCTGCGCGATCGCCTTGCCACTGCTGATCTCCGGCTGTCAGTCCTCATCGACGCGGATTCAGCCAGTGGCTGTGACGTGCCAAAAGCCGCCGGCGCCGGCGGCGTGGATCATGCAGCCGTACGCGCCCGACTTGACCCGGCGCATGCTCAACGAATTATCGCCATCACCGACACCGGCGACCGTGGACTGATCGCGTTGCAGGCCTGTCAGGCATATGTCAAAGAACTGGCAAGGTAAATCGCTCGCACCCAATTGGAACGTCACAAGCGTACAAAGAATAATGCGTCACCTGACAACGTCTAAAAGCATTGTGCCGATCGGAGCCAACGCTATGACTGCTGTTTGATAACCCGCCGTAAGGTCGTTAGCTTTGCTGAGAATGTCGAAAAACTTGGTGGAAAAAGGATCATTTTTATCAAGCCTGTCTTTTATGACAGATTGGTTTCGCATCAGCGCTCCGGTGACTTGTGACATAGCATCTTCTAAGCCAGTAGGACCGGAAATTCTGAAGCTTAGGAGCGCAGATCTAAGCGCCTGCAACTGCTTGACGAACAGCTTTTTTAATTCTTCGTCCAAATTTGAGACTACGCAGCTTTCGATCAGAGCATCGACCTGATTGAGTAGATCCACAATCTTCTGTCCGCTGTCTGGCCGGGGTTTAGAGTAGTTGGCGTCGATGAAGTGCTCTATAAACTCGAGCGCTGTCATCGTCTCCTGATTCAGGAGGGAAGAGATATTTGCCCATTGAGTATGCAGCGCCATTTTTGAAAGCAAATGCTCGATCTGCCCAAAAGGCTTGAAGAAAAAATCGGGACTTCCTGGAGAGAAAGTCTCCGTGGCTTCCCTCGCTTCAGCATTCAGGCGGTGCATCAAGCCAATGCCGTTAAAAATAGTTATGGTATCGGTAACCTTACAGTCGAAGACCTTGGCCCATAGCTCCGAGATTTGGGCGTCGTTACGGGCACCCGTTTTGAAAATGAGCAAGTTTTCACGGAGCCTGCTGACAGGATTGTTTTTGTTTTCCATACGTTTTCTTTTCCCATTCACCAACGTAGCAGCTAGACGGGTGCTGTCATTAAGCTGGCATAACCGAGCCAAAACCAGCCATTCAGGCACAAAAAAGGCACTTGCGAGAACCGCTAAGTGCCTGATTTGTAATGCTTATTTGGTGGAGCCGGGGGGATTTGAACCCCCGTCCGCCAGTACTCCGCTGTCGGTACTACATGCGTAGCCGTGTCTATTAAGTTAACCCTCAGCGACCCGACGGGCAGGGTGCTTTGGGCGAGTTGTGTAAGTTTTAGCCGCTTCGTCCACAACGTACTGCACGGCGATTCTGTTCTATATGACAATCATTTCGGGTTTACAGACATCCCCTGATGATTGCTGGACCCGAAGGTACCAGGAGCATTGTCAGCTGCAATTAAGCAGCGAGAGCAACACCGTATTGGTCGTCATTGGCAACTATAAGTAGTTGCAACAGTGGATTTACGACTTCTGTTACCAAGTCGGCATGCACCTAGAGTTTCGCAACCGGCGTCGAATCCTAAACGGCCCCGAACTCATTGCCCGGTGAATCTGTTCGGGCAACAAGCGTGCACAGTATACGTCAAAAAGGGTTACAGGCCAACCCGCAGGTTGGCCTTCAGCACATCAGTTACGCGTCGGGTTACGGATCTGCATCTTGCTGATGATGCCGTTGGTGATCTCGATGCAATCCTTGTCGTTGCCGGACGCTTGGGCCGCAGTGGCTTTTTCCTGGGCGTCCTTGATGTTGCTCATGGAGCTTTCAGGTAGGGACGGCTGGCTGGTGACGAAGTCTTTGATGCTTTGAAGATTCCCGGCACAGAGGTCTTTGTCCGCCGCGAACACCGGCGAGGCCAGAAGTGCACCAGTGATAAACAATCCAGCAATTGCAGAATGCTTCATGGGTATCTCCTTGAACGATGGGGGCTCGGTGCTGCCGGACGGTCTGGCGGCGATGCCGAGATCAAGACAAGCGAGGTCAGTGTAGGACCTGTCTGGTTGACCGCTTCGCTGCGCAGGAATTCGGTTTTATTTGCAATGAATGCCAAATGGCCAGATCGGTCGGCCAGGTGCCGATGCAGCCGACCTGTAAAAGATCGGCTCATGCATCATTTTTTGGTGTCACCCGTAGCATTTTGAATGTCCAGCAACGTTTGCTGGGTTTCAGCGAGACAGTCATCAATTTTGCCTTGAGCCTTCAATGCGCGGGCCTTGCTGACACTGGCCGAGACGCGCGCATTCAGGTCGGTCGACGTCTGATATTGCGACTTGGCATTGTCGATTCTCTGCAGATTGGCATCGCACAAATCGGCAGGTTTTTCAGCGGCGAACGAAGCCGACGCCATCATCGAGGCAGTGACAAACAGACCTAACATTACAGAGCGGTTCATGTGTATCTCCTTGAACTGAGGATTCAGACTTCGCTGACCATTGACCAGGCCCCGAGTGGGCCGGGGCGTGTTCAGTGGACTGCCGTCTCGCTCAAGGGTTCTGATTTTTTCTTCAGCAGGCTTTCGCCTGTGTCACCCGATCCACCAGATAAACCAGCCCGTGATAGTCAATTCCACCGTGCTGGGTCAGGCCGATTTCGCACGTGCGACTGGTGGAAATTCCCTCGCTGCAGTGCTGCACGGCGTCCTTGAGCGTACGCAGCGAATGGCGGTTCAGCTCCGGCGTGGTGAAGCCCTTATCGCCGGCAAAGCCGCAGCAATGTATGCCTTCGGGAATCACCACGGTGTTGCTGCATTTGCGTGCCAGATCGATCAGTGCCTGGCTCTCGCCCAAGTGCTGAGTGCTGCAGGTCACGTGCACGGCAATCGGCGCTTCCTGGGGTGTGAAGTCCAGACGATCCAGCAGATGCGTACGGATGAAACGCACCGGATCGTACAGATCCAGGCGCGTTTCGCCGATGTCCTGAACCAGCCGCAGCGTACACGGGCTGGTGTCGCAATAGATCGGATCGAGGCCGCCGCGGCTGGCGTGGAGCAGAGCGCTGATCAGCTCCTGGCGTTTGTGCTCGGCCTGTTCGGCGTAGCCTTTTGAGGCGAACGGCTGACCGCAGCAGAGGTTGTCCTGATTGTCGGGAAAGACTACTTGATAGCCGGCTTTTTCCAGCAGGCCACGGGTTTTGTCGTATAGCGACATCTGTTCTTTGTCGCCTGCCGCCGGGCCCATGACCCGCGACACGCAAGCCGCCAGATAGACCACGCGCGGACGCTCGTCCGCTACGCTCGGGCTGAAGCGAATGGCTTTTTCCGGTTGTGGCATGGCGTTCGTCCATAAAGGCACTTGGCCTTTGGACAAGCGCGTCAGGGTCGCCGACAACTTCGTCAGACGCGGCGCACCGAGCATCATTCGCGCGCCGTTGGCAACGTGTAGGGTAAAGCGCGCGCCTTGCAGGGTCTTGGCGAAATTGCCTTCAATCCAGTCTGCGGTTTTCTGGTGTGTGGCGTGTCGGCCGCGGAGTTTTTTCACCAACTCGCCGGTGTTAATGCCTACAGGGCAGCGTTGCGCACACAGGCCGGTCGCGGCGCAGGTGTCGATGCCTTGGTAGTCGTAGGCTTTTTCCAGTTCGGTGGTGTCGACGCCGGCGCGTTTTTTCGCCTGGATATCGCGCCAGATGACGATGCGCTGGCGCGGGCTCAGGGTCAGTCCTTTCGACGGGCAAACCGGTTCGCAGAAACCGCACTCGATGCACTTATCCACAATCTCGTCAGCGGCCGGCAGCGGTTTCAGGTGCTTGAGGTGGATCTGCGGATCTTCGCTCAGCACCACGTCCGGATTGAGGATGCCGTTAGGGTCGAGCAGGCGTTTGAGCTGCCACATCAGTTGATAAGCGTCGCTGCCCCACTCCAGCTCAACGAACGGCGCCATGTTACGCCCTGTGCCGTGTTCGGCCTTCAGCGAACCGCCAAACTCGACCGCGACCAGTTGCGCGACGTCGTCCATGAACGCCTGGTAGCGTGCGACTTCTTCCGGATTGTTGAAGCCCTGGGTGAATACGAAGTGCAGATTGCCTTCCAGCGCGTGTCCGAAAAGGATCGCTTCGTCGTAGGCATGTTTATCGAACAGCTCGATCAGGCGATTGACGCCGATGGCCAGTTGCTCGACCGGAAAGGTCACGTCTTCGATGATGACTGTCGTACCGGTTTTACGCACGGCGCCGACGGCGGGGAAGGTGTCCTTGCGGATGGCCCAGAGGCGGGCGTTTTCCACCGGGTCTTCGGTGAAGTCGACCTGCTTCTCTACGGGGAAATCGCGCAGGGACGCCATGATTTGCGCCAGTTGTTCCTGCAGCAATGTCGACGAAGCGGCGCGGGATTCGATGAGCAGCGCGCAGGCATTTTCCGACAGCAGCTGTACGAAAGCGGGCATGCCTTTTTTGTCCTGCACCGAGCGCAGACTGCGTCGGTCAAGCAACTCCACCGCTGACACCGGTTGGCTTTTCAGCACGGTCACCGCGTTGCAGCAGGTCTCGACATCGGGGAACACGATCAGCGCCGAGGCCTTGTTCGGGTGATCGATGACGGTGTCGTAAGTCACCGCGCTGATAAAGCCGAGCGTGCCTTCGGAGCCGACCAGCAGGTGGCTCAGGATATCCACAGGCTCGTCGAAATCCACCAGGGCGTTGAGCGACAGGCCGGTGGTATTTTTCAGACGGTATTTATGACGAATTCTCGCAGCGAGCTCGGCATTGGCGCGGGTCTCGCGGCCCAATATCGTCAAGCGTTCGAGCAAGTCGCCATGGCTTGAGCGGAACGCCGTGACACTGGCTGCGTCTTCGGTATCGAGGGCCGTGCCGTCGGCCAGCACCAGACGAATCCCGGCCAGCGTGTGATAGGTGTTTTGCGCCGTGCCGCAGCACATGCCGCTGGCGTTGTTGGCGACAATGCCGCCGATCTTGCAGGCGTTGATCGACGCCGGGTCCGGGCCGATCTTGCGTCCGAACGGCGCCAGCCAGGCATTGGCCTGCGCGCCGATCACGCCCGGTTGCAGGCGGATCTGCGTGCCTAGGCCACGAATCTCGCGGGCGTTCCAGTTGTCACCCAGCACAATCAATACCGAATCGCTGATCGCCTGCCCGGACAGGCTGGTGCCAGCGGCGCGGAAGGTCACCGGCACCTTGTCGCGCTGGGCCAGTTGCAGCAGCGCCACCACTTCATCTTCGGACTCGACGCGGATCACCAGTTTCGGAATAAGCCGATAGAAACTGGCGTCGGTGCCAAAGGCCAGGGTCGACAGCGGATCGTCGAAGCGCCGGTTTGTCGGGATCAGTTGCTCAGCATCACGCAGGAAAGCGGCAGGAAGACTCATTGATCCTCCAGAATCAGCACGACCAGATCTTTCGGGCCATGCGCGCCATAGGCAAGGACCTGTTCAATATCGGCAGTTTTCGACGGGCCGGAGACCAGCAGTGCATTGGTCGGCATGCCTTGCGCCCATTCGAATTCCTGTTGCACCTGATAGAAGTTGTCGCGGATTTCGCTGGCCTTGAGCAGGGCGAAATGCACCGGCGGCACCAGGCTCATCAAGCGTGGCTCTTCGCGAGTGGGCCAGATAATCAGGCTGCCGGTGGCGGCGATCGCACCGAGAGTGCCGGTGAGACTGGCGGGGGTGTCGTTGAACAGCTCGGCTTTCCACTCTTCCATCGGTCGGTCGTAGGATTTCAGTGCTGGCAGGTCGGGATTATTCGCCCAGTGTTGTGTGATGCGCTGCCCATGCGGCGTGGCCGGTGCGATCAGCAGGCTCGGCAACTGGCGGTCACGCAGCAGTTGCGCAAGTAAACCCGGCCACTCGGCGCCCGAGGTCAGGTGGATTTCGGTGTGTACCGCTTCCATCAGTTTGCGCAGTTGCGGGATGCGTTGCTCGGGGCTGTAGGTGTAGGGCTGGGTGACCAGATCGACATCGAAGTTGTCGGCGATTGGCGTAGTGCCGGTCAGACTTTTCCGCAGTTTGCCGAGGATATTTTGCTTGGCGCTCATCGATGATCTCCCTGTTTGCCCAAATGCTCGCGGGCCATGTCATGCAACGAACGCGCGGCCGGTTTTGGGGCGCTGTGATTTTGCGTCCACGGGCCGACCTTGCTCGGCGTGAGGGCACGCAGCCGGGTGGCGAAAAAAGCGAACAAGCGGTACAGCGTCGGCGAGCTGTTGAGTTTCGCCCAGGCGTTCCAGATCAAGCGTTCCTTGCGCGAATACTTGCTGCCCTGGCCGCGCATTACCTGATTCGGTGCGTCTGGAGCTTTGACGTTTTCTTCGCGTAATCGCCGCAGGATCGCGGGGATCGGGATCTTCACCGGGCACACTTCACCGCAGGCGCCGCACAGTGACGAAGCGCTCGGGTGATCGGGGACTTTCGCCAGACCGACCATGTGCGGGGTGATGATTTTGCCGATCGGGCCCGGATAGACCTCGCCATAGGTGTGGCCCCCGACGCGGGTGTACACCGGGCAATGATTCATACAGGCGCCGCAGCGGATGCAGTTCAGGGTCTGGCGCAATTCACTGTCGGCGAAGGCCTGGCTGCGACCGTTGTCGAGCAGCACCAGATGCACGTCCTGCGGGCCGTCGAGTTCATGTTCCTTGCGCGGGCCGGAGATCATGTTGACGTAAGTGGTGATCGGAATGCCCAGCGCCGAGCGCGTCAGCAGTGACAACAGCGGCACCACGTCGCGCAGGTTTTCCACGACTTTTTCGATGCCGGTGACGGCGATATGCACCGGCGGTACGGTGGTGGTCATGCGCCCGTTGCCTTCGTTTTCCACCAGCAGCAGGGTGCCGGTTTCGGCCACGGCGAAGTTGACGCCGGAAACGCCAATGTCGGCTTCGAAGAATTTCTGCCGCAGGACCCGGCGACCGATCTGAATGAGTTGGTCAACGTCCTTGGTGTATTCCACGCCAAGTTTGTCGTGGAACAAGGACGCGACCTGACCGGCATTCTTGTGGATCGCCGGCATAATGATGTGTGAAGGCTTCTCGTGGTCGAGCTGGACGATGTATTCCCCCATATCGGACTCCAGACATTCAATGTCCCGAGCCTCGAGGAAATGGTTCATCTCCATCTCTTCGCTGACCATCGATTTGCCCTTGATCACTTGCCGCGCCTCGTGAGCGCGGATGATCGATAAGACGATGCCATTGGCCTCGTCCACCGTTTCCGCCCAGTGCACTGTCACACCGTTGCGGGTCAGGTTCTGTTCCAGTTGCTCGAGCAGGTCGGGCAACTTGGACAGCGCGCGGGCCTTGATCGAATTGCCCAGTGCGCGCAAGTGTTCTCTTTCGTGGGCATCGCTGAAAGCCGCTGCCCGCTTGGTCATCAGTGAATCCATGGCAGTGCGGAAGTTGTTCCGCAGCTGCTGATCACCCAGGGCGTTGTGTGCCCGGGTGCGGAAATCTTCTTCTACGGCGACCGTAGGAATAATCGCGGAAGTGCTCATTGCGCACCTCCGCTTCGTTGCCAAAGAAAGCTGGCGAGATGTTGCCCGCGCAGCGCTTCTTTTTGTTTCTCCAGTGCGCCGTTGATGTTCATCAAACAGCCACAGTCGGCACTCAACACCTTGTGCGCGCCGGACTGCTTCAAGGCCCGGGTCTTGTCAGCCACCATCGCGCCGGAAATGTCTGGCATACGGACGCTGAATGTCCCGCCGAAGCCACAGCATTCGCTTTCGTGGTCGTGATTGACCCGTTCCACATTGCTCAACTGCGCCAACAACTCGCGGCCGTGCAGGTGGGTGTTCATTTCGCGGCGTGCCGAACAAGAGGTGTGCAGCGCGACCTTCACCGGTTCGCCGCTGTCCTTGAGCTGCACCTTGCAGACGAACAGCAGAAACTCGGCCAATTCATAAGTGCGCGCCGCAAGGGCTTGCACCTGTTTCAACGTTTCCGGCTCGTCCTTGAACAAGTCGGCGTAATGCTCACGCAGCATGCCGGCGCAGGAACCTGATGGCACCACCACCGGATAATCCCCGGCAAACAGCACCAGTTGCGAGCGCGCTACCGTCCGCGCCTGCTCGGTGTAACCCGAGGTGTAGGCCGGTTGGCCGCAGCAACTCTGCCCTTGCGGATACTCGACCCGGATCCCTTCGCGCTCTAGCAGGTGTATCGCGTCCATCCCGGCTTCGGGGTAGAACAAATCGACCACACACGTGCCGAACAGGTAGACCTGCGACGGTTTCTCGCTGGGATATTGCCGAGGTTCGGGCAGTGGCGGCGCCACGCGGGTCGCGTTCGGCACAGCGTTGTAAAAAAGCTCGCTCATCAGGCGTGTCTCCGGGTGGGCCCGGTTATCCGTCTGCTGCGGCTGCTGAATATAAAGCGCATTGCTTTCAACAGCCTTACAGACCCGGTGGTGAATGGCTGACGCCGGATCACGGGCCGGCGTCGGTTATTGCTGTGTTGCTTGTAGGCTTAATGCACCAGCATGCCGGTGAACCAGTAGGCCTGAGCCAAGGTTATCAAGCCGACAATCGTTGCAAAGAATAGGCTGTGCTTGAGGGTGAAGCGGAACAGATCCGATTCCTTGCCGACCAGACCGGTCGCGGCGCAGGCCACGGCGATCGATTGCGGCGAGATCATCTTGCCGGTCACGCCGCCACTGGTATTGGCCGCCACCAGCAGGGTGTCGTTGACGCCGATCTGGTGCGCAGTGGTCGCTTGCAACGAACTGAACAGCGCGTTCGACGAAGTATCGGAACCTGTGAGGAACACGCCCAGCCAACCGAGGAACGGCGAGAAGAACGGGAACGCCGCGCCAGTACCCGCCAGCACCAGGGCCATGGTCGACGACATGCCCGAGTAGTTGGTGACGAAGGCGAACGCCAGCACCATGCCGATCGACAGGATTGGCCAGCGCAGCTCGTAGAAGGTCTCTTTTAAAGTGGTCAGACCAGTTTTGAAATTGATCTTCAGTACCAGCATCGAAATCAGCGCGGAGAAGAAAATCGCCGTGCCGGTGGCGGAAATCGGGTCGAGTTTGAACACCGCCGGAATGGCGGTGGGGTTGGCCACGATAGGCGCAGTCTTGATCACCAGTTGATCAAGGTGCGGAATCGCGAAGTTGAACACCCAGCTGTACATCGAGCCACCGCTAGCAAACATCGCTTTGAAAGGCTTCAGCGTCCAGATCGTCACCAGTACGGTGAGGATCAGGAAGGGCGACCAGGCCTTGAAAATTTCCCCGAGGCTGTAAGGCGAAGCCACAGTAGTGCGCTTCTGACCGAAACCGCCGACGCTGGCGCTGACCACCGAGGCGGATACGGCGCCGACGATGTGCTGGCCGGCGGCGCGGCGTGGTTGCCAGACCTTGAGGAACAGGGTCAGGGAAATCAGGCTGGCCAGTGCCGAGGTGATGTCCGGCAGTTCCGGGCCGATGAAATTCGAGGTGAAGTATTGCGTGATGGCGAAGCTCAAACCTGCCACCAGCGCGGCTGGCCAGGTTTCGCGAACACCACGCAAGCCGTCCATCATGAACACCAGCCAGAACGGCACGAACAGCGACAGCAGCGGCAATTGCCGACCGGTCATGGCGCCGATCTTGAAGGCGTCGATGCCGGTGACCTGGCCGGCGACGATGATCGGAATCCCCAGGGCGCCGAAGGCTACCGGTGCAGTGTTGGCGATCAGGCACAGGCCGGCGGCGTACAGCGGATTGAAGCCCAGTCCTACCAGCAGTGCGGCAGTAATTGCCACCGGCGCGCCGAAACCGGCGGCACCTTCCAGAAATGCGCCGAAGCAGAAACCGATCAGCAACACCTGCAGGCGCTGGTCATCGGTGATCGACAGCACCGAACTGCGGATGACCTCGAACTGGCCACTTTTGACCGTCAATTTGTAGAGGAACACCGCCGCGACAATGATCCAGGCAATCGGCCACAGACCGTAGGCGAAGCCATACCCGGCCGCGGCGAACGCCATGTCGACCGGCATCTGGAAGGCGAAGATCGCCACGGCAATCGACAGTGCCAGCGTGATGCTGCCCGCGACATGGCCTTTGAGGCGAAACACCGCCAGGGCGAGAAAGAAGAACACGATAGGAATGACGGCCGCGAGTGCGGAGACGCCGAGACTGCCGAGCGGGCTGTAGAGCTGTTGCCAGGTTTGCATAGTGGGGTGGCCCCTAATTGTTGTTGGTCAGGCACTGTCAGCGTTCTTGGATAATTGGTAAGACCAAATTACAATCGCTGTTGGCTAGGGTAAAAGCCTTGATGACGGTGTGTCAATTTGCCGCTCTAAAACTTTTGTCGAACATGCAGTGCTGAGGTCATCTGTTCCGCTTTCGGCAAATGATGTCTGCCAGGTGCCGGCAGGGCGCCGATAGGCCAGAATAGAGAGCCCGGCGAGCGGTCGGGTTCGTGGAGAAATGAGTTATGGGGTTTGATCAGATACGTTCGCGCCGTTTGTCTGATGACATCGTCGAGCGGCTTGAGGGGATGATTCTCGAGGGCACGCTGAAGTCCGGCGAGCGGCTGCCGGCGGAGCGTACGCTGGCCGAGCAATTTGGCGTATCACGTCCGTCGCTGCGCGAAGCGATCCAGAAACTCGCAGCCAAGGGCTTGTTGGTCAGCCGTCAGGGCGGCGGCAACTATGTGGTCGAAAGCCTGGGGTCGACGTTCAGCGATCCGCTGTTGCAACTGCTCGAAAGTAACCCCGAGGCGCAGCGGGATTTGTTGGAGTTTCGGCACACTTTGGAAGCATCGTGCGCTTATTACGCTGCATTGCGCGCCACCGATGTGGATCGCGAGCGCCTGACCGCCGCGTTCGAGGAGCTGCAGGATTGCTATTCGCGGCACGAGGAAGTCAGTCGAGCGGAGGAGGGCGCCGCCGATGCAAAATTTCATCTGGCGATTGCCGAGGCGAGCCACAACGCCGTACTGCTGCATACCATTCGCGGGTTGTTCGATCTGCTCAAGCGTAACGTCGTGACCAACATTGGCGGCATGTACAAACAGCGTGCGGAAACCCGCGACATGCTGATCTCACAGCATCGGGAATTGTATCTGGCGATTATCGAAGGGCGTGCCGAGCAGGCGCGGGAAGTGTCCAGCCGACACATTCTGTATGTGCAGGAAGTGCTGGAAGAGGTGCGTCAGGAGGTTCAGCGGATGGCGCGGGCGGAGCGGCGCAAGGGGATGTGATTTTATAAAGCAAAAGATCGCAGCCTGCGGCAGCTCCTGCACGGGAATATTTCCCTGCAGGAGGTGCCACAGGCTGCGATCTTTGCTTTCAAGGGGGGGAAAGTCAGTCTTCCTTGCCCTTGTTGCGCACCGCGCGCTGCAACTCACGACCGGCGTCGCGCTCGCGCTCGGTGTCACGCTTGTCGTATTCCTTCTTGCCCTTGCCCAGAGCGATCTCGCACTTGACCATGTGCTTGCTCCAGTACCAGGACAGGCAGACGCAGGCGTAACCCTTCTGCTGCACGGCGGCGGCAAGCTTGTCCAGCTCGCGGCGGTTGAGCAGCAGTTTACGTGTGCGCACCGGGTCGGCGATGACGTGAGTGCTCGCGGTCATCAGCGGCGTGATGTGGCTGCCGAGCAACCAAGCTTCGCCGTCCTTGAGCAGCACATAGCTGTCGACCAGTTGCAGCTTGCTCGCCCGCAGACTTTTTACTTCCCAGCCGGCCAGGACCAGACCGGCCTCGAACTTGTGCTCGATGAAGTAATCGTGTCGCGCCTTTTTGTTCTGCGCGATGGTCCCTGTTGGGTGTTTCTTCTGTTTAGCCATAGGGGCGGCATTATATGGAGTTGTTCGGCTGTCGGCTACGGTGTTGCTGCGTGCTTGAGCAGGTTGAGTGAATCCCGGACAATGCGGCCTCTTTTTCTAACGCTTGGGCGTGATAAACGATGTCGACAGACAAGGTTTCTGTCCACGGCAGTTGGGCTAGCCGCTGGGTATTCATACTCGCCGCGACCGGTTCGGCCGTGGGACTGGGTAGTATCTGGAAATTCCCCTACATGGTCGGGGTCTACGGTGGCGGTGCCTTCGTGCTGATGTTTCTGGCGTGTATCGCGCTGATCGGCGTGCCGGTGATGCTCGCTGAAACCCTGATCGGCCGGCGCGCCCGGCAAAGTCCGGCGAACGCCTTGAAGGTGCTGGCGCTGGAAGCCGGGCATTCGCCCAAGTGGTCGTGGGGCGCCTTCGCCGGGATGATCACGGCGTTGCTGATTCTGTCTTTCTATAGTGTGGTCGGCGGCTGGTCGCTGGATTACATCGTCGACATGGGGCGCGGTGATTTCCAGGGCGCGACACCTGATCAGGTTGGCGCGTATTTCGGCAATGTCATTGCCGATCCATGGCGGCTGACACTTTGGCACACGATTTTCATGCTGCTGTCGGCGTTCGTCATCGCCAGGGGCGTGGTTGCCGGCCTGGAACGCAGCCTGCGGATCATGATGCCGCTGTTGTTCGTAATGATTCTGGTGCTGCTGGGCTACAGCATGACCACCGGGCATTTCATGGAGGGCGTGCATTTCATGTTCGACTTCCATCCGGAGAAGGTTCTGGATGGCTTGCTGCCGGCGATGGGCCACGCTTTCTTCTCGCTGAGCGTCGGTGTCGGCTCGATCATGATCTACGGCGCCTACATGCCGAAGAACACCTCGCTGTCGCGTACCGTCGTAGGTGTCGCGTTGCTTGATACGTTCGTGTCGCTGGTTGCTGGTCTGGCATTGTTTCCGATTGTGTTTGCAGCCGGCCTGAACCCGAGTGAGGGGCCGGGGCTGATGTTTGTCAGTCTGCCCTTTGCCTTTGGCAACGTGGTTTTCGGCCAGTTGATGGGCGTGGTATTTTTTGTACTGGTCGCGGTGGCAGCGTGGAGTTCGGCGATTTCGCTGCTTGAGCCGATGGTCGCTTACCTGGTCGAGCGCACGAAAATCAGTCGCGCCTGGGTCACGTTCTGCCTGGCCTTTACCTGCTGGTTCGTCGGTCTGGGCACGGTGTTTTCTTTCAATATATGGAAGGAAGCCAAGTTTTTCGTGAACGAAGGCGGAATGTTCAGCCTCTACCAATGGGGCGCGAAGAGCGGTCTGGATTTCTTCGGCGTGATCGATTTCTTCACCTCGCGGATCATGTTGCCCCTCGGTGGCTTGTGTTTCGTGCTGTTCGCGGGATGGGTGATGGGGCGTGAAGCGGTGCGGGATGAACTGTCCATTCGCAACCCGGTTCTGTTTGCCCTGTCCCTGTTCCTGATGCGCTACGTGGCGCCTATCGGCATTCTTGTAGTCTTTGCCGCTCAGCTCTGGAAGTAACGCTTACATGACGACACATATCCAACGATCCGCGCTCCTGCCGTACCCGGCGCAATTTCTCTACGACCTGGTCAACGATGTCGCGCGGTACCCGGAGTTTTTGCCGTGGTGCTCGGAGGCAGAAGTGCTGGAAAGCTCGCCGGAGCAAATGCGCGCCAGTGTCGGTGTGGCCAAAGGCGGCCTCAGCCAGCATTTCGTCACGCGCAATACGCTGGTGCCAGGGCAGTCGATCGAGATGAATCTTGAAGAAGGCCCGTTCACTCAGTTGCACGGCATCTGGGTATTCAAGGCGCTGAACGAAAAGGCCTGCAAGATCAGTCTGGATCTGTCGTTCGATTACGCCGGTCCGCTGGTACGCGCTACGTTGGGGCCATTGTTCAATCAGGCGGCCAATCAATTGGTGGACGCTTTCTGCCAGCGCGCCAAGCAGATGCACGGTTGAGCCGGTGATCGACATAGAAGTTGTGTACGCGGCAGTTGATCGGCAGGTTTTGCGTGCGATCAGCGTGGCTGAAGGCGTCACCGTCCGGGCGGCCGTGCACGAATCGGGCATCGCGGCCGAATTTCCTGAACTGAATCTGGCGGAGTGTCCGCTGGGGATTTTTGGCAAGGTCGTGACTGACGCGGATTCTCGCGCTGTGCAGGTGGGTGACCGGATCGAAATATATCGACCGCTGCTGGCTGACCCCAAAGAAGTTCGACGTTTGCGTGCGGCCAAGGCTGCCGAGGCAAAAGCACGGAATATTTGATCAGGCTAAACGGCAGGCAATAAAAAACCCGGAATGTCCGGGTTTTTTATTGCCTCGCCTATTACTGCGGCGAGGTGTCGAGCGGCTCTGGTGTCGGAACCGGTACGGTTTCCACACCATCGACGTCCTTCTGGATCTGATCCAGCAAGGAGCCTGGCTTGGCTGGTTTTTCAGCTTCTGGCTTCTCGGCGTTTTCAGCAGGCGCGGTCACGGTCGTACCGCTGTCCTTGCCGAGAATGGCTTCGTCACGGCTCACGCCGGGCATGAAGTCACCGGACAGGCTGACTAGCTGGTCGTTGGAATTGAAGATAACGCTGATTCGTTCCTGCTGGCGTTCACCGCCACCCGGTTGCAGGCTGTACAGATAATCCCAGCGATCGGCATGGAACGTGTCGGCAAGCAGAGGGTTGCCCATGATAAACCGTACTTGCGGCCGGGTCATTCCCGGGCGTAACTGGTCTATCATGTCCTGCGTGACGACATTGCCCTGCTGGATGTCGATTTTGTAAACCCCGGGGAATGAACAACCGGCGAGTGCGAGCAGTCCCACAAAGGTGAAACTGGTTAGCAAGAGCTTGGTGTTTTGCATCGGTGGGCGACTTCCACTATCTTGGCTGGGACAACGTAAACGCCGATCATACCCGCATTAAGAG
Source organism: Pseudomonas sp. TSRC2-2 (assembly GCF_049897785.1). Lineage (NCBI taxonomy): Bacteria > Pseudomonadati > Pseudomonadota > Gammaproteobacteria > Pseudomonadales > Pseudomonadaceae > Pseudomonas > Pseudomonas sp. TSRC2-2. The sequence goes on from NZ_JAFCWZ010000009.1 coordinate 15,092, forward strand.
AAGCTGCGAAGCAGCATCGCGAGAAAGCTGACCATGGTTGAAAATAGCGAACTACGCAAAGCCGGCCTCAAAGTGACCCTGCCACGGGTCAAGATCCTGCAAATGCTCGACTCTACCGAGCAGCGCCACATGAGTGCCGAGGACGTCTACAAGGCGTTGATGGAAGCTGGCGAGGACGTCGGTCTGGCCACGGTTTACCGTGTTCTGACCCAGTTCGAAGCGGCCGGCCTCGTGGTCCGCCACAACTTCGACGGCGGCCACGCGGTCTTCGAACTGGCTGACGGTGGCCACCACGACCATATGGTCAACGTGGAGTCGGGTGAAGTGATCGAATTCTTCGACGAAGAAATCGAAAAGCTTCAGAAGTCGATCGTTGAGAAGCACGGCTTCGAGATGGTTGATCACAATCTCGTGCTGTACGTACGCAAGAAAAAGTAAGCATGTCGCGCGAATTTCACATTCGCGAAACGAACGAAGGCGACCCAAGGGTCGCCTTCGTGCTTTCTACTATCCGTTACGCCTTGGCGGTCACCACCATTTTTTTCGCGTGGGCCAGCGATTCCTTGGTCAGATCGATGCCGCCGAGCATGCGCGCAACTTCTTCGATGCGTTCATTCTTGCTCAGCTTCGCGACAGCGGTGTGAGTCGCCTTCTCGTCGCGGACCTTGTGCACGAACAGATGTTGATGCCCCTGCGCCGCGACTTGTGGCAAGTGGGTCACGGTCAATACCTGTCCGCGATCACCGAGGCGTCGCAGTAGCTGACCGACGATCTCGGCAGTCGGTCCGCCAATACCCACGTCAACTTCATCAAATACCAGCGTCGGCACACGCGATGTTTGTGCGGTGATTACCTGGATCGCCAGACTGATTCGCGATAACTCACCGCCGGAAGCAACTTTGGCCAGCGCCTTGAGCGGTTGGCCGGGGTTGGCGCTGACCAGCAGTTCGACCTGTTCCAGCCCGTTCGGCAGCAATTCGTCGCTGCTGTTGGCGTTCAGTTCAATGGTGAACCGGCCTCCGGGCATGCCCAAGCGCTGAATTTCCTGCTCGACAGCGCTGGCGAGGCTGCCAGCGGCCTGATGGCGAAGATCGCTGAGCTCGCGGGCTTTCTCTTGATAGTGGCGGGCGTAAGAGGCCAGTTCTTCGCCCAGGCGCTCGATGGATTCGTCATTGGCGTTGAGGGTTTCGATTTCATCCAGCAGTTTCTGCTGCATCTCGCCGACTTCGGTCGGTTGAATCCGGTGTTTGCGCGCCAGGGTGTAGATCGCATCAAGGCGCTCTTCCAGATATTGCAGGCGAGCCGGGTCGGCATCGAAGTTGTCGAGGAAGCGGTTGAGTTCGCCGACCGCTTCTTCCACCTGAATTTGCGCGCTCGTCAACAGGCTGCTGGCCTCACCCAGCGCACCCACCGAATTGTTCACGCTGGACAGGCGATTGAGGCTGGCGGTCAGCGCATTCAGCACATTGCCGGAATCGCTTTCGCTGCACTGCTCGACCACTTGCCGGCAAATCCCCAACAGCGTTTCGGCGTTCGTCAGGTTCTTGTGTTCCTGCTCAAGCTGTTCGAGTTCGTTTTCGCCGAGCCCGAGGTTTTCCAGTTCTTCGAGTTGATAGCTGAGCAGTTGATGGCGTGCGCGTTGTTCGTCGCCGGAGTTGGAGAGGCGCTCCAGTTCCTGGCGGGTCTGACGCCAGCGCTGCGCGGCCAGTTGCACCTGGCGCGCCAGATCGGTGGCGCCGGCGTACTCGTCGAGCAGACGACGATGGGTGTCTGTTTTCAGCAGCGATTGATGTTCGTGCTGGCTGTGGATGTCGATCAGCAACTCGCCGAGGGCTTTGAGATCGCCGAGCGGGCAAGGCGTGCCGTTGATGTAGCCGCGCGAACGACCTTCCGAAGTGATGACTCGGCGCAGGATGCATGGCCCGTCGTTTTCCAGGTCGCGCTCGGCCAGCCAGGCGCTCGCTTCGGGGATATCAGCCAGATCGAAGGTAGCGAGAATGTCTGCTTTGTCGGCGCCTGGACGAACCACGCCGCTGTCGGCGCGATCGCCCAGAGTGAGGCCCAGGGCGTCGAGCATGATCGACTTGCCGGCGCCGGTTTCTCCTGTGATCACGCTCATCCCGCGATCGAGCTCGAGATCGAGATGTTCAACGATGGCGTAGTTGTGTACGGACAGGTGCACCAGCATAAAGGCCGCTCCCAGGCTTGAGGTCTGGTTATTTATACAGTGTTTTGTTCTGGCCTGACAATGCCCCTGCTTAGCTCGATTTGCTTGATCAGAAAGTTTTCTTAGTGCATTCCAGAATGATTAATCAGCACTTTTTTGTAGGGACAATCGCTTGCAGCCCTTGAAGCCTGATTTTGCGGCCCCATATATCGGGGCAGAAGCGCGAGTCAGGCTCGCGGACGAAATTGAAAGGAGAATTCCATGGCTGACGAACAGACAGTAGATACGCAAAATCCAGATGCCAATCAGGCGCCCGAAGGTTCGGGTGACGACCTGGCGACCCGTGTGCAAGTGCTCGAAGAGCAATTGGCCGCCGCGCAGGATCAGTCTCTGCGTGTTGCTGCCGATCTGCAGAACGTTCGCCGCCGTGCCGAGCAGGACGTCGAGAAGGCGCACAAGTTTGCGTTGGAAAAATTTGCCAGCGACTTGCTGCCGATCGTGGACAGCCTGGAGCGCGGCCTTGAGCTGTCGAGTCCGGACGATGAAAGCATCCGTCCGATGCGCGAAGGCATCGAACTGACCCTGAAAATGTTCCACGACACCCTCAAGCGCTACCAGCTTGAAGCGATCGATCCGCATGGCGAACCGTTCAACGCCGTTCACCATCAGGCGATGGCCATGCAGGAAAGCGCCGACGTTGAGCCGAACAGCGTGCTGAAGGTTTTCCAGAAGGGCTACCAGCTCAATGGTCGCCTGTTGCGCCCGGCGATGGTCGTGGTCAGCAAGGCACCGGCGCCGGTTTCGCCGTCGATTGACGAGCAGGCTTGAAATTAGCCGCAAGGCCCCCATTTAGAAGTCAAGCGTTTAAGTATTACCGCAGTCAGCCACCACTGCTGCGGCAAAAAAATCCAAAGTTTCGGGAGAGTGAACATGGGCAAAATTATCGGTATCGACCTGGGGACTACCAACTCCTGCGTCTCCGTGCTGGAAAACGGCAAAGCCAAAGTGATTGAAAACGCTGAAGGCGCGCGTACCACGCCGTCGATCATCGCGTACGCCAATGATGGCGAAATTCTGGTAGGTCAGTCGGCCAAGCGTCAGGCTGTCACAAACCCGCACAACACCCTGTACGCAGTAAAGCGTCTGATCGGTCGTCGTTTCGACGAAGAAGTTGTGCAGAAAGACATCCAGATGGTCCCTTACAAGATCGTCAAGGCTGATAACAGCGACGCCTGGGTTGAAGTGAACGGCCAGAAAATGGCCCCGCCTCAAATCTCGGCTGAAATCCTGAAAAAGATGAAGAAGACCGCCGAAGACTACCTCGGCGAAGCAGTGACCGAAGCGGTGATCACTGTTCCGGCCTACTTCAACGACAGTCAGCGTCAGGCGACCAAAGACGCCGGCCGCATCGCGGGTCTGGACGTAAAACGTATCATCAACGAACCAACCGCAGCCGCTCTGGCTTACGGTATGGACAAGGCCAAGGGCGATCACACCGTGATCGTTTACGACCTGGGTGGCGGTACTTTCGACGTTTCCGTGATCGAGATCGCTGAAGTTGATGGCGAGCACCAGTTCGAAGTGTTGGCCACCAACGGTGACACGTTCCTGGGCGGTGAAGACTTCGACATTCGTCTGATCGACTACCTCGTTGACGAATTCAAGAAAGAAAGCGGCATGAACCTTAAGGGTGACCCGCTGGCCATGCAGCGTCTGAAAGAAGCCGCTGAGAAAGCCAAGATTGAGCTGTCGTCCGCTCAGTCGACCGACGTCAACCTGCCGTACATCACTGCAGACGCGACCGGTCCTAAGCACCTGAACGTGAAAATCTCGCGTGCCAAGCTCGAAGCGCTGGTTGAAGACCTGGTTCAGCGCACCATCGAACCTTGCCGCATTGCCATGAAAGACGCCGGTATCGACGTCAGCGCGATCAACGACGTGATTCTGGTCGGTGGTCAGACTCGTATGCCGCTGGTGCAGAAGCTGGTTACCGATTTCTTCGGTAAAGAAGCGCGTAAAGATGTGAACCCGGACGAAGCTGTTGCCATGGGTGCTGCAATTCAGGGTGCTGTTCTGGCCGGCGACGTGAAAGACGTGTTGCTGCTCGACGTCAGCCCGCTGACCCTGGGTATCGAAACCATGGGTGGCGTGATGACCGCGCTGATCGAGAAAAACACCACGATTCCTACCAAGAAATCGCAAGTGTTCTCGACTGCCGACGACAACCAAGGCGCTGTGACCATTCACGTTCTGCAGGGCGAGCGCAAGCAAGCCGCACAGAACAAATCGCTGGGCAAGTTCGATCTGGCCGATATTCCACCAGCTCCACGTGGCGTACCGCAGATCGAAGTGACCTTCGACATCGACGCTAACGGCATTCTGCACGTTGGTGCGAAAGACAAGGCCACCGGCAAGACTCAGTCGATCGTGATCAAGGCCAACTCCGGTCTGTCCGACGAAGAAATCGAGCGCATGGTGCGTGATGCCGAGGCGAATGCCGAGGAAGACCGCAAGTTCGAAGAGCTGGCCGCTGCCCGTAACCAGGGTGATGCACTGGTTCACTCGACTCGCAAGATGATCGCTGACGCCGGTGACAAGGTCACCGCCGAAGAGAAGACTGCAATCGAAGCTGCTGTGGTTGCCCTGGAAGCCGCTGTCAAAGGCGACGACAAGGCTGCCATCGAAGCCAAGGTTGAAGAGCTGTCGAAAGTCTCCGCTCCGGTTGCTCAGAAGATGTACGCCGAACAGGCTCAGCCAGCTGATGGCGCAGCCCCGCAAGGCGAATCGGCTGAGAAGGCTGACGACGTTGTCGATGCCGAGTTCGAAGAAGTAAAAGACCACAAGTAAGTTGTTGGTCGCCCGGTTGACTGCCTTGCGGCGGTGACTGGTAGGATGTCGCCGCGCGGGAGCTTGCCTCCCGCGTTGGCGTATCTGGAATACGCGAATTTTTACAGCATGCGACAGCGCTCGCGTGTTGGTGGTATGGCCGGGAATGCTCCTGCTTTTCGCGCCGCAAATACCGCATCAATCAAGACCAGGATCGTTGAATTGACGTGAGTTGGGTCCGGGCCTTCATGGGGGCTCAACGAGTTTGGCGAGGCTCAGGAGGGGTTTGCCGAACGTCCTTAAGAGTGCAAAGAACTTATGGCAAAGCGTGACTATTACGAAGTATTGGGTGTTGAGCGGGGCACGAGCGAAGCGGACCTGAAGAAGGCCTATCGCCGCCTGGCCATGAAGCACCACCCCGACCGTAATCCCGGCGACAAAGCTTCGGAAGAAGCATTCAAAGAGGCCAACGAGGCCTATGAAGTGTTGTCCGACGCCAGCAAGCGCGCGGCGTACGACCAGTATGGTCATGCCGGCGTTGATCCAAGCATGGGCGGCGGCGGTGCCGGGTTCGGTGGTCAGAACTTCTCGGACATCTTTGGCGATGTCTTCAGTGATTTCTTCGGCGGCGGTCGCGGCGGTGCCCGTGGCGGCGCCCAGCGTGGCAGCGATCTGCGCTACACCCTGGAGCTGAATCTGGAAGAAGCGGTGCGCGGCACGTCGGTGAATATCCGCGTTCCGACACTGGTCAACTGCAAGCCCTGCGATGGTTCCGGTGCCAAGAAAGGCTCTTCGCCTTCGACGTGCCCGACCTGTGGCGGCATTGGCCAGGTGCGTATGCAGCAAGGTTTCTTCTCGGTGCAGCAGACCTGCCCGCGCTGCCATGGCCAGGGCAAGATCATTTCCGATCCGTGCGATTCCTGCCACGGCGACGGTCGCGTCGAAGAGTACAAAACGCTGTCGGTCAAAGTACCGGCCGGTGTCGATACGGGCGACCGCATTCGTCTGTCCGGCGAAGGCGAGGCGGGTACCCAGGGCGGGCCGACTGGCGACCTGTACGTTGTGATCAACGTGCGCGAGCACGACATCTTCCAGCGTGACGGCAAGCATCTGTTTTGCGAAGTGCCGATCAGCTTCGTCGACGCAGCGCTGGGCGGCGAGCTGGAAATCCCGACCCTCGACGGTCGCGTCAAACTGAAAATCCCTGAAGGCACGCAGACCGGCAAGCAGTTCCGCGTGCGCGGCAAAGGCGTCGCGCCAGTGCGTGGCGGCGGTGCCGGTGACCTGATGTGTCGTGTGGCTGTCGAAACGCCGGTCAACCTCAACCGTCGTCAGCGTGAACTGCTGGAAGAATTCCGCAGCTCCCTGGCCGACGACAACAGCCACTCGCCGAAAACCACCGGTTGGTTCGACGGTGTGAAGCGTTTCTTCGGCGATTTGTAAGGAGTCGGCATGCGACGTATTGCAGTGATGGGCGCCGCCGGGCGCATGGGCAAAACCCTGATTGAAGCGGTGCAGCAGACGCCGGGCGCCGGTCTGACGGCGGCGGTTGATCGTCCCGACAGCACGCTGGTCGGTGCGGATGCCGGTGAGCTGGCAGCGCTGGGCCGTATCGGCGTGCCGCTGTCCGGTGACCTGGATCGTGTGGTTGAAGAGTTCGATGTGCTGATCGACTTCACTCACCCGACCGTGACCCTGAAAAATCTCGCGTTCTGCCGCAAACACGGCAAAGCGATGATCATCGGCACCACCGGTTTCAGTGTTGAAGAGAAGCAATTGCTGGCCGAGGCGGGCAAGGACATTCCGATCGTCTTCGCTGCCAACTTCAGCGTTGGCGTCAATCTATGCCTGAAGTTGCTCGACACCGCTGCGCGCGTGCTGGGTGACGATGTCGATATCGAGATCATGGAAGCCCATCACCGGCACAAGGTCGATGCTCCGTCCGGAACGGCGGTGCGCATGGGTGAAGTGATTGCCGATGCCCTGGGGCGTGATCTGAAGAAGGTCGCGGTCTATGGTCGTGAAGGTCAGACCGGTGCGCGTGAGCGTGAAACCATTGGTTTCGCCACCGTGCGCGCTGGCGACATCGTTGGTGATCACACCGTCCTGTTCGCCGCCGATGGCGAGCGTGTCGAGATCACCCACAAGGCGTCGAGCCGCATGACCTTCGCCAAAGGCGCGGTGCGTGCGGCGCTGTGGCTGGACGGTCGCGAGCCGGGCCTGTACGACATGCAAGACGTGCTCGACCTGCGTTGAGTTGCTGCTGAACCCGGCGCAAACGTCTCGTTTTGCGCCGGTTTTTACCGCTTGGCGACGACCTGTCGCATTCTCTGGCCTTTAAGGCTCTTTAGCGGTGGACCAAAAACGGCCTTTTCTGTAAGCTACAGCTTTAGTGTGTCCACTAAAAGCGCGCAGAATAATTTCAGTGAAGAAGCGGGGTGACGTGTCCATACGTCACTCCGCTTTTTTACAACCTGCGATTGCCCTTTCATGCGTTATTTACGGGAGGTCTTCTTGACTAAGCCAGCCATACTCGCCCTTGCTGATGGCAGCATTTTTCGCGGCGAAGCCATTGGAGCCGACGGTCAGACCGTTGGTGAGGTGGTGTTCAACACCGCAATGACCGGCTATCAGGAAATCCTTACCGATCCTTCCTACGCCCAACAGATCGTTACCCTGACTTACCCGCACATCGGCAACACCGGTACCACGCCGGAAGATGCCGAGTCCGACCGCGTCTGGTCCGCTGGCCTGGTCATCCGTGACCTGCCGCTGGTAGCGAGCAACTGGCGTAACACAATGTCCCTGTCCGATTACCTGAAAGCCAGCAATGTAGTGGCAATCGCCGGTATCGACACCCGTCGCCTGACCCGCATCCTGCGTGAAAAAGGCGCTCAGAACGGCTGCATCATGGCCGGCGACAACATCTCCGAAGAAGCGGCCATCGCCGCTGCGCAAGGCTTCCCGGGCCTGAAGGGCATGGATCTGGCGAAAGTCGTCAGCACCAAGACTCAGTACGAATGGCGCTCGACTGTCTGGGATCTGAAAACCGACTGCCACGCGACCATCGAAGCGTCCGAGCTGCCGTATCACGTGGTGGCCTTCGACTATGGCGTCAAGGTCAACATCCTGCGCATGCTGGTCGAGCGCGGCTGCCGCGTCACCGTAGTGCCTGCGCAGACTCCGGCTGCCGATGTCCTGGCGCTGAAGCCGGACGGCGTGTTCCTGTCCAACGGCCCTGGCGATCCGGAGCCATGCGACTACGCAATTCAGGCAATCAAGGAAGTGCTGGAAACCGAGACGCCGGTATTCGGCATCTGCCTCGGCCACCAGTTGCTGGCACTGGCCTCCGGCGCCAAGACCCTGAAAATGGGCCATGGCCACCACGGTGCCAACCACCCGGTGCAGGATCTGGACACTGGCGTTGTGATGATCACCAGCCAGAACCACGGTTTTGCGGTCGACGAAGCCACCCTGCCGGGCAACGTGCGCGCGATCCACAAATCGCTGTTCGACGGCACCCTGCAAGGCATCGAGCGCACCGACAAGAGCGCGTTCAGCTTCCAGGGCCACCCTGAAGCGAGCCCGGGCCCGAACGACGTCGCGCCACTGTTCGACCGCTTCATCAACGAGATGGCCAAGCGACGCTAAGCGTTCGCCTTGAGACTGTAGAGAGAAGCCCTCGAGGGCGGCCCCGGCACCGGTGGCCCCTTCGGGACTTCAGAAATCGATCAAGACGGCTTGCCGACTGACCTGCGGATTTGAGTGACAACCCATGCCAAAACGTACAGACATTAAAAGCATCCTGATTCTCGGCGCTGGCCCGATCGTTATCGGCCAGGCCTGCGAATTCGACTACTCCGGCGCCCAGGCCTGCAAAGCCCTGCGCGAAGAGGGTTACCGCGTCATCCTGGTGAACTCCAACCCGGCCACGATCATGACCGACCCGGACATGGCCGACGCCACTTACATCGAACCGATCAAATGGCAGACCGTGGCCAAGATCATCGAAAAAGAGCGTCCGGACGCCGTACTGCCAACCATGGGTGGCCAGACCGCTCTGAACTGCGCCCTGGACCTGGAGCGCGAAGGCGTTCTGGAGAAGTTCGGCGTAGAGATGATCGGTGCCAACGCCGACACCATCGACAAGGCTGAAGACCGTTCGCGTTTCGACAAGGCGATGAAATCCATCGGCCTGGCGTGCCCGCGCTCCGGCATCGCGCACAGCATGGAAGAAGCCAACGCCGTCCTCGAGACGCTGGGCTTCCCGTGCATCATCCGTCCGTCCTTCACCATGGGCGGCACCGGTGGCGGTATCGCGTACAACCGTGAAGAATTCGAAGAAATCTGCGCCCGTGGTCTGGACCTGTCGCCGACCAAAGAGCTGCTGATCGACGAATCGCTGATCGGCTGGAAAGAATATGAAATGGAAGTTGTCCGCGACAAAAAGGACAACTGCATCATCGTCTGCTCGATCGAAAACTTCGACCCGATGGGCGTGCACACCGGTGACTCGATCACCGTTGCGCCGGCACAAACCCTGACCGACAAGGAATACCAGATCCTGCGTAACGCCTCGCTGGCGGTACTGCGCGAGATCGGCGTCGAGACTGGCGGTTCCAACGTGCAGTTCGGTATCTGCCCGAACACTGGCCGTATGGTCGTGATCGAAATGAACCCGCGCGTATCGCGTTCCTCGGCGCTGGCTTCGAAAGCCACCGGTTTCCCGATCGCCAAAGTCGCGGCCAAACTGGCTGTGGGTTACACCCTCGACGAACTGTCGAACGACATCACCGGCGGTAAGACTCCGGCGTCCTTCGAGCCGTCGATCGACTACGTCGTGACCAAGCTGCCACGCTTCGCCTTCGAGAAATTCGCCAAGGCTGACGCGCGCCTGACCACGCAGATGAAGTCGGTGGGTGAAGTCATGGCCATCGGCCGGACTTTCCAGGAATCCCTGCAGAAAGCCCTGCGCGGTCTCGAAGTCGGCGTGTGTGGTCTGGACGAGAAACTCGACCTGAGCAATCCGGAAAGCATGAGCGTGCTCAAGCGCGAGCTGACCGTGCCGGGCGCCGAGCGTATCTGGTACGTGGCTGACGCATTCCGCGCTGGTTTGTCGGTCGAAGACATCTTCGGCATGAACATGATCGACCCCTGGTTCCTGGTGCAGATCGAAGACCTGATCAAGGACGAAGAGAAGGTCAAGACCCTCGGTCTGTCTTCGATCGACCGCGACCTGATGTTCAAGCTCAAGCGCAAAGGCTTCTCCGACCAGCGTCTGGCCAAGCTGCTGGGCGTGACCGAGAAAAACCTGCGCACGCACCGTCAGAAACTCGAAGTATTCCCGGTCTACAAGCGCGTTGACACCTGCGCTGCCGAATTCGCTACCGACACTGCTTACCTCTACTCGACCTACGAGGAAGAGTGCGAAGCCGCGCCGTCGGGTCGCGACAAGATCATGATTCTGGGTGGCGGTCCGAACCGTATCGGCCAGGGCATCGAGTTCGACTACTGCTGCGTTCACGCTGCTCTCGCCCTGCGCGAAGACGGCTACGAAACCATTATGGTCAACTGCAACCCGGAAACCGTTTCCACCGACTACGACACTTCCGACCGTCTGTACTTCGAGCCGGTAACCCTGGAAGACGTGCTGGAAATCTGCCGCGTCGAGAAGCCGAAAGGCGTGATCGTCCAGTACGGCGGGCAGACTCCGCTGAAACTGGCGCGCGCTCTGGAAGCTGCTGGCGTGCCGATCATCGGCACCAGCCCTGACGCCATCGACCGCGCCGAAGACCGCGAGCGCTTCCAGCAAATGGTTGAGCGTCTGAACCTGCGTCAGCCGCCAAACGCCACCGTGCGCAGCGAAGACGAGGCGGTTCGTGCTGCCGCGAAAATCGGTTACCCGCTGGTCGTGCGTCCGTCCTACGTACTGGGCGGCCGTGCGATGGAAATCGTTTACAAGGAAGACGAGCTCAAGCGTTACCTGCGTGACGCGGTGCAAGTATCCAACGACAGCCCGGTACTGCTCGACCACTTCCTCAACTGCGCCATCGAAATGGACGTGGATGCGGTTTGCGACGGTAAAGATGTCGTCATCGGCGCGATCATGCAGCACATCGAACAGGCGGGCGTTCACTCCGGTGACTCCGCGTGCTCGCTGCCGCCGTACTCGCTGCCGGCACACATCCAGGACGAGATGCGCGAACAGGTCAAGAAAATGGCCCTGGAACTGGGTGTTGTCGGCCTGATGAACGTGCAGTTGGCTTTGCAGGGCGAAGACATCTACGTCATCGAGGTCAACCCGCGCGCCTCGCGTACCGTGCCGTTCGTTTCCAAGTGCATCGGTGTTTCCCTGGCGATGATCGCAGCACGCGTGATGGCCGGTAAGACCCTGAAAGAGATCGGTTTCACCAAGGAAATCATCCCGAACTTCTACAGCGTGAAAGAGGCGGTGTTTCCGTTCGCCAAATTCCCTGGCGTTGACCCAATCCTCGGTCCGGAGATGAAGTCGACCGGTGAAGTGATGGGCGTCGGCGACACCTTCGGTGAAGCATTCGCCAAGGCGCAGATGGGCGCCAGCGAAGTGCTGCCGACCGGCGGTACTGCGTTCATCAGCGTGCGCGATGACGACAAGCCACTGGTTGCAGGCGTGGCCCGTGATCTGATCAACTTGGGCTTCGAAGTGGTCGCCACTGCCGGCACTGCGAAGCTGATCGAAGCCGCAGGCCTGAAAGTGCGCCGCGTGAACAAGGTGACCGAGGGTCGTCCACACGTGGTCGACATGATCAAGAATGACGAAGTCACGCTGATCATCAACACCACCGAGGGTCGTCAGTCGATCGCCGATTCGTACTCCATTCGTCGCAATGCCCTGCAGCACAAGATCTACTGCACCACCACTATCGCTGCGGGCGAAGCGATCTGCGAAGCGCTGAAGTTCGGTCCGGAAAAGACCGTGCGCCGCTTGCAGGATCTACACGCAGGATTGAAGGCATGAGCATAACCAAGTACCCAATGACCGTTCAGGGCGCAAAAGCCCTGGAAGAAGAACACGCTCACCTGACCAAGGTCGTCCGTCCGAAGCTCAGCCAGGACATCGGTACGGCCCGCGAGTTGGGTGACTTGAAGGAAAACGCTGAATACCATGCTGCCCGCGAGCAGCAGGGCATGGTCGAGGCGCGGATCCGTGATATCGAAGGCCGGATTCAGAATCAGGTCATCATCGATGTTACGGCCATTCCTCACACCGGTAAGGTGATCTTCGGTACAACTGTCGAAATCGCGAACGTCGAGACTGATGAAAGCGTCACTTACCACATCGTGGGTGAGGATGAGGCTGACTTCAAACTCGGCAAGATCTCCGTCGGCTCACCGTTGGCCCGTGCCTTGATTGGCAAGGAAGAGGGTGACGTCGTCGCCGTCAAAACGCCAAGTGGCGTGATCGAGTACGAGATTGTCGAAGTACGTCACATCTGAAAGAAGGCGCCCGCTGCATGCGGGCGCCATGCTTTGGCAGCTGGCCCAGATGCTTTGGGTCGGCGGGCTATGGTTGATTCATCTCGGTTTGCAGCCGGCGTTGGGTCAGATTGGCCTGGCGCCGCTGCTGATCGACGAAGTCGCCAGTGCCTTTGAAGTGCTGGTGGTGGGTTTCGCTGCGGTTTGCGTGATTTTTCAGGCTTTGGTGCTGGTACAGGCCGAGGGCCCTGGCAGTCTATGGCGGGATTTTCGCGGGCAGGTGCTGATGATGGCGTTGTACGCATGTGCGATGTATGTCGCCGTGCGTGTTGGCTGGCCGGAGGCGCAGCGCTGGCAGTTGTTCAGTTATCTGGTACTCGGATTTTCCGGGCTGGTGCTGGTCATGCAGCCGGTGCCGGGCTGGAGTGGCAGGGTGCGCGAAGCACACCCTTGACTCTTGTCATCACTTGAAGCGATGAACGTTCGACAGCTGCTTGTTGACGCTGAAGTTCTTGCGATACACCAGTGCCATCTTGCCGATGACCTGTACCAGGTCCGCTTTGCCGACCTTGCACAGTTCTGCGATGTGCGCCAGGCGCGACTCGCGATCGAGGATGTTGAGCTTGATCTTGATCAGCTCGTGATCCGCCAGGGCGCGTTCAAGTTCGGCTAGCACACCTTCAGTCAGACCGTTGTCAGCCACCGTCAGAACTGGTTTCAGGTGGTGGCCAATGGATTTGTACTGTTTCTTCTGCTCTGGAGTGAGCGGCATAATCTGACCCTTTCGTCTGGATTCTGTAAAATGGCGGCCATTTTACCCGAGGGTTCGTGGATCCGCCCAACTAATCACGACCCTAATCATCGAGGTGCCCAATGGCGCGTTCCAAGACAAGCCTTGGTTGGCTGAAAAGACATGTCAACGATCCTTATGTGAAGCAGGCGCAGAAGGATGGTTACCGCTCGCGTGCAAGTTACAAGCTTCTGGAAATCCAGGAAAAATACAAACTGATCCGCCCGGGCATGAGCGTGGTCGACCTGGGCGCTGCGCCGGGCGGCTGGTCGCAGGTCACCAGTCGGCTGATTGGTGGGCAGGGGCGTCTGATCGCCTCGGACATCCTGGAAATGGACAGCATCCCTGACGTGCAGTTTATCCAGGGCGACTTCACTGAGGACGTGGTTCTCGCTCAGATCCTTGAGGCTGTGGGTAATTCGCAGGTAGACCTTGTGATTTCCGATATGGCCCCCAATATGAGTGGTACGCCGGAAGTGGATATGCCCAAGGCCATGTTCCTTTGCGAACTGGCTCTGGATCTGGCGGAGCGGATACTCAAGCCGGGTGGCAATTTCGTCATCAAGATTTTTCAGGGCGAAGGTTTCGATGTTTATCTGAAGGATGCTCGGAAGAAATTCGACAAGATCCAGATGATCAAGCCAGACTCTTCCCGTGGCAGCTCTCGTGAGCAATACATGCTGGCATGGGGTTACCGCGGCGGTGATGCGTAAAGCGAGGTTTTTCGCCAGGGCGATAGGTTTTTCGTATTTCGCTCCGCGTGCATAAGCGAATATTGTGTAGAAAGTGTTTCACAAAGGGTTACAGACGGCGCCTGCCAGAGTCGTAGGTAATGTAGTAAGTTAGGCCGGTGAATATCATGCGAAGCGCGCGCCAGTAGCGGAGCTTGCTTCAGAGGGTAGTTAATTGAACGATATGGCAAAGAATCTGATCCTGTGGTTGATCATCGCGGCTGTCCTGGTGACGGTGATGAACAACTTCTCCAGCCCTAACGAGCCGCAAACCCTCAACTATTCCGACTTCATCCAGCAGGTCAAGGATGGCAAGGTCGAGCGCGTCGCCGTTGATGGTTATGTGATTACCGGCAAGCGTACCGATGGCGACAGTTTCAAGACCATTCGTCCGGCAATTCAGGACAATGGTCTTATCGGAGACCTGGTCGACAACCATGTAGTGGTTGAAGGCAAACAGCCTGAGCAGCAAAGCATCTGGACCCAGCTTCTGGTGGCCAGCTTCCCGATTCTGGTGATCATCGCGGTGTTCATGTTCTTCATGCGCCAGATGCAGGGTGGCGCTGGTGGCAAGGGCGGCCCGATGAGCTTCGGCAAGAGCAAGGCACGCTTGCTCTCCGAAGATCAGGTCAAAACCACACTGGCTGACGTCGCCGGTTGCGACGAGGCCAAGGAAGAAGTCGGCGAGCTTGTCGAGTTCCTGCGTGATCCGGGCAAATTCCAGCGTCTGGGCGGTCGCATTCCTCGCGGTGTGCTGATGGTTGGTCCGCCGGGTACTGGTAAAACCTTGCTGGCCAAGGCGATTGCCGGTGAAGCGAAGGTGCCGTTCTTCACCATTTCCGGTTCCGACTTCGTCGAGATGTTCGTCGGTGTCGGCGCAAGCCGCGTCCGCGACATGTTTGAACAGGCCAAGAAGCACGCGCCGTGCATCATCTTCATCGATGAAATCGACGCCGTCGGTCGTCACCGTGGCGCCGGCATGGGCGGCGGTCACGACGAGCGTGAGCAGACTCTCAACCAGTTGCTGGTGGAGATGGACGGCTTCGAAATGAACGATGGCATCATTGTCATCGCTGCAACCAACCGTCCAGACGTACTCGACCCGGCACTGCTGCGTCCGGGCCGTTTCGATCGTCAGGTGGTGGTTGGCTTGCCGGACATTCGTGGCCGCGAGCAGATTCTCAAGGTCCACATGCGCAAAGTGCCAATGGGCGACGACGTTGCTCCGGCAGTGATCGCACGTGGTACTCCGGGTTTCTCCGGTGCTGACCTGGCCAACCTGGTCAACGAAGCGTCGCTGTTCGCTGCGCGTAGCGGCAAGCGTATCGTCGAGATGAAAGAGTTCGAACTGGCCAAGGACAAGATCATGATGGGCGCCGAGCGCAAATCAATGGTCATGTCCGAGAAAGAAAAACAGAACACTGCTTATCACGAAGCTGGCCACGCCATTGTTGGTCGGGTAGTGCCTGAGCATGATCCGGTTTACAAGGTCTCGATCATTCCGCGCGGTCGCGCGCTGGGTGTGACCATGTTCCTTCCGGAAGAAGATCGCTACAGCCTGTCCAAGCGTGCGCTGATCAGCCAGATCTGCTCGCTGTACGGTGGTCGTATTGCTGAAGAAATGACCTTGGGCTTCGATGGGGTTACCACCGGTGCGTCCAACGACATTATGCGGGCAAGTCAGATCGCGCGGAACATGGTGACGAAGTGGGGACTGTCGGAAAAACTGGGTCCGTTGATGTACGCCGAAGAAGAGGGCGAAGTGTTCCTCGGTCGCGGCGGCGGTGGTCAGGCTGCCAGCTTCTCCGGCGAGACTGCCAAGCTGATCGACTCCGAGGTGCGCAGCATCATCGATCACTGCTACGGTACGGCCAAGCAGATCCTCACGGATAATCGTGACAAGCTGGATGCCATGGCTGATGCGCTGATGAAGTATGAAACCATTGATGCCGAGCAGATCGACGACATCATGGCAGGTCGTACACCTCGTGAGCCTCGTGACTGGTCTGGCGGCACCGGTACGCCTCCGCCGCCTGTCGTGCAGGACGAGCGTCCGGAAAAACCGATTGGCGGTCCGGCTGCTGACGTTTAAGGTTTGAAATGACTTCTGTTCAGTCCCTGACCCGGTTGCCTTGCGGCAACCGGGTTCTTGATTTGGCCCAGACGCATGTCATGGGCATTCTCAACGTCACCCCTGATTCCTTCTCCGACGGCGGCCATTACAGCCAGCTCGATGCGGCTCTGCGCCATGCCGAAGCCATGGTGCTGGCTGGTGCGACGCTTATCGATGTCGGCGGCGAATCGACTCGGCCCGGTGCGCGAGCGGTTTCTCCGTTGGAGGAGCTTGAGCGCGTCGCACCAATTGTCGAGCTGATCAATCGCGAGCTGGATGTCGTTATCTCGGTCGATACTTCCACCCCGGCAGTCATGCGTGAAACCGCACGGCTCGGTGCCGGGCTGATCAATGACGTGCGTTCGTTGCGTCGCGACGGTGCGCTGGACGCGGCGGCCGCGACCGGATTACCGGTCTGCCTCATGCACATGCTCGGCGAGCCGGGCGATATGCAGGACAATCCGCAGTATCAGGATGTCACTCGCGAGGTCGGTGAGTTTCTCGCCGAGCGCATGGATCGGTGTGCCCAGGCTGGCATTCCCGCTGAGCGGATCATTCTTGACCCCGGCTTCGGCTTCGCCAAAACCCTGCAGCACAATCTAAGCTTGTTCAAGCACATGGAGGCCCTGCATGCTCTGGGTCGACCTCTGCTGGTAGGTGTTTCGCGCAAGAGTATGATTGGCCACGCCTTGAATCGTCCCGTGGGCGAGCGTCTGCATGGCGGGCTGGCACTGGCGGCGCTTGCTTCAGTCAAGGGCGCGTCTATATTGCGGGTTCACGATGTGGCGGAAACCGTCGATGTCGTGCGAATGATCGCGGCCGTGGAATCAGCCGAATAAGAATGATGGAGCACTTATGAGCAAGAAATATTTTGGTACCGACGGCATTCGCGGTCGCGTTGGTGAGTACCCGATCACGCCTGACTTCATGCTCAAGCTTGGCTGGGCGGCCGGCATGGCCTTCCGCAAGATGGGTGCCTGCAAGGTGCTGGTCGGCAAGGACACGCGGATCTCCGGTTATATGTTTGAGTCGGCACTCGAGGCCGGGCTGACCTCGGCGGGCGCCGATGTGATGCTGCTCGGCCCGATGCCGACCCCCGCGATCGCCTATCTGTCGCGCACGTTCCAGGCTGAAGCAGGCATTGTGATCAGTGCATCGCACAACCCTCATGACGATAACGGCATCAAGTTCTTCTCCGGTAAGGGCACCAAGCTGCCGGACGAGTTGGAGTTGATGATCGAAGAGTTGCTGGATACGCCGATGACCGTCGTCGAGTCGAGCAAAATCGGCAAGGTCTCGCGAATCAACGACGCATCGGGTCGCTACATCGAGTTCTGCAAAAGCAGCGTGCCTACTGGGACCAATTTTGCTGGGCTGAAAATCGTCATCGACTGTGCGCACGGTGCGACCTATAAGGTAGCGCCGAGCGTCTTCCGTGAGTTGGGGGCTGAAGTTGTCGTGCTGTCTGCTCAGCCGAACGGGTTGAACATCAATGATAACTGTGGTTCCACGCATATGGGGCCGTTGCAGGCTGCGGTACTTGCCGAGCATGCCGACCTCGGTATCGCATTCGATGGTGATGGCGACCGGGTATTGATGGTTGATCACACCGGCACCATCGTCGATGGTGACGATTTGCTGTTTATCATCGCCCGGGATCTGCATGAGCGCGGCAAGTTGCAGGGTGGCGTCGTCGGTACGTTGATGAGCAATCTTGGTCTTGAGCTGGCACTGGCGGAGCTGTCGATCCCGTTCGTTCGCGCCAATGTCGGTGACCGCTACGTGATCGCCGAGCTGCAGGAGCGCAATTGGCTGGTAGGTGGGGAAAACTCCGGGCATGTGGTTTGCTTCAATCACACCACCACGGGCGACGCGATCATCGCGGCCTTGCAAGTGTTGATGGCTCTGAAATCCCGCAATGAAGGTTTGGCACAAACCCGGCAGGCGTTGCGCAAGTGCCCTCAAGTGCTGATCAATGTGCGCTTTGGCGGCGGGGAAAGCCCGCTGGAGCATCCGGCTGTCAAGGAAGCCAGTGCTCGTGTAACGCACGCAATGGCGGGGCGCGGTCGTGTGCTTCTGCGCAAGTCCGGTACAGAGCCTTTGGTGCGCGTCATGGTTGAAGGCGAAGATGAAAACCAGGTCCGCGGCTACGCCGAGGAGCTGGCAAAACTGATAACCGAAGTTTCTGCCTGATACGGCTTGCAAGCCATGATTGTGTTGGGTAACATCTGCGCCCACTTTGACCGACGAGGTACAGCATGCGTCGCCCTATGGTAGCTGGTAACTGGAAGATGCACGGTACCCGCGCCAGCGTCGCTGAGCTGATCAACGGCCTTCGTCATCTGGCCTTGCCGAGCGGTATTGATGTCGCGGTGTTTCCGCCTTGCTTGTATATCAATCAAGTGATTGATGGCTTGAAAGGCAAGTCGATTTCAGTCGGCGCGCAGAACTCTGCGGTGGAAGCCATGCAAGGTGCACTGACCGGTGAAATTGCTCCCAGTCAGTTGGTGGATGCAGGTTGTTCCCTGGTGCTTGTTGGGCACTCCGAGCGTCGCCAGATTATGGGCGAGCGAGACGGAATGCTGAATCGCAAGTTCGCAGCGGCACAGGCGTGTGGCTTGATTCCGGTGTTGTGCGTAGGTGAAACCCTCGAGCAGCGCGAAGCCGGGAAGACTCTTGATGTTGTCGGGCGTCAGCTGGGCAGCATCATCGAGGAGCTGGGTGTCGGTGCCTTTGCCAAGGCGGTCATTGCTTACGAGCCGGTCTGGGCCATTGGTACCGGGCTGACTGCAACGCCGCAACAGGCTCAGGATGTGCATAAGGCCATCCGTGACCAGTTGGCGGCAGAGAATTCTGAAGTCGCACGAGGAGTGCGGCTTCTATACGGCGGCAGCGTGAAGGCGGCCAATGCGGTCGAACTGTTCGGCATGCCGGATATCGATGGGGGGCTCATTGGTGGAGCTTCCCTGAATGCAGATGAGTTCGGTGCGATCTGTCGCGCCGCGGGAAACTGAGAAAATGCTGGAAACAGTCGTAGTCGTTTTTCATCTGCTGGGTGCATTGGGCGTAGTTGCTCTGGTTTTGCTGCAGCAGGGTAAGGGTGCGGACGCTGGCGCATCTTTCGGAGCAGGTGCTTCAAATACTGTGTTCGGAAGCCAAGGTTCCTCTACCTTTCTTAGTAAGTTTACTGCTATACTTGCCGCCGGTTTCTTCATAACCAGCTTGGGGTTAGGTTACTTTGCTAAAGAGAAAGCTCATCAGCTGACTCAAGCGGGTTTGCCAGATCCAGCAGTGTTGGAAGTACCTAAGCAACAACCGGCTTCTGATGATGTTCCGGTGCTTCAAGAGCAAAAGTCGGCTACTCCAGCGACTGACGTGCCTCCAGCTCAAGAGCAGAAGTAAGAAGGGTTTCAAGCGTAGTATTGCCGAGGTGGTGGAATTGGTAGACACGCAACCTTGAGGTGGTTGTGCCCATAGGGTGTAGGGGTTCGAGTCCCCTTCTCGGTACCAATTAGTCAGGAGAGCCCGCTGTTGCGGGCTTTCTTGCAGGTGGAAGGTTACATTGACCCTAAAAGGGATCGGTCGTATACTTCCGCCCCAGCTTTGTCGCGGGGTGGAGCAGTCTGGTAGCTCGTCGGGCTCATAACCCGAAGGTCGTCGGTTCAAATCCGGCCCCCGCAACCAGTTTAAGGAGCCCCTTTTAAGGGGCTTTTTGTTAGCTGGATACTTTCAACGCCGCTGTTCGACGGCGTTTCAAGGATGGGCGTTATGCCCATTTTTTTATTTTGCAAAGCATGCACATATCATGCACTAGGGGGTTCAGGTGTCGAGCAAGCTAGAAGAGTTGCAGGCCTTGCTGGCCCCGGTGGTCGTGGCCCTGGGCTATGAATGCTGGGGTATCGAGTTTTCGGCTCAGGGTCGGCACTCGATGTTGCGCGTTTATATTGATAAAGAAGGTGGCGTGCTGGTGGACGATTGCGCCATTGTCAGCCGTCAGATCAGCGGTGTTCTGGATGTTGAAGATCCGATCTCCGTTGAATACACCCTTGAAGTGTCCTCGCCTGGCATGGAGCGCCCGCTGTTCACTCTTGAGCAGTTTGCCAAATTTGCCGGTGAACAAGTGAAGATCAAGCTGCGCTCGCCTTTCGAGGGACGACGCAACTTTCAGGGCCTTCTGCGCGGTGTAGAAGAGCAGGATGTCGTGGTGCAGGTTGAAGACCATGAGTTCCTGTTGCCGATCGATATGATCGACAAGGCCAACATTATTCCCAGTTTTGACTGAGACGCGGATCCCGCGGATCCAATGGCTTGCGAAAGGCGAGGCGTACGATGAGCAAAGAAGTACTGCTGGTTGTTGAGTCGGTATCCAATGAAAAGGGTGTACCGGCAAGCGTAATTTTTGAAGCGCTGGAGCTGGCTCTGGCCACTGCTACCAAAAAGCGCTTTGAAGACGAAGTGGACCTGCGTGTGGAAATTAATCGCCACACCGGTTCCTACGAAACCTTCCGTCGCTGGACGGTCGTTGAAGAGGATGATCTCGACGATCCGGCCATCGAAACCTGGCCAAGCAAGGTTGCCGAAACGCATCCTGGCGCCAAGGTCGGTGACGTCGTCGAAGAGAAAATCGAATCCATCGAGTTCGGCCGCATCGCTGCACAGACTGCCAAGCAGGTCATCGTGCAGAAGGTTCGCGAAGCCGAGCGCGCTCAAGTGGTTGACGCCTATCGCGAGCGCCTGGGAGAAATCATCTCCGGCACCGTGAAAAAAGTTACCCGCGACAACGTGATCGTCGATCTGGGCAACAACGCTGAAGCGTTGCTGGCCCGTGAAGACATCATTTCTCGCGAAACCTTCCGTGTCGGCGTGCGTCTGCGTGCACTGCTCAAGGAAATCCGCACCGAGAATCGCGGCCCGCAGTTGATCCTGTCGCGTACCGCGCCGGAAATGCTGATCGAGCTGTTCCGTATCGAAGTGCCGGAAATCGCCGAAGGCCTCATCGAGGTCATGGCCGCCTCCCGTGATCCGGGTTCGCGTGCCAAGATCGCCGTCCGCTCCAAGGACAAGCGCATTGACCCGCAAGGTGCCTGCATCGGTATGCGCGGTTCGCGCGTCCAGGCGGTATCGGGTGAGTTGGGTGGTGAGCGTGTTGATATCGTGCTGTGGGACGACAACCCTGCCCAGTTCGTGATCAACGCCATGTCCCCGGCCGAGGTTGCGGCAATTATCGTTGACGAAGATGCCCATGCCATGGACATCGCCGTCGGCGCAGACAATCTGGCTCAGGCCATCGGTCGCGGTGGTCAGAACGTGCGTCTGGCCAGCCAGTTGACTGGCTGGACCCTGAACGTGATGACCGAATCGGACATCCAGGCTAAGCAGCAAGCAGAAACCGGCGACATCCTGCGCAACTTCATCGACGAGCTGGAAGTCGACGAAGAACTGGCTCAGGTGCTGGTAGATGAAGGCTTCACCAGCCTGGAAGAGATTGCCTACGTACCGGTGGAGGAGATGCTCAACATCGACGGCTTTGACGAGGACATCGTCAACGAGCTTCGTGCTCGCGCCAAGGATCGCTTGTTGACCAAAGCCATCGCTACTGAGGAAAAGCTGGCAGACGCCCATCCGGCCGAAGACCTGCTCTCGCTTGAGGGTATGGACAAGGATTTGGCGATGGAACTGGCGGTGCGCGGCGTAATTACCCGCGAAGACCTGGCCGAGCAGTCTATTGACGACCTGCTCGACATCGACGGCATTGACGATGATCGTGCCGGCAAGTTGATCATGGCCGCCCGAGCCCACTGGTTCGAGTAATTAGGCGCGGCCTGAGGAGAGAAGTGCATGACGCAAGTCACGGTGAAACAACTGGCCGATGAGGTCAAAACACCGGTAGAGCGCCTGTTGCAGCAGATGCGTGAGGCAGGTCTGCCGCACACCGCCGCCGACGAAAATGTGACTGACAGTGAGAAGCAATCCCTGCTGACTCACTTGAAGAGCAGTCACAAGGCGAAAGTGGAAGAACCACGCAAGATCACGCTGCAGCGTAAAACCACCAGCACCCTGCGTGTGGCTGGTAGCAAGAGCATCAGCGTAGAAGTTCGCAAGAAGAAAGTTTTCGTACAGCGCAGCCCGGAAGAAATCGAAGCCGAGCGCAAGCGTGAACTGGATGAGCGTCGCGCAGTAGAAAATGCTGCTCGCCAGAAGGCTGAAGAAGAAGCCAAGCAACGCGCCGAAGAAACAGCGCGTAACCAGCCTGCTGCTGCGCAAACCGCTGCCAGCGACGCCGTTGCGGCTCCGGCTGCTGCCGAACCTGTTCGCGAAAGCGCACCGGTGGCTGCTGCTCCTGCTCCATCGGCTGACGTTCGCAACAAGCAGAACGAACAGCGCCGTCCGGACAAGCCACGTGCCGACGATAACAATCGTCGCAGCGGTGGCGGTGATGGCGAGCGCAAAAACGCTCCGCATCGCGCATCGGTCAAGGAAAAAGCCCCGGCTCCACGCGTGGCGCCACGCACTACCGACGAAGAAAGCGATGGCTTCCGTCGTGGTGGTCGCGGCAAGGCCAAGCTGAAGAAGCGCAACGCCCACGGTTTCCAGAGCCCGACCGGCCCTGTCGTGCGTGATGTGCAGATCGGCGAGACCATCACGGTTGGCGATCTCGCCAATCAGATGTCGGTCAAAGCGGCTGAAATCATCAAGTTCATGTTCAAACTGGGTACCCCAGCGACCATCAACCAGGTGCTTGATCAGGAAACTGCTCAACTGGTAGCCGAAGAACTGGGCCACAAAGTGACCCTGGTCAGCGACACTGCCCTGGAAGATTCCCTGGCCGAGTCCCTGAAGTTTGAAGGTGAGTCGTTCTCCCGTGCGCCAGTCGTGACCGTAATGGGCCACGTTGACCACGGTAAAACATCCCTGCTCGACTACATCCGTCGTGCCAAGGTAGCTGCTGGCGAAGCCGGCGGTATCACCCAGCACATCGGTGCATACCACGTTGAGACTGATCGCGGCATGGTCACCTTCCTCGACACCCCGGGTCACGCCGCGTTTACCGCAATGCGAGCCCGTGGTGCCAAGGCGACCGACATCGTGATCCTCGTGGTTGCAGCGGACGACGGCGTGATGCCGCAAACCATCGAAGCCGTTCAGCATGCTCAGGCAGCTGGCGTGCCGCTGGTGGTTGCAGTGAACAAGATCGACAAGCCGGGCGCCGATCTCGATCGCATCCGCAGCGAGCTGTCGGTTCACGGCGTGACCTCCGAAGACTGGGGTGGCGACACTCCATTCGTACCGGTTTCGGCGAAGATGGGTACTGGCGTCGACGAGCTGCTTGAAGCCGTTCTGCTGCAGGCCGAAGTGCTTGAACTGAAAGCGACTCCATCGGCTCCTGGCCGTGGTGTAGTGGTTGAATCGCGTCTCGACAAAGGTCGTGGCCCGGTGGCAACCGTGCTGGTTCAGGACGGTACTCTGCGTCAAGGCGACATGGTTCTGGTCGGTTCGAACTATGGCCGCGTACGTGCCATGCTCGACGAGAACGGCAAGCCGATCAAGGAAGCCGGTCCATCCATCCCTGTCGAGATCCTCGGCCTGGACGGTACCCCGGACGCTGGCGACGAGATGAGCGTGGTTGCCGACGAGAAGAAAGCCCGTGAAGTGGCTCTGTTCCGTCAAGGCAAGTTCCGCGAAGTCAAACTGGCTCGCGCTCACGCCGGCAAGCTGGAAAACATCTTCGAAAACATGGGTCAGGCCGAGAAGAAGACGCTCAACATCGTCCTCAAGTCTGACGTCCGTGGTTCGCTGGAAGCGTTGAACGGTGCCTTGAATGGCCTGGGCAACGACGAAGTTCAAGTGCGCGTAGTGGGCGGCGGCGTCGGTGGTATCACCGAATCCGATGCCAACCTGGCACTGGCTTCCAACGCTGTACTGTTCGGCTTCAACGTGCGTGCCGATGCTGGCGCTCGCAAGATCGTCGAGCAGGAAGGTCTGGACATGCGTTACTACAACGTGATCTACGACATCATCGAAGACGTCAAGAAAGCCCTCACCGGCATGCTCGGCAGCGATGTTCGCGAAAACATCCTGGGTGTGGCTGAAGTGCGTGACGTGTTCCGTTCGCCGAAGTTTGGCGCGATCGCCGGTTGCATGGTGATCGAAGGTGTCGTGCACCGTAACCGTCCGATCCGTGTACTGCGTGAAGACATCGTTATCTTCGAAGGCGAGCTGGAATCCCTGCGCCGCTTCAAGGATGACGCTTCCGAAGTACGTGCCGGCATGGAATGCGGTATCGGCGTGAAGAGCTACAACGACGTCAAAGTCGGCGACAAGATCGAAGTCTTCGAGAAGGTTCAGGTTGCTCGCAGCCTCTGACTCGCGCACTTCAAGGGCCACGATGGGCCGTAGCATGCAAATGCACGGCACAGCGTCCGGACTCTAAACGCAACGCCCGGTCTGGCTTTTGTCAGGCCGGGCGTTTGCCGCTTTCAGACCTTGCGGGTTTCACCGCTGGGCAGTAACAGGTAACAAATCATGGCAAAAGAATACAGCCGTACCCAACGTATCGGCGATCAGATGCAGCGCGAGCTGGCGCAACTGATCCGTCGCGAAGTCAAAGATCCGCGCGTCGGCCTGGTCACCATCACCGCTGTGGAAGTGTCCCGTGACGTCGGTCACGCGAAGATTTTCATCACCGTGATGGGGCAGGACAACGCTGAAGACATCGCGCAAAGCATCAAGGTGCTCAATGCCGCCGCAGGCTTCCTGCGCATGCAACTGGCCCGTGAGATGAAGCTGCGCAGCGTGCCGCAATTGCACTTCCACTACGACGAATCCGTCGTGCGTGGCGCGCACCTGTCGGCGCTGATCGAGCGCGCCGTCGCTGAAGACAATCAGCACGCTGCCGCTCCTGCACCTGAAGACACCAAGGAGTAATTCGGTGGCTCAGGTCAAACGTATCCGTCGTAACGTCAGCGGCATCATCCTGCTCGATAAGCCGTTGGGGTTCACTTCCAACGCCGCGTTGCAGAAGGTGCGCTGGCTGCTCAATGCCGAGAAGGCCGGGCACACCGGCAGCCTCGACCCGTTAGCCACCGGCGTGTTGCCGCTGTGCTTCGGCGAGGCGACCAAGTTCTCGCAGTATCTGCTTGATTCCGACAAAGGCTATGAAACCCTGGCGCAACTGGGCAAAACCACCACCACGGCCGATGCCGAGGGTGAAGTTTTGCAGGAGCGCCCGGTGACCGTTGGTCGCGTCGACGTTGAAGCGGTTTTGCCCAATTTTCGTGGGCAAATCAGTCAGATACCACCGATGTACTCGGCTCTCAAGCGTGATGGCCAGCCGCTGTACAAACTGGCACGTGCAGGCGAAGTAGTGGAGCGCGAACCGCGTTCTGTTACTATTGCGCGCTTGGAATTGCTGGCCTTCGAAGGCGATACTGCGCGGCTTGCGGTGGACTGCAGCAAGGGCACCTATATTCGTACCCTGGTGGAGGATATCGGTGAGCAACTCGGTTGTGGTGCGTACGTCGCAGAATTGCGTCGGACCCAGGCCGGGCCTTTCACTCTCGCGCAGACGGTGACCCTCGAAGAGCTGGAAGCGGTACATGCCGAAGGTGGCAACGAAGCGGTTGATCGCTTTCTGATGCCCTCGGACAGTGGCCTGCAGGATTGGCCGCTGCTGCACTTCTCGGAAGCGAGCGCGTTCTACTGGCTCAACGGCCAGCCGGTACGTGCCCCGGATGCACCGAAGTTCGGCATGGTGCGGGTTCAGGATCACAATGGTCGCTTCATCGGTATCGGTGAAGTGAGCGAAGACGGGCGCATCGCGCCGCGTCGCTTGATTCGGTCAGAATGACCGGAACCGGTCTGCGCAAGCGGGCCGGCGAGTGTGGCTGTTAACAGGCATGGTCACTACTCATTTATAGATACAGGGATTTGTCCCTGGCCTGTTGAAGCTGTTTCCCTGAAACAGTTTCCTGATAAGGAAGGATTGCCTCATGGCTCTCGACGTTCAAGAAAAAGCTCAAATCGTTGCTGACTACCAGCAAGCTGTTGGTGACACTGGTTCGCCAGAAGTGCAAGTTGCACTGCTGACCGCCAACATCAACAAACTGCAAGGTCACTTCAAGGCCAACGGTAAAGATCACCACTCCCGTCGTGGTCTGATCCGCATGGTTAACCAGCGTCGCAAGCTGCTGGACTACCTGAAAGGCAAGGACGTAAGCCGGTACGCCGCGCTGATCGCTCGCCTGGGTCTGCGTCGCTAATCAGCGATTGCGCTATGAGGTTGGTGGTCTGTCGGGCGTCAGCGGTTTTCCGCTGGCGCCTTGCAGGCTCCCAGCCTCAAGTTTTATCTGCAGCATGGCTTTACCCGTAGCACCCGGACAATTGCCATCGGGCCGATTCCCGAAATTGCCCAAGAATTCGCAAGAAACCGTTTCCCCCAAGAGCCACAAAGAAGGTAGGACACCGTGAACCCGGTAATCAAAAAATTCCAGTTCGGTCAATCGACCGTTACCCTCGAGACAGGCCGTATCGCCCGTCAGGCCTCCGGCGCAGT
This sequence comes from Pseudomonas sp. TSRC2-2, assembly GCF_049897785.1. NCBI lineage: Bacteria > Pseudomonadati > Pseudomonadota > Gammaproteobacteria > Pseudomonadales > Pseudomonadaceae > Pseudomonas > Pseudomonas sp. TSRC2-2. The sequence goes on from NZ_JAFCWZ010000009.1 coordinate 41,726, forward strand.
ATTGGTCACCGTTGACGACGATGTCAGCGTGTTGGTGACTGTTGTCGGTGCAAAGCAAGCCGATCCGGGCAAGGGCTTCTTCCCTCTGTCCGTGCACTACCAGGAAAAGACTTACGCTGCCGGTAAGATCCCTGGCGGTTTCTTCAAGCGTGAAGGCCGTCCTTCCGAGAAAGAAACCCTGACTTCCCGACTGATCGACCGTCCGATCCGTCCGCTGTTTCCTGAAGGCTTCATGAACGAAGTGCAGGTTGTCTGCACCGTCGTTTCCACCAGCAAGAAGACCGATCCGGACATCGCTGCGATGATCGGTACCTCGGCTGCCCTGGCCATTTCCGGCATTCCGTTCGACGGCCCGATCGGCGCCGCTCGTGTGGCTTTCCACGAAAGCACCGGCTACCTGTTGAATCCGACTTACGAACAGCAAGCCGCTTCGAGCCTGGACATGGTTGTTGCCGGTACTTCCGACGCCGTGCTGATGGTTGAGTCGGAAGCCAAAGAGCTGACCGAAGACCAGATGCTGGGCGCGGTACTGTTCGCTCACGACGAATTTCAGGTTGTGATCAACGCTGTTAAAGAACTGGCCGCTGAAGCTGCCAAGCCAACCTGGAACTGGGCTCCGGCTCCAGAAGCCACTGAACTGCTGGGCGCTATCCGTGCCGAGTTCGGCGAGGCGATCTCCCAGGCTTACACCATCACCATCAAGGCCGACCGCTACGCGCGTCTGGGCGAGTTGCGTGACCAGGTGGTTGCCAAGCTGTCCGGTGAAGAAGGCCAGCCTTCGGCTGCTGAAGTCAAAGCTGCTTTCGGCGAAATCGAATACCGCACCGTTCGCGAAAACATCGTCAACGGCAAGCCACGTATCGACGGCCGCGACACCCGCACCGTACGTCCGCTGAACATCGAAGTCGGCGTACTGCCGAAGACCCACGGTTCGGCACTGTTCACCCGTGGTGAAACCCAGGCACTGGTTGTTGCAACACTGGGCACCGCCCGTGACGCACAACTGCTGGACACCCTGGAAGGCGAAAAGAAAGACCCGTTCATGCTGCACTACAACTTCCCGCCGTTCTCGGTGGGCGAGTGTGGTCGCATGGGTGGCGCGGGTCGTCGCGAAATCGGTCACGGCCGTCTGGCCCGTCGTTCGGTTTCGGCCATGCTGCCAGCCGCTGACGTGTTCCCGTACACCATCCGCGTGGTGTCGGAAATCACCGAATCCAACGGTTCGAGCTCGATGGCTTCCGTGTGCGGCGCTTCCCTGGCCCTGATGGACGCCGGTGTACCGATGAAGGCACCGGTTGCCGGTATCGCCATGGGTCTGGTTAAGGAAGGCGAGAAATTCGCCGTCCTGACCGACATCCTCGGTGACGAAGATCACCTGGGCGACATGGACTTCAAGGTTGCCGGTACCGCCAAAGGCGTTACCGCACTGCAGATGGACATCAAGATCAAGGGCATCACCGAAGAGATCATGGAAATCGCTCTGGGCCAGGCCCTTGAAGCGCGCCTGAACATCCTCGGTCAGATGAACCAGATCATTGGCCAGTCGCGTACCGAACTGTCGGCCAACGCTCCGACCATGATCGCGATGAAGATCGACACCGACAAGATCCGTGACGTCATCGGTAAAGGTGGCGCGACCATCCGTGCGATCTGCGAAGAAACCAAGGCTTCGATCGACATCGAAGACGACGGTTCGATCAAGATCTTCGGCGAAACCAAGGATGCTGCGGAAGCTGCCCGTCAGCGCGTTCTGAGCATCACGGCAGAAGCCGAGATCGGCAAGATCTACGTCGGCAAGGTTGAGCGCATTGTCGACTTCGGCGCATTCGTCAACATCCTGCCGGGCAAGGACGGTCTGGTGCATATCTCGATGCTGAGCGACGCTCGTGTAGAGAAAGTGACCGACATCCTGAAGGAAGGCCAGGAAGTGGAAGTGCTGGTACTGGACGTGGACAACCGCGGCCGTATCAAGCTGTCCATCAAAGACGTGGCAGCTGCCAAGGCTTCGGGCGTTTAATCAGCCCAAGGCTTTAGCGCAATGAAGATGCCCCCGCCGTGCAAACGGCGGGGGCATTTTTTTGCCTTGAATAAAGATCCAAAGATCGCAGCCTGCGGCAGCTCCTGCAAAGCGCTGTGATAACCCGATCATGTGGGAGCTGCCGCAGGCTGCGATCTTTGCTTTTGTGAAAACCGGTGCTAGGTTTAGCCCACCGCCCGTGTAGCTCAGCCGGTAGAGCAGCGCACTCGTAACGCGAAGGTCGCAGGTTCGATTCCTGTCTCGGGCACCAGATTCCCGGCGCGCCACGTCGACGCATGTTCCGCAGGTCAGCTTTTTGTGCGAGAGATGTAAAGAGCCGTGTAATTCGTCATGCAAACGTCCTATATTCGGTGCCTGCATGAGCATCGCTTAGCAGTTTTCAGATGATCCCGAATGGTTCCGAAGGCCGGCCTGTCCGCGTCAGAGAGATCCTTGATGATCCAGATCCATCCTCCATTCTTAAGATCAGCGAGAACCCCATGACTGAATTGACCCAAGAGCAACGCCACGAACAAGCGCTGGAAAAATACCTTCTGGATGTGCCGGACCTGAAGGAAGAGATCAAGGACCTGAGTCCCGATGATCAGAAAGACCAGATCCAGTGGGCCTTCGAAGACGAAGCCGAAGCGCAGGGCCTGCAGCCGTGGGAGCTGACCCTCAAATACACCAGCACGCCGGAGGAGTTCGAAGCGCAGCGCCTCGTACTGCATAAGGAAGCGGCTGAGGTACTGGGTGTCGAGTGGGATGAGTATTGCGAGATGAACAATCTGGTGGTCTGAACAAAAACGCCAGCCTCAACAGGCTGGCGTTTTCTATTGCGCGAATGCTCAGAGGCTCAGTCGCATCGACAGATCCACCGCTTTGACATCCTTGGTCATCGCGCCAATCGAGATGTAATCCACGCCCGTTTCGGCGATCGGCAGCAGCGTGCTTTCGTTGATGCCGCCGCTGGCTTCGAGTTTCGCTTTGCCGGCGGTCAGACGTACTGCTTCGCGCATGTCATCCAGGCTCAGTTCGTCGAGCATGATGATATCGGCGCCGGCTTCCAGCGCTTGCTGCAACTCTTCAAGACTTTCCACTTCGATCTCCACCGGTTTGCCCGGGGCGATCTTGTGGGCGGCGGCCACGGCTTCGGTAATGCCACCGCTGGCGGCGATGTGGTTTTCCTTGATCAGGAAGGCGTCGTACAGACCGATGCGATGGTTGTGACAGCCGCCGCAGGTCACTGCGTATTTCTGCGCCAGACGCAGGCCGGGCAGAGTTTTGCGAGTGTCGAGTAATCTGACCTGAGTCTCGCCGACGAAATCCGCCAGGTACTGCGCGCGTGTTGCCACACCGGACAGCAACTGCAGGAAATTCAATGCGCTGCGTTCACCCGTCAACAGTGAGCGAGCCGGGCCTTCCAGATGGAACAGTGGCTGATTGGCTTTGACCCGCTGGCCGTCGACCACTTGCCAATGCACCGCCACGCGCGGATCGAGCTGGCGAAACACCGCATCGACCCACGCGGTGCCGCAGATGACCGCGTCGTCACGGGTGATGATGGTGGCTTTGGCCAGGCGTTCGGCCGGGATCAGTTGCGCGGTGATGTCGCCGCTGCCGACGTCTTCGAGCAACGCACGACGCACGTTGTTTTCGATTTCGGCGGTCAGATCGGCGAGACGTAGATTCGGCATAACGGACTCCACAAACAAAGTGGTTCGATTATAGGGGCAGGGCGCAAGCCAACCCAAGGCGAGAACGCGAGTGCCTGACTGCATCTGGTCGATTTTCCTGAGCCGGCGCCCGGTTCATGGCGTGTAGGGGAAACCCTGAGGCCTATAGATCGCAGACATCTTTTGCAAGATAATCCGCCTTGTATTTGACGTCATGGCTTTGACGAACGACTCCGCTGGGGCAGTGTCAAAGCGACGAACCGAATCACCGTTCCAGGAGGCTTGGATGCGCAACGACGGGAAAGTGGTGCCTTTGCACCGGGCGACTGCCGATCTGGCGGACCACTCGCCGCTTGCCCGCTTGCCGGTGATTCTGTTGCAGGTCCGCGACAAGGCTGCGCAGCAGCTGCGCCACGATCTGCAGGAGTTGTTCGATAACGCGGATGACACGCTGTTCGAAATGGCCGACCGGGCGCGCAATGATGTCGACCAGAACATCTTTTTCGAAGCCATGCGCGACCTGCGCCTCAAGCGCAAGAACATCGAGCGCGTCTTTCTCGAGCTGTTTTTCGAAGCTTTTGCCGGCCTTACTCAATACGACCCAGCCGCCATTACCTTGCCACGCACGCTGGTGGTCGAAGAATCCACCCCGCGTACCGATGCCATGGAGCGCACCGTGGCCGTTCAGACCATGGTCAGCCGTGTGCTCAAGCGTGACGGCTTTGCCCTTGATCAACTGACCGCGCGGTTCAGTTCAATGCTCGGCAAGCGTCTGGACGATCAGCACAATCCGCTGAGCCCGGTGATGCTTTGCGAATATTTCCTGCAGGCCGGGCGTAACCTTGGCGTCGAGATCAAGGTCAAGCTGATCCTGCTCAAGTTGTTCGAGCGCTATGTGCTGGCCGACACCGAGCAACTGTATGCAGAGGCCAATCAGTTGTTGCTCGCCACCGGCGTGCTGCCGCATCTGAAACCTGCCATGGCTCGTCGCGTGGTCGAGCCTGCCGATAGCGACACATTCATTGATGATCTCGATGCACCGCCAGCAGCGGACGAAGCCGTAGAGGAAGTGTTCGCGGCGTTGCAGCAATTGCTCGCCCATGTGCGTGGCCGCGTCACACCGACACTGGAGCCCGGCGCCCCGGCGCATCCGATCAACACCCGCGACCTGCTGCGTTTGTTGTCGCACTTGCAGCAATACGTACCGGCGCTGGAGGCTCAGGAAGATTTCGATCTGCGCCATCAGCTCGAGCAGCTGCTGACCCGGGTCAGCGTCAGAAGCGGCCGATCCCGCGTTGTCGCGACCGCCGACGAAGATGTGATCAACCTGATCGCCATGGTTTTCGATTGCATCCTCGAGGATCGCAATCTGCCCGACGCGCTCAAGGCGCTGATCGCCCGATTGCAGATTCCGATGCTCAAAGTCGCCGTGCTGGATAAAAGCTTCTTCAGCCGTAGCACCCATCCGGCGCGGCGCCTGCTCAACGAAATCGCCGAGGCCGCGATGGGCTGGAGCGACTGCGACGGCGCAGAGCGCGATAGCCTCTACGTGCGCATCGAACAAGTGGTGCAGCGCTTGCTGAGCGAATTTGTCGACGACCCGGCGATCTTCTCCGAGCTGCTCGCGGATTTCCTTGCCTTTACTCAGGAAGAGCGCCGCCGCACCGAACTGCTTGAGCAACGCTTGCGTGATGCCGAGGAGGGCCGAGCGAAAGCCGAGCTGGCTCAGCGGCGCGTCGCGCAGGCGCTGCAGCAGGCATTGCTGGGCAAAGTGCTGCCGGCGACCGTGGTCAGCTTCGTCCGGCAGGCCTGGAGTAAGGTGTTGCTGCTGACCTGCCTCAAGCATGGCGATCAGTCCGCCGAATGGCACGCCGACGTGCAGACGATGGAACAGTTGATCTGGAGCGTGCAGCGCCACGACGATGGCGAATCCAGCCTGCGCCTGTTGGCTCTGGTACCGGGTTTGCTGAAATCGCTGCGCGATGGCCTGAGCAGCACCGCGTTCGACCCGTTTGCCACCAGCGAATTCTTCAGTGCACTGGAGGCGCTGCACGTGCGCGTGCTGGAGCGCTCCGATGAAGCCGATCACAGCGCCACGCCGCTGATCGAAGTCACGCCGCAGGTCTTGCAGCTCAGCGCCGATCAAGCTGCAGCCATGCCTGCGCCGCGCCGGGCGCAAGACGATGCCGGTTTGTCTCAGGTCGAGCAGTTGCGTGTGGGCAGTTGGGTGGTGTTCGACGATGATGACGAACAGACCTTGCGTTGCAAACTCGCGGCGATCATCGATGAGACCGGCAAATACGTTTTTGTCGACCGCACGGGCATGAAAGTGCTGGAGCGCAGCCGCACCGATCTGGCGCTGGCGTTCAGTCGTGGCGGCGTGCGTGCGCTTGACGACACCTTGTTGTTCGACCGTGCACTGGAATCGGTGCTGGGCGACCTGCGGCGACTCAATCGCGGCAAGTGATCGCGCGCCGGGGGCGGATCGCGGCATACTGGGCGCCCACATGGTCGGCGTTGAAGGAATCGGTATGCAGTTGGATCCCGCGAGCGGGTGGTGTCATGGCGTGCAGATCTGCCCGTCGCCCAACTTCAATGAGCGCCCGGCGGGCGAAGTGTCCCTGTTGGTCATTCACAACATCAGCCTGCCGCCGGCGCAATTCGCCACGGGCAAGGTTCAGGAGTTTTTCCAGAATCGTCTGGATGTCACCGAACACCCGTACTTTGCAGGCATCGCTGACCTGCGCGTCTCCGCGCATTTTCTGATCGAACGTGACGGCAAGGTCACCCAGTTTGTCTCCTGTCTTGCGCGAGCGTGGCATGCCGGCATCTCGATGTTCGAAGGCCGCGAAACCTGTAACGATTTTTCCGTGGGCATCGAGCTGGAAGGCACCGATGATCTGCCGTTCACCGACGAACAATATCGCGCGCTGACGGCGCTGACCCGGCAGTTGCAGCAACGTTTTCCGGCGATCACCGATCAGCGTATCTGCGGCCACAGCTATATCGCTCCGGGGCGCAAGACCGATCCGGGACCGGCATTCGACTGGGCACGCTACCGCGCCGCCCTGGCAAAAGAGGAAGGACAATGAGTTTTCTGGTGTTACTGCTGGCGCTGTGGATCGAGAAGTTTTCGGCCCTGCGCCATCGGCTTCAACGCGACGGCGGATGGATCCGCGAGCTGCACAAACTCGAAAGCAGCGAACGGCTGGCCAGGCAACCCTGGCTGGTGCTGACGATTCTGGTGCTGTTCCCGGTGGCGTTACTGGCGCTGTTGTTGCTGGTGCTGGAACCGGTGGCTTACGGTTTGCTGGCGCTGCCGGTGCATTTGCTGGTGGTGATTTACAGCCTGGGCCGTGGCGACTTGCTGGGCGGCCTCGGGCCGTTTCGCGATGCCTGGCGCCGTGAGGATCTGCAAGCGGCGGCGCACGTGGCCAAGCGCGATCTGAACATCTGCGCCGACAGCGGCGAGCAATTGCTTGAGCGGGTGCAAGGTCATCTGTTGTGGCAGGCCTATCAGAGTTTCTTCGCAGTGATCTTCTGGTATTTCCTCCTCGGTCCTGTGGCGGCATTGGCTTATCGCTTGCTGGCGCTGGCCGAAGAGCATGGAAGCAATCCGGCGCTGGTCGAGCGCGCGGCACAACTGCGTCATGCCTTCGATTGGGTACCGGTGCGTTTGCTGGCGGCGAGTCTTGCGTTGGTCGGCAACTTCGTCGCGGTCAGCCGAGTGATGCTGCACGAGCTGCTCAACTGGAACATCAGCGCTGCGCAGTTGATCAACAAGGTCGGCCTGGCAGCTGGGGAAATCCCGCCGCCAGCAGTCGGTCCGGACGGCATCAATACCCTCGACTGCCTGTGGGAACTGCTGCTGCGCGCGGCGGTGCTGTGGTATGCCGGGTTTGCCTTGTGGACTGTTCTGGTTCACTAATTAGAGAAGATCAAAAGATCGCAGCCTTCGACAGCTCCTACACAGGCTGCGATCTTTTCGTTGTTAACCTTAAGTTACAAAACCTCCCGCCGATTTGCGCTATACAGAGACAGCGCCCGATAGTGGCTATCTGCTGTCGCCTCGCGCCTGCCAATAAAAACAAGAAAAACCAAGGGAGACTTCCAGTGAAGAGCTTGCTCTATCCCGCCGTCTCGCTGATGAACCGTCTGAGCTTCGGCATGAAGTTCAGCCTGATCAGCGTGCTGTTCCTGGTGCCGATGCTGGTGACCAATTTCTATCTGGTGCGCGACTCCTACCGCGAATTTCAGGGCACCCGCGTTGAGCTGCAGAGCCTCGACCTGTTAGGTAGCAGCTTGACCCTGCGCCGGGATCTGGAAACCCTGAACAATCTGGTGCAGATCGACGTCACTCTCGGCCAGTCCGGCAAGGCCGGCAACGTCGAAGCGCAGATCCAGACGCTGGAGCAGGCCGTGCTCACGCGCCTCGAAGGGCTGGCAGCGATGACCGAGGATCCCGAGCAGATCAAGCAGTTCGAGGCCAAGCGCGATGAAATGATCGCCGCGTTCAAGGCCCAGCAAGCGGAAAGCTCGCTGCAAAGCAAAAGCGCGTTGATCGGCAAGTTGCTGGCCAGTGCGCAGATTTTCAGCCAGATCATCACCAGTCAGGCAGGCCTCAGTCGCGATAATCAGAGCGATATTCGTCAGCTCAGTGAGCTAGTGACGCTGATCACCCCGAGTGTGACGCAGACGCTCGGCGAAGGCCGGGCGATGGGTTCGTATTCGTTGGGTCAGGGTTTTCTCAACAGTTCCTCCAGCACGCGTTTTGACGAGTTGCTGGTGCAGATCGAAAAACTCCAGGCCGAGTACGCCCTGAAACTGCAAGACGCCCTCGGCTCCAGCCACGCCGCGCGCGAATCGCTCAGTGCTCAGGCCGACAGCAGCAAGGCCTCGCTCAAGCAGGCGAGCGAGCTGTTTGAAGAACACGTGGTGATGGCCGACACCCTCGATGCGCCGTGGCAGGCGTTTTACGATCAGGTCACCGGGCTGATGGAAAACACCTACCAGCTCAATCAGGCCACGCTGAAATTTCTCGACAGCCAGTTGCAGCAACGCCTGGCGCAAAACCGCACGCACATGATTCTGCAAGCCTCTGCGCTGTCGGTGGTGTTCGTGCTGATCTTTTATCTCTACGGCGGTTTCTACGCCTCGACCCGCACCACCCTGAAAAGCCTGGGCGCGATGATGGACAAGGTCGCGGCCGGTGACATGACCGTCAACTTCAAGGCCAGCAGCCGCGATGAACTGGGCGAGTTGGGCGAGGTGTTCAACGGCACGGTGAAGAAGATCCACGACTTGATCGAACGCGTAGGCCACACCGTCGGCGAGGTCGAGCGCCAGGCCTGTCAGGTTGAAAACGTGTCGGCGCAGAGCAATCAGGCGGTCGCCGGGCAACGTACGCAGATCGAACAAGTGGCAACGGCAATGAACCAGATGTCGGCGACTTCAATGGAAGTTGCCCGCAGCGCTGCGGCAGCGGTGAGCAGCGCCCACAGCGTCAACGACGAAACACTGAGCGGGCGCGGTCTGGTGGAATCGCAGCAGGGCAGCATCGCCGCGCTCGCCAGCGAAATCGATCAGTCGGTGCTGGTGATCAATCAACTGGCAAGCGACAGCCAGTCGATCAGCCGTGTGCTTGAGGTGATCAAGAGCATCGCCGAACAGACCAATCTGCTGGCGCTCAACGCCGCCATTGAAGCGGCCCGGGCCGGCGAGCAGGGGCGCGGGTTTGCGGTGGTGGCCGATGAAGTACGCACGTTGGCCAAACGCACCCAGCAGTCGACCGAAGAGATCGAGCAGATGATTGCCAAGCTGCATGGCGGCGTCGGCGCGGCGGTGAGGGCGATGGGCGTCAGCCATCAGATGGCCAATGGCACGGTGGACCAGTCGGAGAAGGTCCAGCAAGCGCTGGAAAACATTCTTGGCGCGGTGGGCATGATCGTCGACCAGAACCAGCAGATTGCCGCCGCCGTCGAACAGCAAACCGCTGTAGCCCACGACATCGATCAGAACATCATCGAGATCAACCGCGCCGGCGAGCGCACGGCGCAGGGCGCACACCAGACCGAAGATGCCAGCCGGGCGTTGTCTGCCCAGGTCGTGGAACTGAAACAACTGATCAGCGCCTTCCGCGTCTGAACCTCTCACAATTCCAATGTAGGAGCTGACGTGTTACCAGTCGAAGACTTCGCAGCAGTTGGCGGTGCTGGCGGCGGCCAGGTGTTCTGGGCTGATATTCATCAATTCGGCCAACGCCGCGCAGATCGCCGGCAAATGCGCCGGGCTGTTGCGCTGGCCGGCGAACATCGCGGGAGCCATGTCCGGTGAGTCGGTTTCCAGCACCACCGATTGCAGCGGCAGTTCGGGCAAGACCCGATGCATGCGCAATGCCTGCGGCCAGGTCGGTGCGCCGCCAAGGCCCAGTTTGAAACCGAGCTTGATGTATTCCCGGGCTTCCTCGCGGCTGCCGGCGAACGCGTGGATGATGCCGGCGCGTTTGAGCTTGAAGCGCTTGAGCGTGGCGATCACCGCGGCGTGGCTGCGGCGCACGTGGATCAGCGCCGGCAGTTCGAAGTCCGCCGCCAATTGCAGTTGCGCGTCGAACAACGCCTGTTGTCGCTCGCGATCCAGAGTTTCGATGAAATAATCCAGACCAATCTCGCCCACCGCACACAGCTGCCGATGCCCCCGCAAGCGCGTCAGCCAGTCACCCAGCGCGTGCAAATCCTCCGGGCGGTGCTGATCGAGAAACACCGGGTGCAAACCGAACGCCGCATAAAGGTCGGCGTCACTTTGCACCAGATCCCACACCCGTTGCCAGTTGCCCTGATGCACACCCAGTACGACGATGCGCCGCACGCCGAGGGCGCGGCTTTCGGCCAGCAACTCGGCGCGATCGGCGTCGAAGTCGGGGAAGTCGAGGTGGGTGTGGCTGTCGGTCAGCTCCACGATTCAGTCCCGATGAATACGCTGCTTGAAGGTCCGCGCAATGGCTTGCACGCCCGGTTGGTAGTCGTCCTGCTCCACGGCGGCCAGCGCCAGTTCCAGGGCCTTGTCGGCGATCAACTGGTGTTGCTGGGACATGGCATTGACCGGCAGCGGCAGGAAATCCAGCAACTGCGTGTCGCCGAAAGTGCCGAGGCGCAGCGGCCGCGACTTCAGCGGGAAATCATGCAGCGCATCGAACACGCCCTGCAGCAGCACGTAGGAGGTGGTCACCAGCGCGTCGGGCAAATGCCCCAGACGCTGCAGGAGTTCTTCCATCAATTGCTTGCCGCACTCGCGGCTGAACGACTCGGCGTGCTCGACCAGCACCTCACCTTTGAAATCGTTGAGCGCTGCGCGGAAACCGGCGGCACGTTCCTGGCTGATGCTCAGCTCCGGGCGTGCGCCGAGCAGCACGATCTGCTTTGGCTGCGGATCGAGCAGGCTCTGGGTCAGGTGCAGGCTGGCCTCGCGGTCGTCGCTGATCACCGAGCAGAAATGCTCCGGCTCCATGACCCGGTCGATGGCGATGATCGGCAGACCCTTGGCCTGCAACTGGCGGTAGCTGTCGTCACCGGCGGGCAGGCAACTGGCGACGATCAGCGCATCACAGCGACGGGCGCGGAACAGTTGCAGCAACTGGCGCTCGCTGTCTGGCGCATCGTCGGAGCTGGCAATCAACAGTTGATAGCCGCGAGCCCGCGCACCTTGTTCGAGCAACTTGGCGATGCGCGCGTAACTGGGGTTTTCCAGATCCGGCAGGATAAACCCCAGGGTGCGCGTGTGCCGACTGCGCAGGCCGGCCGCTTGCGGATTAGGCGTGAAGCCGTGCAGATCGACCACCGCGCGCACGCGCTCGACGGTCGCGCTGCTGATGCGTTGCTGTTCGGCCTTGCCGTTGATGACGTAGCTGGCGGTGGTGACGGAGACGCCGGCCAACCGCGCGATATCACTGAGTTTCAACCCGGTATTTCCTTGTTTTTCGAGCATGCCGCGACATTTTCGCCAATCCTACCCGATAAGGGCAGCCGACTTATTGCCTAGGCAGATCCGACCAGTTGGACTTCAAGGATGAGACATTATCGAGTAACGTGCCGATCAATCTAGATTAAACGTTTCAGCAAGCGTATTTTCTACGTTTTGGACGCCTTTGTCCGGTTCTGCCGTGAAACCGCCAAAACTGCCGCTGAAAAGCGCGGCAGAGCGCCTAAGCTGTGAACCATTCAAAACAATACCTGGCGTTGTACTGCGCCAAAAAGGAGATCGCATGCTCGAGCTCACTATAGAGCAGATATCCATGGGCCAATCGGCCGTGGATAAACCCGCTGCCCTGCAATTGCTGGCCAGTCATCTGGTCGCCGACGGTCTGGTGGCCGACGGTTACCTCGCCGGCCTGCAGGCCCGGGAAGCCCAGGGCTCGACCTTTCTCGGTCAAGGCATCGCCATTCCCCACGGCACCCCGCAAACCCGCGATCAGGTATTCGCCACCGGCGTGCGCCTGATGCAGTTTCCCGACGGCGTCGACTGGGGCGATGGCCAGATCGTTTATCTGGCCATCGGCATTGCGGCAAAATCCGACGAACACCTGCGCCTGCTACAGCTGCTGACCCGCGCCCTCGGCGAGACCGATCTGGGCCAGGCCCTGCGTCGCGCCAGCTCCCCCGAGGCGCTGCTGAAACTGCTGCAAGGCGCGCCGCAGGAATTGGCGCTGGACGCGCAGATGATCGGTCTCGGCGTCTCGGCCGACGATTTCGAAGAATTGGTCTGGCGCGGCGCGCGTCTGCTGCGTCAGGCCGATTGTGTGAGCAACGGCTTTGCCGGTGTGTTGCAGCAAGTCGAAGCGCTGCCGCTGGGCGATGGCCTGTGGTGGCTGCACAGCGAGCAGACCGTGAAACGTCCGGGCCTGGCGTTCGTTACTCCGGACAAACCGATGCGTTACCTCGGCCAGCCGCTCAGCGGTCTGTTTTGTCTGGCCAGCCTTGGCGAAGCGCATCAGGCGTTGCTCGAGCGTTTGTGTGCGCTGCTGATCGAAGGTCGCGGTCATGAATTGGGTCGCGCCACCAGCAGCCGCAAAGTCCTTGAAGTGCTCGGCGGTGAACTGCCGGCCGACTGGCCAAGTGCGCGCATTGCCTTGGCCAACGCCCACGGTTTGCATGCGCGTCCGGCGAAGATTCTCGCGCAACTGGCGAAGAGTTTTGACGGCGAAATTCGTGTGCGCATCGTCGACAGCCAGGACAGCGCGGTGTCGGTCAAAAGTTTGAGCAAACTGCTCAGCCTCGGCGCCCGGCGTGGTCAGGTGCTGGAGTTGATCGCCGAGCCAGGCATCGCCGCCGATGCCTTGCCAGCACTGCTCGCCGCCATCGAAGAAGGCCTCGGCGAAGAAGTCGAGCCGCTGCCCGCGGTCAGTCAGCAGCGTGAAGTGATTGCCGATATTGCTGAGGTGCTGGTCGCCCCGGCATCAGGCAGCCTGCTGCAAGCGATTCCGGCAGCGCCGGGCATTGCCATCGGCCCGGCCCACGTTCAGGTTCAGCAACACATTGATTACCCGTTGCGCGGCGAGTCTGCCGCCATCGAGCGTGAGCGTCTCACGCAAGCGCTGAGCGACGTGCGCACAGACATTCAGGGCCTGATCGAACGCAGCAAGGCCAAGGCCATTCGCGAGATTTTCATTACTCATCAGGAAATGCTCGACGACCCGGATCTCACCGATGAAGTCGCTACTCGTCTCAAGCAAGGCGAGAGCGCCGAAGCGGCGTGGATGGCGGTGATCGAAGCCGCCGCTAAACAACAGGAAGCGCTGCAAGACGCTTTGCTTGCCGAGCGTGCGGCGGATCTACGCGATATCGGGCGTCGGGTGCTGGCGCAATTGTGTGGCGTGCAAACCGCGAACGAGCCGGAGCAGCCGTACATTCTGGTGATGGACGAAGTTGGCCCGTCCGATGTCGCGCGTCTGGATCCGGTGCGCGTCGCGGGAATTCTCACCGCGCGCGGCGGTGCCACCGCACACAGCGCAATCGTTGCTCGTGCCCTCGGCATTCCGGCGCTGGTTGGCGCAGGAGCAGCGGTGTTGCTACTGGAGCCGGGCACGCCGTTGCTGCTCGACGGCCAGCGCGGGCGCCTGCATGTCGACGCCGATGCCGCGACCCTCAAACGTGCCGCCGAAGAACGCGACACCCGCGAGCAACGCCTGAAAATTGCCGCCGAACAACGCCATCAACCGGCGCACACCACTGACGGCCATGCCGTTGAAGTATTCGCCAACATCGGCGAAAGCGCAGGCGTGACCAGCGCGGTGGAGCAGGGCGCCGAAGGCATCGGTCTGCTGCGCACCGAACTGATTTTCATGGCTCATCCGCAGGCGCCGGACGAGGCGACCCAGGAAGCCGAATACCGTCGCGTGCTCGATGGTCTGGCCGGGCGCCCGCTGGTGGTGCGCACGCTCGATGTCGGTGGCGACAAACCGCTGCCGTATTGGCCGATCGCCAAGGAAGAAAACCCGTTCCTCGGCGTGCGCGGCATTCGCCTGACCTTGCAGCGTCCGCAGATCATGGAAGCGCAACTGCGCGCCTTGCTGCGCTCGGCTGACAACCGTCCGCTGCGGATCATGTTCCCCATGGTCGGCAGCGTCGAAGAATGGCGCCAGGCCCGCGACATGACCGAGCGTCTGCGTCTGGAGATTCCGGTCGCCGACCTGCAACTGGGGATCATGATCGAGGTGCCGTCCGCGGCACTGCTTGCGCCAGTGCTGGCCAAGGAAGTCGATTTCTTCAGCGTCGGCACCAACGACCTTACGCAATACACCCTGGCCATCGACCGTGGTCACCCGACGCTGTCTGCACAAGCGGACGGCTTGCACCCGGCGGTTCTGCAACTGATCGACATCACCGTGCGCGCCGCCCATGCGCATGGCAAATGGGTCGGTGTCTGCGGCGAACTGGCGGCTGATCCGCTGGCGGTGCCGGTGCTGGTCGGCCTCGGTGTTGACGAGCTCAGCGTGTCCGGTCGCAGCATTGCCGAAGTCAAGGCGCGCATCCGCGAACTCAGCCTGACCCAGGCGCACACCCTTGCTCAACAGGCCCTGGCCGTGGGCAGCGCCAACGAAGTGCGCGCATTAGTGGAGGCCCTGTAATGGCCAAAATTCTCACCCTGACCCTCAACCCGGCGCTCGACCTCACCGTCGAGTTGCCGCAGCTGGAAGCCGGTCAGGTCAATCGCAGCGATGAGATGCATACCCACGCTGCGGGCAAAGGCGTCAACGTCGCTCAGGTGCTGGCGGATCTTGGCCATCAGGTCACCGTCAGCGGCTTTCTCGGCGAAGACAATCTGCAAGCGTTCGAAACCCTGTTCGCCAAGCGCGGCTTCGTCGACGCGTTCATCCGCGTGCCGGGCGAGACGCGCAGCAATATCAAGGTCGCCGAACAGGACGGGCGCATCACCGATATCAACGGCCCCGGCCCGGTGGTCGATGCAACGGCGCAGCAAGCGTTGCTCGACCGTCTGCTGCAAATCGCACCGGGGCACGATGCGGTGGTGGTCGCCGGCAGTCTGCCGCGCGGCGTCACTGCGCAGTGGCTGCGTGAGCTGATCGAAAAACTCAATGCGCTCGGCCTGAAAGTCGCCCTTGACTCCAGCGGCGAAGCGTTGCGTGCGGCATTGCAGGCCGGGCCTTGGCTGATCAAACCGAACACCGAAGAACTGGCCCATGCGCTCGGCTGCGAAGTGGTTTCGTCGATTGCCGAGGTGCAAGCGGCTGCACGCCTGCACGGGAAAGGCATCGAGCATGTGGTGATTTCCCACGGTGCCGACGGCGTGAACTGGTTCAGTGTCGGCTCGGCCCTGCACGCCACGCCGCCTAAGGTCAGCGTCGCCAGTACGGTCGGTGCCGGTGACTCGTTGCTGGCCGGCATGCTCCACGGTCTGCTCAGCGCCGATACGCCCGAGCAAACCCTGCGCACCGCCACCGCGATTGCGGCGATGGCGGTGACCCAGATCGGTTTCGGCATCAACGACGCCGCGCAACTGGCGCAGCTCGAACAGGGCGTGCGCGTGCGCCCCCTGACAGAACAATAAGAGGGTTTGTCATGAAGTTAGCCATTGTTACGGCTTGCCCGAACGGCATGGTCACCAGCGTCTTGTGCGCGCGTCTGCTTGATGCCGCGGCCCAGCGTCAGGGCTGGAGCACCAGCGTGGAGGTGGTCGATCCGGCGCACCCGGAACGCGAGTTGTCGGCGGCAACCATTGAAGCGGCGGAGTGGATTCTGCTGGTGACTACCGGCCCGGTCGACATGCATCGTTTTGTCGGTAAGCGGGTTTTTCAGATCGCCCCGGCGCAGGCATTGCAGGATGTCGAAACGGTGCTGCGTCGCGGCGCTGAAGAGGCCGAAGTCTACGTGGCCAGCGCAGTCGAGCCGGCTGCTGACACGCCACGTGCGCCGCGCATCGTCGCCATCACTGCCTGCCCGACCGGCGTCGCCCACACCTTCATGGCCGCCGAAGCGTTGCAGCAGACTGCCAAGCGCCTGGGCTATGAATTGCAGGTCGAAACCCAAGGCTCGGTCGGCGCGAAAACCCCGCTCAGCGCCACGGCCATCGCCGAGGCAGACGTGGTGCTGCTGGCGGCGGATATCGACGTCGCCACCGAGCGTTTCGCCGGCAAGAAGATCTATCGCTGCGGCACTGGCGTTGCGCTCAAGCAATCCGAAGCGACTCTGAAAAAAGCCCTGGCCGAAGGCGCTGTGGAAAGCGCGGCAAGCGACGCCAAGGCCCCCGCCAAGTCGGAGAAAACCGGCGTCTACAAACACTTGCTGACTGGCGTTTCGTACATGCTGCCGATGGTGGTGGCGGGTGGTTTGCTGATTGCGCTGTCCTTCGTGTTCGGCATCACCGCGTACAAGGAAGAAGGTACGCTGGCGGCGGCGCTGATGCAGATCGGCGGCGAAACCGCGTTCAAGCTGATGGTGCCGCTGCTCGCCGGTTACATTGCCTACTCGATTGCCGACCGTCCGGGTCTCGCGCCGGGGATGATCGGCGGCTTGCTCGCAGGCACCTTGGGCGCTGGATTCATCGGCGGGATCATTGCCGGTTTCATCGCGGGTTACGCCGCCAAAGCCATCGCCCGCTATGTGAAATTGCCGCAGAGCCTGGAAGCGCTGAAGCCGATTCTGATCATCCCGTTGCTGGCCAGTCTGGTCACCGGTCTGGTGATGATTTACGTGGTCGGCAAACCGGTCGCCGGCATGCTCGCCGCGCTTACGCAGTTCCTCGACAGCATGGGCACCACCAACGCGATTCTGCTCGGCGTGTTGCTCGGCGGCATGATGTGCGTCGACCTCGGCGGGCCGATCAATAAAGCCGCGTATGCATTCTCCGTCGGGCTGCTGGCCTCGCAGAGTTACGCACCGATGGCCGCGACCATGGCCGCCGGCATGGTGCCGCCGATTGGCCTGGGCATTGCGACGTTCATTGCGCGGCGCAAGTTTGCCCAGACTGAACGCGAAGCCGGCAAAGCGGCTTTCGTGCTGGGCCTGTGCTTTATCTCTGAAGGGGCCATTCCGTTTGCCGCCAAAGACCCGCTGCGGGTGATCCCGGCGGCCATCGCCGGCGGCGCGCTGACCGGCGCGCTGTCGATGTACTTCGGCTGCAAGCTGATGGCGCCGCACGGTGGCTTGTTTGTGCTGGCGATCCCGAATGCGATCAACCATGCGCTGCTTTATCTGCTGGCGATTGTGGCGGGGAGTCTGGTGACGGCAGTGGTGTATGCGCTGCTGAAACGGCCTGAGGCTGTCGAATTGGCGCTGGAGCCCGCCAAGGCCTGACCGACGACACCCAATCCCTGTGGGAGCGGGCTTGCTCGCGAAAAGCGGAGTGTCAGATAAAAAAGTATCGCCTGACACGACGCCTTCGCGAGCAAGCCCGCGCCCACATTCAATCGCATTTCCTCAGACGGACCGCGATCAGTGGTGGGAGCAAGCGAGCCCGCTGCCACATTGGAACTACGGGGTGTCGGGTGTCATGGCGAGTTCATATAGGCATGCTTAAGTTTTCCCTTTTGCAAGGGGAACACCATGAGCGATTTCAACCTCGGCCGGCGTCGCGTCATGCAAGCGGTCGGTGCCGGACTCTTGTTGCCAGGGCTGGCGCCGGCGGTGATTGCTTCGGTCAAGGATCGTCCGCAGCTCACCGACGGCGTGCAGTCCGGCGACCTGCTCGGCGACCGCGCGATGATCTGGAGCCGCAGCGATCGTCCGGCGCGCATGGTGGTCGAGTGGGACACTGGCAGCCTGTTCGGCAACCCGCGCAAATTCGTCTCGCCACTGGCCGATGCGCGCAGCGATTTCACCGCTCGCGTCGAACTCACCGGCCTGCCGGCGAACCAGGCGATTTTCTATCGTGTGCACTTCGAAGATGCCCAGAGCGGCGTCGCCAGCGAGCCGTGGTTCGGTCACCTGCGCAGCGTGCCGACGGCCAGGCGTGACATCCGTTTTGTCTGGAGCGGTGACACCGTCGGCCAGGGCTTCGGCATCAACCCGGACATCGGCGGCATGCGCATCTACGAAGCCATGCGCCTGCGCCTGCCCGACTTCTTTATCCACAGCGGCGACACCATCTACGCCGACGGCCCGGTGCCCGCGCAACTGACCACCGAAAGCGGGCGCATCTGGCGCAACCTCACCACGCAAGCCAAGAGCAAAGTCGCGCAGACCCTCGACGATTATCGCGGCAACTACCGCTACAACCTGATGGACGAAAACATCCGGCGCTTCAACGCCGAAGTGCCGCAGATCTGGCAGTGGGACGATCACGAAGTGGTCAACAACTGGTCGCCGGGCAAGCAGCTGGATGAGCGCTATCAGGAGAAAGATATCCACAAACTGGTCGGTCGCGCGCGGCAGGCGTGGCTGGAATATGCGCCGATGCGTTTGCAAGCGGCGGACGGCGGCGGGCGCATTTATCGCAAGCTCAGTTACGGGCCGATGCTCGATGTATTTGTGCTGGATATGCGCAGTTATCGCGAGGCCAATGACGACAACCTTGGCGGGGCAAAACCGTTTCTCGGGCGCGAGCAACTGGACTGGCTCAAGCGTGAATTGCAGGCGTCGAAGGCGCAGTGGAAAGTCATCGCCGCCGACATGCCCATCGGCCTTGGCGTTCCGGATGGCGAAGTCAGTCCGGGCGTAGCGCGTTGGGAAGCGGTGGCTAACGGCGACCCCGGACCGGCGCAGGGACGCGAACTGGAAATCGCCGAATTGCTCGGCTTTCTGCGCGCTCAGCAGGTGCGTAATTTCGTATTTCTGACGGCGGACGTGCATTACTGCGCGGCGCATCACTACCACCCGGATCGCGCGGCGTTTCAGGATTTCCAACCGTTCTGGGAATTCGTCGCCGGGCCGTTGAACGCCGGCAGTTTCGGGCCGAATCCGCTGGACAAGACGTTTGGGCCAGAAGTGGTTTTCGAGAAGGCACCGCCGGCGCAGAACACCTCGCCGTTTGCCGGTTTTCAGTTTTTTGGCGAGGTGAATATCGAAGGGCAGAGCGGGGAGATGAGCGTGGTGTTGCGGGATCTGGATGGCATAGCGGTTTTCGAACAGAAACTACAACCGGTCTGACTTCACCGGCAGTGCAACCCCTTGTGGGAGCGGGCTTGCTCGCGAAGGCGGTGGGTCAGACAAGTAAATATGTGCTGACACCACGCCTTCGCGAGCAAGCCCGCTCCCACAGGAGGCATGAGGTGGGTCAGTAAACGTCCCGGCGATAGCGGCCCTGTTCGATCAGACGTTCGACTTCGTCGCTGCCGAGGATATCGTTGAGGGCCTGATCCACGCCTGAGGCCATGCCTTGAAGGCTGCCGCAGATATAGATGACGGCGCCATCAGCCAGCCATCGCTTCAGCTCATCGGCCGAATCCCGCAGGCGATCCTGCACATAAATCTTCTCGGCCTGATCCCGCGAGAAGGCCAGATCCAATCGCGCCAGATCACCGTTGACCAGCCATTCCTCCAGCTCGGCGCGGCAGAGGAAGTCGTGCTCGCGATTGCGCTCGCCGAACAGCAGCCACTGCCGTTGCTGACCATCGGCAATGCGTGCCTTGAGCAAACTGCGCAGGCCGGCGAGGCCGGTGCCGTTGCCCAGCAGGATCATCGGCACCGGCTCGTTTGGCAGATGGAAAGCGCTGTTGCGCCGCACCCGCAGGCTGATGCTGCCACCCACTGGCGCATGCTCGGTGAGCCAGCCGGAGCCGATGCCGAGGTTGCCGTCGTTGTGCTGTTCCTGGCGCACGATCAGTTCCAGCACGCCGTCAGCGGCAATCGAGGCGATCGAGTATTCGCGCATCGCCAGTGGCACCATGGCGTCGACCAGCGATTGCGCATGCAGGCCGACCAGATGCGCGCGGTGTTCGGGCAGCTGGCGTGAGGCGAGGGCGACTTCCAGCGGCTCGTCGATGCCGTTGACCTTTACTTGAGTTTCGCCACGAATGCCGAGGCCGTCGAGGAAATGTTCGATGGCCCACGGGCAGTTGCGCGGCAGCACTTCGACCAGATCACCGGCCAGCCAGCTGCGGGTGTCCGGGGCTTTGAGGCCGAGCAGGTAAACCGGCGCGCCGCTGCTGTCGGGGTTCATCAGTTCGCGACGGATAAGCGTCCAGTTGTCGTAGCTGGGTGCTTGCCAGGTTTCGCTCGGCGCCTGTCCGGTGAGCTGGCCGAGTTGGGTTTGCCAGTGACGCAGCGCGTAGGGATCGCCGCTGTCGACTTCCACCGGGGCGAACAGCGTTTTGCCGCCGTGTTCGCCGAGCCATTGATGCAGGCGCTTGGCGAAGCCGCAGAAGTGCGCGTACTGCCGATCGCCGAGGCCGAGCACGGCGTAGTTGAGGCTGTCGAGTGTCGAGGCCTTGGCCAGCACTTTGCGTTCGAAACCTCGGGCGCTGTCGGGCGCTTCGCCGTCGCCGAAGGTGCTGACTACGAACAATGCGTTGTTCGACTCACGCAGATCCTGTTCGCTGAGATTGGCCAGCGGCTGCACGTTGACTGGCAGCCCGGCGGCCTGCAATTGTCCGGCGGTCTGCCACGCCAATTGTTCGGCGAAACCGCTCTGGCTGGCGAAGCCGACCAGCCATGCCGAAGCATCGGCTGACGGTTGCGCGAGGCCTTGGCGGGCATCCTTGATCTGCTTTTTCTTGCGCCGCCGATCGAGGTACAGCAGCCAGCCGGTGATAAAAAACAGCGGCATGCACACCGCGGCAATCGTCACGATGATGCGCCCGACGAGGCCGAAGTAGCTGCCGACGTGCAGCGCATAAATGCTGGTCAGCAGTTGTGCCTTGAAGCTTTTGTCGGCATAGCGGTCGACGCGTTTGACCACGCCGGTGGCCGGATTGAGAGTGATCTGGTTTAGCGCACGGTCATGGGGCGAGCTATCGAGCAGGTAGAACACGGTCGCCGGTTGGCCGGCCACCGCTGGCATGCGGATGTTGTACGCGGCCAGGCCCGGGCCGGCGGCGCTGTAGATGCTGCTCCACATCGCCGCGTAGTCGGCCGTTGGTGCCGGGCCTTCCGGCGCCGGGCCGCGACCGCCGCGTACACGTTCGTTTTGCGGCGCGTCGGAAAGCAGTCGGGTCAGGCCTTTGTTGTACCACTCGTACGACCACGACAACCCGGTCAATGCCAACAGCAGATAGACCAACAGGCACCAGGTGCCGGCCACCGAGTGCAAATCCCAATTGAAGGCGCGCCCTTTCTTTTTCCAGTCCAGTGTCAGCCACACGCGCCAGCTGTTCCACTGGCGTGGCCAGCGCAGATAAAGGCCGGAGAGACAGAAGAACAACAGCATCAAAGTGCAGGCGCCGGTGATGTTGCGCCCGGTGTCGCCCATGGCGAGGAAGCGGTGCAGTTGCAGCATCAGGCCGAAGAAGTCCTGGCCGGTGGCGTTGCCCTTGAACTCCGCGGTGTACGGATCGAAGTAGCGCATCTCGCCTCGCCGTTCGCCCTTGGGCGGGGTGAAGAACACCCGTGCGGCGTGACCGCTGTCGGTCTCGACCCAGAGCATCGCGACTTTCTTGCCGGACGCGGCTTCGATGCGCTCCACCAGTTCCACTGGTGGCAACACCCCGGCAACCTGTTTTTCCACCTGCAACACGGACGGATTCAGCGCGCGCAGGATTTCGTCCTGAAACGAATAGGCCGCGCCGGTGATGCCCATCAGAGCCAGCACCAGCCCTGCGGTGATGCCAAAAAACCAGTGCAACTGGAACAGGGTTTTCTTCAACACGTCACTCGCCGTCCGTTCGGAAATTTGTCATCACGGCGCGCATTATGCCGTGGGTTATCAAGAAGCGTTTTGCGTAACACACAAAAGCCCCGTTCAATTGAATGAACGGGGCGGATTGTTCTTTGTAGGAGCTGCCGAAGGCTGCGATCTTTTGATTTTTTTGCAGAATCAAAAGCAAGATCAAAAGATCGCAGCGTGCCGCAGCTCCTACAGGGTCAGAAGTGGAAATTGGTGCTCAACAGCGCCGTCCGGCCCGCCGCCTGATTGGCGAAGTGGGTCGAGAAAGCTTTGTCGTAATAGGTTTCGTCGGTCAGGTTCTGCACGTTGAGTTGCAGATCCACATTCCTGGTCAGCTTGTAGGCCGCCATCGCGTCGTAACGTACATAGGAATCGACCATCGTGGTGTTGGCGACACTGCCGTAGACGTCGTCGACGTAGAACGCGCCACCACCGATCGTCAGCTTCGGCGTGACCTGATACGTGGTCCACAGGCTGGCGCTGTTTTTCGGTGTGTTCGGCAAGTCGTTGCCGTCGTTGGCGCGACCCAGCGGGCCACCGTCAACCTGTTCGCTGTCCATGAAGGCGTAACCGGCGAACACCTGCCACTTGTCGGTGATCTTGCCGCTGGCCGACAGTTCGAAGCCTTGCACGCGGGTCTTGCCGGCGTTCTCGTAGGAGCTGGTGTCGACCTGCACGCGCGCGTTTTCCTTCTCGGTGCGAAAGATGTCGGCGGTCAGCGACAGGCGATCATTGAGCAGATCCCACTTGGTGCCGATTTCGTAGTTCTTGGTGGTTTCCGGCTCCATGTCGCTGCTCAGCAGGTTGCCGCTGCGATCCGGCGTGCCGCCCAGCGGGTTGCCTTCCTGACCTTCGCCCAAGGTGTTGCCCGGCGGTGTCGCCGAGGTTGCATAAGAGGCGTAGATGCTGCCGTTTTCCGCTGGCTTGTAGACCACGCCGAACTGGCCGGTGACGAACTCGCTGGTGTCATCGCCCTTGGAAGTCGTGGTGCCAGCGGCGTTGTAGGTTTTGTAGTCGGTGTCGAAATGGTCGTAACGCAGGCCCATGTTCACCAGCCATTGCTCGGACAACTCCAGCGTGTCGAACACGTACAGCGCGTAGGTGTCGGCCTGGGTGTCGGTGCCGGCGTAGTTGCGCGAGATTGCGCCGTTCCACGGATCGTTCGGATTCGGGTTCGACAGCGAGGTGCAGTTGTAATTGCTCGGAGCCCCGAGCATGGCCGGCGTGCAGTTGCTGCTCGAAGGCACGTTGGTGGTGCGCGGCGTGGTGTCGGTGTTGACGTTGTACGAAGATTTTTCGCTCTGCTCGCGGGTGTATTCGACCCCGGTGGAGAAGCTGTTCTTGAAACCGGCCACGTAGAAGGTGCCGAACAGGTCGGTCTGGTTGGTGGTGGTTTCGGTGTTGCTGACCCGCGTGTTGGCGCGACGCCAGACGGTGCCGTTGTTGACGTTGCCCTTGCTGTCGTCCGGCTGGGTGAGAATGTAATCCTGCATGCTGCTGCCGTGACGCAGGGTGTTCTTGAGGGTCAACGAGTCGTTGAGGTCGTGCTCGATGGCGAAGGTCGCGGTGTCGGTGCGGCCCTTGCGGAAGTCGCGGTCCAGACCGTAGAAGTTGCTGTCATCGCCACCGGCGTACGGCTTGTCCGGATTGGACTTGGTGCGCGGGTTCGACAGGCTGTACGGGATGCCCGAGTCCGGTGTGTCGTTGCTTTCCAGATGGTAGTAGTCGAGGTTGACGCGGGTATCGGTGCCCAAGCCAAACGCCAAGGACGGGGCGATGCCCCAACGGTCGTAATCGACCTTGTCGCGCCCGGCAACGTTGCTCTCGTGGCTCATCAGGTTGAGACGGCCGGCCGCGCTGTCGCTGAACTGGTAGTTACCGTCGAGGGTGTAGCGCTGGGTCTGGTCGGAGCCGTAGGTGAAACCACCGTCAAACGAGTCGCCCAGATGAGCTTTCTTGCTGACCAGATTGATGCTGCCGCCGGCGGCGCCGCGACCGCCAATCGCCGAGTTCGGGCCTTTGCTGACTTCGATGTTTTCAACGGCGAAGATTTCGCGGCTCTGCGAACCGGTGTCGCGCACGCCGTCCAGGTAGGTGTCGCCCTGGGCGTCGAAGCCGCGAATGAACGGTCGATCGCCTTGGGGGTTGCCGCCTTCACCGGCGCCGAAAGTGATGCCCGGCACGGTACGCAAGGCGTCCTGCATGTTCAGCGCGCCGGTATCCTTGAGCACTTGTTGCGGGATGACGGTAACCGAGCGCGGCGTGTCGACCAGCGGCGCGGTGTACTTGGGCGAGGAGGCTTTTTCGACCTGATAGGAGGTCGAGTCCTGGGCTTCGCCCGTGATGGCGGTGGCGTCCAGGGAGATGGCATTGCCGGAAACTTTGCTGTCGGTTTTTTCCGCCGCGAAAACCATCTGCCCAGCGGAGCCGGCGGTGATCGCGACACCGATTGCCGAGGCGAGCAGACGTGGTGAACTGACCGGTAATTGTGCGTATTGACGTGCCATTTTTATTCCCCTCCCCAAGGATTTGAGGCGGCGGAATATAGGGTAAACGGGTATTCGTATCAATTGCGAAACATTGTTATTCGCATTGAATTTACATTCTTTACAATTTGCCCTTATGGTTTTTGCCCATTCATTCGTCTTGCGGGTTTTACACGCTCAATAAGAATCAATACCATTGCCGTCTTCTTGCCATCAGGTGACATCGCCATGCTGCTGCACATCCCCGGGCTGTTCGCAAAAGACGAAGTGCAGCGCATCCGCCAGGCCCTGGAGCAGGCGGATTGGGCCGATGGCAAAATCACCGCCGGCTTCCAGTCGGCCAAGGCCAAGCACAATCTGCAACTGCCCGAGGGTCACCCGCTGGCCAAGGAAATCGGCGCGGCGATGCTCGAGCGGCTGTGGAAAAATCCGCTGTTCATGTCCGCCGCGTTGCCGCACAAAGTCTTCCCACCGTTGCTGAACTGCTACACGGCTGGCGGCAGTTTCGACTTTCACATCGACAACGCCGTGCGCCAGCCCAAGGGCAGTATCGAACGTGTGCGCACTGATTTGTCGGCAACGCTGTTTTTCAGCGAGCCGGACGATTACGACGGCGGCGAACTGGAGATTCAGGACACCTTTGGCACCCAGCGAGTGAAACTGCCGGCCGGCGACATGGTGTTGTATCCAGGCAGCAGTTTGCACAAGGTCAACGCCGTCACTCGCGGCGCACGTTATGCCTCGTTCTTCTGGACACAAAGTCTGGTGCGCGAAGACAGCCAGCGCGCCTTGCTGTTCGAAATGGACGGAGCGATTCAGCAACTGACACAAGACGTCCCCGATCATCCCTCGCTGATCCGCCTCACTGGCACTTATCACAACCTGCTGCGGCGTTGGGCGGAGGTATGAATTTGCAGGTGCGCCGCAAGGAAGTCCTCGATGCGGCCGGGTTGGCGGCAATGCTTGAAGAAAGCCCGGCCCGAGCGGCGCAGGCGATTCTCGTCGCAGCGGGTGCGGGCGAGATTGAAGCGCAGGCGTTGCTTGGACAGATTCTGCTCGATGGCCAAGGCATTGCCCAGGATCAACCGCTGGCGCTGCGCTGGTTCGGTATCGCCGCCGGGCAAGGGCACCTGATGGCGCGCAACATGCTCGGACGTTGCCATGAGCATGGTTGGGGTTGTGCGGCGGATGCCTCGGTGGCGGCGCAGCATTATCGGATCGCTGCCGAAGCGGGTCTGGATTGGTCGATGTACAACCTCGCCAACCTTCTCGCCACCGGTCGCGGCGTAGCTGTGGATCAGCCGCAAGCTTTTGCGCTTTATCGTCAAGCCGCTGAGTCGGGGCACGCCAAGTCGATGAATTTGGCGGGGCGCTATCTGGAAGAAGGGCTGGCATCAGCGGCGGATCCGTTAGCGGCGCGTGACTGGTATCGGCGTTCGGCTGAAGCTGGGGATTTTCGTGGTCAGTTCAGTTATGCGGCGGTGTTGGCCGATGAGGGGAGGATTGAAGAGGCCATCAGTTGGCTCGATGCAGCGTTGGACAAAGGTAATCTGTCTTTTCTTCATGTCAGCAGTGAATCGCTGCTGGCCTCCCCCCATCCAGCCATCCGCAGCATGGCTCAGGCCTACCGCGAGCGAATGACATTAGTGAGAGCCCGTACTGTGGCCCCTCAGCTGCAATGAGGAGCCACAGTTAGCGGTCAGCCGCGTAACCAGCGTCCCTTAAGGTTTGTCATGTAGCTGCGCAGTGCCTGGCTGTTTTTGAGCATGAGCTCGCCGCGGGCCTGAACATCATCGCGGGGCGCATACATAACCGTATCGAGAAAGCGATACAGCGCGTCGATCAGTTTGTTGGTTTCACCGATATAGGCCTGTCGGTGGGGAATGACTTTCTGCGTATCGTTCAGTTGCAGGGTTCTGCTGTCGTTCTCACGCAGCTGGCCAGTTAAAGCCGATAAGCGTTCCTCGCGCTGCGCTATGCGGGTTTGAATGATGTTCCGGGCCTCGGTCAGGCTCTGGTATTTGATCAGCTCGTTCGCCTCGTCCAGAAACTTGCTGGCAACAATTATGCCCGCCTCCAATGCCGCGCTTTCAGGCGTTGCCGGTTTGTTGCCAGCCAACGTCTTCAATTGATCCAGCAGTGGTTTGAGACGGTCGATGATTGTGAGTTTCTCGAATTCAGCGATCGCGATGTTCAGCACGGTCAAACCGGCGTTCATTTCGGCCAGCGGCTCTTGCTCGGCACTGAGTTGTTGTTCCAGGCCGACTCTGACAGCGGCAAGCTCAGCGAGCCTGAAGTGATTGTTAGTGATGGTTACGCTCTGAACGTTGAAGACGCCCTCTCCGAGTTTTTCGTGCAACTGCGAAATCTGGTCAGTGCACAGGTCCATCAGTTGGCTGGAGATTGTCGAGTAGACTTTTATGGCATTCAGAGTCTGGGTGTCTGTTTCACGCGTCTTCAACGCTGTCAGCGCTTGCAGGTTCTCGCGTAGATCGCCGGTTTCCAGTGCAATGATCGCGCTGCTAATGGCATTGGCGGCCAGTTGGTCAGCGTGGCCAATCGCTGCATTGAGGCCGAGCAGTTCGTTGCCCAAGGCTTTGATGTACAAATTGGCGGAGCCAACAATCGCCTGATATCGGATGGCTTCACGACTTTCGTGAACAGTGGCTAGATCGGGTAGTACATAACTCGCAAGTTCCATAAGAATGTCCTTTTCGTTGTTTTGTGTGAGTCAGTCGAACGCAGCGACCAATGCATTCGAATTGGTTTGAATGGTCTTCCAGTTCTTCAAGACAACACGCAAACTTGAAACAAAGCTTCTGAGAGTGAGGAAGTCATGCATGCCCATTACTTTGTTTTTTGAGGAGTTGATATATTCGGAGATTGATACCCAGACCGTTTCAAGTTGCGAAGTGCTCTGGATGGCGCCGTCGATAAAGATTAAGAGGCTGTCAAGGTCAGTGTGTAACTGCAGAAGAGTGCCGGCGAGAATATCTTTTTGTTTAACCTGTTCTACCAGTTGGTCCCGTTGCTCACGCAATGGAGCAAGATTCTTGATCTCGAATAATTCAAAGGCCTGATAAGCACCCTTCGGGTATGGGCTCATAAAAGCCAGGATGTGCTGGAAGAAATTTGGTTCGGTCTCTCGAATCTTCTCATCAAGGCGCGCTTGAGCTTTATCAATCGCCAGGTTCAAATCGGTGATCTGTCGATTGATTTCGTTATTGTTAGCCAGTTTCATCTTGCTGCCGATGCCTGGAGCGACGGTATGGTGGAGTTCGGCCTTGAAGTGCTGCAGGCGCATTATCAGATCCTGACTGTTCAGCTTCTTCTCATCTATGGAATTGGCGATAAACACCAGTGAATCCTGAATGGAGCCAAATCGGTTTTTCTCCGCCTTGCCTATCTCCAATGGCAGCAGACTGTTTATTTCATCCTCGGTTAGCGTGCTGATGGTACCGAGGTAATTCAGGTAACTGGGCATGGTCGAGATGGCGTCGATGATTTCCTGTCCAAAATGTTCCAAGTCCTCCGAGAAGGTTGCGAGGCTGCCACCGACGCGCTTCATGGAGTATTCGATATCATTCCACGAGCTCGCGTTGTTAATGACCTTATGGTTCAGTTCGACGATATCAAATGGCTCAAGCCCGACGATGCCGGTATTTTTTGCCTTTAACTGCGTTTCTACATCCTCGATCGTGCGGGGTAGCGATTGCGCGGTCGAGATGTAGTCCTTGATTTTTTTTATATCGTTTTTTGTGACTAACTTGCTTGAACTCGTTTGCATTTTTAAATCCTTTTTAAATATGCTGGAGTTCTCAGGTTAGAGTTGTTTTCTGCGGCGGGTATAGCTTTTCTATGTAACGGGTTATTGGTGGGGTATCAATGTTTCAATCTCTAAATAAAAAACCCGTGCCTGGGCACGGGTTCTTCGATATTACCAACTATTTATACGTAATATGACTTCAACGGCGGAAACCCATTGAACTCTACCGCGCTGTAACTGGTGGTGTACGCACCGGTCGACAACCAGTACAAACGGTCACCAATTGCCAGGTTCAGCGGCAAGCCATACTTGTAGTTCTCATACATGATGTCGGCGCTGTCGCAGGTAGGGCCGGCGATCACGACTTCTTCCATCTCGCCTTTCTTCTCGGTCCAGATCGGAAACTTGATCGCTTCGTCCATGGTTTCGATCAGGCCGGAGAACTTGCCCACATCGGTATAAACCCAGCGCTCGACGGCAGTGCGCGACTTGCGTGCAACCAGCACAACTTCGCTGACCAGAATGCCGGCGTTGGCAATCAGCGAACGGCCTGGCTCGAGAATGATTTCCGGCAGCTCATCACCGAAGTCTTCCTTGAGGAAACGGATGATCTCCTCGGCATAGGTCTCCAGGCTGTTGGTGCGGGTGATGTAGTTGGCCGGGAAGCCACCGCCCATGTTGATCAGCTTGAGGTGGATGCCGTCTTCTTCCTTCAAACGTTCGAAGATGACTTTGACCTTGGCGATCGCTGCGTCCCAGACGCTGATGTCGCGTTGTTGCGAGCCGACGTGGAACGAGATGCCGTACGGCACCAGGCCCAGGTCGCGGGCGAGGATCAGCAGGTCCATGGCCATGTCGGTCTGGCAGCCGAATTTGCGCGACAACGGCCAGTCGGCGGTGGTCGAGCCTTCAGTCAGGATGCGCACATAAACTTTCGAACCCGGTGCCGCCTTGGCGATGTTGCGCAGGTCGGCTTCGGAGTCGGTGGAGAACAGGCGCACGCCCTTCTCGTAGAAGTAGCGGATGTCCTTGGATTTCTTGATGGTGTTGCCGTAGCTGATACGGTCGGCGCTGACGCCACGATCCATCACCTTGTCCAGCTCGTAGATCGAGGCGATGTCGAAGCTCGAACCCTTGTCCTTGAGCAGGTCGATGATCTCGACGGCCGGGTTCGCCTTGACCGCGTAGTAGACCTTGGCAAATTCGAAACCGGCGCGCAGGTCATCGTAGGCCTGGGCGATCATCGCGGTGTCGATCACCACGAACGGGGTTTCCTGTTTGTCGGCGAACGCCTTCATTTTGTCGAATGTAGTGCGCGCGAAATAGTCTTCGACCTGGATCGACATGCTGGGTGCTCCTATGGGCAAACTCGTAAAAACAATGGGTGAGAGGGTGTGTCATCAATGAATTCGCGAGTGCGTTGAACCTGAGCGCGTGCCAGGCAAGGCGCAGGCCGCCGCTAATGGTCACTCTCTTCGCGAAGCCTGCAACGCAGCATGGCGCGCGCTCAGGCTCAACCCGAAGGGCCGGGCCCGCTTTTGTGCAGGGCTGCGTTGCTCGTCCCTTATCTGGAACAACCAAACTGCGGACCTCGCGCCTTGCCCTGCGCAAAAGCGGACTCCGGCGCACTCGTGAATTCATTGATGACACACCCTCCTGAACGCCCTCCGTATCCCCACTTTGGTTCGCCTACTTCCCAAGGCATGTCGCCGAAAGCAAAAAGGCCATGGGAGATGTGCTGCGTTCCCTTGGCCTTGCTGTCTCGTCGTCAGTACTTGAGCCGGATGGATCGTTTCCAGCATGGACGTTCGGCGCGAACTTTAGGGCGTGAGGGGCTCGAGATCAACAAAAAATGTCGCGTTTTTGCAAGGTTCCGTCGTGCGGTCTTGGACAGGTACCTGTGTAGCTGACAGTCATGACGAATTGATGTTCCCCCCGAAGGGGGAAGCTTGATATCCGGGAGAAGAGAAATGGCGCAGTAGTGCGGATATTTCAGTTGGTTTTATTTGCCTGTGTCTCAACCAATAACTTCAACAATCACGGTATAAAATCCTGTAACCGGCGGACTAGTCTGCGTGGTAACGACGACACGAATGGTCATGTTTTGTTGTACGTTAGTTACCGCGACTCTTCCGTTCAGACCCCCTCGGGAAAACACCGAAACGCCTGGGAGGGGAGTTTCCAGTCTAAAACTTCCCGATATGCCCGGGACGATGTTTCCTTGTGCGTCCAGTGCGTCACCTGCCGGAAGTTTTTCAAGGCTGTTTCCGCGGCGTACTTTGTTCGGATTACCAGCGCCGGAGAATCGAAGGCTCACGGCCGGCCCGGCGGTGATAGCTGCATCTGTGTCGAATGTTGCATTCATATCGCTCATTACAAACTCCTTATACGAACAACAGCAATTTAATTGCTTGGTCGATGACTTTTTTGATCAAGTTGAATTGATTGGTGAGTCATTACTTTTAAAGGAGTTTTGCCGAAAATGAACGTTCGGATTTAATAGTTTTTATTTCTGGGTTGAAAACAAAGTTTCATTTGGTAGTTATGTTGTTGGGTGTAATCATAATGGATTGATTGAACAAGGCCGCCACTGAATTTAAACTCAGCGGCGGAATTGTCAGATCAGGAAGCCGCCGTTTCAGCAGGCGAAACAATGCTGGTTTTGCCGCCACGGGATTTACCGGAACTCAGGTACTCGGCAATCGACTCCTGCGTCACCTCGCCAAGGAAAACCCGTTCGGCATCCATCACCGGCAGCCAGGCGCGGTTGAACTCGTACATGCGTGACAGCAGGATACGCAAGTGCTCGTCGTAAGCCGCCGTGGCGTTGAACTCGCGCAGGAACTGCGCGCAGGTGCCGGTCTGGCGATGCAGGTCGCGACGACGCACATAGCCCAGCGCCTTGTTCTCCGCGCAGGTGACTACGACGTAGCGACGGTCATGTTCGTCCATCAATTCCAGCGCATCGGCTACGGGCGTTTCCGGGCTCACCGATGGCGCGTTGTCCGCCGCGTCTTCGGCTTTCACCAACAGCAGGCGCTTGAGCGTGCTGTCCTGACCGACGAAGTTGCTGACGAAATCATCCGCCGGGTGCGCGAGCAGGGTGTCCGGATGATCGATCTGCAGCAGTTTGCCGGCGCGGAAGATCGCAATCTTGTCGCCGAGCTTGATCGCCTCATCGATGTCATGGCTGACCATGATCACGGTCTTGTTCAGCGCGCGCTGCATCTCGAAGAATTCGTTCTGGATCATCTCGCGGTTGATCGGGTCGACCGCACCGAACGGCTCGTCCATCAGCAACAGCGGGGCGTCGGCTGCGAGTGCACGGATTACACCGATGCGCTGCTGCTGACCACCGGACAATTCACGCGGGTAGCGATGCAGATACTGCTTGGGCTCGAGCTTGATCATGCTCATCAGCTCGCGGGCGCGGTCGTGGCATTTCTGTTTGTCCCAGCCGAGCAGCTTCGGCACCACGACGATGTTTTCTTCGATGGTCATGTTGGGGAACAGACCGATCTGCTGGATCACATAGCCGATGTTGCGGCGCAGGGTCACCTCGTCGAGATCGGTGGTGTCTTCGCCATTGATCAGGATCTTGCCCGAGGTCGGTTTGATCAGGCGATTGATCATTTTCAGCGTGGTGCTTTTGCCGCAACCCGATGGCCCGAGGAACACGCAGATCTCGCCTTCATTGACGGTCAGGCTCACCGAGTCCACGGCTTTGACATCTTTGCCGTTGCTTTGGAAGGTCTTGCTGAGGTTTTGAAGTTCGATCATTTGAGGAGTCCTTTTGGAGTCAGCGAGCGTTGCAGCCACTGCAGGAAGAGGTCGGCGAAGATCGCCAGAAGACTGACCAGCAGCGCGCCGACGATGAGCATCGACATGTCGCTGCGGCTGATGGAGGCGAGGATCAGCACACCGAGACCGCCAGCGCCGATGGTGGCGGCGATGGTCATCACGCCGATGTTCATCACCACGGCGGTGCGCACGCCAGCGAGGATCACTGGCACCGCGATGGGCAGTTCAACCATGCGCAGGCGCTGACCGAAGGTCATGCCGATGCCGCGCGCGGCTTCGCGAATGCCCGGCTCGACGCCGGTGAGGGCGAGGTAGGTGTTGCGCATGATCGGCAGCAGTGAATACAAAAACACCGCAGTGATCGCCGGCAGCGGGCCAAGGCCCTGGCCGAACTTGGAATAGAACGGCAGCAGCAGGCCGAACAGGGCAATCGACGGCACAGTCAGCAGCACCGTGGCGCTGGCCTGCAACGGGCCGGCGAGGGCTGGAAAGCGCGTCATCAGAATGCCCAGCGGCACACCGATAACGATCGCCAGGCTCACGGCGATGCCGACCAAAGTGATGTGCTGCCAGGTCAGGTGCATCACCTGCTGCCAGTCGAGATGGGAAAAGGCGTTCAGAAATTCCATGACTTTTCCTCTCTTAATTCAGTGGGTGCTGACGCAGGAAATCGGCGGCAACGGACGATGGGCTTTCATGATTGACGTCGACCCGCGCGTTGAGCTGGCGCATGGTTTCATCGTCGAACAGTTCGGCCAGCGGCTTGAGTTGCTCGGCCAGTTTCGGGTTGGCATCCAGCGTGGCCTGACGCACCACGGGCGCGGCGGTGTAGTCGGGGAAGTAATGCTTGTCGTCGGCCAGCAACTTCAGGCCGAAAGCGTTGAGGCGGCCGTCGGTGGTGTAGACCAGACCGGCAAACACCTGGCCGTTGCGCAGTGCGGTGTAGACCAGGCCCGCGTCCATCTGGCGGATGTTCTTGCGGGTCAGGTTCATGTCGTAGAGCTTGACCATGCCGTCCAGACCGTCGGAGCGGTTGGCGAACTCGGTATCCAGCGCCACCAGATGATTGCTCTTGGCTTCGGCGCGCAGCACGTCGTTGAGCTGGCTGATGTTGCTGATCTGTGGATATTCCTCAGCGATTTTTTTCGGCAGGGCGAGGGCGTAGGTGTTGCTGAACTTCGACGGCGTCAGCCAGATCAGGCCTTTCTTCGCGTCGAGTTCCTTGACCCGGGCGTAGGACTGCGCGCTGTCGAGTTTTTCTGTGACATGGTTGTAGGCCACCAGCGATACGCCGGTGTACTCCCAGAGCATGTCCAGTTGTCCGCTTTCGTGGGCGCTGCGGGCGAGGTTGCTGCCCAGACCGCCGGTGATCTGCGCGTCGTAGCCTTTGCTGCGCAGGTATTGCGCGGTGATTTCGGCGAGCAGGGTCTGCTCGGTGAAGACCCGGGCGCCGAGGCGAATCACCGGTTTTTCAGCGGCTTGTGCGATTCCTGCGAACAGCAGGAAGCAGCCTAGGATCAAGCTGAGTCGTTTCATAAATATTCCTTCAAACGCCTTAAGACGGGCGCAAACCGCGTTCCAGCCAGAGACGGCTGGCAAGGGTGACCACGCCATCGAGCAACAACGCCAGCAGCGCGGTGCACGCGGCGCCGAGCAGCAGTTGCGGCTGATTGTTCAGGGCGATGCCGGGGAAGATCAGGCTGCCAAGGCTGTTGGCGCCGATCAGAAAGGCCAGTGGCGCAGTGCCGACGTTGATGGCCAGTGCGACACGCACGCCGCCGACAATGATCGGCACGGCGTTGGGCAATTCGACTTTCCACAGCACCTGGCGCGGCGTCATGCCGATGCCGACGGCGGCTTCTTTCAGCGAGCCCTGGACATTTTTCAGGCCTTCGTAGGTGTTGCGCACGATCGGCAACAGGGAGGCGAGGAACAACGCGAAGATCGCCGGGCCGCTGCCGATGCCGAGTATGCCCAACGCAATCGCGAGCACGGCCAACGGTGGCACGGTGTTGCCGATATTGAAGATCTGCATGAAGCGTTCGGCGCGGCCGACCATGTTCGGGCGGCTGAGGAAGATACCGGCGGGGATGCCCACGACAAGGGCGGCCAGCATGGAAGCGAGGACGAGAACCAGATGAGCTTGCAGGTAAAACAACAAATCGTCGCGGTAGTGTTCGATCGTGTTGATGCCGATCCAGTGGACCAGCAGGGCCAGGAGCGCGATCACCACCGCACCTCCCATCAGCCCTTTGCCATAGCGGATAGCCACAGGCGGACTCCTTTTTTTGTAGTCGGCGAGCGCTGCTCCGCGTGGCAAAACCATTCCTGGCTGCCGGAGTCAGCGTTCGCGAAAAGTAGCCGTTTTCCAGCACCGGCCAAGCGGTGTGAAAGCGAGCCATGAGCGCAGCCTCGTCAGGCTAACTTGCTGATTTTTCAGCCCCTGACGACAATTCGTAACAGGGGATGGACGTCTCCGTGCTTTAAAAGGTTCCCACATTGGATGCCATCTGGCCACCTGTTGGAGCTGCCGCAGGCTGCGATCTTTTGATCTGGCCTCTAAAAAACAGGATCAAAGATCGCAGCCTTCGGTAGCTCCTACGGGGTTTTGCGCGGCCGAGGGACGGTGGTTCGGCGATCACTTTTTAAGCTATACTCGCCGCCCTTTTTTGAATCACCGCCAGGCGATTTCCCATGACCCAACAGGCCGCCGAAGTCGCGAAAC
Organism: Pseudomonas sp. TSRC2-2; assembly: GCF_049897785.1. NCBI lineage: Bacteria > Pseudomonadati > Pseudomonadota > Gammaproteobacteria > Pseudomonadales > Pseudomonadaceae > Pseudomonas > Pseudomonas sp. TSRC2-2. The sequence goes on from NZ_JAFCWZ010000009.1 coordinate 76,467, forward strand.
GCCGCACTTTCGCCATTATTTCCCACCCCGATGCCGGTAAAACCACGATCACCGAAAAGCTCCTGTTGATGGGCAAGGCGATTGCGGTGGCCGGTACGGTGAAATCCCGTAAATCCGATCGCCATGCGACCTCCGACTGGATGGAGATGGAGAAGCAGCGGGGTATTTCCATTACCACGTCGGTCATGCAGTTCCCCTATCGAGAACACATGATCAACCTGCTCGACACCCCGGGCCACGAAGACTTCTCCGAAGACACCTACCGCACCCTGACTGCGGTGGACTCGGCCTTGATGGTGCTCGACGGCGGTAAAGGTGTCGAGCCGCGTACCATCGCGCTGATGGACGTTTGCCGACTGCGTGACACGCCGATCGTCAGCTTCATCAACAAACTCGACCGTGACATCCGCGACCCGATCGAACTGCTCGACGAAATCGAAGCTGTTCTGAAGATCAAGGCGGCGCCGATCACCTGGCCGATCGGTTGCTACCGCGACTTCAAGGGCGTGTACCACCTGGCTGATGACTACATCATCGTTTACACCGCCGGTCATGGCCACGAGCGCACCGAGACCAAGATCATCGAGAAACTCGACTCCGACGAGGCGCGCGCGCACCTGGGCGATGAGTACGAGCGCTTTATCGAACAGCTGGAACTGGTGCAGGGCGCCTGCCACGAATTCAACCAGCAGGAATTCCTCGACGGTCAACTGACCCCGGTGTTCTTCGGTACCGCGCTGGGCAACTTCGGTGTCGACCATGTGCTTGATGCTGTCGTTGACTGGGCGCCGCGTCCGCTGGCCCGTGTCGCCAACGAGCGCACTGTCGAACCGGTCGAAGAGAAGTTCTCGGGCTTCATCTTCAAGATCCAGGCGAACATGGACCCGAAACACCGCGACCGCATCGCCTTCATGCGTATCTGCTCCGGCAAGTACGAAAAAGGCATGAAGATGCGCCATGTGCGCACCGGCAAGGACGTGCGCATCGGCGACGCCCTGACGTTCTTCTCCTCCGAGCGTGAACAGCTGGAAGAGGCCTACGCCGGCGACATCATCGGCCTGCACAACCACGGCACGATCCAGATCGGCGACACCTTCAGCGAAGGCGAAGTCCTCGGTTTCACCGGTATACCGCACTTCGCCCCGGAACTGTTCCGTCGCGTGCGTCTGCGTGATCCGCTGAAATCCAAGCAACTGCGTCAGGGCTTGCAGCAGTTGGCGGAAGAGGGCGCGACGCAGGTGTTCTTCCCGGAACGCAGCAACGACATCATTCTTGGTGCCGTCGGTGTGCTGCAGTTCGATGTGGTCGCGAGCCGGTTGAAAGAAGAATACAAAGTTGAGTGCTCGTATGAGCCCATCACTGTGTACTCGGCGCGCTGGATCGAGTGCGACGACAAGAAGAAGCTTGAGGAGTTTTCCAACAAGGCGGTGGAGAACCTGGCGCTCGATGGCGGTGGGCATTTGACCTATCTGGCGCCTACGCGGGTGAATCTGGCGTTGATGGAAGAGCGCTGGCCGGATGTGAAATTCCGCGCGACGCGAGAGCATCATTAAGCTTTGAGTTGTTGTTCTGAAGCCCCCGGAGGTGTAGGCCTTGGGGGCTTTTTTATGGGCTGCCGGTTTTGGTCTTGGCGGCCTTTGGGCCGACCAGGCTCTTGGGGTTCTGGGTGAATATCCGTTGCTTCGGGTGCTGCGGCTGGCGGTTTCGCCCTTACGGCGAGTCCCTTTTTCAAACGCCGGAGTGCCGGCCCAGCAAAAAGGAACCAAAAGGCTTTGCTCCTGCGTTCGGCCTCCCACGCCCGGATCGATCCCTCCACTCAGCCTTCCGATGTCGCTGGTTAGGCAAGGTCAAGAGCACCCGAGCTTACGCTCATCGTGTGTAGGAGCTGCCGAAGGCTGCGATCTTTTGCTTTTGCTGCTCTGTGGAGCGAGCTTGCTCGCGAAGGCGATCTGCGGGCCGACGATTTTCTGTTTGATGCACTCAATCCAATTCGGTTGTAGAAGACTGCGATCCTGAAAAGTAAGGTCAATAGTTCTCAGCCTGCGGCATCTCCTACAGTGGTTTGTAGGGCGAATCCTTTTTTCGTGGTTTGAGTGTCTTGCGGTGCGAAAACCGCCGTGCGGCCGTTAGTGTTTCATTCCTGCCAGTCGTTCGAAGAGACCAACGGAGTGACAAGTCGACTGAATCATCTGCTGCGCCCCAACGGCTATTTCACCCCCATGGCCTGGGTCCTCGCCGCGCTTTTGTTCATCAATCGCCTCAGCGCCATGGTCAAGTTGTTCATGGCGTTGTACCTGCGTCAGGAATTGGGCCTGGCGATTGAAACCGTCGGCTGGTTGCTCTCGGCCTATGGGGCGGGGTTGCTGGTCGGTTCGATGCTGGGTGGCTGGCTCAGTGATCACGTGCGCACGGCGCGGCTAACGGCGGCGCTGTTTTTCGTGTCGGTGTGGGTGCTGGTGCTGTTGGGACTGGTGACCCAGGTGCCGTGGCTCGCCGGTTTGCTGTTGCTCAGCGGTGTCATCGACGGGGCGATTCGGACGTTGCATCAGCGGCTGATCATGGAGTACTGCGAAGTTGCGCAGCGCTCGCGGGCGCAGGCCTTAAGTCGGGTCGCGCGCAATCTGGGCATGGCCGCCGCCGGGGTGGCCGGTGGGGTGTTGGCGCAGGCGGATTTTCGTTGGGTGTTTTTTGCCAGTGCGGCGATGACGATGCTGGCGTTGCTGTGGTTTGTACGAACAACGTGGCGGCGGCCGATTCTGCAGCAGGAGCTGGCGCTGGATGCCACTGCCGGCTCGCCGTATCGCGACAAGCCGTTCCTCTGGCTATTGGCAGCGACGGCCGCGCTCGGTATTGCGTTCGACACCGTTTACAGCACGCTGGGCAATTATCTGCGCGATCACTACCACCTGAGCACCGAAGCGATCGGTTGGCAGTTCGGGCTCAATGCGCTGTTGGTGATCGCGTTGCAGATTCCGCTGTCGCATTCGGTCGAGCGTTGGGGCTCGCGCTGGCAAATGCTCGTCGGCAGCGTGCTGTTGGCCTGTGGGCTGGGCATGTTGCCGTTCGGGTCCGGGTTGGCTTTTGTGTGTTTGTCGACGGTTATCTGGACGCTGGGCGAGGCGTTGTTCATGCCGCCGCTCAATGTACTGGCGATGCAGTTCGCCCAGAGTGGCAAAAGCGGTCAGTACTTCGGGCTGTTCTTCATGAGCTGGAGCGTCAGCGCGTTGTTGTCGCCGGTGCTCAGCGGTCAGCTTTATGGCGAGTTTGGCGGGCACAGCGTCTGGCTGATGAGTGCGCTGCTGGTGCTGATCTCCATCCCGCTGACGTGGCAGGCAACACGCGCCGCTTAGCTGTTTCAGTTATGGCAGTTATTCGAAAGCAATCTGGCCGTCGATGGCATTTATGCCTGCATGGCCGCGTCCTAAGTGGTGAGCCGGGCCGATCGCAACTAGATTTCACTCGGAGCCAGTCCGGCAAGCATGTCTTAGCGCAACAGGATGGAGTCGGCCATGAAAAGCAGATTGTTACGGATTCTGATGTTATTGAAAGTGGCGGTGATGCTGTCCCTCGGTACCGCAACGGCGTGGGCCGAGTGCGAGGATCACGAATCTCAGGCGTTCAACGGCCAGGTCGGGCATAGCGGGCTGGTGCTCGCCAAGTCCGAGTCGGAGCCGGGGGATATGAATCAGGGTGGCAGCGCCGATGATGACGATACGACCACTGACGAGCCGGATACCGATGACCCGGATGACGAAGGCGATAGCCAGACGTAAATCACCGGGCAAAGAAAACCCCTTCTGCCTCGACTGATGCGCAATCGAGGTGGAAGGGGTTTGGTTAACTCTGATTCACCGCAAATCCCCTGTAGGAGCTGCGGAACGCTGCGATCTTTTGATCTTGCTTCTGAAAATCAAAAGATCGCAGCCTCGTTGCACTCGTCAGCTCCTACAGGTTTTATGCAGGTCTCAGCATTGGCCTTATGCCGCGCCGTCGAGAAACTGCTCGGCGTAGTGGCAAGCCACCTGCCGGTTATCCAGCTCACGCAGCAGCGGCTCTTCCGTGCTGCAACGTTCGGTCGCGTACGGGCAGCGCTTGTGGAAGGCGCAGCCTGAAGGCGGGTTCAGCGGGTTGGGCAGTTCGCCGACGATCTTGATTTTCGGCTTGTTCGGGTCCGGGTGAATGGTCGGGGTCGCCGATAGCAGCGCCTGGGTGTAAGGGTGCAGCGGGCGCTCGTAGATGGCGTTTTTCGGGCCCAGTTCCACCGGGCGGCCGAGGTACATCACCATCACGTCATCGGCCACGTGCTGCACCACCGCGAGGTTGTGCGAGATGAACACGTACGCGGTGTTGAACTCCTGCTGCAGGTCCATGAACAGGTTGAGCACCTGGGCCTGAATCGACACGTCCAGCGCCGAGGTCGGTTCATCCGCCACCAGCACTTTCGGTTGCAGCATCATCGCCCGGGCCAGCGCGATTCGCTGGCGCTGACCGCCGGAGAACATGTGCGGATAGCGCTGGTAGTGCTCGGGCCGCAAGCCGACCTGCTTCATCATCGCCTGGACTTTCTCGCGACGTTCGCTGGCCGACAGCTTGGTGTTGATCAGCAGCGGTTCGGCCAGTTGATCACCGATTTTCTGCCGTGGGTTCAGCGACGCGTACGGGCTTTGAAAAACCATTTGCACGTCTTTGCGCAATTGCTTGCGTTGCGTCTTGTCGGCACCGGGCACTTCCTGGCCGGCGATTTTCAGCGAGCCGGACGATGGCTCCTCGATCAGTGTCAGGGCGCGGGCGAGGGTGGATTTGCCGCAGCCCGACTCACCCACTACGGCGAGGGTCTTGCCGGCTTCCAGTTCGAACGACACGCCGTTGAGCGCGCGCACGGTGGCGTGGCCCTTGAACAGGCCACGGGAGACTTCGTAGTGACGGGTCAGGTCGCGGGCGGTAAGTACGACGGCCATTACGCCACCTCCTGGTTCAGCGGGTAGAAGCAGCGGGCGAGGCTGTGGCTTTTCGGGTCAAGGCCGGGACGCTGGGCGCGGCAGTTGTCCTGCACGTACGGGCAGCGCGGCGACAGCAGGCAACCTTGCGGACGGTCGTAACGACCCGGAACGATGCCCGGCAGGGTCGACAGGCGTGAGGCGCCGAGGCTGTGCTCGGGAATCGCCTTGAGCAGCGCTTCGCTGTACGGGTGTGCGGGGATGTCGAACAGTTGCGGCACCTGGCCGACTTCAACGGCCTGGCCTGCATACATCACGCAGACGCGCTGAGCGGTTTCCGCCACGACCGCGAGATCGTGAGTGATCAGCACCAGGCCCATGTTCTGTTCTTTCTGCAACGCCAGCAGCAGATCCATGATCTGCGCCTGAATCGTCACGTCGAGGGCCGTGGTCGGTTCGTCAGCGATCAGCAGTTTCGGCTCGCCGGCAATCGCCATGGCGATCGCGACACGCTGGCTCATGCCGCCAGACAGTTGATGCGGGTAGGCATCCATACGGCTGGCGGCGCCCGGGATCTCGACTTTTTCCAGCAGTTCGATGGCACGCTTGCGCGCTTGCTTGCCGGACATTTTCAGGTGCAGGCGCAGCACTTCTTCGATCTGGAAACCGACGGTGTAGCTCGGGTTCAGCGCGGTCATCGGGTCCTGGAACACCATCGACAGGTCTTTGCCAACGATTTGTCGACGCTGACGGTTGCTCAGCTTGAGCATGTCCTTGCCGTCGAAGCTGAGCGAATCGGCGGTGACGATGCCGGGATGCTCGATCAGGCCCATCAGCGCCATCATGGTCACGGATTTACCCGAGCCCGACTCGCCCACGATGGCCAGTACTTCGCCTTTGTCGACTTTCAGGTCGAGGCCGTCGACCACCGGCGTGGCGTTCTTGTCGCCGAAGCGGACGTTGAGATTCTTGATTTCTAGCAGTGACATGGGAATCTCCTCAGGCGGCGTTCTTGAGTTTCGGGTCCAGCGCATCGCGCAGGCCGTCGCCCATCAAGTTGATTGCCAGCACGCTGAGCAAAATGGTCAAACCAGGCAAGCTGACTACCCACCAGGCGCGTTCGATGTAGTCGCGGGCCGAGGCCAGCATGGTGCCCCACTCAGGGGTTGGTGGTTGCACGCCGAGGCCGAGGAAGCCCAGTGCCGCAGCATCGAGGATCGCCGACGAGAAGCTCAGGGTCGCCTGCACGATCAGCGGCGCCATGCAGTTGGGCAACACGGTGATGAACATCAGACGCGGCAGACCGGCGCCGGCCAGACGCGCGGCGGTGACGTAGTCGCGGTTCAGTTCGCCCATCACGGCGGCACGGGTCAGGCGCACGTAGGACGGCAGCGAAACCACGGCAATCGCGATCACAGTGTTGATCAGGCCAGGGCCGAGGATGGCGACGATCGCCACGGCCAGCAACAGCGACGGCAGGGCCAGCATGATGTCCATCAGACGCATGATGGTCGGGCCGATCATCTTCGGGAAGAAACCGGCGAACAGACCCAGCAGGATCCCCGGAATCAACGACATCACCACCGACGACAAGCCGATCAACAGCGACAGGCGCGAGCCCTGGATCAGACGCGAGAGCAGGTCACGACCGAGTTCATCGGTGCCGAGCAGGAACTGCAGCTGCCCGCCTTCGAGCCACGCCGGTGGCGTCAGCAGGAAGTCACGGTATTGCTCGCTCGGGTTATGCGGCGCCACCCACGGAGCGAAGATCGCGCAGAAGATGATCAGCAGCATGAACAGCAGGCCGGCAACGGCGCCCTTGTTCTTGGAGAACGCTTGCCAGAATTCTTTGTACGGCGACGGGTACAGCAGGCTTTGATCCACGGCGGACGTGGCGGTGGCTACTGAGGATGTTGGAGTGCTCATGGGTATTGACCTCAGCGCTGATGACGGATGCGTGGGTTGGCAAAGCCGTAGAGGATGTCCACCACGAAGTTGACCAGAATCACCAGGCAGGCGATTAACAGGATGCCGTTTTGCACCACCGGATAGTCCCGGGCGCCGATGGCTTCGATCAGCCATTTGCCGATGCCGGGCCAGGAGAAGATGGTTTCGGTCAGGACTGCACCGGCCAGCAGCGTGCCGACCTGCAGGCCGACCACGGTCAGCACCGGAATCAGTGCGTTGCGCAGACCGTGCACGAACACCACGCGCGACGGCGACAGGCCTTTGGCCTTGGCGGTGCGGATGTAGTCTTCACGCAGCACTTCGAGCATCGACGAACGGGTCATCCGCGCGATCACCGCCAGCGGAATGGTGCCGAGGACGATAGCCGGCAGGATCAAGTGATGCAGGGCGTCGAAGAACGCGCCGACGTCATCGGCCAGCAGCGTGTCGATCAGCATGAAGCCGGTTTTCGGCTCGATGTCATACAGCAGGTCGATGCGCCCGGATACCGGCGTCCAGCCCAGGCTCACCGAGAAGAACATGATCAGGATCAGACCCCACCAGAAGATCGGCATCGAATAACCCGCGAGGGAGATGCCCATCACCCCATGGTCGAACAGCGATCCTCGTTTGAGTGCCGCAATCACCCCGGCCAGAAGCCCGAGGATGCCGGCGAACAGCAGGGCGGCCATGGACAGTTCCAGGGTCGCCGGGAAAAGAGAGGTGAACTCGGTCCACACGCTTTCACGGGTACGCAACGACTCACCGAGATCGCCCTGGGCCAGTTTGCCGATGTAGTCCAGATACTGGGCATACAGCGGCTTGTTCAGCCCCAGGCGTTCCATTGCCTGAGCGTGCATTTCGGGGTCGACCCGACGTTCGCCCATCATCACTTCCACGGGGTCGCCCGGAATCATGCGAATCAACGCGAAAGTCAGCAAGGTGATGCCGAAAAACGTGGGGATCAACAGCCCCAGTCGGCGGGCAATAAAACTAAACATCTTGTGTGGTACCTCATCAGCCGGTTAGGCGTGCCCGGCGAGCCTGGGGTCAGGTCTGCCGGGCGTTTCTTATCTACTTCACCTGGGTGGTGGCGAAGTTATTGGTTGTGAGAGGGCTGATGTGGTAGCCCTCTACATTTTTGCGCATTGCAGTGAACATCCGAGTATGGGCCATGCTGATCCATGGCTGATCCTGATTAAACAGCACTTGTGCCTGTTCGTAGAGCGCGGCGCGTTCGGCCGGATCTACTTTAGCCCGCGCTTCATCCAGCAGCGCCTGGAATTTCTCGTTGCACCAGCGTGCGTAGTTTTCGCCGTTCCTGGCGGCCTCGCAACTGAGCATAGGCGTCAGGAAGTTATCCGGGTCGCCGTTGTCGCCCGCCCATCCGGCCGACACCATATCGTGCTCGCCGGCCTTGGCGCGCTTGAGCATTTCGCCCCATTCCATCACGCGGATGTCGATCTTGATCCCGACTTTCGCCAGGTCAGCCTGCATCATTTGCGCGCCGAGCATCGGGTTGGGGTTGGTCGGACCGCCACCGTTGCGGGTGAACAGGGTAAACGTGGTGCCTTCCGGAACCCCGGCTTCCTTGAGCAGCTTGCGCGCGGCGTCGAGGTCGCGTGGCGGGTTCTTCAGATCATGGTTGTAGCCCAGCAAGGTCGGCGGGTACGGGTTGACTGCAACCGACGCGTTGCCTTTGCCGAACAGCGCGTTGACATAGGCTTCCTTGTCGAAAGCAATATCGATGGCTTTACGCACCCGCACGTCGCTCATGTATTTGTGCTTGGTATTCATGGCGATGTACGAAACGGTCATCGCGTCCAGCTCGTCGACTTTCAGGTTGCTGTCTTTCTTGATGCTCGGGATGTCGTCCGGTTTCGGATACAGGGCGATCTGGCACTCGTTGGCCTTGAGTTTCTGCAGGCGCACGTTGTTGTCGGTAGCGATCGCCAGGATCAGCGCGTCGGCCGGTGGCTTGCCGCGGAAGTAGTCCGGGTTGGCCTTGAAGCGCACCTGCGCATCCTTGGCGTAACGCTGGAAGATGAAGGGACCGGTGCCGATTGGCTTGTTGTTCAAGTCGCCGGTCTTGTTGGCCTTGAGCAACTGGTCGGCGTATTCGGCCGGGTAGATCGACGAGAACGCCATGGCGATGTCGGCCAGGAACGGCGCTTCACGGCGGGTCAGGGTGAACTTGACCGTGTTGTCGTCAACTTTCTCGACGCTTTTGAGCAGTTCCTTGAAGCCCATGCTTTCAAAGTACGGAAAGCCCACGCTCGACAGTTTGTGCCACGGGTGATTCGGGTCCAGCTGACGCTGGAAGCTCCAGACCACGTCGTCGGCGTTCATGTCGCGAGTCGGCTTGAAGTATTCGGTGGTGTGAAACTTGACGCCTTTACGCAGATGGAACGTGTAGGTCAGGCCGTCCTCGCTGATGTCCCAGGACTCGGCGAGTGCCGGGATCACTTCGGTGGTGCCGGGTTTGAAGTCGGCCAAGCGGTTGAAGATGGTTTCGGCCACAGCATCCGCCGTGACTGCAGTCGTGTACTGGACCATATCGAAGCCTTCCGGGCTGGCTTCGGTGCAGACCACCAAGGGTTTGGCCGAGGCGCCAATGGCAACGCTCAGCAACGCAGCCGCCATGGCCGCACGTAGGGGAAGCATTTTCATCGATAACCCTCTGCAATCGGTTGAAGACAGAAAACCGAACGGCCGACTCATCATGAGTCAGCCGTCGGTTGGCGTTTTTACAGAATGTTGAACGGGATGGTGGTCACGAGACGGAACTCGTTGATGTTGCCGTCAGCCTGATGCTCGCTGGCGCGGTGAGTGGTGTACGTCGCGCGAATTGCAGTGGCTTTGAGCGGGCCACTTTGCACAGCGTAGGAAGCCCCGACACCGTATTCGTAGTGGGACTCGCCATCCATCAGGCTCAGGTCGCCGCGCTTGGCGCCCGGGTCGGTGTAGGCGGTGCCACGGTAGTGAGTACCGTCGATGCCCCAGCCGCGTGCCTGGTAGATGTTGAACTTCAGGCCAGGTACACCGTACTCGGCCATGTTGATGCCGTAAGCGATCTGGAATGACTTCTCGTTCGGGCCGTTGAAGTCCGACAGCAGGGAGTTGGCCAGGTAGATGCCGTTGGTTTCGTGCAGGTAGTCGAAGTACTCGTTACCGTTAACTTCCTGGTACGAGAACGTCAGGCTGTGAGCCTGGTGAGTCAGACCCAGCGACAGCGAGTAGGTATCGTTGTCGATGTTGCCCATCAGTTTTTTGCCTTCATCGACGGTCTTGTAGTAGTTCAGACCGGTGGTCAGGCTCAGCACCTGGCTATCACCCAGTTCGTGGGTGCCGCCGAAGTAGTACTGGTTCCAGAAATCTTCGACATTGGCGACATAGAGGCTGGTTTTCAGGCTCTTCAGCGGCTGGTAGTTCACGCCTGCGGTGTAGACCTTGTCGGTCTCCACGCCCGTTTGCGAATATTCGGTGCGGAATTTCGACAGGCTCTGCTCAGTACGCGGCGAGACGCGGTCAAACCCGCCCAGGTCGAACGACAGGTTGTTGAATTCCTCGCTGTGCAGGCTGATACCTTCAAAGCTCGAAGGCAGCGGACGGTTGCCGATGACATCCACGATCGGCGTGCTGAAGTTCTGGCGACCGGCAGTCAGGGTGGTGTTGGACACGCGGAACTTGACGTTGGCCAGGCCCAGTTTGCTCCACTGGTCAACGGCGTCGCCGTCGGAATCGGCCAGAGTACGGTTGGAGCCGCCGGCGATATTCTTGCGGTCACCGTCAAGCACAATGGCGTTGTAAGCGGCGACTTCGGTGCTCACGCCAACGGTGCCTTGGGTGAAGCCCGAGGTGTAGTTGACGATGGTGCCCTGTACCCAGTTGATGCGACGCGCAGTCGGCGTCTTGACCAATGGCGACGTGTTCTTGTCGCTGTTTTTCACGTAGCTGAAACGGTCATCACGACGCTTCAGTTCGTTGGCATACCAGTTGCGGGTTGTGCCGCCCAGGCTTTGTCCATCGATAAAGCCTTTGGCCTCGCTTTGGGCGCTGCTGCCGGCCAGTGTGGTAGGGACGAATTCCTGACTTGCAGGTTCGGCATACGCCGTCGCGGTGATGCTGCTGATGGCCAGGGCCAGTATCGCGGTGCTGCTCAGTTTCATGGGTGAAGCTCCTTTACTTTCTTTTTATCCCGGCTTTTTTTGGTAGTCCGGTTATTGGTTTAGAACTCGTTCACACATCGCAAACGTTTGCAAAAAGCCGGATTGGCGAATTTCGGCAAAGCGCTTGCGTGAGGGGAGTAGACGGCTCCCCTCAGCATTGCGGCTAATCGGTGGGTTTAATCGATACTGACGCCCGAAAATACGTTGCGGCCGAACGGGCTGACTTTGAACCCTTCGACCCGGGTGCTTAACGGCTGGTTGACCGTCGAGTGGGCGACTGGCGTGATCGGCACTTGCTGTTTAAGCAATTGCTGGGCCTGTTTATAAAGCACGGTGCGCTGTTCGCGGTCGGTAACGACCTTGGCCTGCTTGATCAGCTTGTCGTACGCCGGGTCGCACCACATGGAGTAGTTGTTGCCGCCGATGGCGTCACAGCTGTACAGCGTGCCCAGCCAGTTGTCAGGATCCCCATTGTCACCGGTCCAACCGATCAGGCTGACATCATGCTCGCCGTTCTTGGTGCGCTTGATGTACTCGCCCCATTCGTAGCTGACGATCTTCACTTTCAGACCGATCTTGGCCCAGTCGGACTGGAGCATTTCGGCCATCAGTTTGGCGTTCGGGTTGTACGGACGCTGCACCGGCATCGCCCACAGGGTGATCTCGGTGCCTTCTTTCACGCCGGCAGCCTTGAGCAGCTCTTTGGCTTTTTCCGGGTTGTAGGCGGCGTCTTTGATGGTGTCATCGTAGGACCACTGGGTCGGTGGCATGGCGTTGACGGCCAGTTGGCCGGCGCCCTGATAAACAGCGTTGAGAATTCCCTGTTTATTAACCGCCATGTCCAGCGCCTGGCGCACTTCGAGCTGGTCGAAAGGCTTGTGGCGGACGTTGTAGGCGATGTAGCCGAGGTTGAAGCCCGGCTTGGAAATCAGTTGCAGCTTCGGATCGGTTTTCAACGCTTCAACGTCGGCAGGGCGTGGGTGCAGGGTGATCTGGCACTCGTTGGCCTTGAGCTTCTGCACGCGTACCGAGGCATCGGTGTTGATCGCGAAGATCAGGTTGTCGAGTTTGACCCGGCTCGGGTCCCAGTACTGTTTATTGCCTGTGTAACGGATGTTCGAATCTTTCTGATAACTCTTGAACACGAACGGCCCGGTGCCGATCGGTTTCTGGTTGATGTCGCTCGGCTTGCCTTCGGCCAGCAGCTTGTCGGCGTACTCGGCAGACAGGATCGCGGCGAAGCTCATGGCGATGTTCTGAATGAACGCGGCGTCGACGCTGTTGAGCGTGAACTCCACGGTCAGCGGCCCGGTCTTCTCGACCTTGGCGATGTTCTTGTTCAGGCTCATCCCGTTGAAATACGGGAATTCGGTCGGGTAAGCCTTACGAAACGGCTGTTGCGCATCAAGCATGCGATTGAACGTGAACAGCACGTCGTCGGCGTTGAAGTCGCGGGTTGGCTTGAAATAAGGAGTCGTATGAAATTTCACACCTTCACGCAGATGAAAGGTGTATTTCAGCCCATCCTCGGAAATATCCCATGTGGTTGCCAGGCCAGGTACGACATTGGTCGCGCCTTTTTCGAACTCGACCAGTCGGTTGTACAGCGGTTCGGCGGCGTCGTTATCGGTGGCCGTCGTGTATTGCGCGGTATCGAAACCCGCCGGGCTGCCTTCCGAGCAGAACACCAGGCTTTTTGGTGCGGCGAAACTGGCGGACGACGCGGCCAACAGGCCGGCCCCCAGCAATGCGGAAAACTTCAAGGTATGGCGCATGACGCTCCCTCTTTTTAGTGTTGTGCAATGCGCCGTCGTCTCATCCACAGACGTTCAGGCAACATTGAGCTCAAACCATGACGTACGGCAAACCGGTGGCCCACGCAGAAACTGGTCAGTACGCGACGGTAGGCACCGTGCTTCTGGCAGTAAATACGTAATTGCCTTAATGCTCGTAGGAAAAGTCGACGCGCCAATACCGAAGCAATCATCTACTACGGATTTTGGTGTAGGCCTTTTCCTGTTTACCCGGTAGATAAAACAACGGCGACGTCAGAAACGCCGCCGTTGCAATGCCTTACTTGCTGACGCTGACGCCGTAGAAAGAATTCAAGCCGAATGGGCTGATCTTGAAATCCTGCACGTTGGCGCGCATGGGTTGGTACACCGTCGAGTGAGCGATAGGTGTCATCGGGACTGCATCTTTGAGGACGTGTTGCGCCTGTTTGTACAGTTCGGTGCGCTTGCCCTGATCGGTCGTGCGTTTGGCTTCTTTCACCAGACCGTCGAACTTCTTGTCGCACCACTTGGAGAAGTTGTTGCCGCTGAGGGAGTCGCAGCCGAACAGCACGTTCAGCCAGTTGTCCGGATCACCATTGTCACCGCTCCAGCCAATGATCATGGCCTGGTTCTCGCCACCTTTGGAGCGCTTGATGTACTCGCCCCACTCGTAGCTGGTGATCTTCACTTTCAAGCCGATCTTGGCCCAGTCGGACTGGAGCATTTCAGCCATCAGTTTGGCGTTCGGGTTGTATGGACGCTGTACAGGCATCGCCCACAGGACGATCTCGGTACCTTCCTTGACGCCGGCTTCCTTGAGCAGCTGTTTGGCTTTCTCAGGATCGTACTTGGCGTCTTTGATCGTGGTGTCGTAAGACCACTGGGTCGGCGGCATGGCGTTGACGGCCAGCTGGCCCGCGCCCTGGTAAACCGAATCGATGATCTGCGGCTTGTTCACGGCCATGTCCAGCGCCTGACGCACGCGCAGGTCAGCCAGCGGGTTGGCCTCGTTGCTGCCCTTGACCTTGTCCATCACGTTGTAGGCGATGTAGCCAAGGTTGAAGCCGGCCTGATCCGGCATCTTCAGCGACTTGTCTTCTTTGAGCGCTTTCAGATCCGCCGGACGCGGGAACAGGGTGACCTGGCACTCATTCTTTTTCAGTTTCTGGATACGCACCGACGGGTCAGTGGTGATGGCGAAGATCAGGTTGTCGATCTTCACATCTTCAGGCTTCCAGTAATCCTTGTTGCCGGTGTAACGGATGTTCGAGTCTTTCTGGTAGCTCTTGAACACGAACGGGCCAGTGCCGATCGGCTTCTGGTTGATATCGGCGGCTTTGCCATCCTTGAGCAGTTGGGCCGCGTACTCGGCGGACTGCACGGAGGCGAAGCTCATCGCCATGTTCTGGATGAACGCGGCGTCGACTTCTTTCAGGGTGAACTTGACGGTGTGGTCGTCGACTTTATCGATCTTGGTGATGTTGGTGTCCATCCCCATGTCGGTGAAGTACGGGAATTCGGTCGGGTACGCCTTACGGAACGGGTCGTCCTTGTTGATCATGCGGTTGAACGTAAACAGCACGTCGTCGGCGTTGAATTCACGAGTCGGCTTGAAATACGGGGTGGTGTGGAACTTGACGCCTTCGCGCAGGTGGAAGGTGTAAGTCAGGCCATCGTCGGAAATGTCCCACTTGGTCGCCAGGCCAGGAATCACGGCGGTGCCGCCGCGCTCGAACTGGGTCAGGCGATTGAACATGGTTTCGGCTGAGGCGTCGAAGTCGGTTCCGGTGGTGTACTGGCCTGGGTCGAAACCGGCCGGGCTGCCTTCGGAGCAGAACACCAGGTTAGTCGCAGCGGATGCGAACGGTGCGGAGGCTAACAAGCCTGCGCCGACTAAAAACGGAATGACCGCGTGTTTAAGCATGTTGGCCTCATGATTTGTTGTCATTTTTTAGTAGTGAGGTACGACCTCGTGAGTCGTGCCTGCGGATACTTATGCAGGGGCCATACCCAATGCAAGATCCAGAGCGGTCGGCGGCGTTAAACCGTGGCACGAACGTACCTTAATGTCGCATCCGTGTAACTTTTGACGCATTTGACCGTTTGCGAGTGGTTTTTGCGGTGCATACGGGGCACTGAAATGGTGCGTTGGAGGTATCGGGTGCGCTTGGGTGGGGCTTGGTGTTACTTATTTATACCCTCGGGGATGGGCGGGGTTGAGGGGTTTTTGGGGTGGGCTTGGGTGGGGTGGATTGGGGCAGGGATTGGGGAGTTTTACTTGGTGCAACTGGGTGTTTCGATTGGTGGCACCTTGGCGGCCTTTGGGCCGACCAGGCTCTTGGGGGTTTGGGTGTATATCCGTTTCTGCGGGTGTTGCTGATTACGGTTTCGCCCTTACGGCGAGTCACCTTTTTCAAACGCCGGAGTGCCGGCCCAGCAAAAAGGTAACCCAAAACGCTTGCTCCTGCGTTCGGCCCTCGCAGGCTCGGGTTCCTTCGCTCCGGGACTGATCCGGGCGCAGCGGCTCCGGTTTGCTTCGCTGCACCTCCTTGCGCTGTGTCTGGCTGCGCCAGACGGTCGCTGCGCTCCCACGCCCTGATCAATCCCTCCACTCAGCCTTCCGACGTCGCCGGTGGATCAAGATCAAGAGCACTCGAGCTTGCGCTCATTGTGTAGGAGCTGCCGAAGGCTGCGATCTTTTGCTTTTGCTTTTGCTTTTCTGTGGGAGTGAGCCTACTCGCGACGAGGCATGTCCATGCACCCGAGGGCTTGAGTTTGTTTAATTCCGATGCCAAATAACCCGAACCTTCCCACAAGGTTTTCAGGTTGTCCGTCGGACGTCCGCTCTCTAGGCTTGGGTCGTCGCTGGTTGTTCAGCGATCGGGCGTGAGAACCCGACATTCATAGTCATTCAGTGCCCAGATCCGCATAATTGCCGCCAGCAAGTCTGCTGCCTGCAAAGTGCGTTATGGCGGCTCTGTGCGGGCGGGCTTATGTCCGGCCGGGTGCCTATGACCGGTTTTCTCACCCCGCACAAAGCTGCCACCTCTTCGCCGTGTGAGAAACGGCATCGAGATGGCTCAACCTCATAGGTGAAGCGCATGACCAAACCAGTCCCCGACCCACCCGAAGAAACCTCAACCCCCCTCGAAGCCGCGCTACGCGCCGACGATCTCGCGAAGAACCGCGAAGCCATCAAGCGTGCCCTCGATTTCTACCTCTGCCCGCCACCCGGCAAACCGCATTCACCCAGCACGATGTTTCTGATCCGGCCCGACATCGACACCGAAAGCCTGCTGGCTCACGCCTGTGAATCACTCGCTTCAGCCAACACCCTGGCCAGTGATTTCGCCGATCAGTTGGGGCGTCCGCAGCGCAATACGGCGCTGGCGATTCAGCAGATCTTCATGCTGGCGAAAGCGGTGGAACATTCACCACAAATCCCGGACACAAAAAAACCGCCGATCATTCACCGATCGGCGGCTTTCATCCAGCCCAAATCAAATCACTGCATCAACACTTCAATCGAGCCATCAGCGGTCATGCCGACCTGACTGGTGCCGGCTTCGACTTCCGGCGTGACCGGCGCCGAATCCATGGCCGCGGCTTTCATCATCATCGGCGCGCGCAGGTACGGTTGTGGGTAACCGTTGCTGTTGAGGTTCAGGTTGACGATTTTGTAGCCCTTGCCGCCCAGGGCATCGGTGGCCAGTTGGGCGCGGGTCTTGAAGGCGGTGACGGCTTCTTTGAGCAGTTGGTCTTCGCTGGCCTTGCGGGTCGGGTCGGCGATGGCGAAGTCCATGCCGCCCATTTTCAGGTCGGTCAGCAACTCGCCGGTGAGTTTGGACAGGGCGGCGAAGTCGGTGCTTTCCAGGCGCAGTTCGGCGCGTTCACGCCAGCCGGTGATCTTCTGGCCTTTGGTGTCGTAGATCGGATAGCTGTTGCGGCTGCCGGTGCGCAGGGTGATGTCTTTGACTTGTTTGGCCTGGGCGGTGGCCTTGTTCATGGTGGTGCTGATGGCGGCGGCGAGTTTGGCCGGGTCGGTGTTCTGCTCTTCGGTGTAGAGGGTCACGATCATCTGGTCGCGGGCCACTTCCTGGCTGACTTCGGCGCGCAGGGAAATCTGGTTGTAATGCAGCTCATCGGCGGCCAGCGCCGGAAGGCTGGCGACGCTGCCGACGGTCAGAGCGAGGAGGGCGGCGCTGCGGCGAAATGTGTGCATGAAGGCTCCTTGAATGAGGCGCAGGTGATGGGTCGCGGCCTGCGTGAACCATCAGACTCTAACTTCTACGATCCGGTTCGCCCAGTTACAACTTCTATACAGTTGCCGGGGCAGCTGCGCAGCCCTTCGCGATCAGGCTCGCTCCCACGATGCGTTGTATCAGCCGCTGGAGAAGAATTTGCCATGTGGTCGTTTGCCGCACTTTCGCCTCTCACGCCCGCGCCTTGGTTATACTCCGTGCGATCCGCCTGGAGCGCTCATCAGGAGAGCTCATGCTCGCCCCCGTACAACTGACTTCCGCCACTCGCCAGAACCTCTGGCGGCTGACTTTTATCCGCACCCTGGTGCTCGCCGCGCAGGCCGGGTCCGTGGGCCTGGCGTATTGGCTGCAATTGTTGCCGTTGCCGTGGGTGCAGCTGGCGATGACCCTGGGCTGCTCGATTCTGCTCTGCGTGTTCACCGCCGTGCGCCTGCGCACGTCGTGGCCGGTGACCGAGCTTGAATATGCGCTGCAACTGGCCTGCGATCTGGTGATCCACAGTGCGCTGCTGTACTTCTCCGGCGGTTCGACCAACCCGTTCGTTTCCTATTATCTGGTGCCGCTGACCATCGCGGCGGTGACGCTGCCGTGGCGCTATTCGGTGATCCTCTCGGGCATTGCGCTGGCGCTGTACACCGTGATGCTGACGCGTTTCTATCCGCTGGAAACCTTGCCGGTCGCCCGCGAGAATCTGCAGATCTACGGCATGTGGCTGAGCTTTGCGCTGGCTGCTGCGGTGATTACCTTCTTCGCCGCGCGCATGGCTGAAGAGCTGCGCCGGCAAGAAGAATTGCGCGCAATTCGCCGTGAAGAGGGTCTGCGCGATCAGCAGTTACTCGCCGTTGCAACCCAGGCCGCCGGTGCCGCGCATGAGTTGGGCACGCCGCTGGCGACCATGAGCGTGCTGCTCAAGGAAATGCAGCAGGACCATCCCGACCCGATGTTGCAGGACGATCTCAAGGTGCTGCAGGATCAGGTCAAGTTGTGCAAGGAAACCTTGCAGCAACTGGTGCGTGCCGCCGAGGCCAACCGGCGTCTGGCAGTCGAAATGCAGGACGTCACCGACTGGCTCGATGAAGCGCTGAACCGCTGGCACTTGATGCGCCCGGAGGCCAGTTATCGCTTCCAGCGTCTTGGCCAAGGCAGTGTGCCACGCATGGCGCCGCCCCCGGATCTGACCCAGGCGCTGCTCAATCTGCTGAACAATGCCGCCGACGCCTGCCCGGAAAACCTTCAGGTCACCCTCGATTGGGACGCCGAGACGCTGACCATCAGCATCCGCGACCACGGCGCCGGTGTGCCGCTGGCCATTGCCGAGCAGATCGGCAAACCGTTTTTTACCACCAAGGGCAAAGGTTTCGGCCTGGGCCTGTTTTTGAGCAAGGCCAGCGTGACACGCGCCGGCGGCTCAGTGAAACTCTATAGTCATGAGGAAGGCGGCACGCTCACCGAGCTGCGCCTGCCCCACGGCGCCCGAGGAGACCTAACATGAGTGACGAAATCCAAGTCGAAGGCGAAGAACTGCCGCATCTGCTGCTGGTCGACGACGACGCGACCTTCACCCGCGTCATGGCCCGCGCCATGGCCCGCCGTGGCTTTCGCGTCAGCACCGCCGGTTCCGCCGAAGAAGGCCTGACCATCGCCCAGGCCGATCTGCCGGATTACGCCGCGCTGGACCTGAAAATGGACGGCGACTCCGGTCTGGTGCTGTTGCCCAAGCTGCTGGAACTGGATCCGGAGATGCGCGTGGTGATCCTCACCGGTTATTCGAGCATCGCCACTGCGGTCGAGGCGATCAAGCGCGGTGCCTGCAACTACCTGTGCAAGCCGGCCGACGCTGACGACGTGCTGGCTGCGTTGCTCTCCGAGCATGCCGACCTGGACAGTCTGGTGCCGGAAAACCCGATGTCGGTCGATCGCCTGCAGTGGGAGCACATTCAGCGCGTGCTCACCGAACACGAAGGCAATATCTCCGCCACTGCCCGCGCCTTGGGCATGCATCGCCGCACCCTGCAGCGCAAACTGCAGAAGCGTCCGGTTCGTCGCTGAACCTGCGCTGAACGACTATCTCTAGCCGTCGCGAAAAAACGCACCGATCATCTATGATCGGTGCGTGTCTGTTCTTATCTTTATCGAGCCTTATCCATGAATCAGAACGCTGAATATTGCGCGGTCAACGATGCGGTGCGCGGGCAGTTTTTTCGCAAGGTGTGGGCGATGACCACGCCTTACTGGCGCAGTGAAGAGAAGGGCAAGGCCTGGACGTTGCTGATTGCCGTGATTGCGCTGACGTTGTTCAGCGTGGCGATCTCGGTGTGGATCAACAGTTGGTACAAGGATTTCTACAACGCCTTGCAGAAGAAGGACGAGGCGGCGTTCTGGCAGTTGATCCTGTATTTCTGCGGTATCGCTGCGGTAGCGATTCTTGGCGCGGTGTATCGCCTGTACCTGACGCAGATGCTGACCATCCGCTGGCGGGCGTGGCTGACCGAAAAGCACTTCAAGCGCTGGCTCGACCACAAGAACTATTACCAGCTGGAGCAGGGCGGTTACACCGATAACCCCGACCAGCGGATTTCCGAAGACCTCAATACCTACACCGCCAACACCCTGAGCCTGGGCCTCGGGCTGCTGCGCACAATTGTCAGCCTGGTCTCGTTCTCGATCATTTTGTGGGGCGTGTCAGGCAGCATCGAAGTGTTTGGCATCGAGATTCCCGGCTACATGTTCTGGTGTGCGCTGCTCTATGCAGCCGTCGGCAGTTGGCTGACGCACCTCATCGGCCGCCGCTTGATCGGCCTGAACAATCAGCAGCAACGCTTCGAGGCCGACCTGCGTTTCTCCATGGTGCGGGTGCGTGAGAATGCCGAGAGTATTGCGCTGTACAACGGCGAGCCGAATGAAAACCGCCGCTTGAGCAGCCGTTTCGGGCTGGTCTGGCACAACTTCTGGGACATCATGCGCGTGTCCAAGCGCCTGACGTTCTTCACGTCCGGTTATGGTCAGATCGCGATTATTTTCCCGTTCATTGTCGCGGCGCCGCGCTACCTGTCCGGCAAGATCGAGCTGGGCGAGCTGATGCAAATCAACTCGGCGTTCGGTAACGTGCAGGAGAACTTCAGCTGGTTCATCACCGCCTACTCGGATCTGGCTGCATGGCGCGCCACCTGTGATCGTCTGCTGAGTTTCCGTCAGGCGATGTCCGACAACGAACAGCGCACTCCGGCCATTGATGTGCAGAATCAGGGCAGCGAATTGCAAGTGAAGGGCCTCGGCCTTGACCTGGCTGACGGTCGTCACCTGCTGACCAGCGCCGACATGACCGTTGAACCGGGTGAGCGGGTGATGCTCAGCGGCCGTTCCGGGAGCGGCAAATCCACATTGCTGCGGGCGATGGGGCATTTATGGCCAGCGGGGCACGGCAATATTCGTTTGCCAGCAGCGCGCTATCTGTTCCTGCCGCAGAAACCTTATCTGCCGATCGGCACGTTGCGTGAAGCGCTGAGTTATCCACAGCCCGGCGACACTTACGCCCCGCAACGTTATGCACAAGTGCTGGAAACCTGTCGTTTGCCACACCTGGTCGGGCGGCTGGATGAAGCCAATCACTGGCAGCGCATGCTCTCGCCGGGTGAGCAGCAACGCCTGGCCTTCGCCCGTGCGCTTCTCTATGCGCCGCAATGGCTGTACATGGACGAGGCGACTTCGGCGATGGACGAAGAGGATGAGGCGACGTTGTATCAGGCGCTGATTGATGAGATTCCCGGGTTGAGCATTGTCAGTGTCGGTCATCGAAGCAGTTTGAAACGATTCCATCCGAGGCATGTGCGGATCGACAGCGGACACTTGCTAGAGCAACCCGTGACTGCCTGACCCCACGCATCCCTTGCAGGAGCCTTCGGCTGCTCATACATGGAGGTCGTGTTGACGGTGATCGTACAACCCGCTTGAGCTATGATGGCGCCAAGCCGAACTTTCGAGACAAGATACAAACCATGGAAAAGCTGATCGACACCCCGCGCCTCCCCCGCAAGCGCCGCAGCCTCGCCCAGGAACTGGTGACGGTGTTGAGCGAGCAGATCCGCGATGGCCTGCTCAAGCGTGGCGACAAGTTGCCCACCGAATCGGCGATCATGGAAGCCCATGGCGTCAGCCGCACTGTGGTTCGCGAGGCAATTTCCCGTCTGCAGGCCGCCGGCCAGGTGGAAACCCGCCACGGCATTGGCACCTTTGTTCTCGATACGCCGAGCCCGAGCGGTTTCCGCATCGATCCGGCCACCGTCGTCACCCTGCGTGACGTGCTGGCGATTCTCGAATTGCGCATCAGCCTCGAAGTCGAATCCGCCGGCCTCGCCGCGCAACGTCGCAGCCCCGAACAATTGGCAACCATGCGCGCCGCCCTCGACGCGTTGAACGAAAGCGCCTCGCATGCCAGTGACGCGGTGTCGTCGGACTTCGCTTTCCACCTCGAAATCGCCCTGTCCACCGGCAACCGCTATTTCACTGACATCATGACCCACCTTGGCACCAGCATCATTCCGCGTACGCGGCTGAACTCGGCGCGCCTGGCCCATGATGATCAGCAGCACTACATGGGCCGGTTGAGCCGCGAGCATGAAGAAATCTACGACGCGATTGCCCGCCAGGATTCCGATGCCGCCCGTGCGGCTATGCGCCTGCATCTGACCAACAGCCGCGAAAGACTGCGCCAGGCCCATGAAGAGGCGCAGGCGCAGCGAGGCTGATTCTTACGCCTCTATGCGCATCCTCAGCGGCAGCGAATACGGCTCCATACTCGACTCGTCCCGAAACTTGTAGCGCAGCTCCACCTCGCGGTTCAGGTACGGTTGCAGCGCTTCTTTCGGCAGATGAACCTCGATGTCGAACAGTTTTTCCATCTCGTCTTCGGCGTCGTCCCAGGCGCCCGTGTCCACTTCATCTCCTTCCCACTCGGGCTCCTCGGCGTCGCTGCCGAGAATCGCGTAGACGCTCCAGTTCGCCGCGAAATCGCTGGAATCCGGAATTTGTACGGTGAGGATGTCGGGCAATTGCGAGAGCTGAACGGTGACGCAGTCGTCCTGCGCTGTGGCGGTGGTTGTGAGGCTGGGGGCGGCAAAATGCATGAACATATCGGCTTCCTTTGAGTGGTCCGCCACGATCCTTCGTGGCAGCGGGCGTACTTTACGAGCCGCTCGTCCCTTGGCGATTAAACGAATCCAGACCAGATATTTCCGCCGGCAAATGCTGCCGGGACGGGCCTTCCAGCGATTTTCCAACGTGCAGAAGTCGACTTTGTCCGACAAAAAAGTACTGCCAACGATGAAATGCAGTTGACGGTTATCTTTTAAGTTGTACGATGACCTACAACTTCGGCGAAGGCTGAACGATCCACTCACAATAAAACGTTGCTACCAGGGTGTTCGAATAATGAATCCACAAGAACTGAAGTCCATCCTCTCTGCCGGCCTGCTGTCTTTCCCGGTAACCGATTTCAACGCGCAAGGCGATTTCAACCGCGCGGGCTACATCAAGCGCCTGGAATGGCTGGCTCCGTATGGCGCTTCGGCTCTGTTCGCAGCGGGCGGCACCGGTGAGTTCTTCTCCCTGGCGGCCAGCGAATACTCGGAAATCATCAAGACTGCCGTCGACACCTGCGAAACCAGCGTGCCGATTCTGGCCGGTGTCGGTGGTTCGACCCGTCAGGCCATCGAATACGCTCAGGAAGCCGAGCGTCTGGGCGCCAAAGGCCTGCTGCTGCTGCCGCACTACCTGACCGAAGCAAGCCAGGACGGTGTTGCCGCGCACGTTGAAGCCGTGTGCAAATCGGTGAAGATCGGCGTGGTCGTCTACAACCGCAACGTTTGCCGCCTCACTGCGCCGCTGCTGGAACGTCTGGCCGAGCGCTGCCCGAACCTGATCGGCTACAAGGACGGCCTGGGCGATATCGAGTTGATGGTGTCGATCCGTCGCCGCCTCGGTGATCGCTTCAGCTACCTGGGTGGTCTGCCGACCGCCGAAGTTTACGCCGCTGCCTACAAGGCGTTGGGCGTGCCGGTCTACTCCTCGGCGGTGTTCAACTTCATCCCGAAAACCGCGATGGACTTCTACCACGCGATCGCTCGCGAAGATCACGCCACCGTTGGCAAGATCATCGACGACTTCTTCCTGCCGTACTTGGACATTCGTAACCGCAAGGCCGGTTACGCGGTGAGCATCGTCAAGGCAGGTGCAAAAATCGCCGGCTATGACGCAGGTCCGGTGCGTGCGCCGCTGACCGACCTGACCGGCGAAGAGTACGAAATGCTCGCTGCGCTGATCGACAAGCAAGGCGCGCAGTAAACGAGAAAAGCGAGGCCGCTGAGCAATCAGCGGCTTTTTGCGTAAAGGCTTTTAGAGTTGAGGGCTGCCCTGTGACAACTGCAAAACGCTACGACAACTACATCAATGGCGAATGGGTCGCCGGTGCCGATTACTCGGCCAACATCAACCCGTCCGAACTCAGCGACACCATCGGCGACTACGCCAAGGCTGACCTCACCCAGGTCAACGCCGCCATCGACGCTGCTCGCGCTGCGTTCCCGGCCTATTCCACTTCGGGCATTCAGGCCCGTCACGATTCGCTGGATAAAGTCGGCACCGAGATCCTCGCCCGTCGCGAAGAGCTCGGCACGCTGCTGGCCCGTGAAGAAGGCAAGACCCTGCCGGAGGCGATCGGTGAAGTGACCCGCGCCGGCAACATTTTCAAGTTCTTCGCCGGCGAATGCCTGCGCCTGTCCGGTGACTACGTGCCGTCGGTACGCCCGGGCGTCAACGTCGAAGTCACCCGCGAAGCGCTCGGCGTGGTCGGTCTGATCACCCCGTGGAACTTCCCGATCGCCATCCCGGCGTGGAAAATCGCTCCGGCCCTGGCCTACGGCAACTGCGTCGTGCTCAAACCTGCCGATCTGGTGCCGGGCTGCGCCTGGGCGCTGGCGGAAATCATCTCCCGCGCGGGCTTCCCGGCCGGTGTGTTCAACCTGGTAATGGGCAGCGGGCGTGTGGTTGGCGATGCGCTGGTGCAGAGCCCGAAAGTCGACGGCATCAGCTTTACCGGTTCGGTGGGCGTGGGTCGCCAGATCGCGGTCAACTGCGTTTCGCGTCAGGCCAAGGTTCAGTTGGAAATGGGCGGCAAGAACCCGCAGATCATTCTCGACGACGCCGACCTCAAGCAAGCGGTCGAGCTGTCGGTGCAGAGCGCGTTCTACTCCACCGGCCAGCGTTGCACCGCGTCGAGCCGTCTGATCGTGACTGCCGGCATTCATGACAAGTTCGTTGAGGCCATGGCCGAACGCATGAAGTCGATCAAGGTCGGCCACGCGCTGAAAGCCGGCACCGACATCGGTCCGGTGGTCTCCCAGGCGCAGCTTGAACAGGACATGAAGTACATCGACATCGGCCAGTCCGAAGGTGCACGTCTGGTCAGTGGCGGTGGTGTGGTGACGTGCGATACCGAGGGTTACTTCCTCGCGCCAACCCTGTTTGCCGACAGCGAAGCGTCGATGCGCATCAGCCGCGAAGAGATCTTCGGCCCGGTCGCCAACGTCGTGCGCGTGGCGGACTACGACGCAGCATTGGCGATGGCCAACGACACCGAATTCGGTCTGTCGGCCGGCATCGCCACCACTTCGTTGAAGTACGCCAACCACTTCAAGCGCCACTCCCAGGCCGGGATGGTGATGGTCAACCTGCCGACCGCCGGTGTGGATTACCACGTACCGTTCGGCGGGCGCAAAGGCTCGTCCTACGGCTCCCGTGAGCAGGGCCGCTATGCGCAAGAGTTCTACACCGTGGTGAAAACCGCCTACGTAGGCTCCTGATACACGCAATACCCCTGCAGGAGCAGCCTTCGGCAGCTCCTGCAGGGAATAAATGCAAGACCAAAGAAGCTTCACCCCGCATAAAAATAATCAGTGGGAGTACATCTGCATGCAATCCTCCAAGCCGACTCACGTCCGCTATTTGATCCTGCTCATGCTGTTTCTGGTGACCACGATCAACTACGCCGACCGTGCCACGATCGCCATTGCTGGCTCCAGCCTGCAGAAGGATCTGGGCATTGACGCCGTCACCCTCGGCTATATCTTTTCCGCATTCGGTTGGGCCTACGTGGCCGGGCAAATTCCCGGTGGCTGGCTGCTCGATCGCTTCGGCTCGAAAAAAGTCTATGCCCTGAGCATTTTCACCTGGTCGCTGTTCACCGTGCTGCAAGGCTTTGTCGGTGAGTTCGGCATGTCCACAGCAGTGGTTGCGCTGTTCATGCTGCGCTTCCTGGTGGGCCTGGCAGAAGCGCCATCGTTCCCCGGCAACGCGCGCATCGTTGCGGCGTGGTTCCCGACCGCTGAACGCGGCACCGCTTCGGCGATCTTTAACTCGGCGCAATACTTTGCCACCGTGTTGTTCGCGCCGCTGATGGGCTGGATCGTCTACAGCTTCGGCTGGGAGCACGTGTTCATCGTCATGGGTATCCTCGGTATCGTGTTCTCGCTGGTGTGGCTGAAAGTCATCTACAGCCCGCGCGAACACCCACGCGTCAACGAGGCCGAGTTCAAACACATCGCTGACAACGGCGGCATGGTCGACATGGATCAGAAGGGCAAGAAGTCCGACGGTCCGAAGTGGGATTACATCCGTCAGCTGCTGACCAACCGCATGATGCTTGGCGTGTATCTGGGCCAGTACTGCATCAACGGCATCACCTATTTCTTCCTGACCTGGTTCCCGGTGTATCTGGTGCAAGAGCGTGGCATGACCATTCTCAAGGCCGGTTTCATCGCTTCGTTGCCGGCGCTCTGCGGCTTCATCGGCGGCGTGCTCGGCGGGGTGATTTCCGATTACCTGCTGCGCAAAGGCCACTCGCTGACCTTCGCCCGCAAGGCGCCGATCATCGCCGGTCTGCTGGTGTCGAGCAGCATCGTGGCGTGCAACTATGTTGACGTGGAATGGATGGTCGTGGGCTTCATGGCTCTGGCATTCTTCGGCAAAGGGGTTGGCGCACTGGGCTGGGCGGTGGTCTCCGACACCTCGCCAAAACAGATCGCAGGTCTGAGCGGTGGCCTGTTCAACACCTTCGGCAACATCGCTTCGATTACCACGCCGATCGTGATCGGCTACATCATCAGCTCCACCGGCTCGTTCAAGTGGGCGCTGGTGTTTGTCGGCGCCAACGCACTGGTCGCGGTGTTCAGCTATCTGGTAATCGTCGGCCCGATCAAGCGTGTGGTCTTGAAAGAGCCGCCAGCGAAGGGTGGCAATGAAGTCACCGGCAATTTGTCTCAAGCGCATTCCTGAGGAGCGGCGTCATGCAGTTGATTGAACATTCCGACTCGCCGCGCTACATCCGCCTGCACGAGCGGGATAACGTTGTAGTGGTGGTCAACGATCAGGGCGTACCGGCCGGTACCGAGTTTGCCGATGGCCTGGTCACCGTGGATTTCGTACCGCAGAGCCACAAGGTCACCTTGGAGGATATTCCCCAAGGCGGCGCGGTGATTCGTTACGGGCAGATCATCGGTTACGCCTTGCAGCCGATCCGTCGCGGCAGTTGGGTCAAGGAAGATCAATTGCGCATGCCGACCGCGCCGCCGCTGGACAGCCTGCCGCTGTCCACCGACGTGCCGGACGCGCAGGCACCGCTGGAAGGGTTCACCTTCGAGGGTTATCGCAACGCCGACGGTACCGTCGGCACGCGCAACATTCTCGGCATAACGACGACCGTACAGTGTGTCACCGGAGTGCTCGATCATGCGGTCAAGCGCATCAAGGAAGAGCTGCTGCCCAAGTACCCGAACGTCGATGACGTAGTGGCGCTGACCCACAGTTATGGCTGCGGCGTGGCGATCACCGCCACCGACGCCTACATCCCGATTCGGACCGTGCGCAACCTGGCGCGCAACCCGAACCTGGGTGGCGAGGCGCTGGTGATCAGTCTGGGTTGCGAGAAACTGCAGGCCGGGCAGGTGATGCACGAGGACGATGCGTCGGTCGATCTCAGCGATCCGTGGCTGTATCGCCTGCAGGACTCCAGTCACGGCTTCACCGAAATGATCGAGCAGATCATGGAGCTGGCCGAAGTGCGCCTGAAGAAACTCGACCAGCGTCGCCGCGAAACCGTGCCGGCGTCCGAGCTGATTCTCGGGATGCAATGCGGCGGCAGCGATGCATTTTCCGGCATCACCGCCAACCCGGCGCTGGGTTACGCCTCGGATTTGCTGTTGCGCGCGGGGGCGACGGTGATGTTTTCCGAAGTCACCGAAGTGCGCGATGCGATCTACCTGCTGACCTCACGGGCGCAGACGCAAACCGTCGCGCAAGAGCTGGTGCGCGAAATGGACTGGTACGACCGTTACCTGGCCAAGGGCGAAGCGGATCGCAGCGCCAACACCACGCCGGGCAACAAGAAGGGCGGGTTGTCGAACATTGTCGAAAAATCGCTGGGCTCGATCGTCAAGTCGGGCAGCAGTGCGATCAATGGCGTGCTTGGCCCGGGCGAGCGCTTCAAGCAAAAGGGTTTGATTTTCTGTGCGACGCCGGCGAGCGATTTTGTCTGCGGCACCTTGCAACTGGCGGCGGGGATGAACCTGCATGTGTTCACCACCGGGCGCGGCACGCCTTACGGCTTGGCGATGGCGCCGGTGGTCAAGGTGTCGACGCGGACCGAACTGGCGCAGCGTTGGCCGGATCTGATCGACATCGATGCCGGGCGCATTGCTACCGGGCGCGCGACCATCGAGGAGTTGGGTTGGGAACTGTTTCACTACTATCTTGACGTGGCGAGCGGCAAGCAACAGACCTGGGCGGAGAAGCACAAGCTGCATAACGACATCACCTTGTTCAACCCGGCGCCGATTACCTGAGACCGAGTTGCCTTGAAAAGATCGCAGCCTGCGGCAGCTCCTACCTTGGAATGCGTTTTTTCCTGTAGGAGCTGCCGCAGGCTGCGATCTTTTGATCTTCAATAGAGTTCAGTGGCTTATCATTAGCCCCCTATCGACGCTCACCCAAGGCTCTCCGGCATGCTGGCAATCTTTCTTGAAACCCTGAACATCACCGCGCCGGTGTTTGCCATGCTGTTTCTCGGTGTGCTGCTCAAGCGCATCGACTGGATCAACGACAACTTCATCCACACCGCCTCGTCGCTGGTCTTCAACGTCACCATGCCGGCGCTGCTGTTTCTCGGCATCCTCCACGCGGACCTGCACGCCGCGCTGCAACCGTCGCTACTGATCTACTTTTCCCTCGCTACCCTGGTGAGTTTCGCCGTCGCCTGGGGCTGGGCGATTTTCAGGTGTCCGCGTGAAGATCGCGGCATCTACACCCAAGGCGCGTTTCGTGGCAACAACGGCGTGATCGGTCTGGCGCTCGCCGCCAGCATGTATGGCGATTACGGCATTTCCCTCGGAGCGATTCTCGCGGCGCTGGTGATCCTGTTCTACAACACCCTGTCGACCATCGTCCTGGCGGTGTATAGCCCGGTGATCAAGTCCGATCCGTGGAGCATCTGCAAAAGCGTGTTCAGCAACCCGCTGATCATCAGCGTGATTTCCGCTGCGCCGTTTGCTTACTTCAAGATCGGACTGCCGGGCTGGCTGGAAACCTCCGGCCAGTATCTGGCCCAGACCACGTTGCCGTTGGCGCTGATTTGTATCGGCGGCACGCTGTCACTCGCGGCGTTGCGCAAGAGCGGCAAGATGGCGCTCAGTTCCAGTCTGGTGAAAATGGTCGGTTTACCCGTGCTGGCGACACTGGGGGCATGGTTGTGGGGCTTTCGTGGGGCAGAGCTGGGGATTCTGTTTCTGTACTTTGGCAGCCCGACGGCGGCGGCAAGTTTCGTCATGGCCCGGGCAGCGCAGGGCAATCATGAGCTGGCGGCGGCGATCATCGTGCTGACCACATTGATGGCGGCGATTACCACCAATGTCGGGATCTTTGTGTTGCAGTGGGGTGGATGGATCTAAAGGCAAGATCAAAAGATCGCAGCCTTCGGCAGCTCCTACATGGAAATGCGGTCTCCTGTAGGCGCTGCCGAAGGCTGCGATCTTTTAGCTTTTCTGGTAAGTGTCGATCACTTCCTGCGCCGCGCGAAACGCATCGATCGCCGCCGGCACCCCGGCATACACCGCGCAATGCAGCAGCGCCTCGCGAATCTCCTCCACGCTGCAGCCATTGTTCAGCGCGCCGCGCACGTGGCCCTTCAACTCCTGGGGGCACTTCAATGCGGTCAGGGCGGCGAGGGTAATCAGGCTGCGGGTTTTCAGCGGCAAACCTTCGCGATTCCAGACTCCGCCCCACGCGTGTTCATTGACGAAATCCTGCAACGGCTGGGTGAACTCAGTGGCGTTGCCCAGCGCGCGATCAACAAAGGCATCGCCCATGACCTGACGACGGATTTCAATCCCGGACTGCTTCGATTCGCTCATGGCACATCTCTCTTGTGGTGTTGGCGACGCCAGGCGCGGATCGACGTGAACAGCAGAAACGTCAGCAGCGCCGGCAAGACATAAAACAGCATCAAGCGCTCGAGCTTGCCGGCCAGCGGCATGCCGGTGGTGAACGAGACCACATGCAGCCCGTAGACCAGATACAAACCGAGCAGCAGCAAGCCTTCAGCCCGCGTCACGCGATAGCCGGAATAGAACACCGGCAGACACAGCGCAGCCACGGCGAGCATCACCGGCAGGTCGAAATCCAGCGCATTGGGCGATACGGACAACGGCGCCGGTGCGAGCAACGCGGTCAGCCCGAGCACCCCGAGCAGGTTGAACAGATTGGCGCCGATCACGTTGCCCACGGCAATGTCGCGCTGCCCGCGCAACGCGGCGATCAGCGAGGTCGCCAGTTCCGGCAGCGAGGTGCCGACCGCGACCACGGTCAGACCGATGACCCGTTCCGACAGGCCCAGGTCGGTGGCCACGGCCACAGCGGCGCCGAGCAGCAAACGACCGGCGAAAACCAGCATGGCCAGGCCAGCGAGAATCATCAGCACACTGATCAGCCAGGATTGCCGAGTCTCCTGCGGTCGTGTGCCATGCGGGCGGGTCGAATGTCGCGACTGGCGCAGCAGCAAGCCGAGGTACAGCGCCAAGGCGCCGAGCAGCAGGATGCCGTCGAAACGCCCCAGGTCCTTGTTCCAGGCCAGGATGAATACCAGCAGGCTGGCGCCGATCATCAGCGGGATATCCAGGCGCACCAATTGTCGCGACACGCGCAGCGGGATGATCAGCGCCGACAGGCCGAGGGTCACCAGAATGTTGAAGATGCCGCTGCCGACCACGCTGCCGACGGCGATGTCGGGGTTGTCTGTCAGCGCCGCTTGCAGGCTGACGGTCATTTGCGGCGCGCTGCTGCCGAGGGCGACGATCGTCAGACCGATGATCAGCGGGCGCACATGCAGACGCTCGGCCAGACGTACGGCGGCGCGCACCATCAGCTCGGCGCCGATGATCAGAAGACACAGGCCGCTGAGCAGTTCGATGACGTTGATCAGCGGCAGATCGGCTAGTCCGAAAATGGTCGGTGCTCCATCAGTCGAGGGCCTGCACGCGAACCCGTGCGGTGCCGCTGCGCAGCATGCCGATTTCATCGGCGGCCTCGCGCGACAGATCGATCAGCCGGCCCCGGGTGTGCGGGCCACGGTCATTGATGCGGACCACGACTGATTCATCGTTTTTCAGGTTGGTGACCTTCACCCGCGTGCCGAACGGCAACTGGCGGTGGGCGGCAGTCAGAGAATGCTGGTTGAACGCTTCGCCGCTGGCGGTGCGTTTACCGTGATGTCTGGCTCCGTAATAGGAGGCGACGCCGGTCTGGTCGTAACCGTGCGGGTCGATGGTGTCGGTACTGGCGCAACCGGCCAGCAGGGAGAGCAGGGCGCAGGCGCCGAGCAAACGTTTCATTGAAATACTCCAAAGTGATCGTTCCCACGCTCCGGCGTGGGAATGCATCCCGTGACGCTCTGCGTCATACCGCATGGACGCCGAGCGTCCGGGGCGGCATTCCCACACAGAGCGTGGGAACGATCCCCGAGCGCGGGGCCGGAATCAGCCTTCGAGCTTGCTTTTCAGCAATTCGTTCACCTGCTGCGGGTTGGCCTTGCCTTTGGAGGCTTTCATGGCCTGGCCGACGAAGAAGCCGAACATTTTGCCGCGTTTGGCTTCGTCTGCCGCGCGGTACTGTTCGACCTGTTCGGCGTTGGCCGCGAGCATTTCGTCGAGCACGGCGGAGATCGCGCCGGTATCGGTCACCTGCTTCAGGCCACGCTTTTCAATGATTTCGTCAGCGTTGCCTTCTCCGTTGGCCATCGCTTCGAACACCACTTTGGCGATCTTGCCGGAGATGGTGTTGTCCTTGATGCGCTGCAGCATGCCGCCCAGCTGTTGCGCGGAAACCGGCGACTCGTCGATGTCCAGGCCCTGCTTGTTGAGCAGGCTGCCCAACTCGACCATCACCCAGTTCGCCGCCAGTTTCGCGTCGCCACCGATGGCCGCGACTTTCTCGAAGTAATCCGCTTGCTCACGGCTGGTGGCCAGCACGTTGGCGTCATAGGCCGACAGACCGAACTGGCTCTGGAAGCGCTCGCGCTTTTGCGGTGGCAGTTCCGGCAGGGTGGCGCGGACTTCGCCGAGGAACGATTCTTCGATGACCACCGGCAGCAGGTCCGGATCGGGGAAGTAACGGTAGTCGTTGGCTTCCTCTTTCGAACGCATCGGACGGGTCTCGTCCTTGTTCGGATCGTACAGACGGGTCTGCTGGATCACTTTGCCGCCGTCTTCGATCAGCTCGATCTGGCGCTGGATCTCGGAGTTGATCGCCTTCTCGATGAAGCGGAACGAGTTGACGTTCTTGATCTCGCAGCGCGTGCCGAATTCAACCTGACCTTTCGGACGGATCGACACGTTGCAATCGCAACGCAGCGAACCTTCAGCCATGTTGCCGTCACAAATGCCGAGGTAACGTACGAGCGCGTGGATCGCCTTGACGTAAGCCACGGCCTCCTTGGCGCTGCGCATGTCCGGCTCGGAAACGATTTCCAGCAGCGGCGTGCCGGCACGGTTCAGGTCGATGCCGGTGGCGCCGTTGAATTCTTCGTGCAGGCTCTTGCCGGCGTCTTCTTCCAGGTGCGCACGGGTGATGCCGACACGTTTGACCGTGCCATCTTCCAGGGCGATGTCCAGGTGGCCTTTACCGACGATCGGCAATTCCATCTGGCTGATCTGGTAGCCCTTCGGCAAGTCCGGGTAGAAGTAGTTCTTGCGCGCGAACACGTTGTGCTGACCGATCTCGGCGTCAATCGCCAGACCGAACATCACTGCCATGCGCACCGCTTCCTGGTTCAGCACCGGCAACACGCCGGGCATGCCCAGATCGATCAGGCTGGCCTGAGTGTTAGGCTCGGAGCCGAACGTGGTGGAACTACCGGAAAAGATTTTCGACCGGGTGGTGAGCTGAGTGTGAATCTCCAGCCCGATCACGACTTCCCATTGCATGTGTGTCTCCTCAGAAGCCGGTTGGGGTGCGGGTGTGCCAGTCAGTGTTGAGCTGATACTGGTGGGCAACGTTCAACAGGCGGCCTTCCTGGAAATACGGCGCGAGCAACTGCACGCCCACCGGCAGACCGTCGACAAAACCGGCCGGCATCGACAGGCCCGGCAGGCCGGCGAGGTTGGCGGTGATGGTGTAGACGTCTTCCAGATAGGCAGCGACCGGGTCGCTGTTCTTCGCGCCGAGTTTCCAGGCCGGGTTCGGCGTGGTCGGGCCGAGGATGATGTCGACTTCATTGAACGCCGCCATGAAATCGTTCTTCACCAGACGACGGATCTTCTGCGCTTTCAGGTAGTAGGCATCGTAGTAACCGGCGGACAGCGCATAGGCACCGACCATGATCCGGCGCTGCACTTCAGGGCCGAAACCTTCGCCACGGGAGCGCTTGTACAGGTCGATGAGGTTTTCCGGGTTCTCGCAGCGGTGGCCGAAACGCACGCCGTCGAAACGCGACAGGTTCGAAGAAGCCTCTGCCGGGGCGATCACGTAGTACGCGGGAATCGCGTGCTGCATGTTCGGCAGGCTGATTTCCTTGATGACCGCACCGAGCTTCTGCAACTGCTGGATGCTGTTCTGGATCAGTTCGGCGATGCGCGGGTCGAGACCGGCGCTGAAGTATTCCTTCGGCACGCCGATGCGCAGGCCTTGCAGGGAATCGCCGAGGCTGGCGGAGTAATCCGGTACTGGCTCATCGATGCTGGTCGAATCGTTCTGATCGAAACCGGCCATGCCTTGCAGCAGGATTGCGCAGTCTTCAGCGGTGCGCGCGAGCGGGCCACCCTGATCGAGGCTGGAAGCGTAGGCGATCATGCCCCAGCGCGACACGCGACCGTAGGTCGGTTTCAGGCCGGTGAGGTTGGTGAATGCCGCCGGCTGACGGATCGAGCCGCCAGTGTCGGTGGCGGTCGCGGCAGGCAACAGGCGAGCAGCGACAGCGGCGGCCGAACCACCGGACGATCCGCCCGGCACGTGTTCCAGATTCCACGGGTTTTTCACCGCGCCGTACCAGCTCGACTCGTTGGCAGAACCCATGGCGAATTCGTCCATGTTGGTCTTGCCCAGTGTCACTGCACCGGCAGCGGCCAGTTTCGCGACCACGGTGGCGTCATACGGTGCTTTGAAGTTGTCGAGCATCTTCGAGCCGCAGCTGGTGCGGATGCCCTGGGTGCAGAACAGGTCTTTGTGGGCGATCGGCGCGCCGAGCAGGGCGCCGCTCTCACCATTGGCCCGGCGTGCATCGGCGGCTTTCGCCTGCTCGATGGCCAGATCCTCGGTGAGGCTGATGAAACTGTTGAGCTGGGGGTCGAGCTGGGTGATACGCGCCAGCAGGACTTTGGTCAGCTCTTCGGAGGAAAACTTTTTATCGGCGAGACCGCGGGCGATCTCGGCCAGAGTCATTTGATGCATTGCAGGCTCTTTCCCTTTAGTCGATGACTTTCGGAACCAGATACAGGCCGTTTTCGACCGCTGGTGCGATGGACTGGTAAGCCTCGCGATTATTCGTCTCGGTCACCACGTCGGCGCGCAGGCGCTGACTGGCTTCCAGGGGGTGGGCCAGCGGCTCGATACCGTCGGTATCAACGGCCTGCATTTCGTCGACCAGCCCGAGAATGCTGTTGAGGGCGGAAGTAATGTGTGGAAGATCGGCATCGTTGAGGCCAAGGCAGGCCAGGTGCGCGATTTTTTCCACGTCGGAGCGTTCTAGCGCCATCGGGATTCTCCAGTGGAAAACAGAACGGACGGCGTCCGTGTGTTAGATTGTCGGAACACTACCGCACTTCTACGGTCATAAGGCCGCGATTGTGGGGCTTGGTGCACAGAAAAGCGGCCAATTTAACATATTGGCGCCTTGCCCAAAATCCCTGTCGTTGTTAGAGTTTGCCGCACTTTTTTACCCACGCGTTGCCTAGGGTCCCTTTCCCATGTTCAAGAAACTGCGTGGCATGTTTTCCAGCGATCTTTCCATTGACCTGGGCACTGCCAACACCCTTATTTACGTGCGCGAGCGCGGTATCGTCCTGAATGAGCCATCGGTTGTGGCCATTCGGACACACGGTAACCAGAAAAGTGTCGTCGCTGTCGGCACCGAGGCCAAGCGCATGCTCGGCCGTACGCCGGGCAACATTGCTGCCATTCGTCCGATGAAGGATGGCGTGATCGCCGATTTCAGCGTCTGCGAAAAGATGCTGCAGTACTTTATCAACAAGGTTCACGAAAACAGTTTCCTGCAGCCCAGCCCACGCGTGCTGATCTGCGTTCCCTGCAAGTCCACCCAGGTTGAGCGTCGTGCCATCCGTGAATCGGCCCTTGGCGCCGGTGCCCGTGAAGTGTTCCTGATCGAAGAGCCGATGGCTGCTGCGATCGGTGCCGGTCTGCCGGTTGAGGAAGCGCGCGGTTCGATGGTCGTGGACATCGGTGGTGGTACCACTGAAATTGCCCTGATCTCCCTGAACGGTGTGGTTTATGCCGAATCCGTACGTGTCGGCGGCGACCGTTTCGACGAAGCGATCATCACTTACGTACGCCGCAACTACGGCAGCCTGATCGGTGAATCCACCGCAGAGCGCATCAAACAGGAAATCGGTACGGCCTACCCGGGCGGCGAAGTTCGCGAAGTCGATGTTCGCGGCCGCAACCTGGCCGAAGGCGTTCCACGCGCATTCACCCTGAACTCCATCGAAGTGCTCGAAGCTCTGCAAGAGTCGCTGGCAACCATCGTTCAGGCCGTGAAAAGCGCGCTGGAGCAATCGCCGCCGGAACTGGCTTCCGACATCGCCGAGCGTGGTCTGGTGCTGACCGGTGGTGGCGCGCTGCTGCGTGACCTCGACAAGCTGCTGGCGCAAGAGACGGGTCTGCCGGTGATCGTTGCCGAAGATCCGTTGACCTGTGTGGCTCGCGGCGGTGGCCGTGCGCTGGAAATGATGGATAAGCACACCATGGATCTGCTCTCGAGCGAGTAAGTCGCCGATTGCAATACGTGGGTGAGCGCACAGGCAGCACTTTGCAGTGCTGCCTGTTGGCGTTTATCTTCTGTCAGTCTTCATCCAGGCCGGTTTGATGCCGTATGAATAAACAGAACATTTGCCTGGGAGGAGCGGCTTATTAAACCGCTTTTCACCAAGGGCCCTTCGTTGGGCGTGCGCCTGTTGGTGCTGGCCGTGCTCGCGGTCGCGCTGATGGTGGTCGATGCGCGTTTCGACCTGCTCAAGCCCGCGCGCAAGCAAGCGTCGCTGGTGCTCATGGACGCCTACTGGATCACTGACCTGCCCGGACGCTTGTGGGAAGGGGTCGCCAGTCAGTTCGGCAGCCGCACCGAGCTCGTCGCCGAAAACGAAAAACTCAAGACCGAAAACCTGCTGTTGCAGGGGCGCATGCAAAAGCTCGCGGCCTTGACCGAGCAGAACGTTCGGCTGCGCGAGTTGCTCAATTCCTCTGCCCTGGTCAACGAAAAGGTCGAAGTCGCCGAGTTGATCGGCATGGATCCCAACCCCTTCACCCATCGCATCATCATCAATAAAGGTGAGCGCGACGGCGTGGTGCTCGGCCAACCGGTGCTCGATGCACGCGGGTTGATGGGGCAGGTGGTTGAGTTGATGCCCTACACCTCGCGCGTCCTGCTGCTGACCGACACCACCCACAGCATTCCCGTGCAGGTGAACCGTAACGGTTTGCGCGCGATTGCCAGTGGCACCGGCAACCCGGAACGCCTGGAATTGCGTCATGTCGCCGACACGGCGGACATCAAGGAAGGCGATCTGCTGGTCAGTTCCGGCCTCGGCCAGCGTTTCCCGGCCGGTTATCCGGTGGCGACGGTAAAAGAAGTCATCCACGACTCCGGCCAACCGTTTGCCATTGTTCGCGCCGTGCCGACCGCCGCCCTGAACCGCAGCCGTTACCTGTTGCTGGTGTTCAGCGACAGCCGCACTGCCGAGGAGCGCGCCAATGACGCGGCCCAGGCTCAGGAACTGCTCGATGCCCACGGCGGCGGCCCGATGTTGCCGGCCAGCGTGCCGAAACCGTTGATCATGCCCGCCACGCCTTCGACCGCTACCGCAACGCCGGCCGCCGAAGCTGCAGCGCCTGCCGCCACACCCGCCAGGCCCGCCGCGAGCAAGCCGCCCGCTGCCGCTCCGGCCGCTGCCAAACCACCGGCCGCCAGCAAACCACCGGCGAAACCGCCAGCGACTACCGGGGGACGAGAATAATGGTCGGCGCGAAAAAATCCGGAAACGGCTGGATGATCTGGCTGACGTTCTTCGTCGGCATCCTGCTCAGCGTTTCACCATTGCCAATCTTCATGGAAATCCTTCGCCCGCTGTGGCTGGCCTTGCTCGTGACCTTCTGGGCGCTGTACATGCCGCACACGGTCGGCATGGTCACGGCGTTCTGTCTGGGGTTGGCCGAAGATGTTCTGCAGGGCGACCTGCTTGGGCAGAACGCGCTGATCCTGACCCTGATTACCTTCCTGGTATTGTCGTTGCAGCAGCGTCTGCGCATGTTCCCGATGTGGCAACAGTGCCTGGTGATTCTGGTGATCTTTGGCCTCGCGCAACTGGCGCAACTGTGGCTCAGCGCCTTGACCGGCAACCGCCAGCCAACTTTGGCGCTGGTCTTGCCGGCGCTGGTCAGTGCCTTGCTCTGGCCGTGGGTCAGCTTCGCCCTTCGCGGGATGTGCCGACGCTACAGAATCTATTGAGCCGGTGAAGCAGGGCACTGAACAGGGAGATGTTTTGATGAAACTGCTTTACCTCGCCTC
Source organism: Pseudomonas sp. TSRC2-2 (assembly GCF_049897785.1). Lineage (NCBI taxonomy): Bacteria > Pseudomonadati > Pseudomonadota > Gammaproteobacteria > Pseudomonadales > Pseudomonadaceae > Pseudomonas > Pseudomonas sp. TSRC2-2. The sequence continues at coordinate 113,889 of NZ_JAFCWZ010000009.1, forward strand.
CGGCTCACCGCGTCGCCGTGAATTGCTCACGCAGATCGGCGTGCAGTTTTCCGCAATCAGCGCGGATATCGACGAAACCCCGCTTCCTGAAGAATCCCCTTCGGCCTATGTCGAACGCCTGGCGCGTGGCAAGGCTGAGGCCGGTCGCCGCTCGGTCGTCTCTGAGCAGCCGTTCTGCGTGCTCGGCGCCGACACCGCCGTGGTGCTCGACGGCAAAATTCTTGGCAAACCGGTGGACGAAGCCGATGCATGCGCCATGCTGATGATGTTGTCCGGCAACGAACACGAAGTGCTGACCGCCATCGCCGTGCTTGAAGACGAGCGCTGCGAGTCGCGGGTGGTGCGCAGTCTAGTGCGTTTTCGCCCGATCAGCCTCGAAGAGGCGGCCGTCTACTGGGCCAGTGGCGAACCGCGCGACAAGGCCGGCGGCTATGGCATTCAGGGCCTGGGTGCGGTGTTTGTCGCCGGGCTTGAAGGCAGCTATTCAGCGGTGGTCGGCTTGCCATTGTGCGAAACCTGCGAGGTGTTGGGCCATTTCGGCATACCCTGTTGGCAAAACCCGAACACGCCCTGAGCGTCGTGCGAATCCAGATGCGGCCACTATCGTGAACATGCCTGAACGAGATCCTGCCATGAGTGAAGAGATTCTGATCAACATCACGCCGATGGAGTCGCGCGTGGCGGTGGTCGAAAACGGTGTGCTGCAAGAAGTCCACGTCGAGCGCACGCAAAAACGCGGGATCGTCGGCAACATCTATAAAGGCAAGATCGTCCGCGTCCTGCCTGGCATGCAGGCAGCATTTGTCGACATTGGCCTTGATCGCGCGGCGTTCATTCACGCCGCCGAGATTTCCTTGCGCGAAGGCCCGGCGGTGGAAAGCATCAGTTCGCTGGTGCACGAAGGCCAGAGCCTGGTGGTGCAGGTCACCAAAGACCCGATCGGCTCCAAGGGCGCACGCCTGACCACACAACTGTCAATCCCTTCGCGGTATCTGGTGTACATGCCGCGCACTGCCCACGTTGGCATTTCCCTGAAGATCGAAGACGAAGCCGAGCGCGAGCGCCTCAAGCAGGTGGTCAGCGATTGCGTGGCCAAAGAAGGCATCAAGGAAGCCGGCGGTTTCATTCTGCGCACAGCCGCTGAAGGGGCGGGCGCTGATGAAATCCTCATGGACATCCGCTACCTGCGGCGACTCTGGGATCAGATCAACGAACAAATCAAGACCATCGCCGCGCCGAGCGTGATTTACGAAGACCTCGGCCTGGCCCTGCGTACGCTGCGTGATCTGGTCAATCCGAAGATCGAGAAGATCCGCATCGACTCCCGGGAGACTTTCCAGAAAACCACACAGTTCGTCGCCGAACTGATGCCGGAAATCGCTGATCGTCTGGAGCACTACCCAGGCGAACGGCCGATTTTCGATCTGTACGGCGTCGAAGACGAAATTCAGCGCGCGCTGGAGCGCAAGGTACCGCTGAAATCCGGCGGCTATCTGGTCATCGATCCGGCGGAAGCCATGACCACCATCGACGTCAACACCGGAGCGTTCGTTGGTCACCGCAATCTCGAAGAAACCATTTTCAAGACCAATCTCGAGGCGGCCACGGCGATTGCCCGGCAGATGCGCCTGCGCAACCTTGGCGGGATCATCATCATCGACTTCATCGACATGGAAGATGAAGAGCACCAGCGTCAGGTCCTGCGCACGCTGGAGAAACAACTGGAGCGCGATCACGCCAAGACCAACATCATCGGCATCACCGAGCTGGGCCTGGTGCAGATGACTCGCAAGCGCACCCGCGAAAGCCTTGAACAGGTGCTGTGCGAACCGTGCAGCAGTTGCCAGGGGCGGGGCAAACTGAAGACCGCTGAAACCATCTGTTACGAGATCTTCCGCGAAATTCTGCGCGAGGCCCGAGCCTATCAGGCCGAGGGTTACCGAGTGCTGGCCAACCAGAAAGTGGTCGACCGTCTACTCGACGAAGAGTCCGGTAACGTCGCCGAGCTTGAAGGCTTCATCGGTCGCACCATACGCTTCCAGGTCGAAACCATGTATTCCCAGGAACAATATGATGTGGTGCTGCTCTGAAGCCCTGCATCACCCTTCATTCAACGCGGCTGGCCTCAGCTTTTCGCAGTATTTTTGCCATGGGAGCCAACTGACATGGAGCGTCTGACACGCATTCTGGCCGCAATCACCCGTTGGGGGCTGGGCCTGTGCGCGTTGGTTCTGGTGTTGATGGCGTTGTACGTCAGCCTCGGCCGCGAGCTGACGCCACTGGTGGCCGAATACCGCGCCGACATCGAAGACAAGGCCAGCGCCGCCCTCGGCATGCCCTTGCAGATCGGTGAGCTGGAAGGCGACTGGAGTGGTTTCGCGCCGATCCTGCTGGCCCATGACGTGATGGTCGGGGACGGCGCCAACGCGCTGCGCCTTGACCGTGTACGGGTGGTGCCGGACCTGTGGGGCAGCGTGTTGGCCCGCGACGTCCGCTTGGCGCATATCGAACTGAACGGTTTGAAGATCAGCCTCAAGGAAGCCGAAGACGGTACTTGGTCGCTGGAAGGCCTGCCGGTGCAGAAGGATCAACCGTTCGACGCGGCGCAACTGTTCCAGCGCTCGCAGATGATAAAGCAACTGTCGGTGCTCGATAGCCAGGTCACTCTGCAACCGCTTGATCACCCGCCCATGACGCTCACCTATGTCGGTCTCAATCTGCGCACCGGCGCCAGTCGCCAGCGTCTCGATGCGCGTCTGACCCTGCCCGATGGCCAGCCTGTCGCGTTGAGCCTGCGTACCCGGCTGCGACCTGATCAATGGCAGAACAGCAACATTGACGGTTACGCCAGCCTGCCGCAGAGCGACTGGTCGAAATGGCTGCCCGAGCGCCTGACCCAGCAATGGAATTTTTCCGAGATCAAGGCCGGCGGCGAACTCTGGGTCGACTGGGCCGAAGGCACCCTGCAAAGCGCTGCATTGCGTCTCAATGCCCCGCAAGTGACAGGCGCCTACGCCGAGCGCAAGCCGATCCAGATCCACAATCTGGCACTGAACGCCTACTACCGCAACAGTGCCGAGGGTGCGCGTATCACCCTTGATTCGCTGGCAATGAGCTTTGGCGAAACCCGCTGGGAATCGCGTGTACAGTTGCAACAAAGCCGGGCCAGCGCCAACGCCGGAGAGCTCTGGCATCTGCAGGCCGATCGCCTTGATCTGACGCCGATCACTCCGCTGCTCAACGCGCTGGGGCCACTGCCGCAGAGTTTCGCCACGGTGGTTGAGCGTTTGAAGGTCACCGGCGGCCTGCGCAACGTCCTGCTGGATTTCCGGCCGACGGCTACCGATGGCAGTAAATTCGGCTTTGCCGCCAATCTCGATAATGTCGGTTTCGACGCGTATCACGGCGCTCCGGCGGCGCGAAATGTCAGCGGCAGCCTCAGCGGCAATCTCGACGGCGGCGAGTTGCGCCTGGACAGCAAGGATTTTGTCCTGCACCTCGATCCGATCTTCGCCAAGCCGTGGCAATACCTGCAGGCCAATGCGAGGTTGACCTGGAAGCTCGACAAGGACGGTTTCACCCTCATTGCGCCGTACCTGAAAGTGCTGGGCGAGGAGGGCAAGATTGCCGGCGATTTCCTCATTCGCCTGCACTTCGACCACAGCCAGGAAGACTACATGGACCTGCGTGTCGGCCTGGTCGATGGCGACGGTCGCTACACCGCGAAATACCTGCCGGCGGTGTTGAGCCCGGCGCTGGATGAGTGGTTGCGCACCGCGATCCTCAAAGGCGCGGTGGATCAGGGATTCTTCCAGTATCAGGGCTCGCTGAGCAAAAACGCCGGCGAGGCTGACCGCAGCATCAGCCTTTTCTTCAAGGTACATGACGCCGAACTGGCGTTTCAGCCAGGCTGGCCGCATGTGAGCAAAGTCAGTGGTGATGTGTTCATCGAAGACAGCGGCGTGCGTATCTGGGCCAGCAAAGGCCAATTGCTCGATACGCAAGTCAGCGATGTCTTCGTCAATATTCCTCACGTACCGGCCGGGCAGAACAGCCATCTGTTGCTCGATGGCGCGTTTGCCGGTGGCCTGGGCGATGGCTTGAAGATTCTTCAGGACGCGCCGATCGGCACTGGCGAAACGTTTGCCGGTTGGGAGGGCGCTGGTGATCTCAACGGCAAGCTCAAACTGGACATTCCGCTGGCCAAGGGTGAACAGCCGAAAATCCTCGTCGATTTCAAAACGGCCAATGCGCGGCTGAAACTGGCCGAACCCAAGCTGGAACTGAGCCAGCTCAAGGGCGATTTCCGCTTCGACAGTAACAAGGGCCTCAGCGGCCAGAACATTACTGCGCGAGCCTTCGACAAGCCGGTCACTGCGCAGATCTTCGCTGATGGCAGCCCCAATCAGATCAAGACTCGGGTGGCTGCGTCGGGTCAGGTCGAAGTCAAAAAGCTCACCGACTGGCTGGGCGTCACCCAACCGCTGCCAGTATCGGGGACGATTCCTTATCAGTTGCAACTTAATCTTTCCGGGGCCGACAGCCAGTTGATGGTCAGCTCCAGCCTCAAGGGTGTCGCGGTGGATCTGCCGGCGCCGTTCGGCATGGCCGCCGATGTCGGGCGGGACACCGTGTTCCGCATGACCTTGCAAGGCCAGGAGCGGCGTTACTGGGTCAATTACGATCAACTGGCCAATTTCACCTTTGCCGCGCCTGCGAGCGATTTCGCCGATGGCCGTGGCGAGCTGTTTCTCGGCGCCGGCGAAGCGGTGTTGCCGGGGGCCAAGGGCCTGCGGATTCGCGGGGTGCTGTCTGAACTGGACGTCGCGCCATGGCAGGATCTGGCCAGCAAGTACGCCGGGCAGGATCCGGGCGGCAGCGCCAGGCAATTGCTCAGCAGCGCTGATATCAAAGTCGGCAAGCTGACGGCATTCGGCACCACGCTGGATCAGGCCTCGGTGCAGATCAATCGCAAGCCCGGCGCATGGAATCTGGCCCTCGACAGCCAGCAAGCCAAGGGCAGCGCCAGCCTGCCGGACGCCAAGGGCGTGCCGATCGCGGTGAATCTTCAGTACGTGAAACTGCCGGCGCCGGACCCGACGGTGCAGGCTGACGAGAACGCGCCGGATCCGCTGGCATCGGTCGATCCGACGAAAATACCGGCGCTGGATATCACCCTCAACCAGTTGTTTCTGGGCCCCGATCTGGTCGGGGGCTGGTCGCTGAAAGTACGGCCGACCGCCAAGGGCATCGCCCTGAATAACCTCGACATGGGGCTCAAGGGAATCCTCCTGCAAGGCAACGGTGGCTGGGAAGGCGCGCCGGGCGCGACCAGCAGTTGGTACAAAGGTCGGGTCGGCGGCAAGAATCTGGCTGACGTGCTCAAAGGTTGGGGCTTCGCGCCGAGCGTGACCAGCGAAGAATTCCACATGGATGTCGACGGCCGTTGGCCGGGCTCGCCGGCGTGGCTGGCGACCAAGCGCTTCTCCGGCACCCTCGATGCGTCGCTGAACAAGGGTCAGTTTGTTGAAGTGGAGGGCGGTGCTCAGGCGCTGCGAGTGTTCGGCCTGCTCAACTTCAACTCGATCGGCCGGCGTCTGCGCCTGGACTTCTCCGACCTGTTCGGCAAAGGCTTGAGCTACGACCGTGTCAAAGGTCTGCTGGTGGCCACCAATGGGGTGTATGTGACCCGTGAGCCGATTCGCCTGACCGGGCCTTCGAGCAATCTGGAATTGGACGGCACGCTGGATCTGGTGGGCGACAAGGTCGATGCGAAATTGCTGGTGACCTTGCCGGTGACCAACAACCTGCCGATCGCCGCGCTGCTCGTCGGCGCACCGGCGGTCGGCGGCGCATTGTTCCTCATCGACAAGCTGATCGGTGACCGCGTGGCGCGCTTTGCCAGCGTGAAGTACACCGTCAAAGGCCCATGGAAAGAGCCGAAAATCACCTTCGACAAGCCTTTTTAACTAACAGACACTACGCCTGTAGGAGCCTTCGGCAGCTCCTACACAGTTATGTGCAAATCCCGAGGAGCGGCCATGTCTTCAGCGGTGATTCAAATGGTCAGCCAGAGCGACGTGCTGGCCAATCTGGCTCAGGCCCGGCGCCTGCTTGAACAGGCTGCGGCCGGCGGCGCGAAGCTGGCGGTGCTGCCAGAGAACTTCGCTGCGATGGGCCGTCGCGATGTCGCCGACATCGGTCGCGCGGAAGCGTTGGGCGAAGGGCCGATCCTGCCCTGGTTGAAACAGACCGCCCGCGACCTCACCTTATGGATAGTGGCCGGCACGTTGCCGTTGCCGCCGCTGGGTCAACCCACGGCCAAAGCCAATGCCTGCTCGCTGTTGATCAATGAACACGGTGAGATCGTCGCGCGCTATGACAAGCTGCATCTGTTCGATGTCGATGTTGCCGACAATCGCGGCCGGTATCGTGAATCCGATGACTATGCTTATGGCAGTGGCGTGGTGGTGGCGGACACACCGGTGGGGCGCGTTGGTCTGAGCGTGTGTTACGACTTGCGCTTCCCGGAGCTGTACAGTGAATTGCGCGCCGCCGGTGCCGAGTTGATTACCGCACCGTCGGCCTTTACCGCCGTAACCGGCGCCGCGCATTGGGATGTGCTCATCCGTGCACGAGCCATCGAGACACAATGTTATGTGCTGGCGGCGGCGCAGGGCGGCAGCCATCCAGGGCCGCGCGAGACCTTCGGGCATGCGGCGATTGTCGACCCGTGGGGGCGCGTGCTGGCCCAGAAGGATCAAGGCGAGGCGGTGTTGCTGGCCGCCCGCGACAGCGATGAACAGGCGTCCATCCGGGCGCGCATGCCGGTGACGCGTCATCGGCGGTTTTTCTCGCAGGGCGCCCAGCGGCCTGCTTCAGAACACGAATTTAAGGCGTAAACCTATGAGCGAGTTGTTGTCCTCAGTCAGTGATCACCTGTTGGCACCCGGCGGTGTCACGATCGAGAGCCTGCAAGATGTGCTCGGCGATCTGGCCGGGCCGGGCATCGATGCCGCCGACCTGTATTTCCAGGGCCAGATTTCCGAGTCATGGTCGCTGGAAGACGGCATCGTCAAGGAAGGCAGCTTCAACCTCGATCAAGGCGTCGGCGTGCGCGCACAGTCCGGTGAGAAAACCGGTTTTGCCTACAGCAACGCGATCACCCTCGAAGCCCTCGGCGCAGCGGCCCGCGCCGCGCGCTCGATCTCCCGCGCCGGGCAGAATGGCACGGTGCAGGCGTTCAGCACTCAGGATGTCGCGCAACTGTACGCTCCGGACAATCCGCTGGAAGTGCTCAGTCGCGCCGAGAAGGTCGAGCTGCTCAAGCGTATCGACGTGGCTACGCGCGCGCTCGATCCGCGTATCCAGCAGGTCAGTGTGAGCATGGCCGGGGTCTGGGAGCGGATTCTGGTGGCGTCCACTGATGGTGGCCTGGCCGCCGATGTGCGGCCGCTGGTGCGCTTCAACGTCAGCGTCATCGTTGAGCAGAATGGCCGTCGCGAGCGCGGCGGGCATGGCGGTGGCGGGCGTACTGATTACCGCTATTTCCTCGCCGAGGACCGCGCCATGGGCTATGCCCGTGAGGCGCTGCGTCAGGCACTGGTCAATCTGGAAGCGATTCCGGCGCCGGCCGGGACCCTGCCGGTGGTGTTGGGCTCGGGGTGGTCTGGCGTGCTGCTGCACGAAGCGGTAGGGCATGGTCTGGAAGGCGATTTCAACCGCAAGGGCAGTTCTGCCTACAGCGGGCGCATGGGCGAAATGGTTGCCTCGAAACTCTGCACCATCGTCGACGACGGCACCCTGAGCGGCCGTCGCGGTTCGCTGAGCGTCGATGACGAAGGCACACCGACCGAGTGCACCACGCTGATCGAAAACGGCGTGCTCAAGGGTTACATGCAAGACAAGCTCAACGCGCGCCTGATGGGCGTGGCGCGCACCGGTAACGGTCGCCGCGAATCCTATGCGCATCTGCCGATGCCGCGGATGACCAACACCTACATGCTCGGCGGCGAAAGCGATCCGGCGGAAATCATCGCTTCGGTGAAAAAAGGCATCTACTGCGCCAATCTCGGCGGCGGTCAGGTCGATATCACCAGCGGCAAGTTCGTGTTCTCCACCAGCGAGGCGTACTTGATCGAGGACGGCAAGATCACTGCGCCAGTCAAAGGCGCGACGTTGATCGGCAACGGCCCCGAGGCGATGAGCCGGGTGTCGATGGTCGGTAACGATCTGGCGCTGGACAGCGGTGTGGGCACATGCGGCAAGGATGGGCAGTCGGTGCCGGTGGGTGTCGGCCAGCCAACGCTGAAAATCGATGCGATCACCGTGGGTGGCACGGGCGCATAAGAAGAGGGGGGCTGTCGGGTGGCGCGCAGAACGGCCACCCGGTGGCGATTATCAACGCAGGCCGCGTTGAGTCTCGTCCAGCTCCCGAATGTACTTGAAGATCTTGCGGCTCGAAGCAGGCGGTTTGTTTTGCGCAACCTCGTGCTGGGCCTGACGGATCAGGGAACGCAATTGCTGGCGATCGGCGTCGGGGTACTCGATGACGAATTTCTCCAGCACGGCGTCATCGCCCGCGATCAGGCGGTCACGCCAGCGTTCCAGATTATGGAAACGCTCGTTGTACTGGCGAGTGGAGGCATCGAGTTGATCGAGCAAAATCAGAATCGCGTCAGTGTCCTGGTCGCGCATCAGCTTGCCGATGAACTGCAGATGCCGTTTGCGCGCGATGTTCGCGGTGTGCTTGGGCGCATCGGCCAGTGCCCGGCGCAGAGCGTCGGTCAAGGGCAGTTTGGCGACCAGATCAGGCTTGAGTGTGGTCAGGCGCTCGCCGAGGTCAACCAGCGCATGCAACTCGCGTTTGACCTGAGATTTGCTTTTTTCTCCCGTATCGAGGGAGTCGTCGTAAGAATCAACCATGGTGGCAGTCCGCAAAGAAACGCCGCCATGATAACCAGTCGGGGGCCGCTTGTCCGGCCCGGTCGCTCGATGGCCCCAGCCGAAAGCAGAATTTGAGTGGAGATGAGCATGAGTGCAGTTCAAAGCGTCGGCCCGCAGGCATTGCCGGCACTGCAAGAACAGGTCGAGCAGATCATCGCCGAAGCCAAGCGTCAGGGCGCCAGCGCCTGCGAAGTCGCGGTGTCGCTGGAGCAGGGTTTGTCGACGTCGGTGCGCCAGCGTGAAGTCGAAACGGTCGAGTTCAACCGTGATCAGGGCTTTGGCATCACCTTGTACGTCGGCCAGCGCAAGGGCTCGGCCAGCACCTCGGCGACCGGGCCGGAGGCGATTCGTGAAACCGTCGCGGCGGCACTGGCCATCGCCAAACACACTTCCGAGGACGAAGCCTCGGGTCTGGCCGATGCGGCGTTGATGGCCAAGGATGTGCAGGATTTCGACCTGTTCCATGAATGGGACATAACCCCGGAGCAAGCCATCGAGAAAGCCTTGCTCTGCGAGGCAGCGGCGTTTGACGCCGATGCGCGGATCAAGAACGCCGACGGCACCACCCTCAGCACCCATCAGGGCTGCCGCGTGTACGGCAACAGCCACGGCTTCATCGGTGGTTACGCTTCGACCCGGCACAGCCTGAGTTGCGTAATGATCGCCGAAGCCGACGGCCAGATGCAGCGCGATTACTGGTACGACGTCAATCGCCAGGGCAGTCTGCTCGCCGACCCGGTGAGCATCGGCCAGCGTGCCGCGCAACGTGCAGCCAGCCGTCTGGGTGCGCGTCCGGTACCGACCTGCGAGGTGCCGGTGCTGTTTTCCGCTGAGCTGGCGGGCGGTCTGTTCGGCAGCTTCCTCTCGGCGGTGTCGGGTGGCAGTTTGTATCGCAAATCGTCGTTTCTCGAAGGCACGCTGGGCCAGAAGCTGTTCCCGGAATGGCTGACTATCGATGAGCGTCCGCATCTGATGCGCGCGATGGGCAGTGCATCCTACGACGGTGACGGCCTGGCCACTTACGCGAAACCGTTCGTCGAAAAGGGCGAGTTGGTCTCGTACATCCTCGGCACCTATTCAGGCCGTAAACTGGGCATGCCGAGCACTGCCAACGCGGGTGGCGTGCACAACCTGTTCGTCACCCATGGCGATGAAGACCAGGCGGCGCTGTTGAAGCGCATGGGCCGTGGACTGCTGGTCACCGAGCTGATGGGCCATGGTCTGAACATGGTCACCGGCGACTATTCGCGTGGCGCGGCGGGTTTCTGGGTCGAGAATGGCGAGATCCAGTTCGCCGTGCAGGAAGTGACCATCGCCGGCAACATGCGCGACATGTTCAAGCAGATCGTTGCCGTCGGTAATGATCTGGAGCTGCGCAGCAACATTCGCACCGGGTCGGTGTTGATCGAGCGGATGACTGTCGCGGGCAGCTAAGCCCGCAGCCGTTACACAAAGGCGCGCCATCCACCCGGATGTCGCGCCTTTTTCATGCCGGACAAAAAACCCTCTGTGGGAGCGGGGTTGCTCGCGAATATGGTCTTTCAATCACAACATATCTGGCTGACACAGCGCATTGGCGAGCAAGCCCGTTTGCCCACAAAGGCAACTCTTGTGTTGGTTCTCATTATCATCTAATAATGAATCTCATCTCCGAACGAGTCCCGGATCATGAGTTCTGCCTTGCACGAGCAGCCCTACCTCGAAAGCTGGCGCTGGATGAGCCGCCAGATCCGTTGCGCGCTGGATCCTGACGAACCGCGCCTGATCGAACACTACCTCGCCGAAGGACGCTATCTGTCCTGTTGCACGGCCACTTCGCCCTGGACCGTCGCCGAAACGTCTTTCCGTCTGCTGCTCGATACCGCCACCGACATCGCGTTGCCGTGGCACTGGCGCAGCGTCTGTCTCGATCAAGCCTGGCGCCCCTTGCGTGAAATGGAGCGCCTGTCGCTATGCCAATGCCGCTTGCGGCGCTGGCAACGCTACACCTGGCAGCTCGCCACTTGCGAGTTGCAACCGTCGATTCCTCTCATTGATTTGCTGCAAGGACATTCGCATGACCAAGACACGTATTGAGCGCGACAGCATGGGCGAACTGCAGGTGCCGGTCGATGCGCTCTATGGCGCGCAGACCCAGCGCGCCGTGGACAACTTCCCGATCAGCGGCAAGCCGATGCCGACGCAGTTCGTCCGCGCGCTGATCCTCGCCAAAGCCGCCGCTGCCCGGGCCAACGTTGAGCTGAACCAGATCAGCGCGGCCCAGGGCAAAGCCATCAGTGATGCCGCGCAAGGTCTGCTCGAAGGCGATTTCATGCAGCATTTCCCGGTGGATATCTTCCAGACCGGGTCCGGCACCAGCTCGAACATGAACGCCAACGAAGTGATCGCGACGCTGGCCAGTCGCATGCTCGGCGAGCCGGTCAACGCCAACGATCATGTCAACTGCGGGCAAAGCAGCAACGACATCATCCCGACCACCATCCACGTCAGCGCCGCGCTGGCGCTGCATGAACAATTGCTGCCGGCGCTGTTGCATCTGGTCCAGGCCATCGAGCGCAAGGCCGGTCAGGTGCATCATCATGTGAAGACCGGGCGCACCCATCTGATGGACGCGATGCCGGTGCGCATGAGCCAGGTGCTCAACGGCTGGGCGCAGCAGCTCAAGGCCAATATCGGGCATCTGCAGGATCTGCTGCCAAGCCTGCAAGCGCTGGCGCAGGGAGGCACCGCAGTCGGCACCGGGATCAATGCGCATCCGGAATTCGCCGCGCGATTCAGTCGGCACCTGAGCCAACTGACTGACGTTCAGTTCACCCCCGGCAAGGATCTGTTCGCGCTGATCAGCTCGCAGGACACCGCCGTCGCCGTCTCCGGCCAACTCAAGGCCACCGCCGTGTCGCTGATGAAAATCGCTAACGACCTGCGCTGGATGAACTCCGGGCCGCTGGCCGGTCTTGGCGAGATTGAACTGCAAGCGCTGCAACCGGGTTCGTCGATCATGCCCGGCAAGGTCAACCCGGTGATCCCGGAAGCCACCGCGATGGTCGCCGCGCAAGTGATCGGCAACGACTCGGTGATCACCGTCGCCGGGCAATCCGGCAATTTCGAACTGAACGTGATGCTGCCGATCATCGCGCAGAACCTGCTGAGCAGCATCGAGCTGCTGGCCAACGCCAGTCGCCTTTTGGGTGACAAGGCAATCGCTACTTTCAAGGTCAACGAATCGCGTTTGCAAGAAGCATTGGCGCGCAATCCGATTCTGGTCACCGCGCTCAACCCCATCATCGGTTACCAGAAAGCCGCCGATATCGCCAAGCAGGCCTACAAGGAAGGCCGTGCGGTGATCGACGTCGCGCTGGAACACACCGATCTGTCGCGCAGCCAACTGCAAGAGCTGCTCAATCCCGAGAAACTCACCGCTGGCGGCGTGTAAACCCCGCAACCGTTTTGGAGGCTCACCATGGAGCACTGGAAACGCACGATCGAACGGGCCAATCGCTGCTTCATGCTGGGCGAATTGATCGACGCCCGCGAGGCTTACCTGCAAGCCCTGGCGCTGGCGCAAGTGTTGTTCGAGCGCTGGGCGGACGCCGACGAAGCGGTGGCGGCGTGTGTCGTCTCTCATCACAACCTCGCCGACCTGCATCTGCGCCTGAACCAACCGGAGGAGAGCGCCGAATATCTTTGCGCCATCCACCAGCGACTGTTGCAGACCATGCAGGACGAACGCTTGCGTCCGGCCCTGCGTGAAGCGGCGTTGCGCCAGAGCAGCAAGACCTATGTCGAGCTGTTGAATTTCATCAGCGAGCACGGCGAGTACCCACGCACCCAGCGTCTGCTGCGCCCGGATACCGGCATTGCCCGCCGCGCCACAGTCACCCATCAGCATGGAGTCCATTGAAATGGCTTTTACCTTGCCTGCCTTGCCTTACGCCTACGATGCTCTCGAGCCGCACATCGATGCGCAGACCATGGAGATCCATTACACCAAGCATCACCAGACCTACATCAACAACCTCAACGCTGCCGTGCAAGGCACAGAATTCGCCGAGTGGCCGGTGGAAAAACTCGTCGCCAGCGTTCAGCAACTGCCGGAAAACCTTCGCGCGGCGGTGATCAATCAGGGCGGCGGCCATGCCAATCACTCGCTGTTCTGGGAAGTGATGGTGCCCAACGGTGGCGGCAAGCCTGACGGCGAGCTGGCCAGGGCCATCGACGAACAACTGGGCGGACTCGAGCGTTTCAAGGAAGCGTTCACCAAGGCCGCGCTGACCCGGTTCGGCAGCGGCTGGGCCTGGCTCAGCGTGACTGCGCAGAAAAAGCTCATCGTGGAAAGCAGCGGCAACCAGGACAGCCCGTTGATGCACGGCAACACACCAATCCTCGGCCTCGACGTCTGGGAGCACGCCTACTACCTGCGCTACCAGAACCGTCGCCCGGAATACATCAACGCGTTCTATAACGTGATCAACTGGCCGGAAGTCGCTGCGCGCTATCAAGCCGCACTGGTCTAAGCCTGCAATAAAAACGATCAGGGCCGAATATGGGCACGGAAACACTGGCGATTGGCAGCGGGCGCATGTTTCGTTACGCGGCGGGTTCGCTGTTGCTGTTGGCGGGAATGAGTTTGCTGGTTGCCCATGGTTTGTACTGGCTGAATCTGGAACCACGGCTGTTGCGGGCGCTGCAGGGCGGTGCCATCTGCGCCTTGGGCACGGCGCTGGGCGCGGTGCCGGTGCTGGTGATCCGCCGCATGCCGCAAGCACTCAGCGACACCTTGCTTGGATTTGGTGCCGGAGTGATGCTGGCGGCGACGGCATTTTCGTTGATCGTGCCGGGCATTGCGGCAGCTGAGAGTCTTGGCCTGACGCCGTGGGCTGCCAGTAGCCTGATCTGCTTCGGCATCATGTTTGGCGCGTTCGGCCTGTATCTGGTGGATCGCAGGGTGTCCGGTGCCTCGCCGGAGATGCTCGTCGGCACGCCGGAACATCCGGTGATTCCACCACGAATCTGGCTGTTCGTTTTCGCCATCATTGCGCACAACATACCGGAAGGCATGGCGGTTGGCGTGTCTGCAGGTGGCGGGATGGCGGATGCCGACAGCCTGGCGATGGGCATCGCTTTGCAGGATGTGCCGGAAGGTCTGGTGATTGCGCTGGTGCTGGCCGGCGCAGGAATGTCACGGGTCAGAGCGTTTCTGATCGGCGCGGCGTCGGGGTTGGTGGAACCGGTATTTGCGCTGTTATGTGCGTGGCTGGTGAGTCTGGCCCAGGTGTTGTTGCCTTTGGGATTGGCGCTGGCTGCGGGGGCAATGTTGCTGGTGGTGACTCACGAGGTGATTCCCGAGTCGCGTAGGCATGGCCATGACAAGCTGGCCAGTCTTGGCTTGTTGATCGGGTTTTGTCTGATGATGGTGATGGACACGGCGCTGGGTTAAGAAGGTCAAAAGATCGCAGCCTGCGGCAGCGCCTGCATCTGGAATGTGCCTCCCTGCAGGCTGCGATTTTTTGATGTTCGGCGGTCAGCCGCCTTCGTCGAAGTAGTTGTTGATCAGCTCCACCAAGGCGTCCATGGCCTCTTCAGCCTGTGCGCCTTCGGTGCTCAAGTGGATTTTGGTGCCTTTGCCCGCTGCAAGCATCATCATTGCCATGATGCTTTTACCGTCCACTGTGGTCTCGGGCGTGCGACCCACTCTTATCGTCGTCTCGGGAAATTTGCCGGCCACGCCGACAAATTTGGCCGATGCCCGGGCGTGCAGACCCAGCTTGTTGATGATTTCGATTTCACGAGCAGGCATCGCGATGTGAGTCCTTTAGGTGAGGTCGCGGTGGCGAACCTGGACGTTCTTGAGGGTTTTCTGCAGGGCCTGGCCCAGGCGTTCGGTCAGGTAGACGGAGCGGTGGTGTCCGCCGGTGCAGCCAATGGCAATGGTGACGTAGGCGCGATTGCTGGCGGCGAAACGTGGCAGCCACTTGTTCAGGTAAGCGAAGATGTCCTGATACATTTCTTCGACATCCGGCTGCTGCGCCAGGTACTCGGCCACCGGTGCATCGAGGCCGGATTGCGCGCGCAGCTCCGGTTTCCAGTACGGATTGGGCAGGCAACGCACATCGAACACCAGGTCGGCGTCGACCGGCATGCCACGTTTGAAGCCGAACGATTCAACCAGAAACGCAGTGCCGGGCTCCGGCTGATTCAACAGCCGTAACTTGAGGGTGTCGCGCAGTTGATACAGATTCAGGCTGGTGGTGTTGATTTTCAGGTCGGCCAGATCGGCGATCGGGCCGAGCAGGGCGGTTTCATCGTGGATGGCTTCGGCCAGTGAGCGATTGGCATTGCTCAGCGGGTGACGACGACGGGTCTCGGAAAAACGCTTGAGCAGGGTTTCTTCGTCGGCGTCCAGATACAGCACATCGCACTTGATATGCTTGGCGCGGACGTCTTCGAGCAGTTCGGGGAAGCGTGACAGATGGCTCGGCAGGTTGCGCGCATCGATCGACACGGCCACCAGCGGCTGCGCCAGCTCGGTATGGATCAACGCCCGCTCGGCCAGTTCCGGCAGCAAACCGGCCGGCAGGTTGTCGATGCAGTAGTAGCCGTTGTCCTCAAGGACGTTCAGGGCGGTACTTTTACCCGATCCCGAACGGCCACTGACGATGATCAAACGCATGATTAGTGCCCGTTCTGCTCGTCCAGTACAACCTGGTACAAGGCTTCGTTGCTCGCGGCGCTGCGCAGTTTTTCGCGCACTTCCTTGCGATCAAGCATGCTCGCGATCTGGCGCAACAACTCCAGATGCGCGTCGGTCGCGGCCTCCGGGACCAGCAGCACGAACAGCAGGTCAACCGGGGCGCCATCGATGGCGTCGAAATCGATTGGAGCTTCAAGGTGCAGCAGCGCACTGACTGGCGCCGTGCAGCCCTTGAGGCGGCAGTGGGGAATGGCGATGCCGTTACCAAAACCGGTGGAGCCGAGTTTTTCACGGGCGATCAACGCCTCGAAAACATCCTGCATCGCCAGATCCGGCACTTCGCGGTGGATCAGGTTGGCAATGTGTTCGAGGGCTTTTTTCTTGCTGCCGCCCGGCGCGTTCACCTGGGAACGGCCGGGGGTCAGGATGGTTTCAAGTCGGATCATGGGATAGGGGTGTTAACGACCGGTCGCGCCCTGTAGGAGGCTCTGGGTCTTTTCCTTATGCTTTTTGAGTTGGCGATCCAGCTTGTCGGTGAGTGAGTCGATCGCAGCGTACATGTCAGTATCTTCTGCGTTGGCGACCACTTCGCTGCCGGGGATATGCAAGGTGGCTTCGATCTTCTGCTTCAGTTTTTCGACACACATCGTCACCTGCACGTTGGTGATCTTGTCGAAATGTCGCTCCAGTCGTTGGAGTTTTTCCTCGATGTAGGAACGCAGAGGTTGGGTCACTTCCAGTTGGTGTCCACTGATGTTGACTTGCATACAGCTTCTCCTTCGTTGCCAGTGCATAAAGCGGCAGGCCGAAAAGCCTGCCACTGGAACGCTGTAACGTGGCTTACATCAACCGCTTGCGTTCGCTCGAAGGCGCGATTCCGAGGGATTCGCGGTACTTGGCGACGGTGCGGCGAGCCACCTGAATGCCTTGTGCCTCCAGTAAACCAGCGATCTTGCTGTCACTCAACGGCTTTTTCTGATTTTCCGCAGCGACCAGTTTCTTGATGATCGCGCGGATCGCCGTCGACGAGCATTCGCCGCCTTCGGAGGTGCTGACGTGGCTGGAGAAAAAGTATTTGAGTTCATAGATACCGCGCGGGGTATGCATGAATTTTTGCGTAGTCACCCGGGAAATCGTCGATTCGTGCATGCCGACTGCTTCGGCGATGTCATGCAATACCAACGGCTTCATCGCTTCGTCGCCGTACTCCAGAAATCCGCGCTGATGCTCGACGATCTGCGTGGCTACTTTCATCAGGGTTTCATTGCGGCTCTGCAGGCTCTTGATGAACCAGCGGGCTTCCTGCAACTGATTGCGCATGAAGGTGTTGTCGGCGCTGGTGTCGGCGCGTTTGACGAAACCGGCGTACTGGGCGTTGACGCGCAAGCGTGGCACCGATTCCTGGTTCAGCTCAACCAGCCAGCGTTCGTTGTCCTTGCGCACGATCACGTCAGGAATGACGTATTCGGCTTCGGTCGACTCGATCTGCGAGCCCGGGCGCGGATTAAGGCTCTGCACCAGCTCGATGACCTGGCGCAGTTCGTCTTCCTTGAGCTTCATGCGGCGCATCAACTGGCTGTAATCGCGGCTGCCGAGCAGGTCGATGTAATCGGCGACGAGGCGCTTGGCCTCGGCCAGCCACGGTGTTTTGGCCGGCAACTGGCGCAGTTGCAAAAGCAGGCATTCGCTGAGGTTGCGCGCGCCGATCCCGGCGGGCTCAAATTGCTGGATGCGATGCAGGACGGCTTCGATCTCGTCGAGTTCGATGTCCAGTTCCGGATCGAACGCTTCAAGAATTTCTTCGAGTGTTTCGTCCAGATAGCCCTGATTATTGATGCAGTCGATCAGGGTGACGGCGATCAGGCGATCGGTGTCGGACATCGGCGCCAGGTTCAGTTGCCAGAGCAGGTGGCTCTGCAGGCTTTCGCCGGCGGAGGTGCGGGTGGTGAAATCCCATTCGTCGTCATCGCTGCTGGGCAGGCTGCTGGCGCTGGTCTGATAGACATCTTCCCATGCCGTATCCACGGGCAGTTCATTGGGGATGCGTTCGTTCCATTCGCCATCCTCGAGGTTATCCACCGTCGGAGCGGCTTCCTGATAGGAAGGTTCCTGGATTTCGGCGGGTTTCTGTTCGGCGTTGTCGGCCAGAGGATCGGCGTTGTCGAAGTCGTCGCCTTCTTCCTGGCGCTCGAGCATCGGATTGGATTCCAGAGCCTCCTGGATCTCCTGTTGCAGGTCCAGGGTCGACAATTGGAGCAGGCGGATGGCCTGTTGCAGCTGCGGTGTCATCGTCAGCTGCTGGCCCATTCTCAAGACTAGCGATGGTTTCATGGCAGGGGCTTAACACCTTATTCGCCGGCGCTTTGCGCCATCCACTACAGGGCGCCGAAGCGCCAAACTTAAGCAAATTATATGCCTGAAACTGAAGTGTTTGCCTAGAGCGCTGTAACAATTAAAGCGGATAAATGCGCCTTGAGTCGATACAGCGCTGTCGCGCTTACAGGCGGAACTCGTGACCCAGATACACTTCCTTGACCAGATCGTTGGCCAGGATGGTCTCGGCATCGCCTTCAGCGATCAGTTGACCGTCGTTCACGATGTAAGCGGTCTCGCAGATATCCAGGGTCTCGCGGACGTTGTGGTCGGTGATCAGCACACCGATGCCTTTGGCCTTGAGGTGGTGGATGATCTGCTTGATGTCGCCGACCGAGATTGGGTCGACACCCGCGAACGGTTCGTCGAGCAGAATGAATTTTGGCGCAGTGGCCAAAGCTCGGGCGATTTCCACCCGACGGCGCTCGCCGCCGGACAGGCTCATGCCGAGGTTGTCGCGGATGTGGCTGATGTGGAATTCCTGCAGCAGGCTTTCCAGCTCCTTGCGGCGACCGGCCTTGTCGAGCTCAGGACGGGTCTCGAGGATCGCCATGATGTTGTCGGCAACCGACAGTTTGCGGAAGATCGACGCTTCTTGCGGCAGATAGCCGATACCGGCCTTGGCGCGGCCGTGCATTGGCTGGTGGCTGACGTCCAGATCATCGATCAGCACGCGGCCCTGATCGGCCTGCACCAGGCCGACGATCATGTAGAAGCACGTGGTCTTGCCGGCGCCGTTGGGGCCGAGCAAGCCGACGATCTGCCCGCTGTCGATCGACAGGCTGACGTCACGCACGACCTGGCGGCTTTTATAGGCCTTGGCCAGGTGCTGAGCTTTCAGAGTTGCCATTACTGGGATTTCTCTTCGGTTTTCTTCTTCGGCTGGATCACCATATCGATGCGCGGACGCGCTTCGGTGACCTTGCTGCCCGTGGCGCGACCGGCGCTGGCCAGTTTTTTCACGGTGTCATAGACGATTTTTTCGCCTTGGGTGACGTTGCCGTCCTTGTCGACGACCTTGGCCTTGTCGATCAGCACCACACGGTTTTGCTGAGCGTGGTATTGAATCGTCACGCCGTAGCCTTGAACGGGCTTGGCGTCGCCCTGCGTCTGCAACTGCTCGAAGTAAGCCAGATTGCCCACCGAGGTCACCACGTCGATGTCGCCATTGGGCGCGCGAGTCATGGTCACGGTGTTGCCTTTAACGATCATCGAGCCCTGGGTGATGATTACGTCACCTTTATAGGTGGCGATGCCATTCTTGTCGTCGAGTTGGGCGTCGTCGGCCTGAATGCGGATAGGTTGCTGCTGATCGTTCGGCAGGGACCAGGCGCTCGCGCTTCCCAGTGCTGCGCCCAGACTGAGCAAAATAGGGAGGGTTTTAACGAGCCTCATACTGTCCTCTTACGTTCGATTGCAGGTGTATCCTGCTGTCCTTCAGGTACGCTTTCATTCCGACGCCAGTCGATACGCCGCCAGCGCCCTCGATTCTAACGGGTTGCGCGGTCTGCGCATATTCTTGCTGCGGGAACACGGTCATGCGGGTGCTGGTGATCAGGGTGCCGCGCTGTTTCTCATCGGTGCGCTGTACGCGCACCGAATCGATCAATTCCACTTCGGTGCCGCCGGAGTTCACTTCGCCGCGCTCGCTGGTCACGTGCCATGGGAAGTCGGTTCCGCGATACATGTTCAGATCAGGTTTGGTCACCAGCGTAATGTCGGTGGCCTTGACGTGCTCGGCCTTGTCTGAGGTCATCTCGTACTGCACCTTGCCGTCGGGTAGGTACTGAATGGTGTGCGTGTTGGTCGCGTACCAATCGATCGGATTTTCGGCGGTCGAGACCGGTGGCTTGTCGAGGAAGCGTTCCGGGCTGATGTTCCAATAGCCCACGGCAGCGAAGATCGCCGCAATGCAGCCGAACAGCAGGAAATTGCGAAACTTTTTGCTAAACATGGTCAGGCTCACAGATACGCGGCGTTGGCCGCTTCGAGGCGGCCCTGGGCGCGCAGGATCAATTCGCAAAACTCGCGGGCGGCACCTTCGCCGCCACGGGCGCGGGTAACGCCGTGGGCGTGCTCGCGGACAAATTCGGCAGCGTTGGCCACCGCCATGCCCAGCCCTACGCGGCGAATCACCGGCAAGTCTGGCAGGTCGTCACCAAGGTAGGCGACTTCTTCATAGCTTAGGCCCAGTTGTGCGAGCAAACCGTCGAGTACCACCAATTTGTCTTCGCGCCCCTGGAACAGGTGCGGAATACCGAGGTTCTTCGCGCGCCGCTCGACCACCGGGGTCTTGCGTCCGCTGATGATCGCGGTTTGCACGCCGGCATTCATCAGCATCTTGATGCCCTGGCCGTCGAGGGTGTTGAAGGTCTTGAACTCGCTGCCGTCTTCGAGGAAGTACAGGCGGCCGTCGGTGAGCACACCGTCGACGTCAAAGACTGCCAGTTTGATCGCTTTGCCACGTTGCAGCAGATCGTTGCTCATTACATGACTCCTGCGCGCAGCAGATCGGAGAGGTTGAAGGCGCCGATCGGGCGATCCTCCTCGTCGACGACTACCAGGGCGCTGATTCGATGGTCTTCCATGATTTTCAAGGCTTCAGCGGCAAGCATGTCGGGCCGCGCGGTCTTGCCGTGTACGGTCATCACTTCGTCGATGGTGGCGTTGCGAATGTCGATGGTGCGATCCAGGGTGCGGCGCAGATCACCGTCGGTGAAGATCCCGGCGAGTTTGCCGTCGGCTTCAAGGATAGCGGTCATGCCGAGGCCCTTGCGGGTCATTTCCATCAAAGCATCCTTGAGCAGGGTGCCGCGTTGTACCTGCGGCAATTGCTCTCCGGCGTGCATGACGTTTTCCACTTTCAGCAACAGGCGTCGGCCAAGTGCGCCGCCCGGATGCGAGAACGCAAAATCTTCGGCGGTAAAACCGCGTGCTTCCAGCAAGGCAACAGCCAAGGCGTCACCCATCACCAGTGCAGCGGTGGTCGAGGACGTCGGGGCCAGGTTCAGCGGGCAGGCTTCGTGCTCGACATGCACGTTGAGATTGACCTCCGCAGCCTTCGCCAGTGGCGACTGCGGGTTGCCGGTAACGCTGATCAGCTGGATGCCCAGGCGTTTGATCAAGGGCAGCAGCGTGATGATTTCGTTGGTCGAGCCAGAGTTCGACAGGGCCAGAATGACGTCGTCGCGGGTGATCATGCCCATGTCACCGTGGCTGGCTTCCGCCGGATGCACGAAAAACGCCGGGGTGCCGGTGCTGGCCAGGGTGGCGGCGATCTTGTTGCCGATGTGCCCGGATTTGCCCATGCCGACTACGACCACACGACCCTTGCTCGCCAGAATCATCTCGCAAGCGCGTACGAAATCGGCGTCGATATGGGCCATCAAGCCTTGGACGGCTTCCACTTCGAGGCGGATGGTGCGTTGTGCCGATTGAATCAGGTCGCGGGTTTTGCTCATGTCAGAATCGTATGGGCCGATGAAAAGGCGGCGATTATAGCGGTTATGTGGCAAAGCCTCACGCAAGTTCGTCGTGCTTTGTCATCACTGGTTACCAAAACCCTCCGAAAGTCGCTCCCACCTTATTCTGTCGGCGACTGTGCCCGGCTTCTCGCTTGGGCGCTCAGCCATTGCAGTGATATAGTTCGCCGCCAGTTCGGCCTGCCCGGGATGCAGGTGTTTCCTAGGAAAGTCTGGCATCCCAGTGAGAGGCTGCATCGCAAGGAGTTTAGATGAGTGCCGATAACGCCTACGCGGTCGAGCTGAAGGGAGTCTCCTTCAAGCGCGGTGCGCGGAGCATTTTCAATAACGTCGATATCCGCATCCCGCGCGGCAAGGTCACCGGCATCATGGGGCCTTCCGGCTGCGGCAAGACCACGCTGCTGCGCCTGATGGGTGCGCAGTTGCGGCCGTCCAGCGGCGAAGTCTGGGTCAACGGGCAGAACCTGCCGACGCTGTCGCGCAGTGATCTGTTCGATGCGCGCAAACACATGGGCGTACTGTTTCAGAGCGGTGCGCTGTTCACCGATCTTGATGTGTTCGAGAACGTGGCCTTCCCGCTGCGGGTTCATACCCAACTGCCGGAGGACATGATCCGTGACATCGTCCTGCTGAAGTTGCAGGCGGTGGGGCTGCGTGGCGCCATCGAGCTGATGCCGGACGAACTGTCCGGCGGCATGAAGCGCCGCGTGGCCCTGGCCCGGGCGATTGCCCTCGATCCACAGATTCTCATGTACGACGAGCCCTTCGTGGGCCAGGATCCGATCGCCATGGGCGTGTTGGTGCGCCTGATCCGCCTGCTTAACGATGCACTGGGAATCACCAGTATCGTGGTGTCCCATGATCTGGCGGAGACCGCGAGCATTGCCGACTACATCTATATAGTGGGCGATGGTCAGGTACTGGGGCAGGGCACACCGGATGAACTGATGAATTCGGATGAACCGCGTATCCGCCAGTTCATGACCGGTGATCCCGATGGCCCGGTGCCGTACCATTTTCCAGCGACGGATTACCGCGCAGATCTTCTGGGGAAGCGCTGATGCGCAGAATTTCATTGATGGAACGCGTGCGTCGGTTCGGCGAATCGGCGATCGACGCGGTCGCGGTGTTTGGTCGAGCGACCCTGTTCCTGTTTCATGCCCTGCTGGGGCGTGGCGGTACCAGCGGTGGTTTCGGTCTGTTGGTCAAGCAGCTGCACTCGGTTGGCGTCATGTCGCTGGTGATCATCGTGGTCTCCGGCATTTTCATCGGCATGGTTCTCGCGCTGCAGGGCTTCAGCATCCTTTCCAGCTATGGTTCAGAGCAGGCGGTGGGGCAGATGGTCGCCCTGACGTTGCTGCGTGAACTGGGGCCGGTGGTCACGGCACTGCTGTTTGCCGGTCGGGCCGGTTCGGCGCTGACCGCCGAGATCGGCAACATGAAATCCACCGAACAGTTATCCAGCCTGGAAATGATCGGTGTCGATCCGCTCAAGTACATCATTGCCCCGCGCCTGTGGGCCGGCTTCATTTCCCTGCCGGTGCTGGCGATGATCTTCAGCGTCGTCGGCATCTGGGGCGGTTCGTGGGTCGCGGTCGACTGGCTGGGCGTCTACGAAGGCTCGTACTGGGCGAACATGCAGAACAGCGTGACCTTCACCAGCGACGTGCTCAATGGCGTGATCAAAAGCGTCGTTTTCGCCTTTGTCGTCACCTGGATCGCCGTATTCCAAGGCTATGACTGTGAGCCCACTTCCGAAGGGATCAGTCGTGCTACCACCAAGACCGTGGTGTTTGCCTCGCTGGCAGTGCTCGGCCTGGACTTTATTCTGACCGCTTTGATGTTTGGAGATTTCTGATGCAAAACCGCACCCTGGAAATCGGTGTCGGCCTGTTCCTGCTGGCAGGGATCCTGGCTTTGCTGCTGCTCGCCTTGCGCGTCAGCGGCCTGTCTCCGACTGCGTCCACCGACACCTACAAGTTGTATGCGTATTTCGACAATATCGCCGGTCTGACGGTCAGAGCCAAAGTGACCATGGCCGGTGTGACCATCGGCAAGGTCACGGCAATCGATCTGGATCGCGACAGCTTCACCGGTCGGGTCACGCTGCAAGTGGATAAAAAGGTCGACAACCTGCCGGTCGATTCCACAGCGTCTATCCTCACCGCGGGTCTGCTGGGCGAGAAATACATCGGTATCAGCGTCGGCGGTGAAGACACTCAGTTGAAAGACGGTGGAACCATCCATGACACGCAGTCGTCACTGGTACTGGAAGACCTGATCGGTAAATTCCTGCTCAATACCGTTAGCAAAGACGCCAAATGAGGAGCTTTTGAATGATCTCTATCTTGCGACGTGGCCTGTTGGTGTTGCTCGCGGCCCTGCCGTTGATGGCTAACGCTGCACCGGGGCAATCGGCTCATGACCTGATTCAGGACACCACGAACCGGATGCTTGCCGACTTGCAGGCCAACAAAGAGAAGTACAAGCAGGATCCGCAGGATTTCTATGCGGCACTGAACAACATTGTCGGCCCGGTGGTGGATGCCGAGGGCATCTCCAAAAGCATCATGACCGTGAAGTATTCGCGCAAGGCCACGCCTGCACAGATGCAGCGCTTTCAGGAAAACTTCAAGCGCGGCCTGTTCCAGTTCTACGGCAACGCGCTGCTGGAGTACAACAACCAGGGCATCACCGTTGACCCGGCCAAAGACGAATCGGGCGACCGCACCAGCGTCAACATGACCGTCAAGGGCAGCAACGGGGCGATCTATCCGGTGCAGTACACCCTTGAAAAGATCGGCGGCGAGTGGAAGTTGCGCAACGTGATCATCAACGGTATCAACATCGGCAAACTGTTCCGTGACCAGTTCGCCGACGCCATGCAGCGCAATGGCAACGATCTGGACAAGACCATCGATGGCTGGGCCGGTGAAGTGGCCAAGGCCAAGCAGGAAACCGACAAAGCCGCCGCGAAGCCAGCGCAATGAGTGAGGCGGCAGTTCGTATGAGTGATGTCGACGAGCTGGTGCTCAGCGGCGTGCTGGATTACCGCACCGGACCCGACCTGCGCAAGGAAGGACAGGCGCTGATCAAGTCGAGCAAGGCGTCGGCGCTGGTCATCGATTGTTCGGCGGTACAGAAGTCCAGCAGTGTCGGCCTGTCGTTGCTGCTGTGCTTCATGCGTGATGCGCAGGCAGCCGGCAAGGCCGTCAGCATCCGCGCAATGCCGGAAGACATGCGCGAAATCGCTCAGGTCAGCGAATTGACCGAGCTGTTGGCGCACCCCTGAACCATCATCTGTAAAGAAGCCCCCCGTCAGAGTCCTGCGTTGCGGGGTTCGCAGGCGCGGGGCTTTTTTGTATGATGTCCGACCCGTGCGCACAGGGCGCCGATTGAGGTTGAGCATGCAGGCCGTAGAAGTGAAGAGCTTCCTTGAAGGAAAGCTGCCAGGAACGCTGGTAGAAGTTGAAGGCGAAGGCTGCAACTTCCAGCTGAACGTGATTAGCGATGAACTGGCGGCGTTGAGCCCGGTGAAGCGTCAGCAGCAGGTCTATGCCCATTTGAACCCATGGATCACCGATGGCAGCATCCATGCGGTCACTATGAAATTTTTCAGCAGCGCGGCCTGGGCCGAGCGCACCTGAGCCCTAGGGCGTCGAGATACTAATGGATAAATTGATTATTACCGGTGGCGCTCGTCTTGATGGCGAGATCCGCATTTCCGGCGCGAAGAACTCCGCTCTGCCGATTCTGGCCGCGACCTTGCTGTGCGATGGTCCGGTCACCGTTGGTAACCTGCCGCACCTGCACGACATCACCACCATGATCGAGCTGTTCGGGCGTATGGGCATTGAGCCTGTGATCGACGAGAAGCTCAGCGTCGAAATCGACCCGCGCACCATCAAGACCCTGATCGCGCCGTACGAACTGGTGAAAACCATGCGTGCGTCGATTCTGGTACTGGGCCCGATGGTTGCCCGTTTCGGTGAAGCCGAAGTCGCATTGCCTGGCGGCTGCGCCATCGGTTCGCGTCCGGTCGACCTGCACATCCGCGGTCTGGAAGCCATGGGCGCGGTCATCGACGTAGAAGGCGGGTACATCAAGGCCAAGGCGCCTGAAGGTGGCTTGCGCGGCGCGCACTTCTTCTTCGATACCGTCAGTGTGACCGGTACCGAAAACATCATGATGGCCGCAGCACTGGCCAAAGGCCGCAGCGTGCTGCAGAACGCCGCGCGCGAGCCTGAAGTGGTCGACCTGGCGAACTTCCTCAACGCCATGGGCGCCAAGGTTTCCGGCGCCGGCACCGACACCATCACCATCGACGGCGTCGAGCGTCTGGGTTCGGCTTTCTACAAGGTCATGCCTGACCGTATCGAAACCGGCACCTATCTGGTCGCCGCTGCCGTGACCGGTGGCCGCGTCAAGGTCAAGGACACCGATCCGACCATCCTCGAAGCGGTGCTGGAAAAGCTGCGTGAAGCCGGCGCGGAAATCACCTGCGGTGAAGACTGGATCGAGCTGAACATGCACGGCAAGCGCCCGAAAGCGGTCAACGTGCGCACCGCGCCGTACCCGGCGTTCCCGACCGACATGCAGGCGCAGTTCATTTCGCTCAACGCCATTGCCGAAGGCACCGGTGCGGTGATCGAGACGATCTTCGAAAACCGCTTCATGCACGTGTACGAATTGCACCGCATGGGCGCCAAGATTCAGGTCGAAGGCAACACCGCGATCGTCACCGGTACCGAAATCCTGAAAGGCGCGCCTGTGATGGCGACCGACCTGCGGGCTTCGGCCAGCCTGGTGATCTCGGCACTGGTTGCCGAAGGCGACACGCTGATCGACCGCATCTACCACATAGACCGTGGTTACGAGTGCATCGAAGAAAAACTGCAGATGCTCGGCGCCAAGATCCGTCGCGTTCCGGGCTGATCGCTGCATCGGGACACACGGACGTGTCCACTGAATTCGTTTCGAGTCGAGGGTGTGCGCACCCTCGATGTGTGTCCGGCGCCGATTGCGACCGGGCATGAGTACCTTGATAAGGACTGACGTTTCCCATGTTGACCATCGCACTGTCCAAGGGCCGCATCCTTGACGACACTCTGCCGCTTCTCGCTGAAGCGGGCATCGTGCCGACCGAGAATCCGGACAAGAGCCGCAAGCTGATCATCCCCACGACCCAGGACGATGTGCGTCTGCTGATCGTGCGTGCCACCGACGTGCCGACCTATGTCGAGCATGGCGCCGCCGACCTCGGCGTCGCCGGTAAGGACGTGCTGATGGAGTACAGTGGCCAGGGCCTGTACGAGCCGCTGGACCTGCAGATTGCTCAGTGCAAGCTGATGACCGCCGGCAAGATCGGCGCGGTCGAGCCCAAGGGCCGTCTGCGTGTGGCGACCAAGTTCGTCAATGTTGCCAAGCGTTACTACGCCGAGCAGGGCCGCCAGGTCGACATCATCAAGCTGTACGGCTCGATGGAGCTGGCGCCGCTGATTGGTCTGGCCGACAAGATCATCGACGTGGTCGACACCGGCAACACCCTGCGCGCCAATGGCCTGGAGCCCCAGGAACTGATCGCCACGATCAGCTCGCGACTGGTGGTCAACAAGGCTTCGATGAAAATGCAGCACGCCCGAATCCAGGCGTTGATCGACACCCTGCGCAACGCAGTGGAATCGCGACACCGCGGCTGATCTACCTGCGCGGCCCGAGGCCGCGCCGTCTATCCGCCTCATAGCCAGAATTCTCAGGTGCCCAAGCGGATCGAATGCTAGTTTCGGGCGCCTGAGTTTTTTGCCAATTCCTATGAGGCTCTCGCTATGACCGCACCGACTGCAATTCGCCGACTCAACGCTGCTGACCCGGATTTCGCGCATCATCTGGATCATCTGCTGAGCTGGGAAAGTGTGTCTGACGACTCGGTCAATCAGCGCGTGCTGGACATCATCAAGGCTGTGCGCGAGCGCGGTGACGCGGCGCTGGTCGAGTTCACCCAGAAATTCGACGGCCTCGAAGTAGCCTCGATGGCTGACCTGATCCTGCCGCGCGAGCGCCTGGAACTGGCCCTGACCCGCATTACTGCGCCGCAACGCGAGGCTTTGGAAAAAGCCGCTGCACGGGTGCGCAGCTATCACGAAAAGCAAAAGCAGGATTCCTGGAGCTACACCGAAGCCGACGGCACGGTGCTTGGCCAGAAGGTCACGCCGCTGGATCGCGCCGGTCTGTACGTGCCGGGTGGTAAGGCGTCGTATCCGTCGTCGGTGTTGATGAATGCGATTCCGGCCAAGGTCGCCGGCGTGACAGAAGTGGTCATGGTCGTGCCCACCCCGCGCGGTGAAATCAATGAATTGGTGTTGGCCGCTGCCTGCATCGCGGGCGTGGATCGCGTGTTCACCATCGGCGGTGCGCAAGCGGTTGCCGCGCTGGCCTACGGCACCGAAAGCGTGCCGCGTGTGGACAAAGTGGTTGGCCCAGGCAACATCTATGTCGCCACGGCCAAACGCCATGTGTTTGGTCAGGTCGGTATCGACATGATCGCCGGCCCTTCGGAAATCCTCGTGGTCTGCGACGGCCAGACAGATCCGGACTGGATCGCCATGGACCTGTTCTCCCAGGCCGAGCACGACGAAGACGCGCAAGCGATTCTGGTCAGCCCGGACGCCGGGTTCCTCGACAAGGTGGCCGCGAGCATCGACAAACTGCTGCCGACCATGGACCGCGCGACCATCATCGAAACCTCAATCAATGGCCGGGGTGCTTTGATTCAGGTCAGCGACATGGCCCAGGCCATCGAAGTCGCCAACCGCATCGCCCCGGAACACCTGGAATTGTCGGTCGCTGATCCGCAAGCCTGGCTGCCGCAGATCCGCCACGCCGGTGCGATCTTCATGGGCCGCCACACCTCCGAAGCGCTGGGCGACTACTGCGCCGGCCCGAACCACGTGTTGCCGACTTCCGGCACCGCGCGTTTCTCCTCGCCGCTGGGTGTCTACGATTTCCAGAAGCGCTCGTCGATCATCTTCTGTTCCGAGGCCGGTGCTTCGGAGTTGGGCAAAACTGCATCGGTACTGGCCCGTGGCGAATCGCTGAGCGCCCACGCACGCAGCGCCGAATACCGCATCAAAGACGAAGACTTTCTGAAAGGGCAGGGGAACTGAGCGATGAGTAAATTCTGGAGCCCGTTCGTCAAGGATCTGGTGCCCTACGTGCCGGGCGAACAGCCGAAGCTGACCAAACTGGTCAAGCTCAATACCAATGAAAATCCGTACGGCCCGTCGCCCAAAGCGCTGGCGGCGATGCAAGCCGAGCTCAACGACAACCTGCGCCTGTACCCGGACCCGAACAGTGACCTGCTGAAAAACGCCGTGGCCGAATACTACGGCGTGCAAACCAGTCAGGTGTTCCTCGGCAACGGTTCGGACGAAGTGCTCGCGCACATTTTTCACGGCCTGCTGCAACACGATCAACCGCTACTGTTCCCGGACATCAGCTACAGCTTCTATCCGGTTTACTGCGGGTTGTATGGCATTGAATTCGATGCGGTGCCGTTGGATGCGCAGTTCCAGATCAACCCCGCCGATTACGCCAGACCCAATGGCGGGGTCATTTTCCCTAACCCGAACGCCCCGACCGGTTGCCTGCTGGCGCTGGACGCCGTAGAGCAAATCCTCAAGGCCAGCCCGGATTCGGTTGTAGTGGTGGATGAGGCCTACATCGACTTCGGCGGCGAGACGGCGATCAGTCTGGTGGATCGCTATCCGAATCTGCTGGTGACGCAGACGCTGTCCAAGTCACGCTCGCTGGCCGGCCTGCGTGTCGGTCTGGCGGTGGGGCATCCAGAACTGATCGAGGCGCTGGAGCGGGTCAAGAACAGCTTCAACTCCTATCCGCTGGATCGTTTGGCAATTGTCGGTGCGGCGGCGGCGTTTGAAGATCGCGAGTATTTCGACAAAACCTGTCGTCAGGTGATCGAGAGCCGCAAATGGGTGGTGGCGCAGTTGCAGGCCAAGGGCTTTGAAGTGCTGCCATCAGCGGCAAACTTCATCTTCGCCCGGCATCCGCAGCATGACGCGGCGGGGCTGGCGGCAAAACTGCGCGAGCAGGGCGTGATCGTGCGGCATTTCAAGCAGGAACGGATTGCGCAGTTCCTGCGCATTTCGATTGGCACGCCGGAGCAGAATCAGGCGCTGATCGACGGCCTGGGCGACCTCTGAATCGCCTTCGCGAGCAAGCCCGCTCCCACACTCAATCGCGTTTCTTCAGACGGACCGCGATTGAGTGTGGGAGCGGGCTTGTTCGCGAAAGGAGCGCCACCGCTTTCGAACCCTTACTCGTGATGCGGCTCGCCCAGGAAAGTCAGTGAACTGAACAATCCTCGACTGTCCACATCCGCGCTGTCCTTCACCGGCACCTCAACCTGCGCCGCAATCACATTCAACCCCTCATTTCTCACCAGCACTTGCGCACGCCCCTCCTTGTCGGTCTCGGTGCTCAGCGTATTCGGCGCGCTGCGATAGTCGCCAATCAACTTCACCCCCGCTGCGGGTTTGCCATCGAGCAACACCCGCACCGGCAATGAGTTGCCCGGCCCTACCGTCAGCGGGTCGACCTCCGGCAGGATCAGCAGTTTGATCTGATCAAGCTTCGGCAACTTCGCCCCCGGCTGGTAAATCGCCAGGCTGTATTTGAACGTCTGTGTGGCCTCGGTGGCGCCAGGCACTTTGCTGCGCCCTTCATTGATCCACTTCTTGTCCGCCGTCTGCGACCACATGCCATTGTTCAACGCCACGGCCATTACCGCCGGCGGCTTCAACGGTTTCAGCCGGGCATGATCGGCCAGGCGCTCGACGCTGACCGGGATCATCTTGCCGACCGTGTCATAAGCCCATGCGCCGCTGATTTTCTGCGCCTTGAACGCGTTGTCTTCGGCGCCATGGCCGTACACCACTTCAATGTTGCCGCGCCGCTGTTCGGTCCACAAACCGTGGGCCGAAACCTGCCCGGCGAACAGTGCGGCGAGGAGTGCGAGGGTTTTGCCGTAGTGCATGGTGACGTCCTTTTACAGGTTGAGTGTGAGGCTGACGGTGAAGTTGCGCGGCTCGCCGGGATTGACCCAGTAGTTGCTGTACGAGCGCTCGTAATACTTTTCGTCGAAGAGGTTGTTCAGGTTGAGGCCGACCGTGACGTTGTCGCTGGCCTTGTAGTGCGCGAGCAGGTCGACGGTCTGATAGGCCGGCAATTCGAAGTCGCTGCCGGATTCGCCCGAGCGGTCGCCGACGTAAGTGAACGCTGCGCCAACGTCCGAGCCGCGCAGATGGCCATCCTGAAATTCATACACCCCGAGCAGGCTGCCACTGCGTTTGGCCACGCCGAGGATGCGGCTGCCGGCGGGGATCGTCGCGTCGCCCTTGGTCACTTCGGCATCGATGTAGGCGAAGGCGCCGATGACCCGCACTGCGTCGGTCACCTGGCCGCTCACTTGCCAATCGAAACCCTGACTGCGCGCCTTGCCCATGGCGCGACTGGTGTCGGTGGCCGGGTCGAGGGCGAGGACGTTTTCCTTGTCGATGTGGAAGAAGGCGAGGGTGCTGCTCACGCGCTCATCAAACAGTTCGTTCTTGATCCCCACTTCGTAACCGACGCCTTCTTCCGGGTCGAAGGATTTGCCGGCGGCGTCGAGGCCGTTGTTCGGTTTGAACGAGGTCGAGGCGTTGGCGAACAGGCCGGTGTTCGGTGTCAGTTGATAGAGCAGGCCGGCGCGTTGGGTGAGGGCGTCGTGGCGCTGCTGGCTTTTGGCGTTGCGGCTGTGGTCGTCGATGCGCTGGTCGAAGTGCTCGAAGCGCGCGCCAAGCATGCCGCGCAGTTTGTCGGTGAAGATGATCTGATCCTGCAGGTTCAGCGCATGGCTTTCGACGTGCTCGAAGAAGGCGGTGCCCGAGCGTGCACCATTGGGTTTCGGCTGGCCGTAGACCGGTTTATAGATGTCGATGGCGTAGGGGCCGCCAGCAATGGTGGTGACGCGTTCGTCCTTGCGGTAATTCTCGTACTCGGTGCCGATCAGCAATTCGTGCTGCCACGGCCCGAGGTCGAACAGACCGCGCAGTTCCAGTTGGGTAATGCTGTCGTGCCAACTGGTATCGCGCTCGCGCAAGCGGCGGTTGACCGTGTGGCCGTCGGCGTTCAGTGCTCGTTGTTCCGAAGCGTCGCCCCAGAGTTTGCCTTCCTTGTAGTGGCTGGCCAGACGCAGTTTCCAGCTGTCGTTCAGATGGTGTTCAAGGGTGGCCTGGAGCAGGTTGTTGTGGTTGTCGATGTTGCCGTCGTCAGGTTCGCCCAAGAAGGTCGAGCGTGATACGCCGCTCCATTTGTTGTTCGGCGCCACTACGCCACGATCGAAAGTCGAGTTGTGACGGACGATTTCGCTTTCCACCAGCAGCGAGGTATCCGGGTTCAACTGCCAACTGATCGAGGGCGCGACGAAGACCCGCTTACTGTCGACGTGATCGCGGAAGCTGTTGTTGTCTTCTACGGCGAGGTTGATGCGCGAAAGCACATCGCCCTGATCATCGAGGGGCGTGTTGACGTCCAGCGCAGTGCGATAGCGATCCCAACTGCCGGCGCTGGTTTGCAGTGTGGTGAACGCTTCACGCTGCGGTTTCTTGGTGACGATGTTCACCGTACCGCCGGGATCGCCGCGGCCGTACAGGCTGGCCGCCGGACCTTTGAGCACTTCGATGCGCTCGATGTTGGCCGCATCCGGCGTGCTCGGGTAACCGCGATTGGCGCTGAAGCCGTCCTTGTAGAACTCCGAAGTGGTGAAGCCGCGCACGCTGTATTCGTACAGGGTCAGGCCGCCGAAATTGTTCTGTTTCGATACACCGCCGGCGAAATCCAGCGCGCGCTCAACGCTGGTGCTGCCCAGATCCGAGAGCACGCTGGCCGGAACCACGCTGATGGCTTGCGGGATGTCGCGAATCGCCGTGTCGGTTTTGGTCGCACTGGCCGAGCGAGTCGCGCGATAACCGCTGACCGGGCCAATGGGTGATTCGTAGTCGGAGGTGACGCTGATGGCTTCCAGCTCAACGGCCTGTGATTCATCGGCGAAGGCGGGATCGCAGAGCAAACCCAGAGTCAGGCCCAACAGCGAGGCCTTTTTGCGAGACGACATGTTATGTTGTTCCAATTGTCAGAATTGAAACAATATAACATGCCTGTTGAGAATGTCTGTTATTCGCGCCCCTGGCGTGAAAACATTTTTATTGTTCTTTTTCTTTCACCGGTGCCGGCGGGGGCCGCAGACCGATTTCAGCCGTCAGCTTCAGCTCCTTGCCGTTGCGCATGACTTGAATTGTCACCTTGTCGGTCGGTTTGATCCGCGCGACCTGGTTCATCGAACGGCGACCATCGCCGGCCGGCTCGCCATCAATGCTCAGAATCACATCGCCCAGTTGCAGGCCGGCCTTCTGTGCCGGGCCGTCACGGAAGATTCCGGCGACGACAATCCCCGGGCGCCCGGACAAGCCAAACGATTCGGCCAGTTCCTGAGTCAGCGGTTGCACCTCAATGCCCAGCCAGCCGCGAATCACCTGACCGTGCTCAATGATCGACTTCATCACTTCCATCGCCAGTTTCACCGGAATGGCAAAACCGATGCCTTGCGAGCCGCCGGACTTGGAAAAGATCGCCGTGTTGATGCCGGTGAGGTTGCCGTTGGCATCGACCAGCGCGCCGCCGGAGTTGCCCGGGTTGATCGCCGCGTCGGTCTGGATGAAGTCTTCGTAGTTGTTCAGGCCCAACTGGTTACGCCCGGTGGCGCTGATGATGCCCATGGTCACAGTCTGGCCGACGCCGAACGGATTGCCGATGGCCAGCGCGACGTCGCCGATGCGAATGCTGTCGGAGCGGCCAACGGTGATCGCCGGCAGGTTTTTCAGGTCGATTTTCAACACCGCAAGGTCGGTCTCCGGATCGCTGCCGATCACCCGTGCCAGTGTTTCGCGACCATCCTTGAGTGCCACGACAATCTGGTCGGCGCCGCTGGTGACGTGGTTGTTGGTAAGGATGTAGCCTTCCGGGCTCATGATTACCCCGGAACCGAGGCTCGATTCCATGCGCTTCTGTTTAGGCGAATTGTCACCGAAGAAACGGCGGAACTGCGGATCCTCGAACAAAGGATGCGCCGGTTTGTTGATGACCTTGGTGGTGTACAGATTGACCACCGACGGCGCGGCGATGCCCACCGCGTCCGCATAGGACACCGGCCCCTGTTGCACGATCGTGGTCTGTGGAGCCTGTTGCAGATTGACGTCGAGGCTCGGCAGCCCGACCCACTCGGGGTAACGCTGAATAATCAACAGAGCGATAAGCACACCGGCCAACAGCGGCCAGCCAAAAAAACGCAGCGCCTTGAGCATTAAGCACGTTCCTGGAAAGGTTGCAGGCGAGGTCAGACCGCCCATAATGTCGCGCATTATACGAGGCCGCGCGTGCCTCTGAACGGGATATTTAGGAGTCTTTCATGGCCGTTGCCCTCAGCACCCTCGTCGAAGAAGCCGACCGTTACCTGGCCAGTGCGAAAATTGCCGATTATTGCCCCAACGGATTGCAGGTCGAAGGCCGCCCGCAGGTGATGCGCATCGTCAGCGGCGTCACCGCCAGCCAGGCTTTGCTGGACGCCGCCGTCGAAGCCGAGGCTGATCTGATCCTGGTCCACCACGGTTATTTCTGGAAAGGCGAAAACCCCTGCGTCATCGGCATGAAGCAGCGCCGCTTGAAGACCTTGCTCAAGCACGACATCAGTCTGCTCGCCTATCACCTGCCGCTGGATCTGCACCCCGACGTTGGCAACAACGTGCAACTGGCGCGTCAGCTCGATATCACCGTCGAGGGCCCGCTGGACCCGAGCAATCCGAAAGTCGTCGGTCTGGTGGGTTCGCTGAACGAGCCGATGACTGCCCGGGACTTCGCGCGCAAGGTGCAGGGCGCCATGGGCCGCGAGCCGCTGCTGATCGAAGGCAGCGGCATGATCCGTCGCGTCGGCTGGTGCACCGGTGGTGGCCAGGGTTATATCGATCAGGGCGTGGCGGCGGGTGTCGATCTGTTCATCAGTGGCGAGGCTTCCGAGCAGACTTTTCACAGTGCGCGGGAAAACGACATCAGTTTCATCGCCGCCGGCCACCACGCCACCGAGCGCTATGGCGTGCAGGCGCTGGGCGAGTACCTGGCGAAGCGCTTTGCCCTCGAGCACATCTTCATCGACATCCCGAACCCTATCTGACACACCGTTCCCTGTGTAGGAGCTGCCGAAGGCTGCGATCTTTTGATCTTGATCTTTAAAAACAAAATCAAAAGATCGCAGCCTTCGGCCGCTCCTGCATGGGCCTTGGGCGCCCAAACGAGCAGGCATATTCATATACCCTTTCGATCTAGTTGGCGTCCTGATTAGAAGAGGTCGCTGTGCTAGGATTCCCCGCTCGAACACGGCCCGCTGGCCGTTCATAAGAAAGCTTTCGTGAGTAGCCATGGTCGACAAACTGACGCATCTGAAACAGCTGGAGGCGGAAAGCATCCACATCATCCGCGAGGTGGCCGCCGAGTTCGACAACCCGGTGATGCTGTACTCCATCGGTAAAGACTCCGCCGTGATGCTGCACCTGGCACGCAAGGCGTTCTTCCCGGGCAAACTGCCGTTTCCGGTGATGCACGTCGACACCCGCTGGAAATTCCAGGAGATGTACAAGTTCCGCGACAAAATGGTCGAAGAACTGGGCCTGGACCTCATCACCCATATCAATCCCGATGGCGTGGCGCAGAACATCAACCCGTTCACCCACGGCAGCGCCAAGCACACCGACATCATGAAAACCGAAGGCCTGAAACAGGCCCTCGACAAGCATGGTTTCGATGCAGCGTTCGGCGGCGCCCGTCGCGATGAAGAGAAGTCCCGCGCCAAAGAGCGCGTGTACTCGTTCCGTGACAGCAAGCACCGCTGGGACCCGAAAAACCAGCGTCCCGAGCTGTGGAACGTCTACAACGGCAAGGTCAACAAGGGCGAATCCATCCGTGTGTTCCCGTTGTCGAACTGGACCGAACTGGACATCTGGCAGTACATCTACCTCGAAGGCATTCCGATTGTGCCGCTGTACTTCGCCGCCGAACGCGAAGTGATCGAGAAGAACGGCACGCTGATCATGATCGACGACGAGCGCATCCTCGAGCACCTGTCCGATGAGGACAAGGCGCGCATCGTCAAAAAGAAAGTGCGGTTCCGCACCCTTGGCTGCTACCCGTTGACGGGCGCGGTGGAGTCCGAGGCCGAAAGCCTCACGGACATCATTCAGGAAATGCTCCTGACGCGGACTTCCGAGCGCCAGGGCCGGGTCATCGACCACGATGGCGCAGGCTCGATGGAAGACAAAAAACGTCAAGGCTATTTCTAAGGGGCTGTCATGTCGCACGCATCTGATTTGATCAGCGAGGACATCCTCGCCTACCTGGGCCAGCACGAACGTAAAGAACTGCTGCGCTTTTTGACCTGCGGTAACGTCGATGACGGCAAGAGCACCCTGATCGGGCGCCTGCTGCACGACTCGAAGATGATCTATGAAGATCACCTCGAAGCAATCACCCGCGACTCGAAGAAATCCGGCACCACCGGTGATGACATCGATCTGGCGTTGCTGGTCGACGGCCTGCAGGCCGAGCGCGAGCAGGGCATTACCATTGATGTCGCTTACCGCTATTTCTCCACCGCCAAGCGCAAATTCATCATCGCCGACACCCCCGGCCATGAGCAGTACACCCGCAATATGGCCACCGGTGCGTCCACCTGTGACCTGGCGATCATTCTCGTCGACGCCCGTTACGGCGTGCAGACCCAGACCCGTCGCCACAGCTTTATCGCCTCCCTGCTGGGCATCAAACACATCGTCGTCGCCATCAACAAGATGGACTTGAAGGACTTCGACGAAGGCGTGTTCGAGTCGATCAAGGCTGACTACCTGAAGTTCGCCGAAGGCTTGAAGATGAAGCCGACCAGCATGCACTTCGTGCCGATGTCGGCCCTCAAGGGCGACAACGTGGTGAACAAGTCCGAGCGCTCGCCGTGGTACACCGGTCAGTCGCTGATGGAAATCCTCGAGACCGTGGAAGTCGCCGGTGATCGCAACTTCACTGATCTGCGTTTCCCGGTGCAGTACGTCAACCGTCCGAACCTGAACTTCCGTGGTTTCGCCGGGACGCTGGCCAGTGGCATCGTGCACAAGGGCGACGAAGTCGTGGTGCTGCCGTCGGGCAAGAGCAGCCGGGTCAAATCCATCGTTACCTTCGAAGGTGAGCTGGAACACGCAGGCCCAGGTCAGGCCGTGACGCTGACCATGGAAGACGAAATCGACATCTCCCGTGGCGACCTGTTGGTGCATGCCGACAACGTGCCGCCGGTCACCGACAGCTTCGAAGCGATGCTGGTGTGGATGGCTGAAGAGCCGATGCTGCCGGGCAAGAAATACGACATCAAGCGCGCCACCAGTTACGTGCCGGGCTCGATCGCCAGCATCGTCAACAAGGTCGACGTGAACACCCTGGAAGAAGGCCCGGCGAGCGCATTGCAGCTCAACGAAATCGGCAAGGTGAAGGTCGCGCTCGACGCGCCGATCGCCCTCGACGGTTACGAAAGCAACCGCACCACCGGCGCGTTCATCGTCATTGACAGGTTGACCAACGGCACCGTCGGCGCCGGCATGATCGTCGCTCAGCCAGTGACGCACGGCACCGCCACGCACCACGGCAAACTGGCCCACGTGGCTACTGAAGAACGTGCCCAGCGCTTCGGCCAGCAACCGGCCACCGTATTGTTCAGCGGTCTGTCCGGTGCGGGCAAGAGCACGCTGGCTTACGCGGTGGAGCGCAAGCTGTTCGACATGGGCCGTGCGGTGTTCGTGCTGGATGGGCAGAACCTGCGTCACGACCTCAACAAAGGACTGCCACAGGATCGTGCCGGGCGTACCGAGAACTGGCGGCGTGCCGCGCATGTGGCGCGCCAGTTCAACGAGGCGGGTCTGCTGACACTGGCCGCGTTCGTTGCGCCGAGTGCCGAAGGCCGCGAGCAGGCGAAGGATCTGATCGGCAAGGATCGTCTGTTGACAGTCTACGTGCAGGCTTCACCGACCGTGTGCGCCGAACGTGATCCGCAAGGGTTGTACGCCGCTGGCGGCGATAACATCCCGGGCGAATCCTTCCCGTACGATGTGCCGCTGGACGCTGACCTGGTGATCGACACGCAGTCGCTGAGTCTGGAAGAAAGCGTCAAGCAAGTGCTGGAGCTGCTGCGTCAACGTGGCGCCATCTAAGGCAGAAGCAGCGACAAGCTTCTAGCTGCAAGAAAAAGCCCGCCGATGAGTGATCATCGGCGGGCTTTTTTATTGCTCGGAGAATGGCAAGAGATCGCAGCCTTCGGCAGCTCCTACAGGATGTACGCCGAGCCGATGTAGGAGCTGCCGAAGGCTGCGATCTTTTGATCTTTAATGCTTTGGATACTCGCGGTGCATCTGCTCCAGCAACGCATCCTTGTCTAGCCACAGCTGATTGATCCAGCCCTGAAACTGCAATCGGTACTCGCCATCCTGGTCATAGTTCTTGCCGATGAAGGCAGGCGGGATTTTGATCTCTTCAAAGTGCACCACCACATCGCGCACATTGCCGCAGAGCAAGTCCCAGAACCCCGGACGCCCGGCCGGGTAATGAATCGTCACGTTGACGATCGACTCCAGCTGTTCACCCATCGCATCCAGCACGAAGGCAATCCCGCCGGCCTTGGGCTTGAGCAGGTACTTGAACGGTGATTGCTGCTGCGCATGCTTGCCTTCGGTGAAGCGTGTGCCTTCGACGAAGTTGAAAATCCCCACCGGGTTATGCCGGAATTTCGCGCAGGTCTTGCGCGTGGTTTCCAGGTCTTTGCCTTTCTTCTCCGGGTGCTTTTCCAGGTATGCCTTGGAGTAGCGCTTCATGAACGGAAAACCCAGCGCCCACCACGCCAGACCGATCACCGGGACCCAGATCAGCTCCTGCTTGAGGAAGAATTTCAGCGGCTGAATCCTTCGGTTGAGCACGTATTGCAGCACCAGAATATCGACCCAGCTCTGGTGGTTGCTGGTGATCAGATATGAGTGCTGATAGTCCAGACCTTGCAGACCGCTGATCTGCCAGCGGGTGCGGCGCACCAGGTTCATCCAGCCCTTGTTGTTGCTGATCCACGCTTCGTGGGTGTGGCTCATCAGCCAGCCGGCAATGCGCTGGGTCAAGGCAAACGGCAGGGCTTTTATCAGCGCCACACAGAACAGAAAGGAGCAGAGCAGAATCGTGTTCAGCGCCAACAGCAGCGAAGCGATCACGCCGCGCACGGGTGCAGGGAGAAAGTCCAGCATTTACACATCCATAGGTCGGTTGGCGGCTTGAATCGCGGTGAGCGCGATGGTGTAGACGATGTCATCGACTTGCGCGCCGCGCGGCAGGTCATTCACCGGTTTGCGCAGGCCTTGCAGCATTGGCCCGAGGCTGACGCAATCGGCGCTGCGTTGCACGGCTTTATGCGTGGTGTTGCCGGTGTTCAGATCGGGGAACACGAACACCGTGGCGCGCCCCGCGACCTGACTGTTCGGCGCCAGTTGCCGGGCGACGTCAGCGTTGGCGGCAGCGTCGTACTGCAACGGGCCGTCGATCAACAGCGAGTTTTGTTGCTCATGGGCGAGCAGGGTCGCCTCGCGGACTTTCTCGACTTCTTCACCGCGGGCCGATTCGCCGCTCGAATAGCTGATCATCGCCACACGCGGGGTAATGCCGAATGCGGCCGCCGAGTCAGCGCTTTGCAGCGCGATCTCGGCCAGTTCGCTGGCGCTCGGATGCGGGTTCATCACGCAGTCGCCGTAAACCAGCACTTCTTCCGGGAACAGCATGAAGAATACCGACGACACCAGCGTGCAGCCCGGTGCGGTTTTGATCAGTTGCAGTGCGGGGCGGATGGTGTTGGCGGTGGTGTTGATCACACCCGAAACCAGGCCGTCGACCTCGTCCAGCGCAAGCATCATGGTGCCGATCACCACGGTGTCTTCCAGCTGTTGCTCGGCCATCGGTGCGTTGAGGCTTTTGCTCCTGCGCAGCGCGACCATCGGTTCAACGTAACGCTCGCGGATTTGGTCCGGGTCGAGAATTTCCAGACCCGGCGGCAGCACGATGCCCTGCGCCCGGGCGACCGCTTCGACGTCTTCGGGTTTGGCCAGCAGCACGCAGCGGGCGATCCCGCGTTCCTGACAGATCGCCGCCGCTTGCACGGTGAACGGCTCGCTGCCTTCGGGCAGGACGATGCGCTTGTTCGCCGCTTGCGCACGTTGGATCAACTGATAACGGAACACCGCTGGCGACAGGCGCATTTCCCTTGGCGTACCGCAGCGCTGATGCAGCCAGTTGGCGTCGAGATGGCTGGCGACGAAATCGGTGATGATCTCGGCGCGCTCGCGGTCATCGATGGGGATTTCCTTGTTCAGGCCATTGAGCAAATTGGCGGTGTCGTAAGAGCCAGTGCTCACCGACAACACCGGCAAACCGGCCTGCAACGCGCCCCGGCACAGATCCATGATGCGCGGGTCTGGCAGGGTGTCGCTGGTCAACAGCAGGCCGGCCAGCGGCACGCCGTTGATCGCCGCAAGGCTGACGGCGAGGATGATGTCGTCGCGATCGCCCGGTGTTACCACCAGCACGCCGGGCTTGAGCAGCTCGACGGTGTTGCGCATGGTTCGTGCGCAAATGATGATTTTGCTCATGCGCCGGGTTTCGTAGTCGCCAGCGTTGAGTACCTGCGCGCCCATCAGATCGGCGACGTCGCGGGTGCGCGGCGCGTTGAGTTCCGGTTGAAACGGGATGCAGCCGAGCAAGCGGAAATCACCGCTGCGCAGCAAGGGCGAATGCTCTTTGAGGCGCGCAGCGAAGGCCTCCATGCTCTCGTCGGTCTTGACCTTGTTGAGGATCACGCCGAGCACTTTCGGATCTTTCGGGCCGCCGAACAATTGCGCCTGCAACTCGACGCGGCCAGACAGCTCGGCCAGCACTTCGTTTTCCGGCGCCGAAACCAGAATCACTTCGGCATCGAGGCTCTTCGCCAAGTGCAGATTGACCCGCGCGGCATAACTGGCGCTGCGGGTCGGCACCATGCCTTCGACCACCAGCACGTCCTTGCCGACCGCCGCTTGCTGATACAGGGCGATGATTTCTTCGAGCAACTCGTCGAGCTGACCGTCGCCGAGCATGCGCTCGACGTGCGCCAGGCCCAACGGTTGCGGCGGTTTCAGGCCGTGGGTGCGCGCCACCAGTTCGGTGGATCGTTCAGGGCCGGTGTCGCCCGGGTGCGGCTGGGCGATCGGTTTGAAGAAGCCGACTTTGAGACCGGCGCGCTCAAGCGTACGCACCAGCCCGAGGCTGATGGAGGTCAGACCCACGCCAAAATCGGTGG
Organism: Pseudomonas sp. TSRC2-2; assembly: GCF_049897785.1. Lineage (NCBI taxonomy): Bacteria > Pseudomonadati > Pseudomonadota > Gammaproteobacteria > Pseudomonadales > Pseudomonadaceae > Pseudomonas > Pseudomonas sp. TSRC2-2. The sequence goes on from NZ_JAFCWZ010000009.1 coordinate 154,882, forward strand.
GGGCGATAAAAAAAGTTTGCATGGGAATTCTCTATGCAAGGGTGTCAGCCTATGTCTGGCCGACTACCGAAATTCAGTCGCCAAGGTTAGCGCTAACCGAGCCCTGTGCACACCAACCGCAGGCAAAGGGTTGACCTGTTTTTTCAATACGTTGCGCCGGATCCAGGACCCATGCGCGGGTTTGCCACGGCGGCTGGTGGCGCAGGTGCTGGGTGTGACCACAGGAAAGCTCGACCACCCAATGGCCGTCTTCGTCCTGATGAAAACCGGTGATGGTCGAAACCCGTTTGTCCGGGTTGTGGTCGCTTTCACGCGATTGCTTCGCTAAACTTGGCCTTTCTATATTCTTATGCAAAAGGTCTCGCCCCATGCTGATCGCCGCCAATAAGGCTGTCTCCATCGACTATACCCTGACCAACGACGCTGGTGAGGTCATCGACAGCTCCGCCGGCGGCGCTCCGCTGGTTTACCTGCAAGGCGCAGGCAACATCATCCCGGGCCTGGAAAAAGCCCTCGAAGGCAAAGCGGTCGGCGACGAGCTGCAAGTAGCCGTCGAGCCGGAAGACGCTTACGGCGAATACGCCGCCGAGCTGGTCAGCACCCTGAGCCGCAGCATGTTCGAAGGCGTTGACGAGCTGGAAGTCGGCATGCAGTTTCACGCTTCGGCACCGGACGGCCAGATGCAGATCGTCACCATCCGTGATCTGGACGGCGACGACGTCACCGTTGATGGCAACCACCCTCTGGCCGGTCAGCGCCTGAATTTCCAGGTGAAGATCGTCGACATCCGTGACGCCAGCCAGGAAGAAATCGCTCATGGTCACGTCCATGGCGAAGGTGGCCATCACCACTGATTTTCTGCGCTAAGCTTCGAGTACTGGAGAGGCGCCTGCGGGCGCCTTTTTAGTCCGCGGCTGTCCTTGGTGGTCACGCCAAGTGGCTGTTTCGAGTAGAACACGAGAATCCTGGAGTTCGGCATGAGTGCTTTTCACGACCTTAAGTTGACAGCCCTGGATGGTCAGGAGCTACCGCTGGCGCCGTTCAAGGGCCAAGTCGTGCTGGTGGTCAACGTGGCCTCCAAATGCGGCTTGACCCCCCAGTACGCGGCACTGGAAAACCTCTACCAACAATACAAAGGCAAAGGCTTCAGTGTGCTGGGCCTGCCGTGCAATCAATTTGCCGGCCAGGAGCCGGGTACCGAGCAGGAAATTCAGGATTTTTGCAGTCTCAACTATGGCGTGACGTTCCCGTTGTCGAGCAAGCTCGAAGTCAATGGCCACGAACGGCATCAGTTGTATCGCCTGTTGGCGGGAGAGGGCGCCGAGTTTCCCGGCGACATCACCTGGAATTTCGAGAAGTTTCTGCTCGGCAAGGACGGCCGGGTGCTGGCGCGGTTTTCGCCGCGCACGGCGCCGGATGATCCGACCATCGTGCATGCGATTGAAAAAGCGCTGAGCTGAAAAGCACAATCAAAAGATCGCAGCCTTCGGCAGCTCCTACAGGGGAACCATAAACCCCGTGTAGGAGCTGCCGGAGGCTGCGATCTTTTGCTTTTCAATCTTTTAATCCTTAATCACCAAAATCAATAATGCTGTTCATCAGGCTCGGCGCTTCATATTATCGCCGTCATATCGATTAATGTCTGTCGCCAACGTTTCGTGGAGCCTCTCGATGCCCGTTCAAGCCCTGTTCAAACCGTTCCATCTTGGTGCCCTCGAACTGCCAACCCGCGTGGTCATGGCGCCGATGACCCGTTCGTTCTCACCGGGTGGCGTACCCAATTCCAAAGTCATTGAGTACTACCGCCGGCGCGCGGCCGCAGGCGTTGGTTTGATCATCACCGAAGGCACGACGGTCGGCCACATCGCTTCCAACGGTTATCCGAATGTCCCGCAATTCTTCGGTGAGGCGCCGCTGGCCGGCTGGAAAAAGGTCGTCGACGCCGTGCACGCCGAGGGCGGCAAGATTGTTCCGCAACTGTGGCACGTCGGCAGCGTACGGCGCCTCGGCACCGAGCCGGATGCCGGCGTGCCGGGCTACGGTCCGTCGGAAAAACTCAAGGACGGTCAGGTCGTGGTTCATGGCATGACCAAACAGGACATTCACGAGGTGATCGCGGCGTTCGCCCAGGCTGCCAAAGATGCGCAGAGCATCGGCATGGACGGCGTGGAAATTCACGGCGCCCACGGTTATCTGGTCGATCAGTTCTTCTGGGAGGGCAGTAACCAGCGCACCGACGAATACGGCGGCAGCCTGGCCAATCGTTCGCGTTTCGCCATCGAATTGATTCAAGCGGTGCGCGCGGCGGTCGGTGAAGGCTTCCCGATCATCTTCCGCTTCTCGCAATGGAAGCAGCAGGATTACGCCGCCCGTCTGGTGCAAACCCCCGAAGCGCTGGGCGGGTTTCTCAAGCCGCTGTCTGACGCTGGCGTAGACATTTTCCACTGCTCGACCCGCCGCTTCTGGGAGCCGGAATTCGACGGTTCCGATCTGAACCTTGCTGGCTGGACGCGCAAGCTGACCGGCAAACCGACCATCACCGTGGGCAGCGTAGGCCTGGACGGCGAGTTCCTGCAGTTCATGGTCAACACCGACAAGGTCGCGCAACCGGCCAGCCTGGAAAATCTGCTGGAGCGTCTGAACAAAGAAGAATTCGATCTGGTAGCAGTGGGTCGCGCGCTGCTGGTCGATCCGGACTGGGCGCAGAAGGTTCGCGATGGGCGTGAACAGGATATCTTGCCGTTCAGCCGTGAGGCATTAATGACGCTGGTTTAAGCGGCGTTCTCACTGGCGCTATCGCTGGCTTGCCAGCGATAGCGGCTTCGCAGTCAGCATCGATTCAAGGAAGTGTTTGCGCATCGGGGATCACTTGCTCCCCCACACAAGCGCCACGCAAATACCCTTCGAACTGCTCGATAATCGCCCCCCAGCCCTGGCGACTGCCATGTTGCCGCGCATTCAGCCGCACACAGCGCAACCGCTCATCCTCCTCCAGCAACCACGCCGCCGCTTCGCAAAAGGCCTGCTCATCGCCGGGCATGGCTGACACGCCGTTGTAGCCGTGGCGAATATGCTGCGCCGCCGCTGCCTGGTCATACGCCACCACGCCAAGCCCCGAAGCCAGGGCTTCGAGCACCACATTGCCGAAGGTTTCGGTCAGGCTGGGAAACACAAACAGATCCCCGCAGGCATAGTGCGCAGCCAGGGTTTCCCCACGCTGCGCGCCGCAGAAGATCGCTTCGGGCAGGTCTTTTTCCAGCGCCGAACGCTGCGGGCCATCTCCGATCACGATCAGCTTCAGATGGCGCTGTGGATAAGCCTGCCGCAGGGTTTCAAAACAACGTTTAAGCAGACCGAGATTTTTCTCCGGGGCGAGCCGTCCGACATGAATCACGGCAATGTCCTGCTCGGTCAGCCCCCATTTTTCACGCAACGCACTCTGACGTTTGCTGGGGTGAAACAACTGGCTGTCCACACCCCGCGACAGCAACGCCAGGCGCTCGAAGTGCCGTCGTTCCAGCTCCAGGCGCTGACTGACGCTTGGCACCAGGGTCATTGCCGAACGATTGTGAAACCAGCGCAAGTAATGGGTGAGCATGCGCGTCAGCAGACCCAGGCCGTACTGGCTGGTGTACTGCTGAAAGTTGGTGTGAAAGCCACTCACCACCGCAATCCCCAGGCGCCGTGCCGCACGCAAGGCCGATAACCCGAGCGGGCCTTCCGTGGCGATGTACAGCACATCCGGGCGCTGTCGTTTCCAGCGCCGCAGCAATTTATGCATCGACGATTGGCCCCACTGCAGCCCGGGATAGCCCGGTAACGGCCATCCGCGACACAGCAACAGCGCATCGTCTTCGCTGCGTTGCGGATCGCTGGCCTGGCGCGGACGCACCAGTTCCACCTGATGCCCTCGCGCACGCAAACCTTCGCACAAGCGGCCAAGGGTGTTGGCCACGCCGTTGATTTCGGGTGGGAAGGTTTCGCTGATCAGGGTGATATGTAGAGCTGTCGTCATGACCTCAGTGTCGGCTGAGGCCATGTCGACGTTGTGACGTTCGGATGATGGATTTGTGACGCGGTCAGTGTTGTATCACCAGATTTTCGGCGCCACGCTCGCGCACCCAGAACAACGTCGCCCCGGCCACGGCGGCCGGCATCATCAGGATGTTGACCACCGGAATCAGCAGCACCAGATAAACGATCCCGCCAAAACTCATGCTCTGCCAGCGCTTCTGCCGCAGCCAGGCGAGCATTTCGTTCCAGCCCAGTTTGTGGTTGTCCGCCGGGTAGTCGATGTACTGGATGGCCATCATCCACACGCCGAACAACAGCCACAGCGGCGCGGCGATGATATTGACTACCGGAATGAACGAAAGGATGAACAGGCCGATGGCGCGCGGCAGGAAGTAGCCGAGCTTGCGCATTTCGCGGGCCAGGGTGCGCGGGATCATCGCGATCAGTTCGCCCCAGCTGAACGCTGGGAAATCATCGGTGCCGCGCACCACTACTTCGACTTTCTCGGCCAGGAAACCGTTGAACGGCGCGGCGATAATGTTGGCAAGCATGGTGAAGGTGAAGAACACCATCAGCGCCACCAACACTACAAACAGCGGCCAGAGGATATAGCTGAGGAAACTCAGCCATTCAGGTAGCGATGGCATCAGCGTGTCGACCCACAGGCTGAACTGGTGGCCGGCCAGATAGATCAATCCGACGAACAACACCAGGTTGATCGCCAGCGGCAGCAATACAAACAGGCGCAAGCCAGGGCTCAAGACCAATCGAAGGCCTTCGCGCAGGTATTGCGGGCCGGATAGAACAGGGGCGGGCATAAGGTGCTCCGAAGCAAGGGAAAACGCGCCGACGTTACCGGCTTTGTCAGTACCGCGAAAGCACGAGGGAGTGATCGACATCCACTGTAACAAAGAGGTCTATCTCGTCAGCGTCTGCGCATAGAGACCACCTATGAGCTGGATTGTTAAACCGTATTTCCTTAATCTTGCCCCCCTCGATACGCTGCACCCAACTTTTTACAGGACTGTCGAGTTCAAGCCTTCCCCAAGGTGTCCACGGTCCTTTTTTATTCCGCCGGCCGTCCGGCGTCCGCGCCTGATTCTTCATGGCCGGCCAACAGGAGCAGATTCATGTCTGAAGTCCGTCATTCGCGAGTGATCATTCTCGGTTCCGGCCCTGCCGGTTACAGCGCTGCGGTCTACGCCGCCCGCGCCAACCTCAAGCCACTGCTGATCACCGGCATGCAGGCCGGCGGTCAACTGACCACCACCACCGAAGTCGACAACTGGCCGGGCGATGTACATGGCCTGACCGGTCCGGTGCTGATGGAGCGCATGCGCGAGCACGCCGAGCGTTTTGAGACCGAGATCGTGTTCGATCACATCAACGCCGTCGACTTCGCTGCCAAGCCGTACACCCTGACCGGCGACAGCGCGGTCTACACCTGCGATGCGCTGATCATCGCCACCGGTGCCAGCGCCCGCTACCTGGGCCTGCCGTCGGAAGAAGCGTTCATGGGCAAAGGCGTGTCGGCCTGCGCGACCTGCGACGGTTTCTTCTATCGCAACAAGCCGGTCGCCGTGGTTGGCGGTGGCAACACGGCGGTTGAGGAAGCGCTGTACCTGGCCAACATCGCCAGCACCGTGACCCTGATCCACCGTCGCGAAACCTTCCGCGCCGAGAAGATCCTGATCGACAAGCTCAACGCCCGTGTGGCCGAAGGCAAGATCATCCTCAAGTTGAACGCTAACCTGGACGAAGTCCTCGGCGACAACATGGGCGTGACCGGTGCGCGTCTGCGCAACAATGATGGCAGCTTTGATGAGATCAAAGTCGACGGCGTATTCATTGCCATCGGTCACACCCCGAACACTTCGCTGTTCGAAGGCCAGTTGACGCTGAAGGACGGTTATCTGGTTGTACAAGGCGGCCGTGAAGGCAACGCGACGGCCACCAGCGTCGAAGGTATCTTCGCTGCCGGTGACGTGGCTGACCACGTCTATCGTCAGGCCATCACCTCGGCCGGCGCCGGCTGCATGGCGGCACTCGACACCGAGCGATACCTGGACGGCCTTCAGAACGCCACGTTCTAAGACCGCAGGGCAGAAAAAAACCGGCCAGAGATTGGCCGGTTTTTTTTTGTCCGCTATTCACCGCCGCTATACATCCAATGTGGCAGCGGGCTTGCTCGAAAGCGGTGTGTCAGGTCACTTGTGTGCCGGATGTGAAATCGCATTCGCGAGCAAGCACGCTCCCACAAGGGGGATGTGTGGCTGCAGAGATCAGCGGCGCGTCAGCGGCTGCGCGGCGAACTTCACACCGGCCAGACCGTGCTTGATCAGCGCACGAATATTGCCGTGATCGCTGCCCTCTGGGGTCGCCAGCACCGAGCGGTAATGCTCGCCGAACGCCAGCAGCGCTTCTTCGTCGCTCAAGCCTTCCAGCAGGGCCAGACCGAGCGTCTTGCATGAGCCTTCGTTTTGCCCGGCAGCGTTTTCCACGCCGCCGTTATTGAACGCCTGCGGTTGATAGTCGTAACCGGCGGCAATGAACGCCAGAGTATCAGCGAAGGCATGTTCGCCGCTTTTGAGGCTGGCGCGAAGGGTGTTCAAATCAGTCATTGGGTTTTCCTTTGGCAAACGCTGCTTGCTGCTCGGCGCTGGCTTCTTGCTGGTATTGGGCTTTCCACTCGGCGTACGGCATGCCGTAAACCACTTCGCGGGCATCATCGAGGCTGACCTCGATCTGGCGTTGGTCGGCTTCGGCCTTGTACCACTTGGACAGGCAGTTGCGGCAGAACCCGGCGAGGTTCATCAGGTCGATGTTCTGCACATCCTTGCGGCTGTCGAGGTGAGCGACCAGTCGGCGGAAGGCGGCGGCTTCGAGTTCCAGGCGTTGTTGATCAGTCATGGGGGTCTCTGCGGGACAGCTTTGAGCGGCAAGCTTCAAGCTGCAAGATTGGATCGGGGTCGGTCATTAGCTTACCGCTTGAAGCCTGACGCTTGTAGCTCAGCGGCTTGCCGCGAGCGTAATCGATACCGACTCGGCGAAGCGCAGCGCGTGAGGTTTGTCGACTTCAACTTCGGCGTACAGCACCGATGCATTGGTCATCACCAGATCGAGCAATTCTTGCGTCAGGCGCTCTAGCAGCGCGAAACGGTTGCCTTCAACGTGGGCGATGATCGCCTTGGTGATGGTGCGGTAATTCAACGCGTGGTCGATATCGTTGTCGCGCACGGCTTCTTGAGCCGCGTACAGGATGGACAGGTTGATCAGCACATCCTGCTTGTTGAGGATTTCGTCCTCGTTGATGCCGATAAAGGTGCGCAGACGCAGATCCTTGACCCGGATGCGCGCCATTCCCGGTTGAAGTTGTGGCATTGATTTGCTCCGTCCAGTCTATTGCAGGCGTTCTGGTGGATATTACTCGACTCGTGGTCGAAGCGGGACGGCCTATTTGACGTGCCGGCCGCCGTTTACAGTCAGGGTCGTGCCGGTGACATAGGGATTGTCGAGCAGATAGCGCAGGCTCTGGTAGATCACTTCGCTGCCGGGCTCGATGCCCAGCGCGGACTTGGCCAGCGCCTTGGCGCGATACGCAGCGTCATCGTCGGGGTTGAACAGCAACAGCGCCGGTGCGATACCGTTGACTTTGATTGCGGGTGCGAAGCGTGCGGCGAACGACAACATCAGACTGTCGAGACCGGCCTTGCTGGCGCAATAGCCGATGTGCTTGCTGCTGCCTTTGCGGGTGACGTCGTCGCTGACGTGGATGATGTCGGCAGGCGCCGAGCGCTGCAGCAACTCGGCGCAGTGCAGGTTGATCAGATAGGGCGCGAGCATGTGAATGTTGAACATACGATTGAAGGCTTCAGCTTCACTGCCCGGAGTTTCCGCCAACCATTCGGAGGCGTTGTGCACGATCGCACGCAGGCTGTCGGTGTGAGCTTTGAGTGCGTCGATGAAGGCCAGGATGGCGGCCTCGCTGGAAAAGTCCGCGAACAAGGCTGTCGCGCCCAGATCGCGCAATCGCTGCACGCCCGGACGCTCGGTCCGGTACGTGAAGATGACTCGGTGGCCATCCTCCAGTAAACGCTGCGCGCAGTGCAGGCCGACACGCTGGCCGGCGCCGGTGATGAGGATCGGGGCTACGGAATCTGGCATGGGCGGCTCGTATCGCGGCTGAAGCGAAAACTATAACAGGCTCGCCGCCCTGTGAAGATCAGCGATTCTGCGCCGAAGGTGTGGCAGGCAGTGGCCTCGTCGGCGTGCTGTTCAGCCAGTTCGCCAGCAGGCGCGTCGACAACGGAATGAAGAAGTACACCATCAGCGGTGTCAGGCAGGCCGTGCCGATCAATATGCGCGGCAACAGGCTCAACTCAGCGAGCAGCGGGCCGAGAACAAAATTGAATATCAGCGACACCGGAAAAAACGCCAGCCAGATCGCCACGGCCTGTTTCCAGCGCGGCGGACGTTGTCCGGCAGCGCCAAACCAGCCCTCGATGCCGCTGACCCGATGTTCCTTGGGATGTTCGAACAGGTCGCTGCCCCGGTTCAACCAGGCCATGCGCGATGCAGAATATTCCCACGCATGCAGGGTTTGCTCATCAACAAAGCGAAAAATGATCTGGAATTCGTTATCACCGGGCGGTGGCGCAAGGACGCCGGAGCCCAGGTAGCCGGGAAAATCGGTCGCCAATTGTTCGCCTTCGCGCAGCCAGGCGATCAGATCGTGATACCGGCCATCGGCGACGCGACGCGCTACCATCAGCGTGACGGGGGAAGTAGACATTGTGTATCTCCGCATTTCGAGTGCTTCGCTCCGGGTAAGAGCTTCGCCTGACGCAGACCAGGGTGGAGGCCTGCGCTTTACAACAAGCAAGGATTATTCCTGATTTTGTCGATTTAACCAGTCACTTTCGCCCCCGATCGTCACTTGAACGTTTGCGCCCCATCATGTTTAGAATGCGATCCAATGAACTGACACGGAAGCTGATCGCCAGATGCCTGTAATCACGGATCCACGCCCGGCTTCGACATCTCCCGGCACACTCGATCGCGAAGAGCTGTTTCCCATTCGTGAAGTGGCGCGCCTGACCGGGGTCAACCCAGTGACCCTGCGGGCCTGGGAGCGTCGGTACGGATTGATCCAGCCAACCCGCACCGAAAGCGGCCATCGTCTGTATTCAATGCACGATATCGAACGGGTTCGCGTTATTGTCGACTGGATCGATCGCGGCGTGGCGGTGAGCAAAGTTGGCAAGATCCTGGCCAAGACAGAGCCTCACAAGGTTCTGTCAAACTTCATTTCCGACGACCATGTGCAGGCCGATTACAGGCAATGGCAGGAGCAGATTCAGCAGGCGGTCAGTGAATTCGACGACCAGCAGCTGGATCGCGTCTACGGGCAGGTTTTCTCGTCGTACACGCTGGCGGTGGTATTTGAAGCCATCATCATGCCGTTGTGGCGGCAGCTGCTACAGCGCCAGGACGCCTTCGGGCAGACCAGCGAGTGGTTGTTTTTCGACAGTTTTCTCAGGGTGCGCGTGTTGCAGCGCATCGTCATGTTGCGGGGCGCGCAACCGCGTCGGGTGATCGTCAGCGCACTCGCTGGTCAGTGCAGAGAGCTTGAATTGCTGGTCGCGGCGCTGTTTCTCAGCGGCAACGACTCTTACGTGCGGGTGCTGACGACGGGCCAGCCTTTCGATGAATTGACGCTGGTCTGCGAAAAGATCAAGCCTGACGCGCTTGTGCTGTTTTCCAATCATGCCCCCGGGCCGGACTTGCCCCGGCGTCTTAATCGCCTGGCGCTAAGCCTGGATTGTCAGTTGATGCTGGCCGGCGATGCCTGCGAACTGGCCGAAGACAGCCTGGCCGGCTCGGCAGTGGCATGCCTGGGTAGCGAGGGCGCGACGATGCGTCAGCGCATGAAGCAATTCCTCGCAGGCAAGCTTGATACCTGAAACTCAGGCGTGCAGGGCAGGGTGGGTCAGGCGATGCTGTTGCAGGATGAACTGGCGCAGGCGCTCGGTTTCGTCGGCATCGGTCTGGCTCAGTTCGTAAGCGAAGAAGCCTTGCTCGGTTTCACGCTCGAAATGGCCGCGCAACGAGATGCGCTCATAACCGGAAGGGCTGAACCACAGGGCGAAATGTTTCGGGGGTTTGGTTTTGTTGCGTACTTCCAGCAATACACCTTTGTGGGACACTTCATGCACCCACAACATGCCGGGTTGGCCCTTGGCGTTTTCCAGTGCCACTGGCTCTTCAAGTACCAAGCGCCACGGGCGCACCATCGGGCCGTCTTCGTAAATGCTCGGGACACCGAGACGCAGGTGCAACGCGTGGAACTCGTCTTCCACCAGATGCAGCGGAAAAGTCATCTGCTGATTTTCGAAGTTGGCCTGGATCGTCACTTGCTCATGCGCTGCCAGGCGCGTCAGCAAATCGCGAATCTGCGAACCGCCATTAACCAGCAGACTCGACGTTGCATCCCGCACATTCAGTTGCGGGTTGTGCTGCATGGTCTGGATGAAATCCAGCTCATCCTGAGTGAGAAGGGCGTCGCGCTGCATGGCTAACTCGAAGTGGATAGTTACAAAGTCATTGGTGATTGTAGTTAATGACCATCAGTTCGCGCTTTTGTTTGCGCCGTTCGTCGCTTTGATAGCCGCCAGCTCGTCCTGCAATGCAGCCACTTGTGCTTCCAGCTGCGCTACCCGCTGCTGTGCCCTGACCTGAACGGTCACATCCTTTTGCACACCGATGAAATATGTCTGGCCGTCATCGGCGTTCTTTACTGTCGACAGCGACAACTCATTCCAGAACGGTGTGCCATCCTTGCGATAGTTGCGCAGGATTTCGCGGCACGAACCACCCGTTCGCAACGTCTCGCGAATCAGTTGCAGACTCTGTTGGTCGCGGTCGCCAGCCTGCAGGAAGCGACAGTCCTGGTAGAGAATCTCTTCACTGCTGTAGCCGGTCAGCCGTTCAAAAGCGGGGTTTACGTAAATCAGGATGTTGTCCTGCTCGCCTTCCTTTTCAGCGACCACGATCCCGTCATTCGAGGCGTTGATCACCATTTGCAGCAGACTTGCGTTGATCATCCCAGAACCCCTCCCGTTGTGTCAGTGGCTGGCATTCTAGAAGAAAGGCACGGACTGTCTATAGGCCATCAGCGCGCAGTGAGAGCTGATCGCAGCTACGGCGCATGGGCTGTTACTATCGCGGCTCTTTTTTTCAATTTCAGGATCAGATTGATGAAAGTCGCCATTCTCTCCGGTTCGGTCTATGGCACCGCCGAAGAAGTCGCCCGCCACGCCCAGAACCTGCTGAAAGCCGCCGGCTTTGATACCTTTTACAACTCGCGCGCCACGCTGGCCGATCTTCTGGCGTCCGGCCCTGAGGCCCTTCTTGCCGTCACTTCGACCACTGGCATGGGCGAGTTGCCGGACAACCTGCAACCGTTGTATTCGACCCTGCGCGATCAGTTGCCTGCCACATTGCGCGGCCTGCCCGGCGCGGTGATCGCCCTCGGTGATGCCAGCTATGGCGACACCTTTTGCGGCGGTGGCGAGCAGATGCGCGAGTTGTTTGCCGAATTGGGCGTGAATGAGGTGCAGGAAATGCTGCGCATCGACGCCAGCGAAAGCGTGACGCCGGAAACCGATGCCGAGCCGTGGCTGGCGCAACTGATCGAAGCGCTCAAGGGCTGATCGGCCAGGATTTTCGCTGCACCTTGCAAGCGTCGTTGTGTCGGCAGTGATACAGGCTGTCTGCATGACTGACTCGTTCAGTCATCAAGCTGGCTGCCAATGCAACTACGCGATGCCCTGCGCCTGACTAGACTGCTGACACGAGCAGAACAAGAAGAACGCAGAGGTGCATACAGTGAGCGTAGCCCCCGTCCAGTCGTCGCCGAATGTCAAAGACCAGGTCAGCGCTGCCGAGTGGCAGACTCGCGTCGACCTTGCCGCCTGTTATCGCCTGGTCGCGCTGCATGGCTGGGACGATCTGATCTTCACGCATATTTCCGCCAAGGTGCCCGGCACCGAAGATTTTCTGATCAATCCGTTTGGCTTGATGTTCCATGAAATTACCGCTTCAAGCCTGGTGAAAGTCGATCAGGCCGGCAATAAACTCATGGACAGCCCTTACGAGATCAACCCGGCCGGTTACACCATCCACAGCGCCGTCCACGAGGTGCGCCACGATGTGGTTTGCGTGCTGCATACGCACACTGCGTCGGGCGTGGCGGTGTCGGCGCAAAAGCAGGGGGTGCTGCCGATCAGTCAGCAGTCGTTGTTCGTGTTGTCGAGCCTGGCTTATCACGCCTATGAAGGTGTGGCGCTGAACCATGAAGAGAAGGCGCGTCTGCAGGCCGATCTCGGCGACAACAACTTTCTCATGCTGCACAACCACGGTTTGCTGACCTGCGGCGGCACCATCGCCGATACCTTTCTGATGATGTTCACCTTCCAGCGTGCCTGCGATATTCAGGTCATGGCACAAACGGGTGGGGCGGAACTGATCGCCATCGAACCGCAGATTCTCGCCGGCGCCAAGGCGATGATTGCCGGCGTGACCAAGAGCGCGCAGGGCATGGGCGGCGCGCTGGCGTGGCCGGCGCTGCTGCGCAAACTCGATCTCCAGGATCCGGGGTATAAATTCTAATGCCGCTCGCCGAGATTCCGCTGAGTGTCTGGCGCAAGGGCAGCCGGACGTTCGTTTTCCGTGGTCAGACGATTCGTTACTGGACGGTCGGGCAGGGTGAGCCGCTGCTGTTGATCCACGGTTTCCCGACCGCCAGCTGGGATTGGCATTACCTGTGGCAGCCACTGGCTCAGCGTTATCGGGTGATCGCCTGCGACATGCTCGGCTTCGGCGATTCGGCGAAACCGCGCAATCACACCTACAGCCTGCTGGAACAGGCCGATCTGCAACAGGCGCTGCTCGCCCATCTGCAGGTTGAACAAGCCGTGCATATTTTCGCTCATGACTATGGCGACAGCGTCGCTCAGGAATTACTCGCGCGGCATTACGAAAAACGCATCGAAGTAGCCAGTTGCGTGTTCCTCAATGGCGGTCTGTTTCCGGAGACCCACCGGCCTTTACTGATGCAAAAACTGCTGCTCAGCCCGATTGGCTGGCTGCTCGGCCGCGCCTTCAGCCGTGAAGCGCTGGTCAAAGGATTTCGGCAGATCTTCGGCCCGCAGACCCAGCCGAGCGAAAGCGAACTGGATGATTACTGGAGTCTGGTCGACAGCAACCATGGCCCGCGCATCCTGCACAAATTGATTACCTACATTCCGGAGCGCCGGGTGCAGCGCGACCGCTGGGTGGCTGCCATGCAGCGGGGGGACATTCCCTTGCGGGTGATCGACGGCGCATTCGATCCGATCTCCGGCGTGCACATGGTCGAGCGTTATCGCGAACTCATCCCTGATGCGGACACCATTTTGTTGCCGGGCATCGGCCACTATCCGCAGACCGAAGCCCCGGTGCAGGTGCTCAAGCACTATCTGGCGTTTCGTGATCATCTGGTATTGCCTCCGCGCAAGGTGGCTTACTCCTGATTTTCATCGAGAGCAGAGGCTCTAGGCGAGCTGGCAGTCTCGATCATCCCCCAGCCTTATCGCGCACCATTCAGCCCCAGCCGTGTTCGTTGTGACCCAAAGCGCCGTGCCTGACACTCGGGACCACTATCCCCTGGCCTGCTGGAGTTGCTGCAATGAATGAGCCTGTGCGTTTCGAAGATAAAGTCGTGATTGTCACCGGCGCCGGTGGCGGCCTCGGTCGTGCGCATGCGCTGCTGTTCGCCAGACAGGGCGCCAGGGTATTGGTCAACGATCTCGGTGGCTCGACGCAGGGCGAGGGCGCCAATGCCTCGGCCGCCGACCGCGTGGTGGCGGAAATTCGCGAGGCTGGTGGTATCGCCGAAGCCAACCATGACTCGGTCACCGACGGCGACAAACTGGTGCAAAACGCCCTCGACGTCTTTGGCCGCGTCGACGTGGTGGTCAATAACGCCGGGATTCTGCGCGACAAATCGTTTCACAAGATGGACGACGCCGACTGGGATCTGGTTTATCGCGTCCACGTCGAAGGCGCCTACAAGGTGACTCGTGCTGCCTGGCCGCATCTGCGCGAGCAAAACTACGGTCGGGTGATTTTCACGGCATCGACTTCGGGCATCTATGGCAATTTCGGGCAGTCCAACTACGGCATGGCCAAACTCGGGCTTTACGGGTTGACCCGAACGCTGGCGATCGAGGGACGCAAGAACAACATTCTGGTCAACGCCATCGCCCCGACCGGCGGCACACGCATGACCGAAGGCCTGATCCCGCCGCAAGTCTTCGAGCAGCTGAAGCCGGAACTGGTCAGCCCGCTGGTGGTGTATCTGGCCAGTGAGCAGTGTCAGGAAACGTCCGGCCTGTTCGAAGTCGGCGGCGGCTGGATGGGCAAGGTGCGCTGGGAACGTAGCCTCGGCGCCGGCTTCGACCCGCGCGAAGGGTTCTCGCCGGAGGATGTGGCGGCGCACTGGCAGCAGATTTGTGATTTCGAAGGCGCGGCGCACCCGAACGACAATATCGAAGCGTTGAAGGAAATGATGGCGAATTTGCAGAAGTATTCGATTTGAAATTAACGGAGCCACCAACCCTCGCGGCGGGTGGCTCCAGTTTTCAAATGTATCTTTTTTCTGTCATGAACTTGGGCGGCTTCCAGTTAGGTCCTTTGATAGCTAGGCCCTTTTCTCCCTCCAGCAAAATCCCGGCAGCGAAGAGCCGAGAGTACGATGCTTCCAGGGCCCCATACTCGTTGATCAGGTCTCGATTGTGGCGTCTGATCGTCATGTCCAGATGTGGCGTTGCCTGAAGTAACGCGAACACCGTGACTATGTCATCCAGAGGTTCATTTTTAACGATCATTTCAACCGTGCTCATTGCCACATCTCCTTCAGCAATTTCTGGTAATCACGTTCTTCCTGCTCCGTTGCAGCAGCCAGTGCTTCGGGCGTGTAAAGAAGTTTGGGATCGTCTTGCAACTGGAAATCTTCCAACGTTGCCGTATGCACGTTATTCCAGATCGGTGACCCGATCTCAGGCATCTCGGTATCACCAAAGCCTAAAGCTCTGAATCTTTCGAACTCCCTTATCTCGTGAGTGTAGAAACGTTTGTCAGTGTCGGTAGCTTCGAGTTCTCCACGAGCGATTCGCTCCAGGCGTTCAAGCATTACGTCATTGGCAGCTGATTGCGGAAACTTCGAAATGTGTAACTTCACTATGTCCGTTCCTTCCGGTGAAACAATGGCTGTTGTCCACTGCAGATCTGCTATTTCATCTCCGATCTCGTCAGGGTTGAAACCACGTCCGCTGTGCTTCCCCTCTTCGGTCGCCCCCTCATACGGACCGCTGAACACCACATAAAGCGGCTCTATCCCCGAATCAGCCGGAAACACGATGATGAATTGATCCCAGCCTTCGACCAGGATCGGGTTCAGATCCAGCCGCCCCTCAAGCGGAACAATGGAAGCGCCGGGATAGGCGGGAGAACCGGTATCCACTATTGGCAAAGCGGTCGATTGGTCACCCGGTGAGATAGCGGGTGTCCAGGTCAGCACGTCGGTGGGCGAGTCCGATAGCGCGATCTGGTATACGTCGTTGAGCAAATCGTATGCGGCATTGAGAACCAGCACACTTGAGCGAATATGGAAGTCATCACTCGTAGCGACGAACACTTGCGTGCCAGCCCCGAGTCGCCTGATGCCTAGCCCGACCTGCATCTCCAAAGTACCTTGCCGGTCTGCGATTTCACGCAGTGTCTCGGCCGGCTCGGACGACAACTCGGCCAGTGGAACGCTCATCGCAAAGCGTTCCCCGTTGCCCAGAGGTGACGGCATCAATAGCGCTGCGAACCCCATCAATACCGGACTGCCGAACAGCGCCGTGCCCGTCGCTGTCAGGGTCGCTTTTGCCGTACGTAGCGCATTGAGTATTCCCGCCGAGGTAGCCGGGCTGAGCGGGACGGCTGTCGAAGCGAAAGAAACGGCCGGGCCGTTGCTGGCCATTGCTCCAGAGGCCGGAAAGACATGCTTCCTGTCCTCCTGTAACCGAGCCTGATCTGCCGCATGGGCCAGCGCCGCTGCTTCAGCTTTGGCTTGTGCCTCGGCCCGGGCGATTTTCAACTCAGCCAGCCGCTCTTTCTCCCGAGCTTCAGCCTCGGCATTCAGGCGCGCGGTCTCAGCCGCCAATCGAGCCTGTTCGGCATCCCGACGCTGTTTCTCCGCCAACGCGGCCAGACGCGCCTGTTCGCGTACGCGGGCTTCTTCCTGCTCCCGGCGCACCGCTTCGGCAATGTCACGCTGGCGCTGTTGCTCTGCGGCAATGCGGGCACGTTCTGCAGCTTGGCGTTGCGCCTCTGCCGCTGCCGCCTGTGCCTGATCCTGGGCTTGTACGGTGGCCAGCCAATTGAGTACGCCAGCCTGTTGCTGGTTGAGCAGGGCCAATGTCTGGCCCAGCAGCCGCGCTTCGTGGGCGGCCCGAAACGACTCGCTCCACCACGCTCTGCTGCGGACCGCTGCGCCATGCGCGCGCCGATTGGCCGATGCCTGATTCAGGTAATCCTTGAAGGTTTTTCCCAGTGGATCGCTGCCATAAAAGCGATTGGCAATCGCGGTCTGCCGTTGAAACTCGGCGCTCTTGCGTTGAATCAACGTGTTCCTGACGCCCACTTCGCGGGCCAGTGCTGCGGCAGGTGGCAGAGGATTCGTCGGCCCTTCCAGCCTGGTCGCCGCCAGTTCGACCTCAATGGTTTGTGGAATCGAGGCGGTTCTTGCGTTGAATTCCTGTTCCACGGCGACTTGCGTTTCATGCATCAATTCACGCGTCTGCGGATTGGCGCCGGCAGGGCCGAACATGCCGCTGTAGGAGTATTTCATGTCGCGTTCTTTGAATGGTTCGAAGCCATCAGGACCGAACTCCCTGATATGTACTGGATCCAGTTCCAACGGTGGAGGCTTTGGCATATTCATATCCTTTTGAATGTGCGTGTTCACTCGATCGAAAGTGCGCACGGGTGGCGATGACATCCGTGTCACCAGCGAATGGTTGAGGTGTTTCAAGTTACCTCAGAGTGGCGGTAATCAAATCCGAGAAGCCCGTCAGTAACAGGGCGTTATGTCGAAAGGGTTTTCGCTGGTTTTCATCGATGCAGAAGGAATTCGTCCAGGCTTCGAAGAAATGTCTGACGCGCTGATCGGAAGCGTTGCCGAACCGCTATCCAGCCTTTTTGAACGCCCATAAAAAAGGCCGCTGCAGACGCAGCGGCCAAGGTAAGACGTTGGATCAAGGAGCTACAAATCAACGTCAGTGAACAGCGGGGCGATAAACCGAAAATCGATTCATCCGAAATCTGAAGCCAATTGCTCGCGCGTTCAGCGCAGCGAGCTCGGCGCTTTCACGTTTGCGGGAAAGCGGTCTCAGAATACGGGCTTGAGACTGTAGGAAAAATACCGATTCCGGACATGCACTGTTACGGGGCGCGCAACA
Source organism: Pseudomonas sp. TSRC2-2 (assembly GCF_049897785.1). Taxonomy (NCBI): domain Bacteria; kingdom Pseudomonadati; phylum Pseudomonadota; class Gammaproteobacteria; order Pseudomonadales; family Pseudomonadaceae; genus Pseudomonas; species Pseudomonas sp. TSRC2-2. The sequence goes on from NZ_JAFCWZ010000009.1 coordinate 172,443, forward strand.
GTGGCGTGCACATGGATGGCGCTGATGATGGGCCATCCAGCCAGTCCATGAACTGCTCCAGGCACCGCCGTGCAAGGCGATTCATCCTTTCGGGCGACAACGCAAATACCTCCTTGGTGCGCTTATCGACCGCTTCACCCGACAGTAGGGTGGGGCCTTCTGTCACTCACCGGGGAAGACGCATGACAAAAACAACAATGCGCGCCATCTTCACGCCGCACGCGCTGGCCGCAGCGGTGGCTTTGGGTTGCTGCGCCCAGGCGCAAGCGGTTGCGTTCAACATCGGCGAAATCGAAGGCACCTTCGACTCGTCCCTATCGATCGGCGCGAGCTGGGGCCTTCGTGATGCCGACAACTCGCTGGTGGGCACGGTCAATGGAGGCAGCGGACAATCTTCCACGGGTGATGACGGGCGTCTGAATTTCAAGAAGGGCGAAACCTTCTCGAAGATCTTCAAGGGCATCCACGACCTCGAGCTGAAGTACGGCGACACTGGCGTGTTCGTGCGGGGCAAATACTGGTACGACTTCGAGCTCAAGGACGAAGATCGCGAGTTCAAACAGATCAGCGACAGCGGCCGCAAGGAAGGCGCCAAGTCTTCCGGCGCGCAGATCCTCGATGCCTTCGTCTATCACAACTACGCCATCGCCGATTTGCCGGGCACCGTGCGCGCCGGCAAGCAGGTGGTGAGCTGGGGCGAAAGTACCTTCATCGGCAACTCGATCAACAGCATCAACCCGGTCGACGTTTCGGCATTTCGGCGTCCCGGTGCCGAGATCAAGGAAGGCCTGATCCCGGTGAACATGCTGTTCGGTTCACAAAGTCTGACCGACAAACTCTCGGTCGAAGGCTTCTACCAACTGGAGTGGGATCAGACCGTTCTCGACAACTGCGGCACGTTTTTCGGCATCGACGTAGCGGCGGACGGTTGCACCAACGGCTACACCGTCGGCAGTCCGGCGGTGGCGCCGCTGGTGCCGCTGACCACTGCGTTCGGCCAAGGTATACAAGTGACCCGCGAAGGCGTGGTGATCCCCCGCGGTGGCGATCGTGATGCGCGCGATTCGGGGCAGTGGGGTACGGCGCTGCGCTGGCTCGGCGAAGACACCGAATATGGCCTGTACTTCATGAATTACCACAGCCGTACGCCGACGGTCGGCACCACCACGGCGGGGCTGTCGACACTGGCGGCATTGCCAGGCATGGTCGGCATCGCCAATGGCCTGGCGCCTGGCAGCGGTGCGGGGCTGGCGCAAAGCGTGATGCTCGGACGCGGTCAGTACTACCTCGAATATCCGGAAGACATTCGCCTGTACGGCGCCAGTTTCTCCACCACTCTGCCCACCGGCACCGCATGGACCGGCGAGATCAGCTATCGGCCGAACGCGCCGGTGCAGGTCAATACCAACGACTTGACCCTGGCCCTGGTCAACCCGATTGCCGGCGGTACCGCATCGCCACTCGCCACCTCGCCGGGCGCGGACAACAAAGGCTACCGACGCAAGGAAGTCACACAGGTTCAGAGCACCCTCACGCACTTTTTTGATCAGGTACTGGGCGCCGAGCGCCTGACAGTGGTCGGCGAAGCGGCAGTTGTGCATGTCGGTGGTCTGGAGTCGCGCAGTGAGCTGCGTTACGGCCGTGATTCGGTCTACGGCCAGTACGGATTCAGCGGCGATACCGACGGTTTCGTCACCTCGACTTCGTGGGGCTATCGCGCCCGGGCGATTCTCGATTACGCCAACGTCATTGGCGGGATCAACCTCAAGCCCAACCTCTCGTGGTCGCATGACGTCGCGGGGTACGGCCCCAACGGCCTGTTCAACGAAGGCGCGAAAGCCATCAGCGTTGGCGTCGATGCCGACTACCGCAACACCTACACCGCGAGCCTGAGTTACACCGACTTTTTCGGTGGCGATTACAACGTCCTCGAAGACCGTGACTTCGTGGCGCTGAGCTTCGGCGTGAACTTCTGATCTGCCCGAGAAGGATGACTGCAATGCGCAAAACAATTCTGCAATGTGGCGTGCTGGCCTTGAGTCTGCTGGCCGCCAACGTGATGGCGGCGGTGTCGCCGGACGAAGCGAACAAACTCGGCACCAGCCTGACCCCGCTCGGCGCCGAGAAGGCCGGCAATGCGGACGGTTCGATCCCGGCATGGACCGGCGGCATCGCGAAAAATGCCGGCGCGGTGGACAGCAAGGGTTTCCTTGCCGACCCCTTCGCCAACGAAAAACCGCTGTTCACCATCACCGCCGCGAACGTCGAGCAGTACAAAAGCAAGCTCTCCGATGGCCAGGTGGCGATGTTCAAACGTTACCCGCAAACCTACAAGATCCCGGTCTACCCGACCCACCGCACCGTGGGGGCGCCAGCGGAAATCTACGAGTCGGCCAAGCGCAGCGCGCTGAACGTCAACGCGATCAACGATGGCAACGGCCTGGCCAATTTCACCGGCAACCGCTACTACGCGTTCCCGATTCCGAAGAACGGCGTCGAGGTGCTGTGGAACCACATCACCCGTTATCACGGTGGCAATCTGCGGCGGATCATCACCCAGGTCACGCCACAAACCAACGGCAGCTACACGCCGATCCGCTTCGAAGAAGAGATCGCCGTGCCGCAACTGATGAAAGACATCGACCCGGAAAAAGCCGCCAACGTGCTGACCTTTTTCAAGCAATCGGTGACCGCCCCGGCGCGGTTGGCGGGTAACGTGCTGCTGGTGCACGAGACTCTTGATCAGGTGAAGGAGCCGCGCCTGGCGTGGATCTACAACGCCGGTCAGCGCCGTGTGCGGCGTGCCCCGCAAGTGGCCTATGACGGGCCGGGTACAGCGGCCGATGGCCTGCGCACGTCCGACAACTTCGACATGTTCTCCGGCGCCCCGGATCGCTACGACTGGAAACTGGTCGGCAAGAAGGAAATGTACATTCCCTACAACAGCTACAAACTCGACTCGCCGAAGCTCAAGTACGACGACATCGTCAAGGCCGGGCACATCAATCAGGACCTGACCCGTTACGAACTGCATCGCGTCTGGGAAGTCATCGGCACGGTGAAACCGAACGAGCGACACATTTACGCCAAACGCCACATGTACATCGACGAGGACAGCTGGCAAGTGGCGCTGGCTGATCACTATGACGGTCGCGGGCAACTGTGGCGCGTCGCCGAAGGTCACGCGCAGTACTATTACGATCACCAGGCGCAGGCCTACACGCTGGAAGCGCTCTACGACATCATCGCCGGCCGCTATATTGCCTTGGGCATGAAAAACGAAGAGAAGCACAGCTTCGAATTCGGCTTCGAAGCCAAGGCCGCCGATTACACCCCATCGGCTCTGCGTGCTGAAGGCGTGCGGTAACGGTTGTGTGCCATAGCTGGACAAAAGGCGACCGCATGGTCGCCTTTTTTATGGCTATCGATCAGCGCGCTGAATACTCGTCAACAAGCGCGCAGGAGAGGGCTAGGGTGAGCGCACAACGATAAGAAGGCTCACCCGATGACCGCCATGACAGCCTGCCTGGACCGACCCGGATTTTTGCCCAGGCTTTCTTCACATCATCAGCCTCGCCCTCGCTTGAGTGAACCGCTGCTGGCATCGAGTGCGCGGGTCAGGCTGTTGTGTGCGCCCGCAGGTAGCGGCAAAACCGCACTGCTGACCGAATGCCTTTTGCAGGTGCGCGCAGACTGCGAGGCAATCTGGTTGCCGCTGGCGGGCGCAGCGCTCAGCCCCGAGGCCTTTTGCCTGCGTCTGACTCGGGCGCTCGGGCTGGTCGAAGGCCTTGACGTTTCGCAGTTGTTGGCAGAATTGGCTCACTGGTCGAGGCCGACTTCGCTGTTTATCGACGACTACAGCCGTTTGCCGGACCCGGCGCTGGATGCTCTGCTGGATCGATTGCTGGCAGTCAGCAGCCCGGCGCTGACCTGGTGGATCAGTACTCGCCGTCGACCGCAGTGCAACTGGCCGCGCCTGTTGCTCGATGACGAACTCTACGAATCCGAGCGCGCCAGCCTGGCGCTGACTCACGGTGAGGTTGTATCGGTGTTGCGCCATTTGCCGCCAGACCAGGCGGACCGTGTCGCCGCCCGTATCATGCAGCGTACCGGTGGGTGGTGCGCGGGGGCGCGCATGGTGATTCTGCAAAAGTGCGACTGGTCGCAAAACCCGCAGCCGCAGCAGCGCGTCGACACTTTGCTCGACTACCTGCAGCACGAACTCTTCAGCCACCTGACGCCGGAACAGGACGAGGCATGGCGTGTTCTGGCTCACCTGCCACGGTTCAACGCGCTGTTATGTGAGCATTTGTTCGGCCCCGGCGAAGGCGCACAACTGCTGCATGATCTGCAAGTGCTGGGCTGCTTTATCGAGCCGTGGCAGCACTCCGCTGACTGGCTACAGGTCTTCCCACCGCTGTCGCGAATCGTGCAGGCGTCGCATTGGCCGTGCGCGCGCTCCTGGCACCGGCGCGCCTGCCAGTGGTACACCGCGACGCAGGATTGGCGAGCAGCGTTCGAGCAAGCGTTGATGGCCGATGAGTACGAAACTGCCGTCAGCCTGTTGCAGTATTTGACTTTCGAGGATTTGCTCGAAGACCAGATCGTCGTCCTGCTGTTGCGCTTGCATGAGCAACACACTCAGGAGCTGACCCTGATGACACCGCAGGTCATCGGGCTGGTCACCGGGGCCTTGATGTTCGCCGGTCGATTCGAACAGGCCGGGCAATGCCTGGCCCATCTCGCCCGCTTCATGCCGCAGCCGACAGCCCATCAGGAGCAGCAACTGCTGGCACGTTGGCAGGCGCATCAAGGTTGGCTCAGCCATCTGCAGGGGCAGATGGAGTCCGCGCGCGCCAGCTTTCAGGAGGCGTTGTCAGGGCTGGCTGGCGATGCCTGGCAGGCGCGATTGATGTGCCTGTCGGGACTGACCCAGCAAGCGTTACTGGGCGGTGAACTCGATCAGGCTCATGCCCTCAATCGGGAGGCGTTGTGCCTGGCGCGCGCCCACGGCTCGTTGCTGTTCGAAGGGTTGCTTGAGCTTGACCATGCACAATGGCTCGAACAGCGAGGAGCGCCGCTGCGTGCAGAGCAACTGCTGGTGGACATCGAGCACTTGCTGCGCCAGCGCGCCATGGTGCCCGTGCCGCTGCTGGGCCGGATTGCCCTGCGACGCGGACGGCTCGCGCTGTGCATGGGTCTTGAAGAGCAGGCTGCGGATCTGTTCGGCCGGGGCCTTGAAGATTGCTTGCGCAGTGCCGACAAACGGGTCTTGTACGGCTACCTGGGGCAAGCGCAACTGGCCGGCAATCGCGGTGATTATGCTTGCGCCTTTGAGCGTTTGCGCGAGGCCGAAAGAGTCATGCAGCAGCGCCAGATTCCCGATACGGTCTATCGCGGTGTCGTGCTGCAGGTCAGCAGTCAGTTCTGGTTGCAGCAGGGCCGACCGCAACTGGCGCAAGAAGCGTTGGGCCGGCTGTTGCGGCATTATCGCGGTCCCTCTGCGCTGCAGGCGCCGCCCGCAACGTTCGAGCTGATTATCCGCGTGGAATATTTGCTGGCCTGCGCGCACGCGCGATTGCATCCAGATGGAAGCTGTCTTGCAGCCATCGAGCAGTTGCTGGAACAGGCTCAGGCCCGGGGCATGTTGACGGCGCAAACGGAGCTGCTGCTGGCCTGCGCCGAGTTGGCCGAATCAAACGGTGACACGGCAGCGGCACATCAAGCTTTCCAGCGAGCCGGTGTGCTGGTGGAACGCTGCCAGCTACAGCAGGCGCTGCGCGAATGGGAATTGCGCCGAGGAGGTTCGGGCAGGTTGATCGGCACGCAAGTGCCGGCCTTGCACTCCGAGCCGGGCGACCCTGCGCCGGGGTTGAGTCGGCGTGAACGCGAAGTGCTGATGCTGATTGCTCAAGGAGCGTCGAATCGGCAAGTTGCTGAACAACTGTTTATTTCGCTACATACGGTCAAGACTCACGCACGGCGCATCAATGGCAAACTGGGTGTGGAACGTAGAACCCAGGCTGTGGCAAAAGCCAAAGTAATGGGGATACTTGTTTAGTCATATTGCTGGTTGCTGGAAGTGTGTTTATCTGTATTGTTTATTTCTTTTTGTTGTGCATTTCTTGTTAATGGTTTGGTCTTTGTGTAAGTGAGAAAAGCATCTACCTTGCAACTATCTGCAGTGGCTGCCATTGCGCCTCTGGATAGTTATAAGGAAAGGGTGATTTGTGAGTAAGTTATTTAGAAGCTTGATGCGTCATTCGCTTGGCGAGCAAGTTACGTGGGCTGAAGAGTGGGACAAGGCAAGTCGAGCACAATCCAGCCTTTTGGCGATTCTTGATGCAATGCCGTCCGTGGCAGACATTATGCGGAATCTGCTTGCAGCTGAACTGAAACGTCTGCGCAAAAACATTGATATCGATAAGGTCTATATTAATACGGATCCTGCTTTACCAGCTGATGAGCATCGACCGTCGGGCACGCTTTGGGAAGTAACTCTTTATTGCATAAATAACAATGTCAGCCCTGTCTACGTTAACGGCGGCGATGGGGTTTTTCTTCTGCCGGATACACTGAGTCAGCAGTTCAGGGTCAGTACCCTTAATACTTTTATTGTCGAAGATCTGATCGCCGCAGTGTCTGCCGGGCTGGAAAAAAAACTGCGAAGCGAAATCGAAAAGTTCTGGGCGGCCTCGGTGCCATCCACCCGTCCCGACGATGAGCCGTTGTCCAATAAGCAGGCATTCATCGAGGCTTATGCGTTGGTCACGAGTGCAGAGCTTTCGCTCTCGGTCATGGCCAATAATATCGATGTCAATCTGGGTGAGAGATTCGCTTCTCTCCTGGACTCCGGCATGGGCCGGGGAACATTTGAAGTCAACCTCCAGCCTGCGCAGGATTATCTGCTGTCATTGCAGCCCTGTTTCGTGCTCGACAACGCCGAGCGTCCGGAGGCGGAAATGCCGCTGGCCAACGAGTCGACCGGCTATCTGTTGCATACACTGGAATACGGCTTCGAGTTTTTTGAGCAAAACATCGATTTACACAGGCATGTGCAGGCTCGACTGTCTTTAGACGACGGCCAGATCAGATATGTGAAAGCCAGTCGGAGCGCTCATCGGTTTTGTGTCGAGGCTCATCTCAAGGGCCAACTTGAAAGCGTGTCGACATTGTTCAATGGCCGTGAGCAGTTGGACAGCACACTGACATCTGCCCTTCAGGAAAATCAGCAAATGCATGTGCTGCGCTACGGCATTAACAGCCGTTTCTACCTGCTTTGGCGTGAACTGAAACGGACCCAGTGGCCAAGCTGGCTGAAGGCCGCCAGCCGCCATGTTCAACAGCGATATACCGAACTTGAGGATTCCAGGGATCAATACCAGACTGATTTTTCAAGCGCGTTCGATGCCTGCTTTTCGTTCAAGGACTATGTACTGCGTACCTTCGCTGAATGGGCAGCCAGGGTGCTCGGTGAACAGCTGGATCCAGAAACGATCAGCGTACATAGCTCGTACAGTCTGCACATTGCCGGTCGCACTATTGAGCAGGAAGACACCCGCACGCTGACAGAGTTTATTGTTTTCGGTCTGCATGACAACGATCGCAAAGCCACCCTCACCATTATTGGCGCGCCCAGCGCAAGCCGATTGACGGCCGAGGCGCTTGAGCAGTGGTTGGCAAACCGCAATCTTCGATTGCAGTATTCGAGCGACCTCGCATCGACACCTTCTGCCGAATACCAAGAGGCTTATCGTAACTACCTGTTCAGCCAGATGGAGTTTGCAGTTTTTGTCGCGCGCCACGCTGGACGGCTGGACTCCACCGACGCGGATATTATCGCCCGGGTCATGGCCAATGATCCGACGGTGATTATTCGGGGATTGAAAGTCAGGTCACAGGGGCCGGCGTTGAAAGATGTTCTGATGATTTCGGCCAAAGGATACTTACCCGCGCTGATGTTTATCAGAACGCCTGAAGGTGAGTTCGAATTGCAGAAGTTCTCCGATATTTTCACGGCGAACCGATGGCTGGAGTCGGCGCTGTCGGCAAATCGTGAACACGCGGCGTTGTTGATCCATCCGGACTACCTGCACGATTCGGGTAGCTTGCGCGTAAATGTTCGCTCGCAGCTGGAATATCGCTATACGCTGGATGCACGAACAGTCGATCTGGGCCTGAATCCTGAAGCCCCGTTGGCGGACTACGTCAATGTCGCTTACAGCGCTGAAGTGGCCCTGCATAAAGCCATTGCACCGCCAGCCTATCGGGCGCTTGGTTTCGAAGGACGCAAGCGTTACGCCCGTTTGACGACCGAACTCAAGGCGCTGTCCACGGTTGATGCGCGGGAGAATGGATTTCCGACGTTCGAGCAGTTCACTTATGATGCGGTAAAAGCACAGATAGAAGAGATCTTGCGTATTCGCGGGAGTCACATTTCAGTCAATCCCGACGATATTGTTGTGCAGACCGAACATTATCGTAAGAGTGTGACCGACGTCCTGCTTGAGGGGCTCGCCTTTGAAGCGGTCCATCCGGCCTACGAAACGAAATTCAGTCCGAAATACTATTTGGTGAATGGCCACCCCAGCGTTGAAAAACTGGATATTCGCGACCTGTCCTCGTTGTCGAAAACATTCCGTCCCGGTGACAGATATACCGCGATGCTGAAAGAGCGCTATTTGAACAAGGCCCATCCAGATTACGCGTTCAAACGTGCCGTGCACGCTCGGAAAATACGATGTGATATGAACTGCAATGCATTGTCCGACTTTGTGAGTGGACGGTTGTCATCGGAGGTTTTTTCGGCAGTGCAACGCGTCATTGATAATCTGAAGGAAAGTGGCGGCTATCACTTCATCGCTAATGAAATCTTTGAGGGTGACGAGGGAGTCTACAAGCTGAACTTAGGTTCACTGGGTTTGACAGCGGCTTGGGACCGCACGGTGGGCGGCGCTTATATATTCCGCTTGAAACTCCTATCCGGTTTTTACGATCTGCTCTACACGCCTGACGCACCCGATCTTGTCAGTTTCCGGCCCATCGCCGAGTTCATTCCTTCGATTCGTTTCCGATACGGCCCTTTCAGGAGCTACTACAGCGAGCGTATTCTGCTGGTCGACCAAAAAGTGATCGATGACTACTTCGACAGGCTGGTCGCAACGGTTGATATCAGACCGGTCATTTGCACGCAGCGCCGTGCGCTACTGCCTGATCTGTTCACTTTTCATGACGAGCGCGTGCGCCGTGTATTGAGTGATATCGATGAACGCACCATCAGCCTCAATGAAATAATCGCCGGCCTTGTTTACGGCAATTTATTGAAGGCTGCGCATATCGTGAGCCTGCTTGTGCCTCCCGTGGGCACTGTCGTGGTGGCTGTGCAGATGATGAAAGGCATCTACGACGCATCGCAGGCGGACCGTCGGGGTCATTATTCCGCTGCGCTCGGGCATATACGGGGCGTATTGAGCGACCTGCTGACCTTGGGCCAGGCTGCCGCGGCAGGGGCCCCTGCTAAAAAACTTACCCATGCGCAACGCTCGTTTCTCAGTCTGTTTGAAGACGCCCGCAGGGTCGCTGAACTAGTGACGTATTACACCGGCCACAAAGACCCGGAAAATGAGCTGATCGGTTTCTTCAAGTCACTGATGAAAGAGGCTGACGCCGCGTCGAGCAAGACCACGGTTCGTTGAGCTGTTTCGAACGCTCATGGTTCGCCCTTATCTTTCATACCCCATCCGCCAACTCACGGCCCGCGTCGCAGCCAACAACCGCTGCGCCGCCGGGCCGTTTTCGTCGGCGTGAAACAACGAAGTCGGACCGACGATGGTCAGCACCGCAGCGATTTGCCCGACTGCGTTGAATACTGGCGCTGAGAGCGCGTCCACGCCCGGCATCAACAAACCGTGCACATGATGCAGACCGCGTTCGCGGATCTGTTCGCACAGCGCTGCATAAACTGCTTCGTCCTTGAGTGGATGCTCGGCGACAGCGATTTCCTGTTGGCGCAACTCAGCGGTTTCCCGGTGCGGCAGGTAGGCGCTGAACACCAGCCCGGTGGACGAGCTGAGTAGCGGCAGCACCGAACCCAATTGAGTCACGACTGTCACTGCGCGCACGGCCGGTTCGATGTGCACCACGGTTGCGCCCTGATTGCCCCATACCGCGAGGAAGCAGGTTTCATTGAGTTCATCGCGCAACTCGGACAGCGGCAGGGCGGCGACTTTCAATACGTCCATGCTGTTGAGTGCGGCCAGGCCCACGCGCAGCGCTTCGCGACCGAGGCCGTAATGGTTGGTCGCGGCATTCTGTTCGGCAAATCCGGAGGCAATCAACGCCTGCAGATAGCGATGCACCTTGCTCGCCGGCATTTGCACGTGTTCGGCCAGACGCGACAGCGAAGTCGACGGCGACAACTCGGCCAGGGCCTTGAGGATGTCGGTGCCGACCTCGGCGGAGCGGACTTTCTGTTTGCCGTTGCTGTCGCTGGTTTTTTCCATGGGGGCTGGCGGTTCCGGTTCGAATGGGCGTCTTTATAGCTTGACGCTGGATAGCGAGCAAATTACGTTATGCGTAATCAGATTACGATAATAACAACCCCGGCGTGCCGAGACCTCTGAACCAGAGCGATGGGCCACTGCCGACTCCCTGTTCAGGAGGCTCCATGAACTCCGATTCAACCGCTCAGGCCTTGGCGTATCAGTCCGGGTTCGGCAACGAATTCAGCACAGAAGCTTTGTCCGGCGCGCTGCCTGTTGGCCAGAATTCCCCCCAAAAAGCCCCGTACGGCCTGTATACCGAACTGTTCTCCGGCACCGCCTTCACCATGCCGCGCAGTGAAGCGCGGCGTACCTGGATGTACCGGATTCAGCCATCGGCCAATCACCCGGCGTTCGTCAAACTGGAACGGCAACTGGCAGGCGGATCGTTGGGTGAAGTGACACCCAATCGTCTGCGCTGGAACCCGCTGGATATTCCGGCCGAACCGACCGATTTCATCGACGGACTGATCAGCATGGCCGCCAACGCTGGCGCTGAGAAACCGTCCGGCATCAGCATTTATAACTACGTCGCCAACCGTTCGATGGAGCGCGTGTTCTTCAACGCCGATGGGGAGATGCTGCTGGTGCCGCAACTCGGTCGCCTGCGCATCGCCACCGAACTGGGCGTGCTTGATGTGGCGCCGCTGGAAATTGTCGTACTGCCGCGTGGCCTGAAATTTCGCGTAGAGCTGATCGACCCGCAGGCGCGTGGTTACCTCGCCGAGAACCATGGCGCGCCACTGCGCCTGCCAGATCTGGGGCCGATCGGCAGCAACGGTCTGGCCAATCCACGGGACTTCCTTACCCCCGTCGCTGCCTACGAAAATCTGCAGCAACCGACCACTCTGGTGCAGAAATTTCTTGGCCAGTTGTGGGCCACCGAACTCAATCATTCACCCCTGAACGTGGTCGCCTGGCACGGCAACAACGTGCCGTACAAATATGACCTGCGCCGTTTCAACACCATCGGCACGGTGAGCTTTGATCACCCCGATCCGTCGATTTTCACCGTGTTGACCTCTCCGACCAGTGTGCACGGTCTGGCCAACCTTGATTTCGTGATCTTCCCGCCGCGCTGGATGGTTGCCGAAAACACCTTTCGGCCACCGTGGTTCCACCGCAACCTGATGAATGAATTCATGGGTCTGATCCAGGGCGAATACGACGCCAAAGCCGAAGGCTTCGTGCCCGGCGGCGCGTCGCTGCACAGCTGCATGAGCGCCCATGGCCCGGACGGCGAGACCTGCACCAGGGCGATCAACGCCCAGCTGGCACCGGCGAAAATCGACAACACCATGGCCTTCATGTTCGAGACCAGCCAGGTGCTGCGTCCAACCCGCTTTGCCCTCGACTGCCCACAATTGCAATCGAGTTACGACGCCTGCTGGGCGACGCTGCCCGCCACATTCGACCCGACCCGGAGATAACCCATGACACAGAATTCCAACCCCCGCAGCTGGGTCGCTTCGGCCAACGGTCACAGCGATTTCCCGTTGCAGAATCTGCCGCTGGGCGTGTTCAGCCTGAACGGTTCGACGCCTCGCGCAGGCGTGGCGATCGGCGAGCACATCTTCGATTTGCAAGTCGCGCTTGAGGGGGGGCTGTTTGATGGTCTCGCACGCAGTGCGGTGCAAGCCATGCACGGCGGGCAGTTGAACGCGTTCTTTGAGCTCGGCCGTGAGGCGCGGGTTGCTCTGCGCGAACGCCTGATCGAGCTGTTCAGTGAAGGCAGCACCCTGCGCGGCAACATCGAAGCGCAAGGCGCGAAAGTCTTGCCGTTGGCTGCCGATTGCCAGATGCATCTGCCGGCCCGGATCAGCGATTACACCGATTTCTATGTCGGCATCGAGCACGCGCAGAATGTCGGCAAACTGTTCCGCCCCGATAACCCGCTGCTGCCGAACTACAAGCATGTGCCGATCGGCTATCACGGTCGCGCTTCCACGGTGCGAGCGTCCGGCACCGACGTACGCCGGCCAAAAGGCCAGACGCCGCCGGCCGGGCAGACCGAACCGGTATTCGGCCCATGCGCGCGTCTGGATTACGAACTGGAATTGGGTATCTGGATCGGGCAGGGCAACGAGATGGGCGAGCCGATTGCCATTGGTGACGCCGCCGAGCACATCGCCGGGTTCTGCCTGCTCAACGACTGGTCGGCACGGGATATCCAGGCTTGGGAATACCAGCCGTTAGGGCCATTTCTGTCGAAAAGCTTCATCACCAGTGTCTCGCCCTGGGTAGTGACGGCCGAAGCATTGGCGCCGTTCCGCACGGCGCAACCGGCTCGCCCTGAAGGTGATCCGCAGCCGCTGCCGTATCTGCTCGACAAGCGTGATCAGGACGGCGGCGCCTTCGACATCGAACTGCAAGTGCTGCTGCGTACCGAAGCCATGCGCGAGCAGAACCTGCCGGCCCATCGCCTGACCCTGAGCAACACTCGCTACATGTATTGGACTGTTGCGCAAATGGTTGCGCACCACAGCGTCAACGGTTGCCAGTTGCAGGCCGGTGACCTGTTCGGTTCGGGCACATTGTCCGGCCCGGAAAACGGTCAGTTCGGCAGTCTGCTGGAGATCACTGAGGGCGGTAAGAAACCGATCGAACTGGCCTCCGGCGAAGTGCGCAAGTTCCTTGAGGACGGTGACGAAATCATCCTGCGCGCCCGCTGCGCCCGCGAAGGTTTTGCCTCGATCGGCTTCGGCGAGTGCCGCGGCACCGTGATCGCTGCACGCTGACAGGAGCGGCTCATGGATCTCTATGGCTATTACCGCTCCACTTCGTCGTACCGGGTGCGAATTGCGCTGGCGTTGAAGGGTCTTGATTACCAGGCGCTGCCGGTCAACCTCATCGCACCGTCGGGTGGTGAACACCGGCAAGCAGCGTTTCTGGCGATCAATCCCCAGGGCCGGGTGCCTGCCTTGCGCACTGACGACGGCGCGGTGCTGATTCAGTCGCCGGCGATCATCGAGTTTCTGGAGGAGCGTTATCCACAGGTGCCGTTGCTGCCGGATGATCTGGTGGCGCGCGCACAGGTGCGCGGTGTTGCGGCGGTGATCGGCTGCGATGTGCATCCGTTGCATAACGTCAGCGTACTCAATCGCCTGCGCCAGTCGGGGCAGGATGAGGCGCAGGTGATGGAGTGGATCAGTCACTGGATCACCCAAGGGCTGGCCACGGTGGAGCAGTTGATCGGCGACAGCGGATTCTGTTTTGGCGAATGGCCGTGTGTGGCGGATGTGTATCTGATTCCGCAGTTGTATGCAGCAGAGCGGTTCAGCGTCAGCCTCGAGGCGTATCCGAAAATCCGCCGCGTGGCTGCATTGGCGGCTGAACATCCGGCGTTTATCACAGCGCATCCGGCCAATCAGCCGGACACACCGTAACCTTGTAGGGGCGGGCTTGCCCGCTCCCACAGAGGTTTGTATCGGGTTCAAGGGGAGCGAGCCTGCACAAAGCGGTCAATGAACGACGGAGTTGGGCGGCAGATGCCCGAGGCGTTCGGTCAGGCGCAGGCGCTGTATCGGGTCTTCGCTGAGCAATAACGCATGCTCAAGGTCGAATCGTTCTGCGTTCGGGCAATCCAGCCGTTGATACAGGCTGGCGCGAGCCATGTAGTCGGCGGCCTTGGCGCCACCCAGTTCGAGTACCCGCTCAGCGTCAATGAGCGCGGCGATAAAGTCGTCGTGGGTCAGGTGCAATTGACGCAGGTTGCGTGACAGGCGCTGCAGCATCTGCACCGGCGTTGCCGTCAGCAGATGCTCGGCGCTGAGCTGCATGTTCGGCCCGTATTGTCGTTGTAACAGTTCGCGACAGTCATTGGGATACAGCCGTCGCCCGCCGCATGGGTCCAGCAAGTGGTCGGCGCCGGGAACCCGCAGCAGAAAATGTCCGGGGAAGTTGACCCCGACCAAAGGAATCTCGAGCCCATGCGCGAGTTCCAGCGCGATCAACGCCAGTGCCAGCGGCTGACCGCGTTGGGTCTGTAATACACGATGCAGCAGTGCCGCTTGCGGGCGCAGCGGCAGGAAATCATCCTGCGCAAAACCCAGGTCGACCATGCGGCGCAACAGCGGTTGCGCCAGTTCGCTGACCGGCAGCATCGGCAAGCCGTAGCTGATTCGTTGTTGCAGATCATTGAAGGAGCGCAGCAGCGCCTCGGGTTCGAGAGTTTTGTCGTGCTCAGCGCTTATCCACAGCGCAGCTTCCAGCAGGGCTGGGGGCGAGCGGTGCAGGCAGTCGAAAAAGCGTTGGCGCGGACTCATCAAAAAACTTCCTCCAATGCCTCGTTTTAGCCCCGTCCGGGTGGTTCGTCCAGTGGCTGGCTCCTTGAGCGCAAGTTATAGCAGCCTGACAGTGTCCGCTCGGCGGCTGATGCCAGCGCGCGGCAGCAATTTCCAAGGGCAAGCCTATACTGGCGTTCTACCAGAAGTGATTCGGGAGCCTGTCGATGTTCGCTCTCATGCAAAGCACTCGCCTGGAATCGCTGCATCTGAGCGTTGACCCGGTCACCGGGTTGAAGGCGGTCATTGCCATTCATAACAGCCGCCTGGGTCCAGCCTTGGGCGGTTGCCGTTACCTTGCCTATCCCAACGACGAATCTGCGGTCGAGGACGCCATTCGCCTGGCACAAAACATGAGCTACAAAGCAGCACTGGCCGGCCTTGCGCAGGGTGGCGGGGTGGCGGTGATCGTGCGTCCGGTCCACGTAGAAAATCGCGGTGCGTTGTTCGAGGCTTTCGGCCGCTGTATCGAGCAACTCGACGGCCGCTACATCACCGCCATCGACAGCGGCACCTCAGTGGCGGATATGGACTGCATCGCCCAGCAGACCCGGCATGTCACCAGCACGACTTCAGCAGGCGACCCGGCGCCGCACGCGGCCATGGGCGTGTTCACCGGCATTCGCGCGACGGCGATGGCGCGTCTGGGTAGCGACAACCTGGAAGGCCTGCGCATCGCCATCCAGGGGCTTGGCAATGTCGGCTTTGCGCTGGCCGAGCAACTGCATGCTGCGGGCGCCGAATTGCTGGTCAGTGACATCGATCACGGCAAGGTGCAACTGGC
Source organism: Pseudomonas sp. TSRC2-2 (assembly GCF_049897785.1). Taxonomy (NCBI): domain Bacteria; kingdom Pseudomonadati; phylum Pseudomonadota; class Gammaproteobacteria; order Pseudomonadales; family Pseudomonadaceae; genus Pseudomonas; species Pseudomonas sp. TSRC2-2. The sequence continues at coordinate 188,051 of NZ_JAFCWZ010000009.1, forward strand.
GATGGAACAACTCAATGCCCACCCGATCGCCAACGATGCATTGCTCAGCACGCCTTGCGATATTCTTGCGCCTTGCGGATTGGGCGGTGTGCTCAACAGTCATTCGGTGTCACAGCTACGTTGTTCGGCAGTTGCCGGCTCGGCGAACAATCAACTTTCGCACCTTGATGTGGCGGATCAACTGGAACGGCGCGGGATTCTTTATGCGCCCGATTATGTGATCAATGCCGGCGGGCTGATCTACGTTTCGCTGAAGCATCGTGGCGAGGAATTGCCGATCATCACGGCGCATCTGTCGAAAATCAGTTCGCGGCTGACCGAAGTCTTTGCTCACGCCCAGGCGGAAAAACGCTCGCCGGCGCGGGTGGCGGATGAGCTGGCGGAGAAGGTTTTGTATCGCTGAAAAAGCAAAAGATCGCAGCCTTCGGCAGCACCTACATTCCGAGTGTAGGAGCTGCCGAAGGCTGCGATCTTTCTGATTACTTCTGCGCTTTCGCTGCTTTGGCGGGCTTCGCCGGTGCCTCGTCAGGCTCTGCCGCTTCAGCTTTTTCGACGGGCTCGGTCGGCGCGTTGATCAGCTCCGCCAACGCATCGGGCTGGCTCTTGAACGCCCGGGCGAACACATCGCGATTCTTCGCCATGTAGATCCCGGCTTCTTCGACTTGCTGTTCGGTCAGGGACGGAACGGCTTTTTGCAGCACATCGGCCAGATATTCGGCCAGTTCGAGCATTTTGTCATGACGATCAGCTTCGGCTTTATCCATGAACAAGCGCTCCAGATCTCGGCTGCTGCGGTATACCACTTCGACGGCCATTCACCACCTCACATGCCTTCACGTTAAGTTGTCTTGACGACTACTGTATCCATATACAGCGAAAAGGATAAGCGAATCCCTGCGCCATGGGTAGTGGCTTTTCAATGTAGACCGGATTTGGCGTTTGTCAGGGGGCCTTGTCGCTGCCATTCGCGAGCAGATGTGCTCCCACAGCTATGTGTGCAAAGCGGCGAGCCTGCGACCAAACGCCACGGCGCGGGATTTGCGGCGGATCGCCATGATGCGTGGCCCTGAACCTGCATGAAACTCATTGCAACAAGGCGCGCGCGCAAAAACGTCACGTGCGATACGCATCATCCGCCCGAAACGGGCTAAGGAAACTCATCGTGAAAATCAACTGGGCCGAGAAACTGCGGCGTAACGTGCATCAACTGGCCGAGTCCCTGGGCAACCTGTTCGTCGAGACCTTTCACTACCTGGCGCTTTTCGCCATTGGCGCGGTGACGGCGTGGGCGGCGGTGATGGAGTTTCTCGGGATGCTCGAAGTCGGGCACATCAAGATTGATGACATCCTGTTGCTGTTCATCTATCTGGAACTGGGCGCGATGGTCGGGATTTATTTCAAGACCAACCACATGCCGGTGCGCTTTCTGATCTACGTGGCGATCACTGCGCTGACGCGGCTGCTGATTTCCAATGTCTCACACCACAACCCGCCGGACATGGGCATCATCTACCTGTGCGGCGGCATCCTGTTGCTGGCGTTCGCGATTCTGGTGGTGCGTTACGCTTCGTCGCAATTCCCCTCGGTGAAGATCGAGAACCCGCAGCGCAAGATCGGCACGGGTTCCGGCGAGCATCCAGAAGTGGAAAAGGGCGAGCTTTAAAGGCCCGCCGCCTGGCCGGGCTGGCCTTTGACGCGTGGCGGTGGCGGGGTCAGCCCGGCGCCGCTGGTCATGGCTTCGAGGATCGACATGGCGCTGTGGCCCTGTTCGATGGCGATGCCGAACTGGATGCTTTGCACCAGGCGTTTCAAACGCTCGGGATCGTTGCGCTGTTCGGCGCTGATCATGCGTTTGGCCACAATGCGGCCGGCGTTGGACAGGGTCAGCATGATGCTGCCGTCCAGCCCCTGAATGCTCAGATTGATCTGATAGTCCGGCGCGAAGGCATCGGTAATGATTTGAAATGGGTTGTCCATGATGCGTCACCGCCTGATTGAACGTGCAGTTGTTGACCGGCCATGATCCGATTTGGTTCGCAACACCAGACCACTGGCATCTCGTTCGCTGAGGTTCGCAATCTCCGTTTGCCTCAAGGGCGATGTAGCAAGGGACATGCCGGAAAAATTGTCGAACAATAAACACGCCATAAAAAACGGCGAGCTTTCGGGCTCGCCGTTTTTTATGGCGCGTTTTCAGGGCAGGAATGAGTCGATGATCGCGGACGGTGCAATCAGGCGGATCAGCATTCCACCCAATTCACCGCCAGCCCGCCCCGCGACGTTTCCTTGTATTTGTCATGCATGTCGGCGCCGGTGTCACGCATGGTGCGGATCACCCGGTCAAGGGAAATGAAGTGGTTGCCGTCGCCGCGCAGGGCCATTTGTGTGGCGTTGATCGCCTTCACCGCAGCGATGGCGTTGCGCTCGATGCACGGCACTTGCACCAGACCGCCGACCGGATCGCAGGTCAGGCCGAGGTTGTGTTCCAGGCCTATCTCAGCGGCGTTTTCCAGTTGCTCAGGTGTCGCGCCGAGGACGTCGGCCAGGCCGGCGGCGGCCATTGCGCAAGCCGAACCAACTTCGCCCTGACAGCCAACTTCGGCGCCGGAGATGGAGGCGTTTTTCTTGCACAGAATGCCGACGGCGGCTGCGCCGAGAAAGAACGCGACGACGTCATCGTCAGACGCGTCCGGATTGAATTTCATGTAGTAATGCAAAACGGCCGGAATGATTCCGGCGGCACCGTTGGTCGGCGCGGTGACCATGCGCCCGCCGGCGGCGTTTTCTTCGTTGACGGCGAGAGCGAACAGGTTGACCCACTCCATTGCCGACAGGGTTGAACTGATCACATTCGGTTTGCCGATTTCGAGCAGACTGCGGTGCAGTTTCGCTGCGCGGCGTGGCACTTTCAGCCCGCCGGGCAGGATGCCTTCGTGGCGCAGGCCTTGTTCGACGCACTCGCGCATCACCGACCAGATGTGCAACAGGCCCTGACGGATCTCGGCGTCGCTGCGCCAGGCGCGCTCGTTGGCCATCATCAGTTCGGATACGCGCAGATTGTGTTGTTTGCACAGGGCGAGCAGTTCGGCGGCGCTGGAAAAATCGTACGGCAACACCACGTCGCTCGCCGGCGCCGCGCCAGATTCGGCTTCAGCCGCTTCGACGATGAAACCGCCCCCCACCGAGTAATAGGTTTGCGCGAACAGCTCGGCGCTTTCGCCAAAGGCCGTCAGCGACATGGCGTTGGGGTGATAGGGCAGGCTTTCGTCGAGCAGCAGCAGATCGTTCTGCCAGTCGAAAGCGATCGAACGCTGACCGGCAAGCGACAATTGCCCGGTTTCGCGTAATTGCTGGATGCGTGGATCGATGGTCGAAGGATCGATGCTGTCCGGCCACTCGCCCATCAGGCCCATGACCGTCGCGCGGTCGGTGGCGTGGCCAACACCGGTGGCCGACAGCGAGCCGTATAGACGGATTTCCACTCGTCGCACGTCATTGAGCAGATGCTGATCGATCAGGGCCTGGGCAAATGTCGCCGCTGCACGCATCGGACCGACGGTATGGGAACTGGACGGGCCGATGCCCACTTTGAATAGATCGAAAACACTGATAGCCATGCTAAACCCTTACAAGCAATGGAGTAGGAATCGCTGCCATTTTTTGTCGGACAAGCGCAATGTCGGCGATACTGCCTGCCTCCGTTCGAGGTGACCAACGAAACCTCCTAAGAAAGCCTTTAGCAGGACTAAACAATGAATCGTCAATTGCATGCTCAGACCTACGTCTGGCTGCAGGTATTTGCCTGTGCCGCGCGGCACTTGTCGTTCACCCGTTGTGCCGAAGAGCTGCACATCACCCCAGGCGCGGTCAGCCAGCAGATTCGCCAACTGGAAGAGCGCCTCGGCTTTCGCCTGTTTCATCGGCGCGCGCGCGGCGTTGAGTTGAGCGCAGAAGGGCAGCGGCTGGCGATTACCGTCAATGAAGCGTATGGCAGCATCGACGCCGAATTGCGCCGACTGGACGCCGGGATGATCAGCGGGACGTTACGGTTGCGCTCGATCCCCTCGTTTCTCGGCAAGTGGCTGACTCCGCGCCTGCCGCGCTTGCAGCAACGCTTTCCGGACATCCAGTTGCGCCTGGTGGCCGAGGACAGCAGCGTGCCGCTGCATGAGGGCGATTTCGATCTGGCCATCGACCTCAACGATGGCAGCTACCCTGGATTGTTATCCACAGCCTTGCTCGACGAGCAGATTTTCCCGGTGTGCGCACCAGGCTTGCTGCGCGGGCGGCCGCCACTGCACGGGCCGGCGGATCTGGTGCATTTCCCGCTGCTGCACGACATCACCGCCTGGCGTGGCAGTTACGAATACGCGGAATGGGAGTTTTATTTGAATGCGATCGGCTTCGAAGGCGCCGATGTGCGACGCGGACATACCTTCAATCGCAATCACCTGACCATCGAAGCGGCGATTGCCGGCATGGGCGTGGCGATTGCCCGGCGCACGTTGCTCAACGATGAGCTGGAGCGCGGCACGTTGATTGTGCCGTTCGGCTTGTCGGTGCCCAACCATAAACGCTACGTGCTGCTCTATGCGCCGGGGGCATTGAGCCATCCGGGCGTGCGCGCTGTGCATGATTGGCTGGTGGAGGAGGCGGGGATTTTTCGCGGTCTGCACCCGCTGAACGACGGGCAATTGTGAGCAGATTTTGCCAACAGGCGAGGCGAATCAACTCCCGACATTAACAGCGCTTCGCTTGGTTGTCCGGCTTTTTTTGCGAATGAATATTTTTCTTTTTTCAGGGGTTGAAATGTTCGACGGTCGGGCCGATTGTTGTAACCAGGAGGTCAGGAAATTCAACTCACGGCCTCCAGCGAGCTAGCTGAAATAAGGGATGAACTATGCAAATCCAAGTCAACAGCGATAACCATATTCAAAGCAGTAAGCGACTGGAGGAGTGGGTACGTACAACTATTGAGAGCACGCTCGACCGTTATGAAGAAGACCTGACCCGTGTCGAAGTCCACCTGAGCGACGAGAACGGCGAGAAACCAGGTCCCCATGACTTGCGCTGCCAACTGGAAGCGCGGCCAAAAGGCCACCAACCGATTTCCGTGACCCACAAAGCCGATTCGCTGGAACAGGCGATCGACGGTGCTGCCGAGAAACTCGAGCACAAACTGGATCACCTGTTCGGCAAACTGCGAGGTAAACCACGCGCCGCCGTAGTGCCATTTACCGGCAAAGCCAATGACAAACTGTTGGCAGAGGAATTCGACGAGAACGAACAGGCAGCGATCAACAGTTGATGCGCTGATTTCACAAGTCACAAGGAGAACGGGCCTGCTGATGCAGGCCCGTTTTTTTTACGCGACGTGGGGGGATTTCAAAACTTCTTCAAAACGCCACCGAAGTCTGCAGGTAAACCGTCCGCGGCTCTCCCACGTACTTGCCCTTGTTGTTGTCATCGAACGAGCGCGTGAAGTACTGCGTGTTGAAAATGTTCTTTATCCCCACCGCTACATTCAAATCCGACAGTTGCGGCCCGAAGTCATAACCGGCGCGGCTGCTGAACAGCATGTAACCGGGGATCTTGCCGGTGCTGCCATCGGCACTTTCCTTCGAGGTATTGGCGTTGTCGGCAAACTGGTCGCTCTGGAAGCTGCTGTCCAGATTCAGCTTCCATGGCCCTTCGGTATAACCGACGCCAATCGTGCCTTTGTGTTTGGAAGAAAACGGCACGCGGTTGCCTTTGTTCGGCCCGTCCTCGCGGATGGTTGCGTCCACATACGCATAACTGGCGTAAACATCGAAACCGGCGAGCGCTGGATTCAGGTCATCCAAAGCGTAGTTGACGCGGGTCTCGATGCCCTGGTGACGGGTTTCGCCGCGGGCAATCACCGAGTCATTGGTCTGGTTGCTTTCGTACTGGTTGTCGAAGTTGATCAGGAACGCGCCGATTTCCGCGCGCAGGGCGCCGCTGTCATATCGCGTGCCGAGCTCCCAGGTGCGGGCCTTTTCCGGTTTTACTTCGCCGCTGCTCACCCGGTTGGGCATCTGACTGTATTGCACGCTGCCGAACGAGCCCTCGGTGTTGGCGTACAGATTCCAGCTGTCGGTCAGGTGATAGAGCACGTTGAGCGCCGGCAGTGCGGTGTTGTAGTCGCCCTTGTATTTGACGTTGGTCAAATTGTTGGTCTGCTGCGACTCGATCATCTCGTAGCGTATGCCCGGGGTGACGGTCCATTTGCCGATGTCGATGCGGTCGTCGACGAAGAACGCGTTGGCCTCGGTGCCGCCTCGGGTGTCACGGTCGTTGCGGCTGCTGGTGGTCGGATATTCGTTGGCGCTGATCGGCGTGCGATAGCGCAGTTCGTGGCCGGCCTCATTGATGTAACGGTAGCCGACGCCGACTTCGTGGCTGCTCGAGCCCAGGTCGAAGCCTTGGGCGAAACGGGTTTCCAGCCCACGTACCCAGTACTCGCGCGGCGACAGCGAAAGGAAGGTGCCCTGATCCAGATAACCGCTGCGCAGGGTCTTGGTGAAGAAGGTGTTGGCGGTGAACTCGCGGCGATCCTCCTGATAGCGATAGCCGAAGTTGAACATCGTCCGGCGCCCCCAGAACTGGTCTTTCGGCCGCGTTGACTGATAAGGATCGGCATCATAGTCGGCGACGTTCAGACCACCGGGCATGTCGGCCTTGCCTTCGTAATACTGGGCCATGGCGTTGAAGCTGTTGGCTTCGTCGAGCTGGTATTTGCCTTTAAGGATCAGGTCGTCGATTTCGCTATCGCTGTGTTCACGCCAGTCACCACCACGGGTGCCGGAGTACAACAGAGCGCCGCCCAGACCGTTGGCGTTGGTACCGCCGGCCAGCAGATTGGCGCTGGTCTTGAAGCCGTCGTGGCTCGACGATGGGCTGGTTTCAGTCTGCAAGCCACCCTTGACCGTTGGCTCGTCGGGAATCGCCCGAGTCACGAAGTTGACTACACCTCCGACGTTCTGCGGGCCGTAACGCACCGCGCCGCCGCCGCGCACCACATCCACGGCATCCATGTTGCCCATGCTGATCGGCGCGAACGACAACTGCGGCTGGCCATACGGCGCAAACGGTACCGGGATGCCGTCCATCAGCACGGTCGAGCGCGCGGCCAGGCGCGGATTCAAACCACGAATGCCGAAATTCAGCGCCATGTCATGGCTGCCGGTGCCATTGTTTTCCGGCGCATTGACGCCGGGGATGCGGTTGAGCACATCGCGGGCCTGCGTTGCGCCTTGGCGTTCAAACTCTTCGCGGCGGATCACATCACGCGCGCCGGGGTGTTCGAAAACGTTGATCTGCGCAGCATCGCCGAGCCAGTCACCGACCACGGTCGACGTGCCCAACTCCAGCGCCGCATCACCCAGTGGTTGCAGGCTGAAGGCATTGTCACCTTCGGCGCGGGCCTGCAGGCCGGTGCCTTCAAGCAAGGCATCGAGGCCTTGTTGCGCGGTGTAGTTGCCTTCCAGCCCCCGGCTCTGCACACCGCTGGTGACTTGCGAGCCGAAGGAGATCAGCACGCCGGCTTCACGGCCAAACTGGTTGAGCGCGGTTTCAAGTGACGCCGGGGCGATGTGATAAACCCTGGCTTCGGCGCCCAGCGCGGCGGGCAGGGCGGTGAAACTCAGGCTGGCGCCGAGCAGCAGATTGCGCAGGCTGCGGGCCAGTGGCGTGAGACGGGTGGGCTGCATGGGGATGATCCTGAGAAGGTGGAATCAAGGTGGCTTTCCTTCTCTGTCACGCCAGATCTGAAAAACGGCTCATTTATTTTTTCAGAATCAAAAGATCGCAGCCTTCGGCAGCTCCTACAGAAAAAATGCATTGCAAATGCAGGAGCCGCCGAAGGCTGCGATTTTTTGATCTTGCTTTCTAAACCCGCGCTTCGACGCTCACCCAATAACGGGTAAAACGCTTCACTCTGACCGGCAGACTGATCTGCAGCAGGTCGAGAATTCGCTCGCTGTCATCCAGCGGATACGTCCCGGAAATCAGCAGATCGGCGACCTGGCTGTCGCACCTCAACTGCCCGCGCCGGTAGCGACCAAGCTCTTGGAGGAAATCGCCCAAGCGCATGTGCGCGGCGACCAGCATGCCGTCAGTCCAGGCGCCGCTGTTGGCATCCAGCGATGTTGCCTCGCTGACGGAGCTCGCAGTGAAACTCAGCTGCCGCGCGACCGGCAGTAGCAGAGGCGCGCGGTGCTCGGCGGTGAGTTCGACTCGTCCTTCGAACAGCGCGATCTGCGTGCGATCGGCAAACTGCCGCACATTGAGGCGTGCGCCGTGGGTTTTCAGCAGCCCTTGCGCCGTGCGTATTTCGAACGGACTCGCAGCGCTCAGCAGCATTTCGCCCTCGAGCAGGCGAATCAACCGCTGCGCACGATCGACATCGACCGAGCTGGCGGTATTGAGCTGCACCGAATCGGCACCGCCCAAGGCGATCTCGCGCCGCTGCCCGACCGGCGTGCGGTAGTCGGCGAGCAGCGACGGCAGCGGCGTGTGCTCGCGCAGGCCCCAGGTCGCCGCTGAGCCGGCACCGAGAATCAGCAACATTTTCAGCGCCTGACGGCGGCTGCCGGACTTCGGTCCGTTCAACGCCGCGTGGGCTAACGGCGATGACACACCACGCAAGCGTTGGTTGACCCGTTGCATGTGTTCCCACGCCCTACGGTGTTCGCTGTGCGCATCCAGCCATTGTTGCCAGGCCTGTTGCTGGCGCTGCGTCAGCGTGCCCTGCTGCATTTCCAGCAGCCAGTGCACCGCCTGTTCGGCGACCTGCGCGGAGAATTCCGGCACACGATTCATAAAGCGAAATAGCAGCGCATGGCCGCCTTGTTCAAATGGCGTTTGACCGTAGCCACCGAAATACCCAGTTCTGCGGCGATCTGTGGATAAGTCAGGCCATCGACCTGGGCGAGCAGGAAAGCGCGTTTGATCTGGCGCGGCAAGCCGTCGAGCAGCTCATCGAGTTCGATCAACGTCTGCAGGATGATCGCTTTGTGCTCTTCCGACGGCACGACCATCTCGGGCATTTGCGCCAGCGTCTCGAGGTAGGCGCGTTCCACATCCTGACGCCGGTAATGGTTGAACAGCACGCGCTTGGCCAGCGTGGTGAGAAAGGCACGCGGTTCGATGATCAGCGGTGGCTCGCGGGCGGTCAGCACCTTGATGAACGTGTCCTGAGCCAGGTCCGCCGCGCTGTCCGGGCAGCCGAGCTTGCGCCGCAGCCAGCCGGTGAGCCAGCTGTGATGAGCGTGATAGAGCGATTCTACAGGATGGGCGGGCGGCAACGAAATGACTCCGGACGCAATGCTTGCGTAGAGAACGTGCGTTAGAGAACAAGAACGGTTCGCATTGTAGGGGCTGGAGGCGGTGCCCGGCAATCAGATGCTTTTGCGTATGAGAATATTTATCATTAATATTGCTCGCCTGTAGATTCGGCTTGTCGGCCGAACGTTTTTCGTTTCAGGGTCGAAACATGAAAGGCAAACTCGCAACCCTTCCCATGTCCTATCGTCTGGCCGTCACTTCCCGAGTGCTGGCGGCGGTTTTCGGCGGCTATCTGGTCGCGGCGCTGGCCAGTGTCACCCTGACGTTGTGGCTGCCGCTGAACCGCGCAGAAGCGGTGGTCACCGGCATGACGGTGTCCTTTGTGGTCTATCTGGTCGCGGTGCTCTGGTGTTTCGCCTGCCGCAGCGCGTGGTCGGCGTGGGTCGGCTTGCTGGTGCCGAGCGTGATTCTCGCCACGATTTCCGGTGCCGCACGCGGTCTGGGGCTGGCATGAAAGAGGGCTTTCGCCAGGCGATGGCCTGGCTGCACACCTGGGCCGGGCTGGTGTTCGGCTGGTTGCTGTTCGCGATTTTCCTCACGGGAACGCTTGCTTACTTCAAAGATGAAATCAGCCACTGGATGCAGCCGGAAATTGCTGCGCATCCGCTGGATGCCGAAGCGAGCCTGACGCAGGCGCAAAACTATCTGCAGCAACACGCCGCCGGTGCCTCGCGCTGGCTGATCGATTTGCCCGATGCCCGCGATCCGGGCCTGACGGTGCGCTGGCAGCAGGCGCCGGGCAAACCCGGCGAGCGCGGTCGTTTCGAATCCAGAACCCTCGACGCTCAGACCGGCGCCGAAGTACAGGGCCGCGAAAGCATGGGCGGCGAGTTCTTTTACCGTTTCCACTTCCAGTTGCAGATGCCTTATCCATGGGGGCGCTGGCTGGCGACCATCGCTGCGATGGTGATGTTCGTCGCTTTGATCAGCGGCATCATCACCCACAAGAAAATCTTCAAGGACTTCTTCACCTTCCGCCCGCGCAAGGGCCAGCGTTCCTGGCTCGACGGGCATAACGCCGTGGGCGTGCTGGTGCTGCCGTTTCACTTGATGATCACCTACAGCAGCCTGGTGATTTTCATGTCGATGGTCATGCCCGCCAGCATCGTCGCCTCTTACGGGAGCGACGTGCGCAAGTTCTACGATGAAGTCTTCCCCGCCTCTAAAACACCCGAGCGCGCTAATCTCGCCGCGCCGCTGACTGCCATGGCGCCTTTGCTGGCCAAGGCCAGCGCGCAATGGTCGGGCGGCCACACCGCGCGCCTGTCGGTGAGCAATCCGGGCGATGCCGGTGCCACGGTGGTGCTGTCCCGCGCGGGTGATCGCGTGGTGCATGATTTCGGCCGGGCGGTGACTTTCAATGGTGTCACCGGAGATCTCGTCGGCAGCACACCTGAACAGCCAGCAGCGATGGCCGTGGGTGGCGCGTTCTATGGCTTGCACATGGGCCATTTCGCCGGACCGCTGTTGCGCTGGCTGTATTTCATGTGCGGTCTGGCCGGCACGGCAATGATCGGCACCGGGCTGGTGATCTGGCTGGGCAAACGGCAGCTCAGGCACGCAAAAAGCGCAGCGCTGCCCTTCGAATTGCGCCTGGTCGAGGTGCTGAATATCGCCAGCATGGCCGGGCTGGTGTCGGCGGTGGCGGTGTTCTTTCTGGCCAATCGACTGTTGCCGGTGAGTCTGGCGGGGCGGGCCGATTGGGAAGTGAATGCGTTCTTCATGGCCTGGGCGCTGACCGTGGTGCACGCGCTGTTGCGTCGGGGACGCAAGGCCTGGATCGAACAGCTGACGCTTGGCGCAGCGCTGTTTATCGCGGTGCCGCTGATCAATGCGCTGACCACGCCGTGGAATCTTGTCACCAGCCTGATGCAGCGCGACTGGGCACTGGCCGGATTCGATCTGACGTGCCTTGCGACAGGGATTTTCCTCGGCTGGGCTGCGCGCAAGATGCAGCGTACGGGCAATTGCGTGAGCGTTCGCAAAGCAAGTTCTTCGCCTCGGCCGATCACTGTCGAACAAGGTGCCAGCTGATGCTGCTGGCGCTGTTACTCAGCTATGCCGGCTTCAGCGCTTTGTGCCTGTCGATGCCACGCCATCACGCCGAATTGCTCGGCGCCAAACCGTCGGCTCGCCGCCGTCACGGTTCGGCGTTGGCGGGATGGCTGTTGCTGGCGCTGTCGCTGTGGGCGGCAGTTGCGGCCAATGGCTGGAGTTTCGGTCTGGTCGATTGGTTCGCGGTGCTGATGCTTAGCGCTTTGGCACTGGTGCTGTTGCTGCCGTATCGCCCGCGTCTGGCCTTGGCATTGGCCGGGTTGAGCCTGCTGGCCAGCCCGGTTGCCGCATGGGCGCAGTGCTGAAGTGTTGATCGGTCTGCCGCCGGAATCGGGCGATGACGAAGCACGTGGCGCGCGGGCGCATTTTCTCCAGGTGTTTCTGTCCCAGCGTGCGCAGATGGAAGCACTGGTGAACCGGCGCGTCGGTTGCCGGGCGACGGCGGCGGATCTGGTTCAGGATCTGTTTTTGCGCTTCTGGCGCAGGCCGCTGGTGCAGGTCGAAGAACTCAGCACTTATCTGCTGCGCTGCGCCGGCAACATTGCCATCGATCATTTGCGCAGCGAAGGAACGCGCGCGCGGGTCAACGAAGGCTGGCAGCCGGACGAACCCGACAGCCACGGCACTGAACCCCAGGCCGCACTCGAAGCCGGCAATGATCTGCGCCATGTCGAAGCGGCATTGCGCGCGTTGCCCGAGCGTACCCGGCAGATTTTTCTGCTTAATCGCATTCACGGGCGCAAGTACGCCGACATCGCCAAGGCCATGGGGCTGTCCCAAAGTGCCGTGGAAAAACATATGATGCGCGCCCTCGAGGCCTGCAAGGCCAGCCTGCGCGATCCCGCGCCACGTCTGCCAGGGAAAGCACCGTGAAGCCATCCAATCCGATCACACCGACACCGGCCCAGGAGCAGGCCGCGCTGGCCTGGCTGAGCCTGTTGCACGATCGCCCGAGTACTGGCGATCAACTGACCTTCAGCGAATGGCTGCGCGCTGACGCCGCTCATGCCCAGGCGTATGCGCAGGCGCAGGTGATCTGGGAACTCAGTGAAGCCCCGGCGCGCACGTTGGCCGGTGAAGATGCCCTCGCGTTGCAAGGGTATTTGCAGGCGATGGATACCCCGCGTCGTTCGCGGTTGTTGCGTTGGTCTGGAGCGTTGGCGATGGCCGCGTGTCTGCTGCTGATGGTCAGCCTTGGCACGGGCTGGCAAGCGCAGCGCTGGCTCGACGATCTGCGCGCCGATCATGTCTCGGCGCCCGGTGAAATCCGCACGGTGAAACTGGCCGATCAGTCGCAAGTCACGCTGGATGCCGACAGCGCGATTGCTGTTGAATTCAGCCACGGTCAACGCCGCGTGCAATTGATCCGTGGCGCTGCTTTCTTCAGCGTCACCCACACTGGCGATCCGTTTGTGGTGGCGGCGGAGCAGGGCGAGGCGCGGGTGCTGGGTACGCAGTTCGAAGTGCGCCGGCAACCTCACGGCGCACGAGTGACGGTGTTGTCCGGACGTGTCGCGGTGACGGCGCACGAGCATGGTCAACAGCAGATTCTCACGGCCGGCCAGCAGGTTGCTTATGCCGACGGCACGGCGGAAAAACTGCATGCCGTGGACAGTGAGGCGCAACTGGCCTGGCGTCAGGGTTGGCTGACTTACTACAAGACCACGCTGGCCGATGTCGTCGAGGATCTGCGCCGCTATTACCCGGGGCGAATTTTGCTGCTCAACGATACGCTTGCGGCGCGCAAGGTCAGCGGCAGTTTTCCGAGCAAGGATCCACAAGCGGTGCTCAATTCGCTGCAAGGGGTGATGGGGTTTGAGCAGCATCGGGTGTTGGGGCAGTTGATTATTTTGCGCTGAGGCAAAGCAAAAGATCATCCGAACGCGGCCCGAGCCTTCGGACGAAGTTTTGATCTTCAAAATTATTTTCGTTTCTGTGGTGAGGTAACCCCGAGCCCCATCCGTGTAGTGACTGAAACTGCGAGCCATTCGCATCCGTTGCGGTTCTACACAGGTCATTGAGCAATGAAGTCCAGGGCAAAATCCGGTTCGGTCAAACAGTGGTTAAGCGTGTCGGCGTTGAGTGTTTGCGCCTTGGCATCGCTGCCTATGAGTATCGCGCTGGCGGCAGAAGCGGTGAGTACTCAGGCGCAACAGCAGTTCAAATTTGCCCTCGTCGCCAAACCGTTGCCGCAAGCCCTGAGCGACTTCAGCCGCGTGACCGGGCAAAGCGTGGTCTACACCGATGAGGCGCCCTACGGCCTCAATGCTCCGGCAGTCAACGGCCAGATGAGCGCCGAACAGGCTCTGCAACGCCTGCTCGGCAGCTCCGGCCTGAGCTTTCGCCGCACTGACAGCCACACGTTGGCTCTGGAGCCGATGCCGACCGAAGGCGCGCTCAATCTCGGCGCCACCACCATCACGTCCACGCGCGACGAATCAATGAGTTATCAGCCGCCGGCCACCAGTTCGGTGATGCGCTCATCGGCATCGCTGCAAGAGATTCCACAGACCGTCAATGTCATCCCGGCGCAGGTCATTCGCGATCAGGCGCCGCGCAATCTCGATGATGCGCTGGCCAATGTCAGCGGCATCACCCAGGGCAACACCTTGGGCAGTACACAGGATTCGGTGATGACTCGCGGTTTCGGCGACAACCGCAACGGCTCGATCATGCGCGACGGCATGCCGCTGGTGCAGGGCCGCGGCATGAACGCGACCGTGGATCGCGTCGAAGTGCTCAAGGGCCCGGCCTCGTTGCTCTACGGGATTCAGGACCCGGGCGGTGTGGTCAACCTGGTCAGCAAGAAGCCCGAACTGACCCAGTACAACGCCGTGACCGTGCGCGGTTCGACCTACGGAGACGGCAAGAACGGCAGCGGTGGCGCCTTCGATAGCACCGGCGCGCTGGGCGATTCCGGCTTCGCCTATCGCATGGTTGTCGATCATGAAGACGAAGATTACTGGCGCAACTTCGGCACCCACCGCGAGACGCTGATCGCACCGTCGCTGGCCTGGTACGGCGAGCGCACCAAGCTGTTGTTCGCCTACGAACATCGCGAATTTCTCACCCCGTTCGACCGTGGCACCTTGATTGATCCACGCACCAACCATCCGCTGGATATCTCGCGCAAGGAGCGTCTCGACGAGCCGTTCAACGACATGGAAGGGCGCTCGGATCTTTATCATTTTGAAGCCGATCACGAACTCAACGACGACTGGAAGGCTCATTTCGGCTACAGCTGGAACCGTGAAACCTATGACGCCAGCCAGGTGCGCGTGACTGCGATCGACACGAAAAAAGGCACACTGACCCGCAGCATGGACGGCACCCGGAACGCGATCAGCACCGATCGTTTCACCACCGCCAGCCTCGAAGACAAAATGAATGTGCTGGGCCTGCAGCATGATCTGGTGTTCGGCGTTGATGACGAATACCGCAAGATCTACCGCGAGGACCTGATCCGGCAGAAAAGCCTGAGCACTTTCAGCTATCTCACTCCGGTGTATGGCCGCGAAGTGATGGGCACCACCGTGAGTGCGCCCGACAGCGCACAGACCGATAAACTGCGCAGCGATTCGCTGTTCCTGCAGGACTCGATTCACCTCAACGAGCAATGGATTCTCGTCGCCGGTGGACGTTTTCAGGAGTACGACCAGTACGCTGGCAAAGGCGTGCCGTTCAAGGCCAACACCGACAGCAACGGCCAGAAGTGGGTGCCACGCGCAGGGCTTGTGTATCGCTACACCAACGCCGTGTCGTTCTACGGCAGCTACACCGAATCCTTCAAACCCAATTCGACCATCGCCCCGCTGAGCGGCAGCAGCACCGTGCTCGACGGCAGTATTGCGCCGGAAGAAGCCAAGTCGTGGGAGTTGGGGGCGCGACTGGATATGCCCGGCAGCATCACCGGCAATATCGCCTTGTTCGACATCAAGAAACGCAACGTGCTGGTGGCCAACTCCGAAGGCCCGACGACGATTTACAGCGCGGCGGGCGAGGTGCGTTCACGCGGGCTGGAAGTTGACCTGAGCGGGCAACTCAGCGAGCACTGGAACCTGATCGGCAGTTACGCCTACACCGATGCCGAAGTCACCGAAGACCCGCAATACAAGGGCAAGCGCCTGCAGAACGTAGCGAAGAATTCCGGCTCGCTGTCGGCGGTCTATGACTTCGGCAATGTGTTTGGCGGCGACCAATTGCGTGTCGGGGCGGGCGCGCGTTATGTCGGCGAGCGTGCCGGCAACGCGGTGAATGATTTTGATCTGCCGAGCTATACCGTGGCGGATGCGTTTGCCACTTACGACACCACGGTCGAGGGGCAGAAGGTCAAGTTTCAGTTGAACGTAAAGAACCTGTTTGATCGCACCTATTACACCTCGTCGGCGAGCCGCTTCTTTGTGTCGATGGGGGATTCGCGGCAGGTTTCTTTCTCCAGCACGTTGGAGTTCTGATCGCAAACCGCGTCATCGTTCTTCGCGAGCAAGCCCGCTCCCACAGGGGACTGCATTGCAAATGTGGGAGCGGGCTTGCTCGCGAAGAGGCCCGTATCGGTGAAACAGATTTTGGCTCTAACGCAAAAATGCCTGTCGATATTCGCCCGGTGTCCCGCCCAGAACCTGCTTGAAGCGATTAGTGAAATGACTGGCGCTGGCAAACCCGCAGGCCAGCGCAATCTCGCCCAGCGGCAACGCCGTCCCGCGCAGCAGCTCCCGTGCGCGGTTCAAGCGCCGCGCCAGCACATATTGGTGCGGCGGCAGTCCGAAGCTTGCGCGAAACATCCGCGCAAAGTGATATTCAGAGAGCGCACACAACCCCGCCAGTTGACCCAGGCTGATCGGTTCGGCCAACTGGTTGTCGATGTACTCAACCAGTTGCCGCCGCTGATGCGGCGCCAGTCCGCCCTTCAAGCGCAAGCCCTGACGCGCACCGACCTGACTGAGCAACGTGTGGCTGATCAACTCATGGGCGAGGCTGCTGGTCAGCAAGCGCTCGGCCGGCTCTTGCCAGTTCAGGTTCAGCAATTGCCTGAAGCGCTGCGCCTGCTGAGGATCTTCAAGAAAGGTCTGTTCGCGTAATTGCATCTCGCGCGGCTCGCGATCCAGCAAAGTGACGCAACCGAGGGCGAACTGTTCGGCGCTGAGATACAGGTGCGCCAGACGGATATCGCCGTTGATCACCCAGCCCGACTCATGTTCCGCCGGCAGGATGCACAGCTTGTCCGGCCCGCCCTTGCGGCCCGGCTGGCCACGACGAAAAGTGCCGGTGCCGCCGGCGATGTAGCAGGACAGCGTGTGATGACTTGGCGCTTCATATTCCTGGGCATCGTGGTGGTTGGTCCACAAAGCCGCAGACAAGCCGTCACCGAGCTCGGCGCTGTGCACCAGACGTGCATTCGGCGAGCGATTGAGGGCTTGAAACACTTGCAGGGTATCGATAGCGGCCATGTGCGGTTCTCCAACGCCTTGCATCCTACTCCGTAGACCGCGCGCTGCCAGCCGCAGCCAGACAAAAGCGCAAGATTGTGCAAGCGTCGAAGGACGCACGGGCAGACACTCAAGACCTGTTTGAGGAGTGCCTGCCATGAACCTGTCGTTGTACCTGCTGACCGTGCTGATTTGGGGCACCACCTGGATTGCCTTGAAATGGCAATTGGGCGTGGTCGAAATTCCAGTGTCGATCGTCTACCGCTTCGGCCTGGCTGCATTGGTGTTGTTTGCGCTGCTGTTGCTCAGCCGGCGCCTGCAACCGATGAACCGCCGTGGGCACTTGATCTGTGTGGCTCAGGGGGTGTGCCTGTTCTGTGTCAACTTCATGTGCTTTCTGACGGCCAGCCAATGGATTCCCAGCGGACTGGTGGCGGTGGTGTTTTCCACTGCAACGCTGTGGAACGCGCTCAATGCGCGGGTGTTCTTCGGCCAGCGCATCGCACGCAATGTGCTGATGGGCGGCGCGCTGGGGCTGTTCGGTCTGGGGCTGCTGTTCTGGCCGCAATTGGCCGGGCATCAGGCCAGCCCGCAAACGCTGCTGGGGCTTGGTCTGGCGTTGTGCGGCACCTTGTGTTTTTCGGCGGGCAATATGCTCTCAAGCCTGCAACAGAAAGCGGGATTGAAGCCGCTGACGACCAATGCCTGGGGCATGGCTTATGGCGCGGTGATGCTGTCGGTGTGGTGTCTGCTCAACGGCATACCCTTCGACATGGACTGGTCGCCGCGTTATGTCGGCGCTTTGCTGTATCTGGTGATTCCCGGCTCGGTGATCGGCTTCACCGCGTACCTGACGCTGGTCGGGCGCATGGGCCCGGAGCGCGCGGCTTACTGCACGGTGCTGTTCCCGGTGGTGGCGCTGAACGTGTCGGCGTTTGCCGAAGGTTATCAATGGACCACGCCGGCACTGGTGGGGCTGGTGTTGGTGATGCTGGGCAACGTATTGGTGTTCCGTAAACCGAAAAAGCTGTTGTCTGGCGGGCAAAGGACGTTGGCTTGATAAACGAGCGCTGCTGTTCAACCCTCCACTTTCAAGCTGATGTAAATCATCACCGGGAAAATGAAGTCGACAATATGTCTTGCCCAGTCTTTGGCATTCCATGATTGCGAAGTGTCCATGTCAAACCATTCGACACCGACAGTTTGCAGGCACACGTAATAAATGAAGATGGCGACCAGTATGCCCATGATCGAAAACTTCTTGGCTTCGTGAAATGCCGCTGCCGAAGCATCAATGTAGCGATATAACTGGTACGTGCCGATCAGGCAGAGCACTGTGTAGATGACTTCCAGGGTGATGATGAACCAGTAGATCCGGTGGTGGATCATCGGCGATTCAATGGCGCGGTACAGGATGTTTTCGCCGGCCGTGGTGGTATCCATGCTCAGGATATGCGCGACATAGTTATAGTTGGATTCATAGTCGATGATGTTATGAATTATCACCAGCACGCCGAAGAAACTTATATAAGCCATCAGGATGACTTTGCTGTAACGAATGAGTTTATCGGTGGTCAGGGTGTTCAAAAAATATGCTCTCCATGGCAACCCATCAATGAGTTGATAGGTGGCGAGAGCTTATAGTGCAATTACTGGGTTGGGATGGGTTGTTCAGTTGCGAGTTATGTATCAGGAGTAATCAAGGGCCAGCGCAACCGTGCGCTGGCCCTTTTTTTCAGCCGCGCCAGACTTGCGGGTTGACCAGATCCTGCGGCCGTTCGCCAAGCAGGGCACTGCGCAGGTTGGCCAGTGCGCGATTGGCCATGGCTTCGCGGGTCTCGGTGGTGGCTGAGCCGATGTGCGGCAGGGTGACGGCGTTCTTCAACTGGAACAGCGGCGATTCGGCCAGCGGTTCCTTCTCATAGACGTCCAGCCCGGCGCCACGGATGCGGTTGTTTTGCAGGGCGTCTATCAGCGCCGGTTCGTCGACGACCGGGCCGCGCGAGATATTGACGAGGATGGCGCCAGGCTTCATCAGTGCCAGTTCGCGATGGCTGATGAGGTGGCGGGTCTTGTCGCTGAGCGGCACCACCAGGCAGACGAAGTCGGCCTCGGCGAGCAGTTGCTCAAGGCTGCGAAATTGCGCGCCGAGTTCTTTTTCCAGTTCGGTCTTGCGGCTGTTGCCGCTGTAGATGATCGGCATGTTGAAGCCGAAGCGGCCACGGCGGGCAACGGCGGCGCCGATGTTGCCCATGCCGACGATGCCCAGGGTCTTGCCATGCACATCACTGCCGAACAGCGGGGCCCCGACGCTGGCTTGCCATTGGCCGGCCTTGGTCCAGGCGTCGAGTTCGGCAACGCGGCGGGCGCTGCTCATGATCAGGGCGAAGGCGAGGTCGGCGGTGCTTTCGGTGAGCACGTCGGGGGTGTTGGTGAGCATGATCCCGCGCTCGTTGAAGTAGTCCAGGTCGTAGTTGTCGTAGCCGACCGAGACGCTCGAGACCACTTCGAGTTTTGTTGCGTTTTCCAGTTGGGCTTTGCCGAGTTTGCGACCGACGCCGATCAAGCCGTGGGCGTGGGGCAGGGCTTCGTTGAACTGGGCGTTGATGTCACCGGTCTTGGGGTTGGGGACGATGACGTCGAATTCTTCTTGCAGGCGCTCGATCATGGGCGGGGTGATGCGGCTGAAGGCCAGGACTGTTTTTTTCATTGGATTTGAGCTCGTCGGGGCTTGATTGCAAGCACGCTAACATTTTCTCGCTCAGGTTGTCTTGGCGGCCTCTGGGCCGACCATGCCTTGGTTTGTCTGGTGTGCATATCCGATGGTATCGGTGCGGCGGCTGGCGGTTTCCCCTGACGGCGACTTACTTTTTTACAAGCGCCCGGAATGCCGGCCCAGTAAAAAAGTAAGCAAAAAACGCTAGCTCCTGCATTCGGCCCTCGCAGGCTCGGGTTCCTTCGCTGCGGGATTGATCCGGGCGTAGCGGCTACGGCTTGCTCCGCTGCACCTCCTTGCGCTGTGTTCGACTTCGTCGAACGGTCGCTGCGCTCCCACACCCGGATCAATCCCTCCACTCAGCCTTCCGACGTCGCCCGTGGATCAAGATCAAAAGCACTCGAGCTTGCGCTCATTGTTGAGTGGGGCGGCTTCGCCGCGGGCAGCTGCGCTGCTTGGCCTTTCTGTGGGAGCGGGCTCGCGAAGGCGGCCCGCTAGTCAACAAATTACTATCGAATTCACGCGATCCAACTGTAGGAGCTGCCGAAGGCTGCGATCTTTTGATTTTTGCTTTTGCTTTTCTGTGGGAGCGAGCCTGCTCGCGAAAGCGGTTTATCTGACACCTCGAATGTTGAATGTGCCGAAGCCCTCGCGGTCGGGCTCGCTCCCGGAAGGTCAGCTGCGTGTCGGGGGCTGGTGGATTTCGTAATTGTCCAATACCCGATTCACTGCCAGTTCCGCCAGCATGATCACCTGCTGGATGGCCAATATCGTGTGCCGCTGTGGGCTGTCGATGTAGGCGGCGATGTCGCTGCTCATGATGCTCGCCGACGCGAGCGATTCGCAGGCGTGGGCCAGCAGGCTTTCGTTGTCCTGGTCCGGTGCTACCTGGAACATGGTGCTGGGTCTGTGGCTTTGCTGCGCGGTGGCGGACGGTTTGAGGTAGTGATCCAGCGCGCGCTCGGCGGCGTCGTGGAGTTTTTTCGAGTCGGGGGATTGGTAGGGGGAGGTGCTTTCTGATCCGGGGGGATTGGGTGTGGGTTTGAACATGGTGAAACTCCATTCGGGAAGTGGAGTTCGCCACTGATTGCGACCAAGCAATCGGGTGGCGAACCGTACGCGGGTTGGTCGACCAGGGAATGGAAACCCGGCAGGGCCGAGGCCCTCCCACGCACAGCTCGCCATTAAGCATGCTTAAAAATGTGCGCCATTCTAAACCCGGACGACCAAGCCCGGTCGCTGATTCGTCAGCAACCGCCAGATCCTAGCCAGCGCACGTCCGACGGACAACCTGCAAAACCTGTCGGAAACTTCCGTGAAAACACCACCATGTAGGAGCTGCCGTAGGCTGCGATCTTTTGATTTTTAAACAGCAGGATCAAAAGATCGCAGCCTCGTTGCACTCGTCAGCTCCTACACGAAACCTTCGAGTGTTTAAAACTTAGGTGGCAACGCGAACGCCGGCCAGGCTTCCGGTCAATTCATACGCGACCAATTCCGCCTGATGCGCTGCCAGTATCTCCGGCAACGATCCGCGCAAATATTCCACCCAGGTCTTGATCTTCGCATCCAGATATTGGCGCGACGGGTAGATCGCGTAGAGGTTGAGTTCCTGCGAGCGGTAGTTCGGCATCACGCGCACCAGGGTGCCGTTGCGCAGGCCTTCGATGGCGGCGTACACCGGCAGCACGCCGACGCCCATGCCGCTGGTGATCGCGGTTTTCATGGCGTCGGCGGAGTTCACCAGAAATGGCGAACTGTTGATGGTGACCGTCTCCTGGCCGTCCGGGCCGTCGAAGGCCCATTTCTCCAGCGGGATCACCGGGCTGACCAGACGCAGGCAGGCGTGGTTGAGCAGGTCGCTGGGTTTCTGTGCGGCGCCGTTGGCTTTCACGTAGGCCGGCGAGGCGCAGACGATGCTGTAGGTGATGCCCAGGCGTTGCGAGACGAAGCCGGAATCGGGCAGTTCGCTGGCCAGCACGATCGAGACGTCATAGCCCTCATCGAGCAGGTCCGGCACGCGGTTGGCCAGGGTCAGGTCGAAGGTCACGTCGGGGTGGGTCTTGCGGTAGCGGGCGATGGCGTCGATGACGAAATGCTGACCGATGCCGGTCATGGTGTGCACTTTCAACTGGCCGGCCGGGCGTGCATGGGCATCGCTGGCTTCCGCTTCGGCTTCTTCGACATAGGCGAGGATCTGTTCACAGCGCAACAGGTAGCGCTTGCCAGCCTCGGTCAGGGCGATGCGCCGGGTCGTGCGATTGAGCAGACGGGTTTGCAGATGGGCTTCGAGGTTGGAAACCGCGCGCGAGACGTTCGCGGTAGTGGTGTCGAGTTGCACGGCGGCGGCGGTAAAGCTGCCCGCTTCGGCAACACAACTGAAGGCGCGCATGTTTTGCAAAGTGTCCATGGGGTGCTCTCAAGGGAGATGGCAAATTGTGACACGAAGTTTCAGGGGCTGAGACCCCCGACCAAGGGATTATCTCGTTAACCGTAACAAAGATTCACAGAAATCCCAGCTTATCGCCGTCAAGGCAGCTCCATAGAATTGCGCCGTTCCCTGTAGGAGCTGCCGAAGGCTGCGATCTTTTGATTTTGTTTTAAGGGAATCAAGATCAAAAAATCGCAGCCTGCGGCAGTACCTACACGGTCCTCGATCTATCCCTCTCTCAGGAATTCGCAGCTGTGCCGCGTCGCATCAACAGAGCGCTTTTGCCGCTCAGTGTTCTGGCTTTAACCCTGGCTCTCGGCGGCTGCATCTCTACTCAAGGCATTGCCCCTTACGGCGAGACGCTTGCGGCCGATTCACTGACCACCGATGCAGCCATTGCCGAGGCCGCCAAAGACGCGCACTGGCCCAGCGCACAATGGTGGCGGGCGTTTGGCGATGCGCAACTCGATCGCTGGATCGACCTCGCCGTGCAAGGCAGCCCGAGCATGGCCATGGCCGCCGCGCGGGTGCGCCAGGCCAGGGCGATGGCAGGTGTAGCCGAAGCTGCCGAATCATTACAGGTAAGCGGCGAATCGAGCCTCAAGCGCCACAATTGGCCGACCGATCAGTTCTACGGCCCCGGCGAACTGGCCAACACCACCACGTGGGACAACAACGCTGCGCTTGGCTTCAGCTACGCCCTCGACCTCTGGGGCCGCGAGCGCAATGCCAGCGAACGGGCGGTGGATATGGCGCATGTGAGCGTGGCCGAGGCACGGCTGGCGCAACTGGAACTGCAGAACAACATGGTCCGCGCCTACATCGAGTTGTCGCTGCATTACGCCCAGCGCGACATCGTCGCGGCGACGCTCCAGCAGCAACAGCAGATTCTTGATCTGGCGCAGAAACGCCTGAGCGGCGGCATCGGCACGCATTTCGAAGTCAGCCAGGCCGAAACGCCGCTGCCGGAGACTCATCGCCAACTCGATGCGCTGGACGAAGAGATCGCCCTGAGCCGTAACCAGATCGCTGCGCTGGCCGGCAAAGGCCCGGGCGCGGCTGCGCAACTGCGACGGCCGACGTTGTCCCTCGCGGCGCCGTTGAAGTTGCCCTCGGCGTTGCCTGCCGAACTGCTCGGCCAGCGCCCGGACGTGGTCGCCAGTCGCTGGCAGGTGGCGGCGCAGGCGCGCGGTATTGATGTCGCCCACGCCGGGTTTTACCCCAATGTCGATCTGGTCGGCAGCCTCGGCTACATGGCTACCGGCGGCGGGGCGCTGGAGTTTTTGACCGGCAAGAAACTCAACTACAACGTCGGCCCGGCGATCTCGTTGCCGATCTTCGACGGCGGTCGACTGCGTGGCGAATTGGGCGAAGCGGCGGCCGGTTATGACATCGCCGTGGCGCACTACAACCAGACCCTGATCAACGCACTGAAGAACATCTCCGATCAGTTGATCCGCCGCGAGTCGATGGACAAGCAGCAGGACTTCGCCGCCGAATCCGTGGCCGCAGCGCAAAGGACTTACGACATCGCAATGATCGCCTATCAACGCGGGCTCACCGATTACCTCAACGTACTGAATGCGCAGACGTTGCTGTTCAAGCAACAGCAAGTGCAACAGCAGGTGCAGGCAGCGCGGTTGAGTGCGCATGCCGAGCTGGTGACGGCATTGGGCGGTGGCCTCGGTGCGGGTGATGACGTGCCGACTTCTGAACAGACCGCAGTCCCGAAAACCCCGGCCCTTTTACGGTGAACGCAAGACCCAATGTGGGAGGGGGCTTGCCCGCGAAAGCGGCGGATCAGTCGACGTCAATGTTGACTATGAAAACGCCTTCGCGAGCAAGCCCGCTCCCACAGGATCCGGGTCACGCCGACTTTTCTGAGCAAAATTCATGACTCCCTTGCCCGCCCCAATACGCTGGCTCCACTCCCTGGAATGGCGTCGCGGTTTTTTCGACTGGGCACGCAGCGATGGCGTGACCTGGGTGTATATCTTCAAGGTGTTGCTCGCCGCATTCCTCACGCTGTGGCTGGCCATGCGTCTGGAACTGCCGCAACCGCGCACGGCGATGATCACCGTGTTCATCGTCATGCAGCCGCAGAGCGGCCAGGTGTTTGCCAAGAGCTTCTATCGTTTCCTTGGCACGCTGGCCGGGTCGGCGATGATGGTCACGCTGATCGCCTTGTTCGCGCAGAACACTGAACTGTTTCTCGGCTCGCTGGCGATCTGGGTCGGCATCTGCTCGGCCGGTGCCGCGCGTTGCCGCAACTTTCGCGCCTACGGTTTTGTCCTCGCCGGTTACACCGCTGCGATGGTCGGATTACCGGCGCTGGCCCATCCCGACGGCGCCTTTATGGCGGCAGTCTGGCGAGTGCTGGAGATCTCGCTGGGGATTGTCTGTTCGACGCTGATCAGCGCCGCGATCCTGCCGCAGACCGCCAGTGCGGCGATGCGCAACGCCTTGTATCAGCGCTTCGGTGTGTTCGCCCTGTTCGTCACCGACGGCCTGCGCGGGCGCAGCAAAGCCGAGGCGTTCGAAGCCAGCAACGTGCGCTTCATTGCCGAAGCCGTCGGTCTGGAAGGCTTGCGCAGCGTGACCGTGTTCGAAGATCCGCACATGCGCCGGCGCAACGGTCGTCTGAGTCGTTTGAACAGTGAGTTCATGGGCATCACCACGCGCTTCAACGCCTTGCATCAGTTGCTTGAACGCCTGCGCGGCAATGGCGAAGAACATGTCGTGGCAGCGATCAAACCGGGTTTGCAGGACCTCGCCGAAGTGCTCGACGGCTTCAGCGGTCGCGCCTTGACCAGCCCCGACGCTGCACGTTTGGCCAGCGCGCTCGCGACCTACAAGGAAGGCTTGCCGACGCGGGTGCGCACCCTGCGCGGGATCTTTCAGGAAACCGGTCCAAGCGACGCCGAACAACTGGATTTTCACACCGCTTACGAACTGCTCTATCGCTTCGTCGATGACCTGCACAGCTACGCGCAGACTCACGCGTCCCTGGCCGATCACCGCCACGAACGCGAACGCTGGGACGAGCCGTTCACGCCGCAAACCAACTGGTGGGCGGCCGCAGCCTCGGGGATTCGCGCCTCGTTCATCCTCGTCGTGCTGGGCAGTTACTGGGTCGCCACCGCGTGGCCGAGCGGAGCGACCATGACCCTGATCGCCGCCGCCACCGTCGGCCTGTCCGCCGCCACGCCGAACCCGAAACGCATGGCATTCCAAATGGCCTGCGGGACCTTTCTCGGTGCGTTGATCGGCTTCGTCGAGATGTTTTTCATCTTCCCGTGGATCGACGGTTTCCCCTTGCTCTGTGTGATGCTTGCGCCAGTGATCGTGCTCGGTTCGTTCCTCGCTTCGCGGCCGCAATACGCTGGGGTGGGTCTGGGCCTGCTGATTTTTTTCAGTACCGGTTCAGTGCCGGACAACCTCACGATCTACAACCCCTACACCTTCATCAACGACTACATCGCAATGGTCATGGGCATGCTTGTGTGTGCTGCGGCGGGGGCGATCATTCTGCCGCCGAACAGCCGCTGGTTATGGCAGCGGCTGGAGCAGGATCTGCGCGGGCAAGTGGTCTATGCGATCAGCGGCAAGCTCAAAGGCCTGGCCTCGCGTTTCGAGAGCCGCACCCGCGATCTGCTGCATCAGGCGTACGGCCTCGCCGCCGGACAACCCAAAGTGCAGAAGCGCTTGTTGCGCTGGATGTTTGTGGTGCTTGAGGTCGGCCACGCGATCATCGAATTGCGCAAGGAGCAGGCGATCCTGCCGGTACACCCGGCGTATGCCGAATCGCAGCCGTGGCGCCAGGCCATTCGGGTGATGGGCCGCGCGCTGGTGCGCCTGTTCCTGCAGCCGAACGCGAGCAATCTGGAGCGCGCACTGGTCGCGGTCGATCACGCGATCAGCCGCGTCGCCGCCACCGATGAGCCGTTCGCGCCGCACTTCGATACCTCTGCGTTGCGGCGGGTGAAAAGCTATTTGCACTTCATCCGCACCTCGCTGCTCGACCCGCAATCACCGCTCGCCGAATTCGCTTCTGCCAGCTCCGAAGGACTTGCCCATGCCTCGTGAAATCGCCTTCCACGGCGTGTACATGCCGACCATGACCCTGATGTTCTTTGTCGCTGCGGGGTTGGCCTGGGCGCTGGACCGTTTTCTCTCGGGGTTCGATCTGTACCGCTTTTTCTGGCACCCGGCGCTGCTGCGTCTGAGCCTGTTTACCTGTCTGTTCGGCGCCATGGCGCTGACTGTCTACCGTTGACTCTCTGTCTCTATAGAAGGCTCTGATGAAAAAGTTTTTCAGCCTGCTCGCGACCCTGCTGGTACTGGCTCTGGCGCTGTGGATCGGCCGCACCTTGTGGGAGCACTACATGAACACGCCCTGGACCCGCGATGGCCGCGTGCGTGCCGACATCATCAACGTCGCCGCCGACGTCACCGGCGAAGTGGTCGAAGTGCCGGTGCGTGACAATCAGTTGGTCAAGAGGGGCGATCTGCTGATGCGCATTGACCCCGAGCACTATCGCATTGCGGTCAAACAGGCGCAGTCGCTGGTGGCTTCGCGCAAGTCGACCTGGGAGATGCGCAAGCTCAACGCCCATCGCCGCGCCGACCTCGACAATCTGGTGATCTCCAGGGAAAACCGCGACGACGCCAGCAACATCGCCGACGCCGCGCTGGCCGACTACCAACATGCCCAGGCGCAACTGGAAGCGGCCGAGCTCAACCTCAAACGCACCGAAGTGCGCGCCGCGGTAGACGGTTATGTGACCAACCTCAACGTGCATCGCGGCGACTACGCGCGCATCGGCGAGGCCAAAATGGCGGTGGTCGACATGAACTCGTTCTGGGTATATGGCTTCTTCGAAGAGACCAAACTGCCTCACGTCAAAGTCGGTGACAAAGCCGACATGCAATTGATGAGCGGCGAAGTGCTCAGGGGCCATGTCGAAAGTATTTCGCGCGGTATTTACGACCGCGACAACCCGCAAAGCCGCGAGCTGATCGCCGATGTGAACCCGACGTTCAACTGGGTGCGGTTGGCCCAGCGGGTGCCGGTAAGGATTCACATTGATGAAGTGCCAGAGGGCGTTTTGCTGGCGGCGGGGATTACTTGTACGGTCGTCGTAAAGCAGGACGACATCCAATAGCGAGTATCAATAAGGCTATTGTGGCGAGGGCGCTTGCTCGCGCTTGAGTGCGCAGCGCTCACTTTTTGCGGGCCGCCGCGCCGCCCGGCGGGAACAAGCTCCCTCACCACAGCTGGGTATGTATCAGTAGAACTTGCTGACCACCCGTAATCCGGATTCGATGGTTTCGTCGACCGACAGCTCTTGATCTTCCATTAGCGAGACGATTCGCTTGTCATTCGCGATGTTCGCGTCAGGCAATTTCAGCTGAGCGGCGCGATTGATCACGATGTAGCTCATTACGTCGCCACGGCTTTTGGTGAACGGCTGTTTGATAGCCGTCAGCATGGTTTGCTTCACATAGTCGTAACGCTCGACTGACGACATTCCTTTGAAGGTATCCGGATAGTTCTGGTAGATATCGGCGGAGTATCGGCCGACGTCTTCTTCACGCGCTTCTTCGGTCAACGCTTTCTTGCTGGTGACCTGGGTGAGGAGCTCGCTGTAGAGCTTGTCGCCTTCTGCGATCTGAGCGGCGTTCATCTTGGCCTTCAGATCATCGCCAGCCGTGGTGTCTTCGGCATTGGCCATGATTCTGGTCCAGGCGTAGGCGGCGCTCAGATTGCCCTGCTCCTCATATTGCTCGATCAATATCTGTTGGGATTCGGCATAGCCGTGCAGCGAGGAGCGCTCGAGCCAACGAGTGGCGAGCGCAACATCTTTCTTGGCCCCGACTGTGCCGAATTTGTAGCTCTCGTACATACCATACTCAGCACACCAGTCGTTCTGCATCGCCGCGTATGCCATATAGTTGAAGGCTTCAGTGTTACGTTGGTTGGCGCTCAGGGTGCTGTCGTAACGGGTAGTCATCGACAGGTAGCAGAACGCGCGAGTGTGCTTTGGTGCGGCCATGACCATGCAGGTTTTGGCATCCTTGTACTCGCCGTTTTCGTATAGCTGGTAGCCCACGCCATACAGAATATCGCTGTCCATCTGCGCATTGCAGTGCTCGTTGGCGGTAACGACCGGCAGCACGTTTTGCAGGGTCAGTCTGGGCAGTGTGTCATTGAGGGAAGGTTCTTTGGTTGCGCAGCCAGCCAGCAAGGTGAACAGTGCCAGTGGCAATACGTGGAGGAGTTTCAAAAGCTGTTTCCTGATCTGAGTTGAAGCGTGTATGCAGGGCTCGCGTCAGGCAGGTCAACAAAGCAGCGACTGTTCCAGGCGGCAACAGTCGCGAGAGGAGAGGATCAGCAATTCCCTTGCTTCGATGCTTGCCCAAGCGACTCCTTGCGCTATTGGGGTTACTTCAAGCATCGGAGGCTTCAAGTGACGCGCATTCTACGGGTACTGATCCGTTTGGCAATTTGATCGGTTGTAATCAAAGATTTCCACGCAAACCGAAGCGCTTCATCAACGTCGATTCCAGCAAACCCTTGGGCAACAATGTCGCCAACAACGGCAACGCCCGGCTGCCATTACCAATGCGGATCAACCGCGGCGGCTTGCTCTGCTGTACGGCCTTCAACAACACAGCCGCAAAATCGACTGCCGGCGTCGGTTTGTCCTGCGACGCCTTGGCCCGTGCGCGAATGCCCTCACGCAGCGCAAACCACGGCGACTGCTCGTTGATCAATTGCTCGGCCTCGTGGCCGGCATTCCTGGCGAAACTCGATTGAATCGCCCCCGGCTGCACTTCCATCACACGAATGCCAAACGGTGCCAGTTCCATGCGCAGTGCATCGCTCAAGGCATGCACCGCCGCTTTCGACGCGCAATAGGCACCGGCAAAGGGCGTGACCAAAACACCGGACACGCTGCCAATATTCACGACCAGTCCTTTGGCCCGCCGCAGCACCGGGAACAGCGCGCGGGTGACACCGACGATCGAAAACACATTGGTTTCGAACTGGCGCTGCATGGCCGCGACACCGCCATCGAGCAACGGCCCCATCGCGCCGTAACCGGCGTTGTTGATCAGCACATCGAGGCCGCCGTGTTGCTGGTTCAGGCGCTCGGCGAGTTGCTCTAGCGCGGCGCCATTGTTGACGTCCAGCTGAATCGCGGTGAAACCGGCGGCGCTGAGCGCAGCGACGTCTTCAGTTTTGCGTGCGCTGGCCCAGACTTCGTAGCCGGCTGCTTTGAACGCATCGGCGAGGGCGCGGCCGATGCCGCTGGAACAACCGGTAATCAACGCAACGGGCATGGCGCATTCCTTGTGCAAAAAGTAGGGGGAGGGGATCAGTCAGAGAAACTGCCCTGCAAGTGCTCGGCGCGAAACTCCAGGGTTTGCGGGCGATAACCGGGGCGCAGCGGCGGCAGTGGCAGGCAATCTTCCCAGGTCGCGCCGGCCTGCAGTTCGCCGGGGCCACGATAGCGAGGGGTAGTGTATTGATTGTCGGCCAGGTTGACCGTATCGCCCGGCGCGTAGGCGGCGATGCGCCAGCGCAGCTCGGTCAGCGGCACATCGTTGCCGTTGTTCATTTTCAATTGCAGCGGACGATCGGCCGGGCAGTGTTGGGGAGCGTAGGCAATGCGCAGTTCCAGACGCGCCAGTTGCTTGATCTCGCGATTGTCCAGCCACACCACCCACATGGCCACGAAGCCCAGGCCGATGGCAGCGGCCACCGATACCGGCAGCGCTTTGGCCGGGTAGCGCAGCAGCAGGATCAGCCAGGTGATGACCAGCAGAATGCCGATGAACATGTCGGATAACCTCGCAGAGACAGAGAGGCATCCTACCTAAGCGTGGGGGAGGTTGGCGATGGGCATCGGGACTTGGGGAGCTGACCCGGCCTTTTCGCGAGCAGGCCATTACAGGCGACACAGAATCAGGACAAAAAAAGCCCCCGCCCAACCCGCTGCGGATAGGGGACGCAACGGGCTGGACGAGGGCTTCTTGTTTCAGCGAGCGATCACTGCGCGATGGTTTTCACCGATACGCCGCGTTCGATCGGGGTGGAGCGGCCGTAGATATCTTCAAAGCGTTCGATATCGTCTTCACCCAGGTACGAACCCGATTGCACTTCGATGATTTCCAGCGGGATCTTGCCCGGGTTGCGCAGGCGATGCACCGAGGCGATCGGGATGTAGGTCGACTGGTTTTCGGTGAGCAGGAACACGTTCTCGTCGCAGGTCACTTCAGCGGTGCCGCTGACCACGATCCAGTGTTCGGCGCGGTGGTGGTGCATCTGCAGCGACAGGCATGCGCCCGGCTTCACCGAGATGTGCTTGACCTGGAAGCGCCCGCCCATGTCCACCGAATCGTAGGAGCCCCACGGACGATAGACTTCGCAATGGTTCTGGGTTTCGCTGCGGCCCTGCTCGTTGAGCGTGTTGACCATCTGCTTGACGCCCTGAACCTTGTCCTTGTGAGCGATCATCATGGCGTCTTTGGTTTCGACCACGACGATGTTTTCCAGACCGATCACCGAGACCAGTTTGCCGTTGCCGTGGATCATGCAGTTCTTGCTGTCCTGAATGACCACGTCGCCTTTGCTGACGTTGCCGTTGGCGTCTTTCTCGTTGACTTCCCACAGCGACGACCAGCAGCCGACATCGCTCCAGCCGGCGCTCAGTGGCACGACGCAGGCGCGCTGGGTTTTTTCCATCACCGAGTAATCGATGGAGTTGTCCGGGCAGCAGGCGAAAGTGGCTTCGTCCAGAGTGACGGTGTCGGCATCCTGCTGGCTGCGCTCAAGGGTCAACAGGCAAGTGTCATAGATGTCCGGATCGTGCTTTTTCAGCTCTTCGAGGAAGCGGCTGGCGCGGAACAGGAACATGCCGCTGTTCCAGTAGTAACCGCCGGACTCGACGTATTCGGTGGCGCGCTTGACGTCAGGTTTTTCGACGAAGTGCGAGACGCGGCTGACGCCTTCCGGCAGCAGCGAATCGCCCGTGGATTTGATGTAGCCGTAACCGGTTTCCGGTTTGGTCGCCGGCACGCCGAACAGCACCATTTCGCCATTTTCAGCGGCAACGGTGGCCAGGGCGAGGGCGCGTTGCAGGGCTTTCTGATCTTCCAGCACGTGGTCGGCCGGCAGCACCAGCATCAACTCGTCACGGCCTTCATTGACCAGCATCATCGCGGTCAGCGCCACGGCCGGCGCGGTGTTGCGACCAAAAGGTTCCATCAGGATGCGCTGGCATTCGAGTTTGCGAGCGGCCAGTTGCTCGTTGACGATGAAACGGTGCTCTTTGTTGCAGACCACGATCGGCGTGTCCATGCCTTCGAACACCAGGCGTTCGAGGGTTTGTTGGAACAGGGTGTGTTCGCCGGTCAGAGCGAGGAATTGCTTGGGGAATTGCTTGCGCGAAAGAGGCCACAGACGCGAACCGCTACCACCTGACAAGATCACCGGAATCATAATGTTTACTCCATAAAATCAATTTGGTTAGAGCAACGAACGTTGTGTCGTTTCACTCTTGTTTTTGTCTCGTACCCAGAGGCGGGTGGGGTCACCTGTAGGAGCTGCCGAAGGCTGCGATCTGTTGATCTTGATCTTCAAAATCAAAAGATCGCAGCCACGTTTCACTCGACAGCTCCTACAGGGATCAGCGTCTCTGTGGAAAATTGGTTAGCGAGTCGACACTGGGCGTTTCACCCAGACTGGCGACAGGTTGCTGCCGTTGCCGGTGACGTACAGCACCGCTGCCTCACCGCGCTCCAGGGCGACTGGTTTCACGTCGCCGACTTTCTTGTCGCCTTCGTACAGTGCCAGGCTGACTTTCACCGGGTTGATTTCACGTTCGCCACGGCCCTTGGCGGCCACGTTCGGCACCACTTCGGTCTTGCCGTCAGCGGTCTTCAGGGTCAGCGGTTTGTCGCTGAGGTTCTGTACACGAACCAGGGACTTCTGCTTGTTCTTGAACGGCGGCTCTTCGATCAGTTGTGGCGCGCCGGAAGCGTTGTTGACCAGGGTGTAGTAGTGGTCACCAGCCAGTTTCACCGGCAGGGTCTGGCTGCCGACTTTGGCGCTGTAGTCGCCGCCCGGCATGAAGCTGAAATCGCTGCTGGCCAGTGGCGCGATGTCGCTCAGGTTGGTGCTGCCGACAGTGGCGCTGACTTCAGCGTTGCTGGCGTTGTAGACACGCACGAAGGTCGAGCCTTTCGGTGCGGTCGGGCCGTACAGCGCGGCGTCGCCACCGGCGAAGGCTGGGACGGAAAGCACGCTGAGGCCAGCGACCAGAGCGAAGCTTTTAGCGAGACGACGAGGAGTAGTAGTGAAAGTCATGGTGTACCTCTCTTTCAGTTTTGCGCCCGATCGGGCGTCTCGGATTTAGTGTTGATGGCTACGTTTTGTTGGCGGGCGCCGGCTTGTTTGAGCTCTGCGACCCACTGCGGGTCGGCGTCGCCGATTTCGTTGTTCACAGGCAGATATCGTTCAGGAAACTCCCAGATCAGCACTTGTGGCGGGCTGTTCTTGAAGTCATCGCTTTTCAGGTAGCTGAGCATCGGCAGAATCGGGCCATGGCCGTCTTCGGCGTAATTGACCACGTCGCTGTGCAGCGCTTGTTTGAGCGCACCAACGAAGTTCCAGTTCGGGTTGGCGCTGTAGCTGGTGCCGATCAGTGCGACCGGTACTTCGCTGTTGGCGAACAGGGCGTCGTCACCGGCAGGTTGCTCGGCGGCCACGGTGTTGCGTTTGAGCAGTGGCTCAGGCGCCGGCATCATGTTTTCGAACAGCGGATCGAGCGGCAGGAACAGACGCAGATCGCCCTTGTGCGTGACCTTCTCTGCTGGCGTGGTGACGAAGCGCTGCGGCTCACCGCTGAGCGGGAATTTCTCGGCAATGGTTTTGGCCAGGGTGTTGGCGGCGATTTCGGCACCTTCCGGAGTCCAGTGGGTGTCGGTGCGCAGGAACACTTGCTCACCGTTCTGCTTGGCCTGTTGCAACGGGCCGAGCAGGTCAGGGGCGAGGATCTTGTCGGCCGCGACACGGGCGTGGAAATCCTGATACAGGTTCTGGTGAATGCTCGAAGGCTTCACTTCATCCAGATGCTCCGGGTACAGACGCACCTTGGCTGGAACGATCGCCATGACCAGTTTCACGCCTTTTTCTTTCAGGGTCTGGCGAACGCCTTCGACCAGCGCGTAGTTGCCTTGCAGGTTCTGCTCTTCATTGACGATCGGGTTGAATTCCTCGTCGCTGTACAGCCACTGGTCGCGGCCGAGCACGACGCCCGGACGACCTTCGTTGAACAGTTTGAAATCCAGCGCGGCCCAAAGGTTGGTGCCCAGGCGCTTGATCGGAAATTCATCGTCGTAGTGGGTTTCCACAGCCTTGGTCCAGCGGCCGTTGAGCACCGTCGCATCGGCGTTGGTGCTGAAGCCGAAGAAGCTGCGAATCGACCACAGACCCAGGACCAACAGTGTCACCAGGAACAGGGCGATGTAGAAGATGCGTAATGAGCGGGTCATGTCAGATCCCTCAGAACTGGAAGTAAAGGAACGGCGAGAAGCTTTGCGCCGAGAGTTTGAGAATCGAGGCAATGAACAGCAGCAGGATCAGCCCGCGCATCACGTAGCGCGACCAGTCCGCGGTCCAGTAGGCCGGTTGCACCTGGGCTTCGACGCCGACGGTGTAGCCAGGTTCATGGATGCTCGCCGGGTTTTCGCCAGGCGCTGCCTTGATCATTCCAGGCGTCGCAGTCGCAGGACCATCGGCCTCGACGTTGACCGCAGGTTTGGTCTTGGCTGGCGGCTGATTGGTGTACAGGTCACGCAGGCCGAAGAACGCCAGCGTCACGTAAGCCACCACCAGAGTCGCCACTTGCAGACCGGTCAGGCTGGCCTGATTGAGTTCCGACAGCGACCAGTCACCGAAGCTGAACATTGCGCCATACATACGCCCGGCAACGTGCAGGTTCTCGGCACGGAAGATCACCCAGCCCATTACCACCAGCAGGAAGGTCAGTGCCCAGCGGATCGGGTTGAGGCTGCGCGGTGAGGTGTTCAGGCCCAGCGCTTTTTCGATCGCCAGCCACATGCCGTGCCAGGCGCCCCAGACGATGTAGGTGATGTTCGCGCCGTGCCACAGACCACCGAGCAGCATGGTCAGGAACAGGTTGCGATAGGTCATCAGCGTGCCTTTACGGTTACCGCCGAGGGTGATGTACAGGTAGTCACGCAGCCAGGTCGACAGGCTGATGTGCCAGCGGCGCCAGAACTCGGTGATCGACTGGCTGATGTACGGCTGCTTGAAGTTTTCCATGAAACGGAAACCCATCATCAAGCCCAGGCCGATGGCCATGTCGCTGTAACCGGAGAAGTCGAAGTACAGCTGCGCGGTGTACGCCAGCGCACCGAGCCAGGCATCACCCGTGGTCGGGTTTTGCAGGGCGAAGCAGTGGTCCGCAACAACCGCGAGGGTGTCGGCGATGAAGACTTTCTTGATGAAACCCTGCATGAACCGCGTGCAGCCCTCGGAGAACTTGTCGAGGGTGTGCGTGCGGTTGTTGAACTGGTCGGCCAGGTCGCGGAAGCGCAGCACCGGGCCGGCAATCAGGTGCGGGAAGATCGCCACGAACGCTGCGAAGTCGATCAGGTTGCGCGTCGCCGGAGTGTCACCACGGTACACGTCGATGATGTAGCTGATCGATTCGAAGATGTAGAACGAAATACCGATCGGCAACAGCACGTGCGTGAGGATGAACGGCTCAAGACCCACCGACGTCATCATCGCGTTGATGCTGTCGACACCGAAGTTGGCGTACTTGAAGTAGCCCAGGATGCACAGGTCGACGGCCACGCCGAGCAGCAGCCAGCGTTGCGCCGGTTTGGTCCTGACGCCGGCGGCACCGACTTTCAGGCCGATCCAGTAGTTCCACAGCGTGACGGCTGCGAACAGCGCGAGGAAGTCCACACGCCACCAGGCGTAGAACACGTAGCTGGCGATCAGCAGCAGCAGGTTGCGATAGCGTTGCCCGCTCAAGTAGTACAAGCCGAGAAAGATCGGCAAGAACAGAAACAGGAACACGTTGGATGAAAATACCATCCCGATCTCTCCATGTTTGAACCAACAGTCAAGGGCCAAAGCCCCCCCAAACCCCCCACGTAAAACCGGAGGTTCAACTCAAAAATCTCAAACCTGACACCGATCCCTGTAGGAGCTGCGGGAGGCTGCGATCTTTTGATCCTGATCTTCAAAAGCCAGATCAAAAGATCGCAGCCTCCGGCAGCTCCTACAGGGTTTTGCGTCTGGCCTTACGAACCTTTGTTGCCCTTTTCATGCGACGGGTCGTAGACCTTGGTCAGGTCGCCGCCAAGACGGAAAGTCTTGAACGGTTGCATGTCGCGCTTCTTCTCAATCACATCAGGAGCGCAGGTGTAGAGCGTGCAAAACGGTTCGAGCCAGGCGAATTTCATGTCCTCTTTCAGATCGGTCATGTCCTGCTCTTTGCCGTTCTTTTCCTCGAATTCATCCGGGTCTTTCACCCCGGACAACACACGATCACCGAGACGCTTGAGCGCGCCGTTGTTTTCCTGACGCAGATCGACACCGTTGACCTGGGCGAAACTGGCGATCATCGCCAGCGGCGGCAGGGCGTAGTTGTGATAGGCGAGGGCGCGTTGCTGGCGCTTGAGTTCGTTAGGCAGGAAACCGTCGGCATCGACCTGATTGACGCCGACCTTGTATTCCTTCACGGCCCAGTCGAACAGGTCGCGGCGGTTGGTGGCGACGGCGGTGGCCATCACCGACCAGGCGGCCCAGTACGAGTGGTTGTTGGTTTTTTCCAGCGGCAGGTTGTCCCAGTCGCTGACCACCTGATCGGCCATTTTGCTGAACCACGCCTCGATCAACTGTGCTTCCTGCTGATGCTGCGCGAGTGGATGCGAGTCGGAGAACTTCAGGCGAATGTACGAAGACGCCATGCTGCCCAGCGCCCATTTGCGCATCGACTTGCCGGTGTGGTTGAAGTCTTTGGACATCAACGCATCAGCCTTGGCCCACGCGGTCAGCCAGTTGAGCGTGCATTCGAGCTGCTCCGCACGACCGTCGCGCATGAACTGCATGACGCGCTTGGCGGTGCCGCGTTCCAGCGTGGTGATGTCTTTGGTGGTGTCGCGAAAGGCTTGTTCCGACTTGACGTTCAGTGTCGCGCGGGCCTTGTCCGAACCTTCGTATTTGCTGCGAAATTGCAGCGGGCCGGTGTACGGCGCCGGCATCGCATCGCAACCGTCGCTTTTGTCGCCGCTCTTGAATTTATCCACCGGGGCGAAGTAGCCCTGTGGCGGACGCAGTGGCGCGGCGGCCTGAGTCGCCCCGGCGAACATCGCCAGGGTCAGCAGGGAAGGCGCGAGCAGGTGTTTGATCGTTCGATTTCGCATAGCAGACCTCATTGCCCAAGCTGCGCGGTCTGTTGACCGGCGCCCGGGAATACGTTGCGTTTGCAGATTTTCGCTTCGACTTTTTGTGGCGCGGCGCCAGGACCGGCTTCGGGGCCCTGGACTTCAACGGCCAGCAGATTTTGCGAGGCCCAGTCTTCGTCCGTGCGCAGCTCAAAGGCGAAACGACCGTCGGTGTCGGAGGTTTCCGGTTTCTCTATCTTGATGTCCTCGTGGCGACCGTTCATGTACCAGAGGGTGGCTTGCAGGGTTTTCACCGAGGTGTCGGCGAAGCGGATGTCGACTTGATGGTTGGCGTTCTGCAGGTTCAGGTTCTTGCTGTTGACCAGCAGTTCCTGTTTGCTGCCCGGCTTCAGCGTGGCGCTGCCGGTCATCTGCGCGTCTTTGCCTTCGCAGCCGTTATCGAGCAGCGCCATCATCTGGCGATAGATGGTTTCCTGGTCGAGGCGATACAGCGGCGAGAATTCCCAGATGAGAATCTTCGGCGGGGTCTTCTGGAATTCTTCGCTGCCCAGATATTGCAGCATCGAACCTTCGAAACCGCCGCCGGGGAAGGCCACGTTGAGAATGTCGGCGCCGATGGCTTCTTCGAGGAAACCGGCGAAGTTGTAGTTCTTGCCGCTGTGCGAGGTGCCGACCAGAGTGATCTGCGGATTGCCGGAGTCGCCGAACAGGTCGCCGTCGCCAGCTTCGCCTTTCGGCTCGGTGGTGAACTGGTCCATGTACTGGATCGCGTAGCTGGTGCCGCACAGCTGCCCGGCCATGTTGTGCAGGGTGCCGGTCTTGCCCATGCGTCCGGAGCGCTTGGTCTCGAATTCACGCTTGGGAATGTCGGCAAAGGCCGGGATCTGCTTGACCTTCTCGGCAACAATTTTGGCCGTGCGCTGGGCACCGTACGGCGTCCAGTGCTGGTCGCCACGGAAGTAGAAATCGTGGGCGGGCAGGGTGTCCGGCAGCGATTCGTTGGTCAGTGGCGACAGATCCGGGACCACGTAACCCATCTTGGCGAAACGGCCGAGCATGGTCTTGTAGTTGCCCAGCGCTTTCTCGTAATCGAACGCGGCTTTTTCCTGCGGGTTGAGCTTGTTGCGGTTCACCAGGCCACGGGTCGGCTGGTAAACGATCACAAGTTCCACGCCTTTGCTCTTGAACGCATCGTGCAACTGCTGCAAGCGCTTGTAGCCGGCCGGTGTGGTGTTGAACTCGGTGCGCAGGTCTTCCTGGGTACGGAACAGCCAGTCGCCCTGAGCCTGCACCAGCGTGGTGAAGTTCTGCTGATAACGCGTGGTGTAGTTCTTCGCGTCATGGGCAGCCGGGCACAGGTTGCAGCATGGCTCGGCGGTGAACTTCGGTGGCGTGGCGCTTGCGCCTTCAGCGTCGGCGCGGGCGTTGCCGGCAGCGAGAATGCCGAGGGTCAGGGCCGAGAGGCTGAGCAGTTTGATCATGTGTGGGTGCATAAAAATTATCCTCAGTCCTGCATTTCGGTCTGGCGTTCGACAGGGTCGATCAGCACGGCTTTCTGCTGGCGCACCAACAGATCGAGAATTTCATCCTGGCGCTCGCCGAGGATGCCGTTGAAGCTGATGCCGCTGGACTTGGTCGGCGCCAGCATCGACACGCGATACAGCTCGACACTCAACGGCGAGTCGATCGACAGCGGGCCGCTGCCATTGGCCGCCAGTTCGCCGCCGACGACGATCAGCGAGACCTGCGCGTCGAACGGGTCGAGCTTGATGTCGCGGTCGGTGTCGGTCAGGTCTTTGATGTGGCCGTAAATGCCGGTCAGGCCGTTGGTCATGGCAACGTTTTCGTAGAGGCGGATGTTTACGCTGTTACGAATACGAATGCCGTGGCGCCGGTTGCTGATGACCTTGTTGCCCCACAACAGGTTGTCGGCAGACTCATAGAGCGTGATGCCGTCGGTGTGGTTCTTGTAGATCTCGTTGTAGGCAATGATGTTGTTGATGCTGTTCCGGTCGATCACCAGGCCCGACAACTTGTTGTCGAAACTCTTGTTGTTGAAGATGAAGCTGTCGTTGACCTCACGGGAAATAATGATCCCGTGCTTCTTCTTCGTGCCGTACACGGTGTTCTCGGCAATGATCAGCCGATGCGAACGGTCATGCGGGTCGATGCCGTAGACGATGTTGTCTTTGTAGGTGTTGCCCTTGACCACAAAGTCGCTGGTTTCGTAGCAGTAGAAGCCGTACCACATGTCCGAGAACTCGGAGCCGACGATCCAGCCGGTCGGCTCCGGGCGCTTGAGCACCTTCGCCATGTTCGGCGTGTACTGGGAAATACTCACCCCGTACGACTTACTGTTGGCGTAACCGAAACTGGCCATTTTGCTGTTGACGATGTAGGTCTCGGTGCCACCCCAGGCGAGCAGGAACGGACGGAATTCCTTCGGCGAACGGAAGGTTGCCGGGCCGTTGTCCTTCTCGCGCCAGCCAGTGACTTTGGTGTCACGCACGAACAGTTTGCCGTCGTTGACCAGGAACGAACCGGCCTCTTGCGACAGGCGCAGTTCCTGGGTCTGACCGTCGATTTCGAGGGTGCCTTTCTCGCCGACCACGATCGGCAATTTAGCCAGGTACACGCCCGGAGCGGTCTCGCTGAAGTACTGCTTGGGCAGTTTCTTCGCCAGATCCTTGAGGTTCATGTAGCCGTCGTCGATGAAGATCGCCTGCGGAATGCCGTGCTGACGCACCACCCATTCGGCCATCTTGTTATCGCCGCCGATGAAGTCCTTCAGGGCGTTTTCCTGCATCATCCGGCGCACGCTGATCTTGCCCGGCTTGCTGCGCACGATCTTCGCGGCAGCGGCTTCGGCGGTGAAGCCGGAAAGGTCGGGCAGTGTCGGCTTGGCCAGTTGCAGCGCGTCGGTTGGCGCGCTGCTGACGGTGTAGGTCTTGGCCTGTTGCAGTTCCTTGGCTACGGTCGCAGGTTTCGCCGGTTCAACATTGGCGAAGGCGCCGGCGCTGGCCAGCAGCATCGCGCCGGCCAGCAGGCTGAGTGAGCCTGTTCTGGTGCTGATCATGTCGGGCACTCCCTTGGCGGTTTGCATCAGAAGCGCCAGATCACGTCGATGAATGCGCGGTGCATGTACGAATCAACCTGGCTGCCATAGGCATCGCCCGGTTTGAACACACCGCCACGGAAACGCACCAGTGCCGAAGGCTCGTCGATCGACTGGCTCAATGCCGCCGGCAACAGGCCTTGCTTGAAGTACTTGGTGACGACCAGGTCCATTTCCTGACCCAGGTCCTTGTTGCCATCTTCAAGCGGCAGTGAGGTGCTGGAGAGGATGGCGCCGGTGACGTCGTCGGTGTTGTTTTCCACCGCGTTGATACCGTTGCTGCCGACCGGCTTGTTGCCGTCGACACGCCAGAACTTGTGGTAGATCAGGCTGGCGTCGTACTCGTCGTTGACCATCCATGAGCCGAAGAGGGTGGCGGTCTGCATGTTGTTCATTTCGCCACGGAACGCTTCACCGAAACGGTGCACGCGCGAGCGGGTACCGGTGTAGTTGGAGCGGTTGCTCTCCAGACCGTTCTGCTCGTAATCGGCACTGGCGCGGGCGTAGGCACCGCCGACCTGCCATTGCGGATCGAGGCGCAGACGCACGCCGATATCGGCTGCCCAGCCGCTGATGTCATCGCTGCGTTTGGCTTGTGTCGGGCGCGTGCCATCGGCATTCAGCGCGTTGACCGTGTCGCGGTCGCCGCTCATGCCGGTGATGCTGCCCCAGTAGTTGACGGTGTTGGTGTTGCGCCAGTTGTAGGCGTCGCTGTCGGCGGTCAGGCCGATCCAGGTGATGTCACCGTTCTCGGTCTTGTCCAGCGAGTCGCGCGGAACACCCGGCTCGGCGTAATCGAGTTTGCCGTCATCGTGGGTGTGATGACCGCGAATGCCGACCCACTGGCCCGGCGTCCACTGGTAAGCGGCGTCGGCGTAGGCGTGCAGGCGATCCTTGTCTTTGGGCGCCAGCTCTTTCAGGTCGGTGCGGTATTCGCTGAAGCGCTCGGCAACACCGGCATTGGCCCGCAGCAGGGTAGTGTCGAAGGTCCAGTTCAACGCTTCGATGTTGGTGTCGCGCCATTGACCATCGTCATTGCGCAGACGCTGACGACCGAACTTGAGAATCTCGCCAGGGTAGGGCGTGAAGCCGCTGTAGCCGACCCAGAATTCACGCATCGCCAGGTAGTTTTTCTTGGTTTCGCGATCGCCGCTGTCGGTGGTCTGTTCGCCGTCCGATTGCTGCAGGGTGTCGGTCTCGATGATATCGGTCGAGGTTACGGCCTGACCCATCGCATAAGCGCTCCACGCGCCGCTTTCGCCGTAGATCCACGGACGCAGGTCGAGGCCCACGCCGTTGACGTCGCCGCCACCGGCGGTGCCGAGGTCACGGTCGTCTTCGGACTGGCCGGTGAGTTTGACATCCAGACCGAAGTTCTTGCTTTCAGTCATCGCAGCCAGTGTCGGGCAAGACCAGAGCAGCGCGAAGGTGAGGCCAATACCGGCCTTCACGAATGGGTTCAGCTTCATAGTTTTTCCTCGCCGTCTTCTTCTTGCAGGGCGTGCAGTTGCAGCGTGTTCGAGTTCAGGGCGCCACGGCTGGCCTGTTCCTGTTGCAACAGGCGGCGGGCTTCGGGCAGACGCTCGGGCGGCAATTGCGCCTCGAGGGTCGCTGCCAGTTCGTCGGCTTGCGGAGTGTTCTGGGCCTTGGCCAGTTGGCTGAATACGTAAGCGTTCAGCGGATCGGGCTTGGTGCCCTTGCCTTGGGAGAACAGTTGGGCGATGGCGAAGTCGGCACTGTTCTGGCCGTTGCGCGCAGCGGTCAGCAGGTGGTCGAGAGCCTTCTGCGGATAGACCTTGCCCAGGTAGCCACGGCGATAGATCTGGCCGAGGTAGTAATCGGCGGCGACTTCACGACCGACGGCTTTCTGGAAATGTTCCTCGGCGACTTTCGCGTCGGCCGGGACCAGTTTGCCTTCGTAGTAGACCTTGCCCAACAACAGTTCGGCGCGCGGCTGGTCGGCGGCGCGGCCGTTGTCCAGGTACTTCATCATCTGATCGACGTCGCCCAGTTCCGGGAAGTCGTAGAGCAGTTGCGCGAGGCTGACCCACGCCGCCGGGTAGCCCGGAGCGATCGGCTCGAGCAGCGACTGCGCGGTTTTCTCGTCAGTCTTGCCCAGGGTCGAGTCCGCCAGCACACGGGCGACCGAATCAACGCGCTGTGCGGTGACGGTGCCACGGCTGTAACCGGCCTGCATCTGCTTGATCAACTCGGCTTGTTGTTCCGGCTGGCCGCGTTTCTGGTAAACGGTGGCCAGTTCGACGTAGCAGATGTCGGTGGTGTTGAGGGCGGCCTTGCAGATCTTTTCCACGTCATCCAGGTGCTGGTCGTAAGTGCCCTGGGTGCGATACAGCAGCACCTGCGCCAGACCGGCTTCCGGGTAGCCGGATTTGCGCCACTGATCGATCTGCTGCTGGGCGTTGATGTTCGGAAAGCTGTGCGGGTATTGCAGATACAGCATCGCCAGCGGGATCAACGTGTTGCCTTCGCCATTGGCGGCGGCTTTTTTCAGCAGGGTTTCGGCTTCGTGATGCTCGGCTTCGGTGGAACCCGGCTTGGCCACCAGCAGACGACCAAGACGGGCCTGGGCACGCGGCGAAACGCTGGCCGCTGCGCGATAGGTCGCTTCGGCCTGTTTCATTTGTGCCGGGTCGCGGCTGTCGACTTGGATATCGGCCAGGCCGACTTGCGCCTCGCTGTAGCCCAGGTCGGCCAGTTGCTGGTAGTTCTGCGCAGCGGTGGCGGTGTCGCCACGCTTGAGTGCTTCATTGGCCAGACGCTGATCGGGCAGCCCGGCGCAACCGGCCAGAGAAACTGCCAATGCAACTGCACACAGAGGCCCCATGTGAGAGCGGGCTTGCTCGCGAAGGCGGTGTGTCAGCCCATACTGATTTTGAATGTTGAACCGCATTCGCGAGCAAGCCCGCTCCCACAAGGGCTGCGGCATGTTCGAGACAGTTGGAGTAGTCACAGGCATGTCCTCGACTTAAAGACCGGCAGCCATGGCTTTGTCGATCAGCCAGTTCAGGTTCGGGCCACGGTCGCTGTTCACTTCCACCGGGCGGCCGGCGAAGCTGCTGTCCAGCGGCTCGTCAGGCTGGATCTGCACGCGGATGTCGGAGGACAGGTCGGCGCTCTTCAGGCTGGTGCTGCTGACGATCTTGCCGGTGCGGGTCTTGTCTTCGCCGGCGATCTGGAAGCTCACTGGCGTACCCGGACGCACATCGCCGAACTGGCGATAGGAGAAGCGCGCATCAACGGTGGCCTGGGTATTGCGCGGCACCAATTGGAAGATCACGTCACCCTTGCTCGCGTACTGACCGTCGGCGACCAGTTGCTGGGCCACGGTGCAGTCGCACGGCGAGGTCAGGGTGCCGGTCATTTGCTTGCCGAACAGTTCTTCAACCTTGGCCGGGGCCAGTTGGTCTTCGGCCAGATGACCCTTGAGCACGTCGAGCATGCTGGTGCTGAAAGTCGCCAGCGGGGCGCCTTTGGCGGCAACACCGTCGGACTTGACCAGGCTCTGCACGGTGCCGTCACGCGGCATGGTGATGTTCATTCCTGGCACGCTGACCAGACCGGCCTGCGCGTGGCTGACGAAGTACATGCCGTACACCGATTTGAAGATGAAACCGGCTGCGACCAGACCAACAGCGAAAATACCGGCGCTGAACGTCACGGCTTTCAGACGGCCGAACGCGGTCATGCCGGTGTCGTTGCTCTTGTTCTTGCGCGCCTTGGTGAAGTTGTCGCGCTGCAGGGTCGCCAGCACTTCGCCGATGCTGACGATGTCGCCGGCCAGGTGCGAGGTGATCAAGTGGCGCAGGGTGGAAATGTCCTGCGGCTCGAGGTTCTGGAACTGGCAACCGGCGCGGCCAGTGGCGCGATCGAAGGAACGCACCTGCAGTTCAACGTCCATGGCCAGGCCGAGGTTGTCGATGACAAATTGCAGACGCGCCTTGTACACCTCGCCGATGGTCAGCGGCATCTGCCCGGCGTTGAACGCCAGACCGCCAGCCGACAGGTCCAATACCCGCGCTTCGACCGGAGTCCGGTCAGGGCCGAAGAAACGCAGCTTGGCCGGGATTTTCACGCGAGCGTGCTGGCGCTGGGCTTCGGATTCATGCACTACGTTGACGTTGACGGCGGTATTCATAGGGGCGATTTCCTTGTTAATTCAATAGGAGCGGGTCAGACCATCATCAGCAGCACGGCGACAAAAATGCTGCCGGCGGAGAAGGTCATGGTCCGAGACGACCAGGTGTTGAACCAACGTTGAAAGCTGGCGAGATCACGGGTCAGGGATGTGGGCTGGCGAGTCCACGATTGTTGGTCGAGGCGGAAGAACACGTAGATCTTCACCAGGGCGCCAACGATCTGGTTGTAATACAGAATCGCCGGGTAAGCAGGGCCGATGCGGTGGCCGGAGCACGACAGCAACAGCGTCAGGATCAGGCGGGTGATGCCGATCCACAGCAGGTACACCAGAATGAACGCGGTGCCGTACTTGAAGCTTGCAATCAGTGCAACGGTCAGGCCGAGCAGGGAAGTCCACATCGACACACGCTGGTCGAACAGCACCACCGAAGTG
This sequence comes from Pseudomonas sp. TSRC2-2, assembly GCF_049897785.1. Lineage (NCBI taxonomy): Bacteria > Pseudomonadati > Pseudomonadota > Gammaproteobacteria > Pseudomonadales > Pseudomonadaceae > Pseudomonas > Pseudomonas sp. TSRC2-2. The sequence goes on from NZ_JAFCWZ010000009.1 coordinate 232,205, forward strand.
AACGCGCCGAGACGACGGATACCCAGGCCCAGTGCACGCGAGTTCTGGCGCAGGTTGTTGCCGTACCAGCGGAACATCAGCTTGCGGCTGGCCTTGATGAAGCTCTTTTCCGGCGGGTGCTCAACGGTGTTGATCGCGGCGTCCGGCACGTAGAAGGTGTCGTAACCCAGGCGCATCAGGCTGAACCAGCTCGACTTGTCGTCACCGGTCAGGAACTTGAAGCGGCCCAGACGCCAGTGCTGCAGCGAGTCGCTTTCAACGTCGGCGATGAATTCCGGGTTGGTCACCACGGACGCTTTGAACACCGACATACGACCGGTCATGGTCAGTACGCGCTTGGACAATGCCATCGAGCACATGTTGATGTGGCGCTGGGCGAAGCGCAGCTTGTGCCACTCGCTCATGATGTAGCCGCCGCGCACTTCGCAGAATTCGTTGGTGGTCAGGCCGCCGACGTTGCCGAACAGCTGGAACCACGGCACGGTCTTGCGCACGACGCCTTCGCCGAGCACGGTGTCGCCGTCGATCACGGCCACTACTGCACGGTCGTCCGGCAGGTGACGGGAGATTGCACGGAAACCGAAGGCCAGACCATCGCGCTTGCCGGTGCCGGGAATGCGCACGAAGTCGAGCTTGACCCGCTCCGGCGGATTCATCCGCGCCCACAGCGCCTTGACCAGCAACTCGTCGGACATTTCCACGATCGAGCAGACAATGGTGGTCGGCAGTTCGCAATCGATGGCTTCGCGGATCACCGAGCTGTAGACCTGCGCTGTGGTCAGCGCGTCAATACGGAAACTGGTGACCATCAGAAACACATGCGACGGGTCGGCCGCTTTACCCAGCTTGCGTACTTTGCGACGCAGGTGCGGGTAGACGATGTAGAGAAAAATCATGCCGCGCACAAAGTGCGTAGCACCCATCGAGTAGCGCCAGATACCCACGGCGCCAATCAGGAAAATGAAGTCCTTCGACTCGGAGTCGAATGTGGACGTGGGCAGCATCAAGGCCAGGCCCATCAGCAGACTGAGATAAAAAAGCCAGCCGGCTGATTGCAGAAAAAAATGTTTGAGCTTGGTCATAACCGTCATCCGAAGGTAAGGGAAGCCGCAAGTTGCAAGCTTCAAGCTGCAAGCCAATCGCGTTGACTTGCAGCTCGACGCTTGTCGCTTGGCGCTGCGTTACCAGCAAATACCTTCGGTGCGGCTACCGGCGCTGGTGGCCTTGGACATGAAGCCCACCAGGTCGATGACTTGCTTGCCCTGCGGCGCTTCCTGAGCCAGCGAACGGAATTTCTCGTCGCGGTTGCCGAGGATGATCACGTCGGAGTTGTCGATCACCGAATCGAAGTCCGAATTGAGCAGGGACGATACGTGCGGGATTTTCGACTCGATGTAGTCTTTGTTAGCGCCGTGAACACGGGCGTACTCGACGTTGCTGTCGTAGATGCTCAGGTCGTAACCCTTGCCGATCAGCATTTCGGCCAGTTCGACCAGCGGGCTTTCGCGCAGGTCGTCGGTGCCGGCCTTGAAGCTCAGACCGAGCAGGGCGACTTTGCGCTTTTCATGGCTTTCAACGATGTCGAAAGCGTTCTGCACTTGCGATTCGTTACTGCGCATCAGCGAGTTGAGCAGCGGCGCTTCGACGTCCAGCGAACCGGCGCGGTAGGTCAGGGCGCGGACGTCTTTTGGCAGGCACGAGCCGCCGAAGGCGAAGCCTGGGCGCATGTAGTACTGGGACAGGTTCAGGGTCTTGTCCTGGCAGACCACTTCCATCACTTCCCGGCCATCGACGCCGACCGCTTTGGCGATGTTGCCGATCTCGTTGGCGAAGGTCACTTTGGTCGCGTGCCAGACGTTGCAGGTGTACTTGATCATTTCGGCAACGGCGATGTCCTTGCGGATGATCGGTGCGTCGAGTTCTTCGTACAGCGATTGCAGAACGTCGCCCGACGCGGTATCGAACTCGCCGATAACGGTCATCGGTGGCTGATCGTAGTCAGCAATGGCGGTGGATTCACGCAGGAATTCAGGGTTGACCGCAACGCCGAAATCGACGCCGGCTTTCTTGCCCGAGCAGTCTTCCAGAATCGGGATGACCACGTTGGCCACGGTGCCTGGCAGCACGGTGCTGCGCACGACGATGGTGTGACGGGTGGTTTTTTCACGCAGGACGAAACCGATCTCGCGGCACACGGCCTCGATGTAGTTCAGTTCCAGATCGCCGTTCTTTTTGCTCGGCGTGCCGACGCAGATCATCGACAGGTCGGTATCACGAATCGCCTCGGCGAAGTTGGTCGTGCCGCGCAGACGACCGGTCTGGATACCCTGTTGCAGGAGTTCGCCCAGGCCCGGTTCAACAATCGGCGATTTGCCGGCGTTAATCATGTCGATCTTGTCTTTGGCAACATCGACGCCAACTACGTCATGGCCCCGTGCAGACAGGCAACCGGCACATACTGCGCCAACGTAACCCAAACCAAATATGCTGATGCGCATCGCAATTACCTCTGTATATATCAGGCCTTAGAAGGCCGGAGTTAATGGTGTTCAGCGGTCACTAGTGCACTCGGAAGTGCGGCTTACAGGCGCCACAATGCCGTGTGCAGGCATACAAAGTTCCGAGTGTCTAATAAGTGCACTCAAGATGTGCGCAACTAGGCCTTGTTGTTATGACTTGCCCTGTTATGCAGCCGATCTTCCGTGCGGGAAGACTCTAGTGCTGTCGTGTAGCCTGCCCGACGTCCGGTAGGGAGCCGTTAAATCAAGCAGTTAGGTGCTCAGGCGAGCACGTTTATAGGGGCGCGGCCTTGGCCTTTGTAGGGGATATTAATGGTGCGTATCTCCTGTCCTTCGATTGTTTTGAGACTCGTTAGTCACTCAGGCAAGTTGCTGTGACAACTTGGTTACATGGCTATCAGCTCTGCGTAAGTTATCTCGTACAAACTCGGCGAGAATCGTTACCGGTGGTATGAGCAACGCATTTGGACATAGTTCCAGCCCGCTCATCGTGCCAGCCGAAATTTTTTGAAATATTGATAAAGATGGCACTGGATGCAAATTGATAGCACTTGCTATTTCGCCCTTTAGTTCTGGGGCTAAAAGCGTGCTAGATAGTTTTGTGCCACTACTGCAAAAAAATTTAGGTGCCACTACTGAAAAAACTGACGAGTGTCGAGTGAAAGAAATCTTAGAAAAGACAGGGGTATTTTTTTGGCGCCATTAAACTGGCGAAATGTGGCGGAGGATTTCTGACATCGTGCGAGGTGCACGACTCTGGATGGAAAGAGTCGTGCATTGGGCATGCTTTATTCCGGGGCGTGGTCGCGCAAAAACACAAGATTGTCAGGTTTCGATTGCTCGGCGCTGTAGTGATAGCCCTGCACGTCAAATTGCTTGAGCTGAACGGGATCGTTGATGCGCTCCTGAATCACAAAACGACTCATCAGACCCCGTGCTTTCTTCGCATAGAAACTGATGATTTTATATTGGCCGTTTTTCTGATCCTTGAACTCCGTGTTGATGATTCGCGCATTCAACGCGCTGCGCTTGACCGCAGAAAAGTACTCGTTGGAAGCCAGATTGAGCAGCACATCATCGCCTTGCTCAGCCAGCGCCTCATTCAGCCATTCGCTGATGCGTGTGCCCCAGAACGCGTACAAATCCTTGCCACGGACGTTGGCCAGTTTGGTGCCCATCTCCAGACGATAAGGTTGCATCAGGTCCAGCGGGCGCAGCAGTCCATAAAGGCCGGAGAGCATACGCAGATGCTTTTGCGCGTAATCGAATTGCGCTTCGCTGAAGGACTGCGCGTCCAGGCCGGTGTACACATCGCCCTTGAATGCGAGCAGGGCCTGCTTGGCGTTTTCCGGGGTGAAAGCGGGTGTCCAACTGCCAAAACGCGCGGCGTTGAGGCCACCGATCTTGTCGGACACGTGCATCAACTCGCTGATCTGCGCCGGGCTCAGTTCGCGCAGTTGCTGGATCAGTTCCTGCGAATGGTCGAGGTACTGCGGCTGGGTAAAGCGTTGGGTCGCCGGCGGTGTTTCATAGTCGAGGGTCTTGGCGGGGGAAATCACCATCAGCATGAAGTCGTCTCCTTTAATCGTGGGGGCGATTCTAGGGGGTTGTCCGGGTTGACTCCAGCTATCAAGTCCATAGGTGATCGATGGCTCAACGCGAATCCATTGTGGGAGGGGGCTTGCTCCCGAAGAGGGCGTGTCAGGCGATGGTCGTTCCCACGCTCCGCGTGGGAATGCAGCCCGTGACGCTCTGCGTCACAGTCGTCGGACGCGGAGCGTCCGGGGAGGCGTTACCACGCAGAGCGTGGGAACGATCATCCGTGGCTGAGGGGAATAGGACAGGATCAGCTATAGTGCCGCGCGGGTTTTGTTATGGAGACATCCCTTTGCGCATTGTTCTTTTGTTTACCGCGTGGCTGCTGAGCTTCGGGGCCGTGGCGGCGCCCGGTGAGGCGGCGACGCTGGATCGCACAACCTGGCCGGAGCAGCTCGGCAATCCGACCCTGTTCGACGTCGCATCGCGAGCGGAAATCCTCATGTTCGCTCGCGGCCTGCTCGGTACCGAATCCATCGACGAGGCCGCACTGGCCCAGCGCCTGGGGCTGCGCACGGTCAATATCGATGCGGTCAATCAGCTGCGCCAGCGTCTCTGGCAGCGCTTGCTGGCCAACTACAACTACGCCCAGCAAAGCTGCGATCAGGACGCCTCGTTCTGCTTCCTCGTCGAAGACCTGCCGACCCTGCGTGAGCAAGCGGCCAAGTTCGTGGTCAGCGACGACAGCTATTACACCAAGTGGGCCGAGCCGAGCCGGATCTTCCATTTGCAGTACCTCGACGAGTTGATGCGCAAGGCCGCGCTGTCACCGCAAACGAGTAATGAGTTCGATCGTTTCGGCGACTACGAGCGTAACGGCGACGAGATGCACGACCGACTGTTTCTGCTGACCTTCGACAGCGGCGCCAACGTGCAACCGGACAATACCGACTGGCTGACCGAGTACCTGCGCAAGTCCAATCTGAGCGCAACGTTCTTTGTGCTGGGCAAGGATATTCAGGCACGACTCGCTGGCCGTTCGGTCAGCAGTCTGCAGGCGAGCTTTTCCCGGCAGTGCGTTGGCGTCCAGGGCTGGGAGTTCCGCTCCCACAGCCATTGGCAGGACTGGCAGGATTCGGTACGACGCAGTGCCGATCTGGTGAAGAACAAGTTGCCGGAAAACTACGTGCCGCTGTTCCGTCCACCGGATGGCCAGCGCCGCAGTGACGCACAAGGTTTCTTCAATAGCCAGGGCTTGCAAGTAGCGCTGTGGGACATCGATGCCCAGGACGGTGCCGGCAAGCTCAAGGGCCCGGCAAGCGCGCAGCGGGTGTTGACCCTGATGCTGCTGTGGCGGCACGGGGTGATCAATTTCAACATGAAACAGGATGCAGTGAAGACGTCGCTGCCGTGGCTGATCACCCAGACTGCGCAGAGCGGCATTGGGTGGGAAGACTGTCAGGACGCCTTTCGTTGAGAAAGACGAAAGGCCCGAAAACATTGGGCTTGGGGTGATTTTTGTAGGAGGTTCGATGCAGGCGGACTTCCGACTTTAGCGGTGTCCGGGGAGTCCGCCAAGGGCTTTTCGTCACTCTGCAAAATAAACTTAAAAAAACCGTCAAAGTGCTTTTTTATGTCATCGGTTTTGGAGTATTACGAAGACAGACCGCCGAAACCTGCAACACAGGTGGCGTCTTCCCAGACTCCTACTGTGTGCAGTTCATCCAGGCCCTCGTGGATGAATCGGCAGTCACCTCGAGGCGCAGCACTGTCAAGGTATTGCGTCGAATGGCTCCCACAAAGGTGACCGAGTATGGATGATCACGGACGCAGCCCTTCCTCCAACCAGCCAATCCTGTATGTACTCGATACCAACGTATTGATTCACGATCCAAATGCCCTGCTGAATTTCGAAGAACACCACGTCGCCATCCCGATGACCGTGCTGGAGGAGCTGGACAAGCTCAAGAGCGGCCACCACAGCGTGGCCGCCGAATGCCGCCAGGCGATCCGCCTGATCGACAAGACCCTGGGCGATGCGTCCCCCGAGGACGTCGAACTGGGCGTGCCGATCCAGCGCGGCAAGGGCGGGCCGAAGGGCTTGCTGTCAATTCTGATGAGCAAGCAGGCCGAGTCGAACCTGATTCTGCCCGAGCACCTGAACGACAACAAAATCATCAACCAACTGATTGATCTGCACACCCGCGACCCGCAGAAACCGGTAGTGCTGGTCACCAAAGACATCAACATGCGCCTGAAGGCGCGCGCCTGTGGCATCGACGCCGAGGACTACAGCACCGACCAGTTGGTCGATGACGTATCCCTGCTGCCCAACGGCTACCACAACATGACCGGCTCCTTCTGGGACCGCGTGAGCAAGGTCGAAACCCGGCAGGACCACGGCCGCACCTGGCATCAGGTGCAACTGATCGACAACCTGCCGGCCGTGCACATCAACGAGTTCATCATTGACGAGCAGGGCTTTGTCGGCTGGATCAAGGAAATCCAGGAAGACAGGCTGCTGATCCTCGACCTGCATCAGGAACCGCTGCTGCATCAGGAGGCGTGGGGGCTGAAGCCGCGCGACATCTATCAGAGTCTGGCGCTGTACGCGCTGCTTGATCCGGACATTCATCTGGTCAACCTGTCCGGCGCCGCCGGTTCCGGCAAAACCATTCTGGCGCTGGCCGCGGCGATCGAGCAGACCATGGTCAGCAAACGTTATCGCCGCATCATCGCCACCCGCAGCGTGCAGGGCCTGGACCAGGAAATCGGTTTCCTGCCCGGCACCGAAGCGGAAAAAATGGAGCCTTGGCTGGGCGCCATCACCGACAACCTCGAAGCCTTGCACATGGATGACGAAAACACCCATGGCAGCGTCGACTACATCCTCAGCAAAGTGCCGCTGCAGTTCAAATCGCTCAACTACATTCGTGGGCGCAGCTTCCAGCAGAGCCTGATCCTGATCGACGAATGCCAGAACCTCACGCCGCACCAGATGAAAACCATCATCACTCGTGCCGGCGCCGGTTCCAAAGTGGTATGCCTGGGCAATCTGGCACAGATCGACACGCCTTACCTGTCCGCGACCAGCTCCGGGCTGACCTACCTGACCGAACGCTTCAAGGATTTCCCCAACGGTGTGCACATCACCCTGCAAGGGGTGCCTCGCTCGATTCTGGCTGAATACGCAGAGTCGCATTTGTAATCCCTCCCCCCGAACCGGGCGGCCCCGAAAGCTGCCCGGTTTTTTTATGCCCACGCAAATCAAAATGTGGGAGCGGGCTTGCTCGCGAAAGCGGTATGTCAGGCAATATCAAAGGTGACTGATCCACCGCTTTCGCGAGCAAGCCCGCTCCCACAGGGATTTGCGTAATGGCGGTGATCGCGCTCGCAGACATCTGACCCACAGGTTTACAATCCACGCTCCTGATCAGGAGTAATCCCGTGCTGACTCATCTCGATTCCCAAGGTCGCGCCAACATGGTCGACGTCACTGAAAAAGCCGTGACGTTCCGTGAAGCGACCGCTCAAGCGCTGGTGCGCATGCTTCCTGAAACCCTGCAGATGATCGTCAGCGGCGGTCATCCCAAGGGTGATGTGTTCGCCGTGGCACGCATTGCCGGGATTCAGGCGGCGAAGAAAACCAGCGATCTGATTCCGCTGTGCCATCCGCTGATGCTGACGGGTGTGAAAGTCGAACTCAACGCCGAGGGTAATGACAGTGTGCGCATCGTCGCCCGCTGCAAGTTGTCCGGGCAGACCGGCGTCGAAATGGAAGCGCTTACTGCCGCCAGCGTTGCCGCCCTGACCATTTACGACATGTGCAAGGCCGTCGATCGTGGCATGACCATCGAAAGCGTGCGTCTGTTGGAAAAAGTCGGCGGCAAAAGCGGCCACTTCCAGGCGGAGCAGCCATGAAACTGACCGTTAAGTTTTTTGCCCGTTACCGTGAAGCGCTGGGCGTGGATTCGGTGGAAGTAGAAGGCGATTTCAACACCATCGACGATGTGCGCGCATTGCTGGCGCAACGTGATGGCGCCGAGGTGATGAGCGAGCAGAACCTGATGTGCGCGCGCAACGAAGATCTCTGCCAACTCGACGAGCCAGTGGTCGATGGTGACGAAGTGGCTTTTTTCCCCACCGTGACCGGAGGCTGAGCCATGGTGATTCGCGTGCAGGCGGCACCGTTTGATCCCGGTGCTGAAGTCAATGCGATGCATGCGGCTAATGTCGGCGTCGGCGCGGTGGTGAGTTTTGTCGGTTATGTACGCGACTTCAACGACGGCCGCGACGTGGCCGGGATGTTTCTCGAGCACTATCCGGGCATGACCGAAAAAGCCCTCGGCAAGATCGCTGTCGAAGCTGAGCAGCGCTGGCCGCTGTTGAAACTGGAAGTGCTGCACCGCATCGGCGCGCTGGAGCCGGGCGAGCCGATCGTCTTCGTCGGCGCCGCCAGCGCTCATCGCCAGGCCGCGTTCGATGCCTGCGCCTTCGTCATGGACTACCTGAAAACCCGCGCACCGTTCTGGAAGAAAGAAAACACCAGCGACGGCCCGCGCTGGGTTGAAGGGCGCGACAGTGATCATGCGGCTGCGGATCGCTGGAAGCAGTAATTCTTGTGGTGTTCTCCCGTAAGCCTTCGCGAGCAAGCCCGCTCCCACCTTGGATCTGAGTCGTTCGCCGATCCAGCGTAGGAGCGGGCTTGCTCGCGACGGGGCCTTGCGAAACACCAAAAATCCTCTCTCTTTGCCTGATTGACGATTGGTACATCTAAGTCCAGTATGGATTTACAAGTACAAAAAAGACCGCTGTCTTTCCGCTGCTCTTCACAACTTCGCGAGAGAACGAACATGAAGAAACTCCCCCTCATCACCGGTCTGGCCCTCAGTCTGTTGGCTTGCGCCAGCACCTTCGCCGCCGAGAAAACCCTGCGCATCGGCATCGAAGCCGCTTACCCGCCGTTCGCTTCGAAAACCGACAAAGGTGAAATCGTCGGTTTCGACTACGACATCGGCAATGCCCTGTGTGCGCAGATGAAGGTCAAGTGCGTGTGGGTCGAGGGTGAGTTCGACGGCCTGATTCCGTCGTTGAAAGTGAAGAAGATCGACATGGCGCTGTCGTCGATGACCATCAACGAAGATCGCAAGAAGTCGGTGGATTTCAGCCACAAGTATTACTTCACTTCTTCGCGTCTGGTGATGAAAGAGGGCGCCAGCGTCGACGATCAATACGCCAGCCTCAAGGGCAAGAACGTCGGTGTGCAACGCGCGACCACTACCGATCGTTTCGCCACCGAGGTGTTCGAACCCAAGGGCATCAACGTCAAGCGCTACAGTAACAACGAAGAGATCTACATGGACCTGGCGGCCGGGCGCCTCGATGCGATTTTCGCCGACACCATCCCGCTCAATGACTTTCTGTCGATGCCGCGCGGCCAGGGTTATGCGTTTGTCGGGCCGGAGCTGAAGGATCCGAAGTACGTCGGCGAGGGGGCCGGGATTGCGGTGCGCAAGGGCAATGCCGAACTGGTCAGCCAGCTGAACAGCGCCATCGACGGGATTCGTGCGAGCGGCGAGTATCAGAAGATTTCCGAGAGGTATTTCAAGGCCGATATCTACGGTGACTGATAAAAAGATCGCAGCCTTCGGCAGCTCCTACATGGGAATGCGTTCTCCTGTAGGAGCTGCCGGAGGCTGCGATCTTTTGATTTTCAGCCCTTCAATTCCTTCAAATGCTTGTACACCGTCGCCCGGCCCATGTTCAGCACATTGGCCACATAGTTCGAGGCGCTCTTGCCCTTGAACGCTCCTTCGGCGTGCAGCGCCAATACCAGTTCGCGTTTGTGATCGCGGGTCAGCAGGTTCAGGCTCAACTGCCGCTCGCGCAGCCAGGCGTGGAGGAAGGTATTGATGCGTTCCTGCCAGTCATCACGAAACAGTGAGTCCGGTTGCGGAATCAGTTTGCTCGGTGACAGGAACAGGTCCAGCGCCGCTTTGGCGTTTTCGAACAATGAGATGTTAAGGTTGATGCACAGCACCGCCAGCGGACGACTTTCGCCGTCGCGCAACACGGTGCTCAGGCTGCGAATTTTCTGACCGTCCCAGTTGAGCTTTTCGTACGGGCCGATGTTCCTGTCGCTGACATCCTCGCTGAGCATGTCTTCCAGCGACGAGTCGTCGCCGAGCTCGCGCTTGGACAGGTTGTTGGCGATGTAGTCGACCTTCTGCGTACGCAGGTCGTGCAACACCACCTCGGCATGAGGGAAGAACAGCGTAGCGATGGCGTCGGCGATGGCGCGGAAGTTATCCAGCGCCGGGTCGAATTCGGGGGCAGTCATGACAGTGGAGCTCCAGGCAGCGTCAGCGCCCCTTGTGCCGGGGCGCTGCGAGTGTGCCGCAATCTCTGGGATGAGTCGATGCGATCAAGTCAGTCGAGCGGGGGAGAGCATGGCGCTGTCCAGGCCGAATTCGTGCAGGTGCTCGGGTAGCGGCTCGCCGCGCACCAGCGCCGCACTGGCCTGGCCCATCGCCGGTGACGTCTGAATGCCGTAACCGCCCTGCGCAGCAACCCAGAACAGCCCCGGTACCTGCGGGTCGAAACCGCTGAGCAGATCACCGTCAGCGACGAAACTGCGCAAGCCAGCCCAGGTGCGCGTCGGGCGGCGGATGGTCAGCGTGGTGGCTTCTTCGATCTGGTAGATGCCCATGGCGATGTCGAGTTCTTCCGGCTGCACGTCATGCGGTTCGACAGGATCGGCATTGGCCGGCGAGCCGAGGAACATACCGGCGTCGGGCTTCATGTAGAAGGATTCGTCGAGGCTGACCAGCATCGGCCAATGATGAATATCCACGCCTTCAGGACCGGCAAAGATAAACGCAGCGCGACGTTTCGGTTGCAGGCCCAGCGGCCGGGCGCCTGCCAAAGCGCCGATCCTGTCGGCCCAGGCGCCGGCGGCATTGATGAGCACCGGTGTGCTGAAAGTCTCGCCGCTGGTTTGCACGTGCCAGATGCCTTCGGCATCGCGACTCAGGCCCAGCACTTCGCAATCGGTGCGGACTTCGCCGTGGTTGCGCCGAATCCCGCGCAGATAGCCCTGATGCAGCGCATCAGTATCAATGTCGCAGGCCGAAGGATCATAGATCGCGCCGTGGACTTTGTCCCGGCGCAGAATCGGCAGGCGTGCGCAGGCTTCTTCGGCAGTGAGCAATTGCATCTGCGGCACGGTGGCTTTGGCGCTGAGGTATTGGTTGTTCAGTTCGGCGGGGTCACCGATGAAATCGACGGTCATTTCGCCGCGCGGGGTCAGCAGCGGATGCTCGCAGAAACCGCTCGGCGGGTGGTCGAAGAACGCGCGGCTGGCCTGAGTCAGTGCGCGTACCTGTGCGGTGCCGTAGGCGGCGGTGTACAACGCAGCGGAACGACCGGTGGAGTGATAGCCGGGATGAGATTCACGCTCGAGCACGATCACTTTGCAGTGCGGGGCCAGCCAGAACCCGGTGGAAGCGCCGGCAATCCCGCCGCCGATGATGATGAAATCTGCGTGGTTCATGAAAACTCCAAGGCTATCGAGAACTCTGTAGGAGTTGTCGAGTGAAACGAGGCTGCGATCTTTTGATCTCGATCTTGAAAACAGGATCAAAGATCGCAGCCTTCGGCAGCTCCTACAGGGGACATGTGGTGTCAGTGGTGCAGGTGATAAACCGCATTGGCGAGCGCAATGTCTTCCAGGCCCAAGCCGATCGAACGGAAAAACACATGCCGATGGTAATCGGGCCGTGCAGTCTTCTCGCTGAGCAAATCCGCCAGATCGCCAACAATCGACTCCTTGTTCCAGCCATGCTGCTCGGCCGCAATCAACATCTCACCCGCAGACGCCGGGGTGGTCAGACGATAGTCGCAGAACACCTGCATGTCGTTGAGGCTGCCCGGCGGCACCTCATGCGCGCGTGGGGCGTTGGTGCTGATGGAGGTGATCAACGCCGGTTTGCTCAATTCGGCAGGATCAATCACCGGCCCGGCCGACGAGGTGCAGAGCATGATCACCTGCGCGTCGGCGATGGCGGACTCGCGGCTATCGGCAATCTTCAATGGCGGCGCGATGGCCTTCAATACGGCCTGAGTTTCGGCATCTTCCATCAGCGAAGGGGAATAAAGGGTAATGCTCTGCCAGTCGCGCACGGATCTGACGTAATGCAGGTGCGCTTGAGCGACCTTGCCGCTGCCGATGATCGCCAGTCGCTGAGCATTCAGCGGCGCGAGTGCATCGACCGCTACCGCCGTGGTTGCAGCCGTGCGCGCGACGGTCAGTTCACCGGCATCACAGAGCAAGAGCGGCTGGCCGGTTTGCATCGACATCAACAGGGTCCACGCCGTCACCAGCGCACCCTGCTCACGAACGATGTACGGCGAAGTCTTCACCCCGTAGACGCCGTCCTCGGCCAGCACACCGAGATAATTGATGAAGTCGCCAGCACCCTTGGGAAACTCCACCAACTGCTGAGCTGGCTGCACGGCGTTACCGGCCGCGAGATCGCGGAACAGTTTGCGCAGAATCTCCGGCACATCGATGCATGCCAGGAGCTCACGGGCCTGAGCTTGATTGATCACATAGGGGGTGCTGGACATTTTTGCTCCAAAACTAAACTTATTTTTCCATTATGGACTTTTAGTTCTGGCGAGCAACCATCGGGCATAAAAAAAGCGCAGTCCGTTTCCGGCTGCGCTTTTTCATACCGCGACGCTTACTGCGGACGCTTGCGCTCAACCGCGCGCAGCAGATGCGTCGGCGGCGTTTCGCAGCTGATCTTGCGACCGAGTTTCTCTTCGATGGACGGCAACTGATACGAGTCATCTTCACCAGCAAAGCTGATCGACACACCATCGGCCCCCGCGCGACCGGTACGGCCGATGCGGTGCACGTAGTCGTCCGGCACTTCAGGCAGGGTGAAGTTGATCACATGGCTGATGCCGTCGATGTGAATGCCGCGACCGGCGACATCGGTGGCCACCAGCACGCGGATCTTGCCTTCGCGGAAACCTTCCAGGGTTTTGATGCGCTTGTGCTGCGGCACGTCGCCGGACAGTTGCGCGGCGTTGATGCCGTCACGCACCAGACGCTCTTCGATGCGGCGCACTTCGTCCTTGCGGTTGGCGAACACGATCACGCGCTCCCAGCCGTTGTCGTTGACCAGGTTGTAGAGCAGTTTGTATTTGTCGGCTGCGGCCACGGCATAGATGTGCTGCTCGACGTTCTCGTTGGCGACGTTGGTGATTTCGATTTCGACGATCGCCGGGTCAGTGGTCCATTGCTTGGCGAGGTTCATCACGTCTTCGGTGAAGGTCGCGGAGAACAGCAGGGTCTGGCGCTCGGATTTCGGTGGGGTCTGGCGAATGATCTGCCGCACCTGCGGGATGAAACCCATGTCGAGCATGCGGTCGGCTTCGTCCAGCACCATCACTTCGACCATGTCCAGGTGCACGTCGCCGCGCTGGTTGAAGTCGAGCAGGCGGCCCGGTGTGGCGACAAGGATGTCGCAGTGGCGCGCTTCGAGGTGCTTGAGCTGTTTGTCGAAATCCATGCCGCCGACAAACGTCATCACGTTGAGGCCGGTGTACTTGGTCAGGTCAGCGGCGTCCTTGGCGATCTGCACCACCAGTTCGCGTGTCGGCGCAATGATCAGCGCGCGCGGCTCGCCCATGTAGCGTTCTTTCGGCGGCGGCGTCTGCAGCAACTGGGTGATGATCGAGATCAGGAACGCGGCGGTTTTGCCGGTGCCTGTCTGCGCGCGGCCGATGGCGTCTTTGCCGGCGAGGGTGAAGCCCAGCACCTGCGCTTGGATCGGCGTGCAATACGGAAAGCCCAGATCCTGGATGGCGTGCATCAGTTCCGGGGCGAGTTTGAAATCGTGAAAGCGGGTCTTGCCTTCCTGAGGCTCGACGACGAAGTCTTCGAGTTTCCATGGAATCACCGGTGCCTTGGGCTTCGGTTCGCGACGCGGTCTGGCCGGTTTCGGCGCTTCGCTGCGCGCAGGCTCGGCGGCGATTGGCGCGGCCGTAACGGGTTTTTCTTCTGGCGTCGGTGCGGCTGCGGGAGCGGGGCGGTCGGCCTGCGGGGCATCGGTGCGATGACCGGGGGCGTGCGACGGCGCACTGGGAACTGGCGCGAGCTGCTCAGCCTCGCTTTTACCGAACATTTTCTTGAGTGCTTTGAGCACGGTCATCTCATCAATTGGTTAAGGAATGTACGCCGGCCAGTGTAATGCAAGAAACGGGCGCGGCGTAGTAGGAGGGATCAAAGGGCAGGGATTGGCCGCAAATCAGCGCAGGCGTTCGCTCAGCCAGACGCCAATGTCGCGAATCTCTTCAGGTAACACTTCGTGCTCCATTGGGTATTCCTGCCATGTCACGGTGACACCATGCTTCTTCAGATGCTCATAAGCGCTGCGGCCCATCGAGTTCTGCACCACGTTATCGAATTGTCCATGCAGTGAAAGCACCGGAATGCGTTGCTGGCTGGCGGACAATTCCAGTTCATCACTGAACGTCGGGGCATAAGTCGACAACGCCAGAACGCCACCCAACGGCCCCTGCCACTTCACAAAAGCGGTGTGCAGCACTACGGCGCCGCCTTGGGAAAAACCGGCGAGAAAAATCCGCGAGGCGTCTATTCCGCTGGCGCGCTCGTTTTCGATCAGTTCAATGATGCGATCCGCCGAGGCTTCCAGCTCGTCGAGATCGATTGCCCGTGCCGGGCTCATTGCCTTGATGTCGTACCAGCTGGGCATGGCATATCCGCCATTTATCGTCACCGGACGCGTCGGCGCCTGCGGCAGCACAAAACGTGTGCTCAGCAGATTTTCCTGCAGTGCCTCGGCCACCGGAAGGAAGTCATAGCGGTCGGCGCCGAGGCCGTGCAGCCAGATTACGCAGGCATCTGCAGGCTTAACAGGCTGAAGAATCAAGGGCTCGGTCATGGCTGCTCCAAAAATGTGCGGGCGCTCTCATTGAGTGCGTGATCGAAGTGCGCGCCCGGTTGATCCGTTAACAAGATGTCGCAAGGTTACAAGTTTTGCTATTGACGTGTCGCGCAATCACTTTGCCAAGCGGTGTGGTACGGCGTTTGCTATGGAGGTTTCCGTACGAAGCGTCCTACACGTGGCGGTAACACTATCAGTCTACGGCGCGCGATGGGACAGCAACGAATCCGGTGATGGATGTTCGCCAATGGCCGCTACGGGCTTAGCGAACGTGAAAGGGCTACAGCCCGTTCGGCCGATTGGTGAGAAGTGAGTGATCCATGACGTGGATTTTCTCCTACTAGACTCATAGCGAAGGTCCTACGTCGGTTGACCCCAAAAAAAGCCAACACGGGTCAACAACGCCTCAAAAGGGTGCGACTGGACTCAAGCTCCGACACAACAAGAGCAAAACTGGAGGTTTGAATGAAGATGTTGAAATCCACTCTGGCGGTCGTGACTGCAGCAGCAGTACTCGGCGTCAGCGGGTTCGCTCAGGCGGGTGCAACCCTGGATGCGGTACAAAAGAAAGGTTTCGTGCAGTGTGGCGTGAGCGACGGTCTGCCAGGCTTCTCGGTACCGGATGCAACCGGCAAGATCCTCGGCATCGATGCTGACGTTTGCCGCGCTGTGGCCGCCGCCGTTTTCGGCGACGCCAACAAGGTCAAGTTCAGTCAGTTGAACGCCAAGGAGCGCTTCACCGCGCTGCAATCGGGCGAGATCGACATCCTCTCGCGCAACACCACCATGACCAGCTCTCGCGATGCGGGCATGGGCCTGAAATTCCCGGGCTTCATCACCTACTACGACGGCATCGGCTTCCTGGTTAACAACAAGCTGGGCGTGAAAAGTGCCAAAGAGCTCGACGGCGCGACCATCTGCATCCAGGCCGGTACCACCACCGAGCTGAACGTTTCCGACTACTTCCGTGGCAACGGTCTGAAATACACCCCGATCACTTTCGACACCTCCGATGAAAGCGCCAAGTCGCTGGAATCCGGTCGTTGCGACGTGCTGACCTCCGACAAGTCGCAGCTGTTCGCCCAGCGCAGCAAGCTGGCCTCGCCAAAGGACTACGTGGTTCTGCCGGAAACCATTTCCAAAGAACCACTGGGCCCGGTCGTGCGTAACGGCGACGACGAGTGGCTGGCCATCGTGCGTTGGGTCGGCTACGCGCTGCTCAACGCTGAAGAAGCCGGCATCACTTCGAAAAACGTCGAAGCTGAAGCCAAGTCCACCAAGAATCCGGACGTGGCCCGGATGCTCGGCGCTGACGGCGAGTACGGCAAAGACCTGAAACTGCCGAAAGACTGGGTTGTGCAGATCGTCAAGCAAGTCGGCAACTACGGTGAAATCTTCGAGAAAAACCTCGGCAAGAGCACTCCGCTGGAAATCGACCGCGGCTTGAACGCCCTGTGGAACAACGGCGGCATTCAGTACGCACCACCAGTGCGCTAATGGTTCTATCGCCCGGCGGGCCAACCGCCGGGTGATGTTCTTGTTCCATTTCTTCCGGGGCACTTCATGCAAAATTCAATCGGCGCACCAAAGCAGGGGCTCAGCCTCAGCGATCCACGAGTGCGTGCGTGGCTATTCCAGATCATCACGGTTGTGGCGGTGGTCTCGCTTGGCTGGTACCTGTTCGACAATACCCAAACCAACCTTCAGCACCGGGGCATCACCTCCGGTTTCAGCTTTCTGGAGCGCAGTGCCGGGTTCGGCATCGCTCAAACCCTTATCGACTACACCGAAGCGGACAGCTACGCACGGGTGTTTGTCATCGGCCTGCTCAACACCCTGTTGGTGACCTTTATCGGCGTGATCCTGGCGACGATTCTCGGTTTCATCGTCGGTGTAGCGCGGCTGTCGCAGAACTGGATCATCGCCAAACTGGCGACGGTGTATGTGGAAGTGTTCCGCAATATTCCACCGCTGCTGCAGATTCTGTTCTGGTACTTCGCGGTGTTCCTGACCATGCCGGGACCGCGCAACAGCCACAACTTCGGCGACACCTTCTTCGTCAGCAGCCGTGGCCTGAACATGCCGGCCGCGCTGGCCGCTGACGGCTTCTGGGCCTTCGTGATCAGCATTGTGCTGGCCATCGTCGGCATCCTGCTGATGACCCGCTGGGCCAACAAGCGCTTCGAAGAAACCGGCGTGCCGTTCCACAAGTTCTGGGCCGGCCTGGCGATCCTGCTGGTGATCCCGACCTTGTGTGCATTGATCTTCGGCGCTCCGCTGCATTGGGAAATGCCTGAGCTCAAGGGCTTCAACTTTGTCGGCGGCTGGGTATTGATCCCGGAACTGCTGGCGTTGACCCTCGCACTCACCGTGTACACCGCAGCGTTCATCGCCGAAATCGTGCGTTCCGGGATCAAGTCGGTCAGCCATGGCCAGACCGAAGCGGCGCGTTCGCTCGGCCTGCGCAACGGTCCGACCCTGCGCAAGGTGATCATTCCGCAAGCCCTGCGCGTGATCATTCCGCCGCTGACCAGCCAATACCTCAACCTGGCAAAAAACTCCTCGCTGGCCGCCGGCATCGGTTACCCGGAAATGGTTTCGCTGTTCGCCGGCACCGTGCTCAACCAGACCGGGCAGGCCATCGAGGTGATTGCCATCACCATGAGCGTGTACCTGGCGATCAGTATCAGCATTTCCCTGCTGATGAACTGGTACAACAAGCGCATTGCGCTGATCGAGCGGTAAGGAAAAGCGCATGAGTACTCATACTTTCAAACCCGACATGCCTCCACCCAACAGCAGCATCGGCGTGGTGGCGTGGATGCGCGCGAACATGTTTTCCAGCTGGCTCAACACCCTGCTGACGCTGTTCGCGTTCTACCTGATCTACCTCGTCGTGCCGCCGATCCTCAGCTGGGCGATCGTCGATGCCAATTGGGTCGGCACCACCCGCGCCGACTGCACCAAGGAAGGCGCCTGCTGGGTGTTCATTCAGCAGCGTTTCGGCCAGTTCATGTACGGCTATTACCCGACCGAACTGCGCTGGCGCGTTGACCTGACCGTGTGGCTGGCAGTCATTGGTGCAGCGCCACTGTTCATCTCGCGCATGCCGCGCAAAGCGGTCTACGGCCTGAGCTTTTTGGTGCTGTACCCGATCATCGCCTTCACTTTGCTGCATGGCGGTTTCGGTCTGACCACCGTGCCGACCAGCCAGTGGGGCGGCCTGATGCTGACCCTGGTGATCGCCACCGTTGGTATTGCCGGAGCGTTGCCGCTGGGCATCGTGCTGGCGCTGGGCCGGCGCTCGAACATGCCGGCGATTCGCGTGGTCTGTGTGACCTTCATCGAGTTCTGGCGCGGCGTGCCGTTGATCACGGTGTTGTTCATGTCCTCGGTGATGCTGCCGCTGTTCCTGCCCGAAGGCATGAACTTCGACAAGCTGCTGCGCGCACTGATCGGGGTGATCCTGTTCCAGTCGGCCTATGTTGCCGAAGTGGTGCGCGGCGGCCTGCAAGCGATCCCCAAAGGCCAATACGAAGCCGCAGCGGCAATGGGCCTCGGTTACTGGCGCTCGATGGGCCTGGTGATTTTGCCGCAAGCCCTGAAGCTGGTGATTCCCGGCATCGTCAACACGTTCATTGCGCTGTTCAAGGACACCAGTCTGGTGATCATCATCGGCCTGTTCGATCTGCTCAACAGCGTCAAGCAAGCCGCTGCCGATCCGAAATGGCTGGGCATGGCCACTGAAGGCTACGTGTTCGCCGCCCTGGTGTTCTGGATTTTCTGTTTTGGTATGTCGCGCTATTCCATGCATCTGGAACGCAAGCTCGACACTGGCCACAAGCGTTAGGAGTTCTCTGTAAATGAGCGAAGCAATCAAAAAGCCTGTGGGCCCTGAAGGCATTATCCAGATGCAGGGCGTCAACAAGTGGTATGGCCAGTTCCACGTACTCAAAGACATCAACCTCAACGTCAAGCAGGGCGAGCGTATCGTTCTGTGCGGGCCGTCGGGCTCGGGCAAATCGACGACGATTCGTTGCCTCAATCGCCTGGAAGAACACCAGCAAGGCCGCATCGTTGTCGATGGCGTGGAGCTGACCAACGACCTCAAGCAGATCGAAGCGATCCGCCGCGAAGTCGGCATGGTGTTCCAGCACTTCAACCTGTTCCCGCACCTGACCATTCTGCAGAACTGCACCCTGGCGCCGATGTGGGTGCGCAAGATGCCCAAGCGCAAGGCCGAAGAAATCGCCATGCATTACCTGGAGCGCGTACGCATTCCGGAGCAGGCGCACAAATACCCGGGCCAATTGTCCGGCGGTCAGCAACAGCGTGTGGCGATTGCCCGCGCCTTGTGCATGAAGCCGAAAATCATGCTGTTCGACGAACCGACGTCAGCGCTCGATCCGGAGATGGTGAAAGAGGTTCTGGATACCATGATCGGTCTCGCCGAAGACGGCATGACCATGCTTTGTGTGACCCATGAAATGGGTTTTGCCCGCACCGTGGCGAACCGCGTGATCTTCATGGACAAGGGCGAGATCGTTGAACAGGCCGCGCCGAACGACTTCTTCGATAATCCGCAAAATGATCGGACGAAGTTGTTCTTGAGTCAGATTTTGCATTGATCTGACTGCGCTCTGAAATAAACCCGGACATGTTCCGGGTTTATTTTTGCGCGCGGTTATTGCCTTCGCCCGTGGGCCCGATCGAAAACGTGCCCATAAGCAGAGCGTCCCCAAGGTTGTGTGCGCCGTCGGGTCTGACTAACATGTCGGAAAATTCATCCTATGATTGGATGAAAAGGCGAGGTTCATGTCCGACATTTCCCCTCTGATCAAGCGATCCCTGGTCGACCAGGCTCTGGACCAACTGCGTCAGCGCATCAACAGCGGTGCATGGCAGGTCGGTGAGCGGCTGCCGACTGAACCGGAGCTGTGCGCCGAGCTGGGCATCAGCCGCAACACCGTGCGTGAGGCCATGCGCGTGCTGGCGTTTTCTGGCCTGATCGAAATCCGTCAGGGCGACGGCAGTTATCTGCGCGCGCTGGTCGATCCGCTCGACACGCTGAAAGCGTTATCGCGGTGTTCGCTGGATCAGGCGCGGGAAACCCGGCATATCCTCGAAGTCGAGGCCATCGGCCTGGCGGCGCTGCGCCGTACCGACGAGGATCTGGCGGCGTTGCGTGAAGCGCTCGGCACCAGTGGCTGCCACTACCATGGCGACCTCGACACTTACATCGCCTGCGATCTGGTGTTTCACCGGCGTCTGGTCGACGCCGCGCACAACCCGACCCTCAGCGAGCTGTATCGCTACTTCTCCAGCATCGTGGGCGCGCAATTGCGCCAGACCCTGAATATCTCCCCGCGCCGTCAGGAAGTGTTCGACTTGCACATCGCGTTGCTCGATGCGGTCGAGCAACGCGACCCGGAACGGGCCAAAGCCTTGTCGAGGCAACTGATCAATGAACCTTGAAACCGAGAAAACCATGCCCCGCACTGAGTTATCCACAGCGTCGAAACGCTCGCCTGAGCTGGATGAGTTGCTGATTGATGCCGAGGCTGATGACGAGCAGGTCCAGCAAAGTCATCCGTTAGTAAAACGTCCATGGCTGTTGCTGCTCGGGTTGATTCTGGTGGCGCTGAACCTGCGCCCGGCATTGTCGAGCATGGCGCCGTTACTCAGCGAGGTCTCCAGGAGCCTCGGGCTGTCTGCGGCGCAGGCGGGATTGCTGACCACGTTGCCGGTGCTGTGCCTGGGTTTGTTTGCGCCGCTGGCGCCGATTCTGGCGCGGCGTTTCGGTGCTGAGCGGGTGGTGTTGGGCATTCTGCTGACGCTGGCTGGCGGGATTATCCTGCGCAGTAACTTCGGCGAGATCGGCCTGTTCGCTGGCAGTGTGCTCGGCGGCGCCAGCATCGGCATCGTCGGCGTGCTGCTGCCGGGTATCGTCAAACGCGATTTTGCCAAACACGCCGGCACCATGACGGGCGTCTACACCATGGCCCTGTGCCTGGGCGCGGCGATGGCGGCGGGTTCGACCGTGCCGCTGAGTGAGCATTTCGGCAACAACTGGACGATGGGCCTGGGGTTCTGGGTGATTCCGGCGCTGGTGGCAGCGGTATTCTGGCTGCCGCAAGTCGGCTCCAGGCACGGCGCGCACAACGTCGCTTATCGCGTGCGCGGGTTGCTGCGCGATCCGCTGGCCTGGCAAGTGACCTTGTACATGGGCCTGCAATCGTCGCTGGCCTACATCGTGTTTGGCTGGTTGCCGTCGATCCTTATCGGGCGCGGGCTGACACCGACTCAGGCCGGATTGGTGCTGTCCGGTTCGGTGATCATTCAACTGGCCAGCTCACTGGCCGCGCCGTGGCTGGCGACCCGTGGCAAGGATCAGCGTCTGGCGATCGTCGTGGTCATGGCGCTGACCCTGGCCGGTCTGTTCGGCTGCCTGTACGCACCGATCGAAGGTCTGTGGGGCTGGGCGATTCTGCTCGGGCTGGGGCAGGGCGGTACGTTCAGTCTGGCCCTGACCCTGATCGTGCTGCGCTCGCGCGATTCCCATGTGGCGGCGAACCTGTCGAGCATGTCGCAGGGTTTCGGTTACACGTTGGCGTCGATGGGACCGTTCGCCGTGGGCGTGGTGCATGACTGGACCGGCGGCTGGAATGCGCTGGGCTGGATCTTCGGCATTATCGGCGCCGGTGCGATCATTGCCGGGCTGGGTGCCGGGCGGGCGCTTTATGTGCAGGTGCAAAGCGAAAGAACCTGAATGCACTGATTTCAAATGTGGGAGCGGGCTTGCTCGCGAAGGCAATGTGTCAGTCACATCAATGTTGGCTGACCCACTGCATTCGCGAGCAAGCCCGCTCCCGCACTGGATTTGTGTACTGCGGGTATTCGGCAAGCGAATGCCGATAGTGTTTCTGCGCATTGCAGATTATCGTGCTGGCAATCTGTATATCTTTCTTTGGAGATTGCCTTGAGCGAAGCCCACAGCGCCCTGATCACCCGCTTCTACGAAGCCTTCCAGCGCCTTGATGCCGAAGCCATGGCCGCCTGCTACACCGATGACGTGGTTTTCAGCGATCCGGCCTTCGGTGAGTTGCGCGGTCGCGACGCCGGCGACATGTGGCGCATGCTCACCACCCGCGCCAGGGATTTCTCCCTGACCTTCGACAACGTCCGCGCCGACGAGCGCACAGGCGGCGCGCATTGGGTGGCTACGTATCTGTTCAGCCAGACCGGCAGCATTGTGATCAACGACATTCAGGCGCGTTTCGTCTTGCGCGACGGCAAGATCTGCGAGCACCACGACCACTTCGATCTGTGGCGCTGGTCGCGTCAGGCGTTGGGTTTCAAAGGCTTGCTGCTGGGCTGGACGCCGCTGGTGCGCAACGCCGTGCGTGCCCAGGCGCGCAAGGGACTGAAGGCATTTCAGGCCGGGCGCTGATAAGATCGCCGCCTGTTTTCCTACATGTTCAGATCCCGAAGTGACCAGCCTTAGCGAAAAAACCGTCGATGCTGCCGAGCCAGTGAGCAAATCCTGGTTCGTCTACCTCGTGCGTGCCGCCAATGGTTCGTTGTATTGCGGAATCAGCGACGACCCGGCGCGGCGTTTCGCCAAGCACCAGAGCGGCAAGGGCGCGCGGTTCTTTCTTTCCAGCCCGGCGATGGCGCTGGTCTACACCGAACTGTGCCGCGACAAAAGTGATGCTTTGCGACAGGAGCGGCTGATCAAAAAGCTGCGCAAGAGCGCCAAGGAATGCCTGGTCGCGTCTTATCAATCTGACTGATTGGTTCCCATCAGGCAGATCTGTAGGCTGCTAATCAAATGCGCGCTAAGCTGCGAACTCACTTTTCCAGCGGCGGAGCCGAGCATGTCCGAGTTGATTCTGCACCATTACCCGACCTCTCCATTTGCCGAGAAGGCTCGGCTGCTGCTGGGCTTCAAAGGTTTGTCCTGGCGTTCGGTGCATATTTCGCCGGTCATGCCAAAGCCTGATCTCACGGCGTTGACCGGCGGCTATCGCAAAACCCCGGTGTTGCAGGTCGGTGCTGACATTTATTGCGACACCGCCCTGATCGCTCGACGCCTGGAACAGGAAAAAGCCCTGCCGGCGTTTTTCCCCCAGGGACAGGAAATGACTAGCGCCGGTTTTGCGGCGTGGGCCGATTCGGTGGTGTTTCAGCACGCCGTGAGCCTGGTGTTCCAGCCGGAATCGGTCGCAGTGCGCTTCGGCAAGTTGCCCCCGGAAGCGATCAAGGCGTTTATCGCCGACCGCGCCGGGTTATTCAGCGGAGGCAGCGCAACCCGCCTGAGCGCGGAGCAGGCCAAACATCAATGGCCAACGATCATGGCGCGACTGGAACAACAGTTACAGCGCGAGCAGGGCGATTTCCTCTTCGGCGAGCCGTCGATTGCCGACTTCGCGCTGGCGCATCCGCTGTGGTTCCTCAAGGCGACCCATGTGACCGCACCACTGGTCGATGAGTATCCGGCTGTTGTCGCCTGGCTTGGGCGTGTGCTTGGCTTTGGCCATGGCGCGGCGAGCGAGATGTCGTCCGCCGAGGCATTGGAGGTCGCGCGTAACGCGACGCCAGCGGCATTGCCAGATGAGCAGTTCGTCGATCCGAACGGCTTCAAGGCGGGCCAGCAAGTGGCGATTGCCGCTATCGATTACGGCGTCGATCCGGTGGTCGGTGAGTTGCTGTTTGCCGGGAGCGAAGAGCTGATCATTCGCCGCGAAGACGAACGTGGCGGCGTGGTGCATGTGCACTTCCCGCGCTTTGGTTTCCGCATCGAAGCCAGCTAAAAGCAAAAGATCGCAGCCTGCGGCAGAGCCTGCGTGAGACTTGTGCAGGGGCTGTCGAAGGCTGCGATCTTTTGATCTCGACGTTTATTTCAGGGCAGCCAGGATTTCGTCCGGGTCAAATCCGCGAATCAACGTGCCGTTCACATCAATCAGCGGAATCCCGCGCCCACCCAATGCCTCATACGCTTTGCGCGCTGCGGCGTCCTTCTCGATATCGAACTCCTTGAACGGTATGCCCTTGCTGTCGAGAAAGCGTGTGGTCTGTTTGCAATAGCCGCACCAATCGGTGGCGTAGAGCACGACGTTAGCCTGCGCCCGTGTCTGTTCCGAGACCATTTGCGACGGGTCGATCAGGCGCTCGATCTTGCCCCAGTTCTGGTAGACCACAACGACCAGCAGCACCAGGGCGACCTTTTTCAGCACATTGGCGAGCATCAGTTGCGCCGCTTCAACTGATCGGTCAGCGAGGTCGGCAAGCCTTTGATGATCAGGGTGCCGTTCTCTTCGTCGTACTCGATCTTCGAACCCAGCAGGTGTGCTTCGAAGCTGATCGACAAACCTTCGGCGCGACCGGTGAAACGGCGGAATTGATTGAGGGTGCGTTTGTCTGCCGGAATCTCTGGCGACAGGCCGTAGTCCTTGTTGCGAATGTGGTCGTAGAAAGCTTTCGGGCGTTCTTCGTCGATCAGCTCCGAGAGCTCTTCAAGGCCCATTGGTTCGCCGAGCTTGGCCTGGCTGCTGGCGTAGTCGACCAGGGTCTTGGTTTTCTCGCGGGCCGAATCTTCCGGCAGGTCTTCGCTCTCGACGAAGTCACTGAACGCCTTGAGCAACGTACGCGTCTCGCCGGGACCGTCGACCCCTTCCTGGCAGCCGATGAAGTCGCGAAAGTACTCCGAGACCTTTTTGCCGTTCTTGCCCTTTATGAATGAGATGTACTGTTTCGACTGCTTGTTGTTCTGCCACTCGGAGACATTGATCCGCGCTGCCAGATGCAACTGGCCAAGGTCGAGATGGCGCGACGGTGTCACGTCGAGCTCGTCGGTCACCGCCACGCCTTCGCTGTGGTGCAGCAAGGCGATCGCCAGGTAGTCGGTCATGCCTTGCTGATAATGCGCGAACAGCACATGGCCGCCGACCGACAGGTTCGATTCTTCCATCAGCTTCTGCAGATGCTCGACCGCCACTTTGCTGAACGCGGTGAAGTCACGGCCGCCGTCCATGTATTCCTTCAGCCAGCCGCTGAACGGGAACGCGCCGGATTCGGGATGGAACAGGCCCCAGGCTTTGCCCTGTTTGGCGTTGTAGCTTTCGTTGAGGTCGGCGAGCATGTTTTCGATGGCTGCGGACTCGGCCAGTTCGGAGTCACGGGCGTGCAGAACTGCGGGCGTGCCGTCGGGTTTTTTGTCGATCAGGTGGACGATGCAATGACGGATCGGCATGGGCTTCTCGGCTGTTGGAAGGGAGGAGGGCAGGCTCCCCCGAAAAAGCGCTCAGTGTACCCGAATCTCTAGTGGAGGCTCTGCGTAGGAGCTGCCGAAGGCCGCGATCTTTTGATCGGGTTTTTGAAAAATCAGAGTCAAAAGATCGCAGCCTTCGGCAGCTCCTACAGAGGCTTGAAGGGTGAAACCGGGGCAAGAGGCCGGCCTTATGCGGTTTTTTACCGGTTTAGCGCAATAAAGCTGACCAAATGGGTAGCTAGAAGCGGATATTTCCTTGTCGCTGTGCTAGTTTTGCCCGGTCTTACGCGAAGTCACTGCGTTAAGCGTGCATTCAGCATTTGTCAGGTCGAACCAAACCCTGATTTCGGCATCTATAACCCGACTCGTCGTGGTTATCGCCGAGGGTGCCAGATCCAGAAGATCGGGCTCGATGGCTGACACTGCACTCTGCAATCCATATGAATTTGATAGGGAAGGAACACTACATGGCTCTTACTAAAGACCAACTGATCGCCGACATCGCTGAAGCTATCGACGCGCCGAAAACCACCGCGCGTAACGCTCTGGACCAACTGGGCCAAATCGTTGCCGATCAGCTGGAAAACGGCGGCGAAATCACCTTGCCAGGTATCGGCAAGCTGAAAGTGACCGAGCGTCCTGCCCGCACTGGCCGTAACCCATCGACTGGCGCTGCCATCGAAATCCCTGCCAAGAAAGTGATCAAGCTGGTTGTGGCCAAAGGCCTGACCGACGCTGTGAACAAGTAAGACGCAGCGATAAAAAAAACCGTGCTTCGGAGTGATCCTGGGCACGGTTTTTTTGTGTCTGTGATTTGGCGACTGAATCGCTGGGCCAAAGTGGGAGCGGGCTTGCTCGCGAAAGCGGAGTGTCAGTCGACATGTTTATTGACTGACCTCCCGTATTCGCGAGCAAGCCCGCTCCCACATGTAGTGTTGCATCATTTAGCGCACCCAGCGCTCGCGCCGCCAGATCTGCTGCTCGGACTTGGTCTGGAAGGTCCACGCGACAAAGCGGCTCTGCTTCTGCCCCTGTGACATCTCCACCACTTGGCTTTCCAGCACACCCGCTTTCTTCAGCGCGGTTTCGATCGCCGGCAGGTTGGATGCCTTCGACACCAATGTGCTGAACCACAAGACCTTGTGCTGGAAGTTGGCGCTCTCGGCAATCAGTTGCGTCACAAAGCGCGCTTCGCCGCCTTCACACCACAGCTCCGCCGATTGCCCGCCGAAGTTCAGCACCGGTAGCTTGCGTTTCGGATCGGCCTTGCCCAGAGCACGCCACTTGCGCTCGCTGCCCTTGGTCGCTTCCTCCATTGAAGCGTGGAACGGCGGGTTGCACATGGTCAGGTCGAAGCGCTCGCCCGGCTCGAGCAAGCCAATGAGGATGTGCTTGCGGTTTTCCTGCTGGCGCAGCTGGATCACTTTGCTCAAATCATTGGACTGCACGATGGCGCGGGCGGCCGCCACGGCTGTCGGGTCGATCTCCGAACCGAGGAAGTGCCAACGGTATTCGCTGTTGCCGATCAGCGGATAAACGCAGTTGGCGCCCATGCCGATGTCCAGCACGTTGACGATCGCGCCACGCGGGACCTTGCCGTCGTTCATGCTCGCCAGCAGGTCGGCGAGAAAGTGCACGTAATCGGCACGCCCCGGAACCGGAGGGCAGAGGTAATCCGCCGGAATATCCCAATGCTGAATGCCATAGAAGGCCTTGAGCAGCGCCCTGTTGAACACGCGCACCGCATCGGGGCTGGCGAAATCGATGCTTTCCTTGCCGTACGGGTTGGTGATCACAAACTTCGCCAGTTCCGGCGTGGTCTTGATCAGCGCCGGGAAGTCGTAACGACCCTGATGGCGATTGCGCGGATGCAGGCTGGCCTTTTCGCGTGGCTCGACGGCTTTGCTCGGGGACGCGGCGTCAGGCTTCTTGCGCGCAGGTTTGGGTGTGCGGGGGGCGGTCATGGGCGTGGTCGATTCGGGTATGGCTGAAAGTGGCAGGCATTGTCCCACATTGACGTCGAATACGCCGAGATGTGGTGGACATAAAAAAGGGAGGCCACCTGGGCCTCCCTTTTCAGTGCGATTTGCCGTTACAGACTGGCAATCCGCGCATGCTGCTCGGCCAGTTTGCCCAGGGCCTGTTCAGCCTCGGCCAGTTTGGCGCGCTCCTTCTCGATGACTTCGGCCGGGGCCTTGTCGACGAAACCGGCGTTGGACAACTTGCCGCCAACCCGCTGGACTTCGCCCTGCAAGCGCAGGATTTCCTTGTCCAGACGTGCCAGTTCCGCAGCCTTGTCGATCAGGCCGGCCATCGGCACCAGCACTTCCATCTCGCCGACCAGTGCGGTGGCGGACAGTGGTGCTTCTTCGCCAGCGGCGAGGACGGTGATCGACTCCAGACGCGCGAGCTTTTTCAGCAGCGCTTCGTTCTCGGTCAGGCGACGCTGGTCTTCAGCGCTGACGTTCTTCAGGTAGATCGGCAGCGGTTTGCCCGGGCCGATGTTCATCTCGCCGCGAATATTACGCGTGCCGAGCATCAGTTCCTTTAGCCATTCGATGTCGTTTTCCGCCGCCGGATCGATGCGCTCTTCATTGGCCACCGGCCAAGGCTGCAGCATGATCGTCTTGCCCTGAATACCGGCCAGCGGTGCGATGCGCTGCCAGATTTCTTCAGTGATGAACGGCATGAACGGGTGCGCCAGACGCAGCGCCACTTCCAGCACGCGCACCAGCGTCCGGCGAGTGCCACGCTGGCGTTCGACCGGTGCGTTCTCGTCCCACAACACAGGCTTGGACAGTTCCAGGTACCAGTCGCAGTACTGGTTCCAGATGAACTCGTACAGCGCTTGCGCGGCGAGGTCGAAACGGAACTGATCCAGTTGTCGGGTCACTTCGGCTTCAGTGCGTTGCAACTGCGAGATGATCCAGCGATCGGCCAGCGACAGCTCATACGCTTCGCCGTTCTGGCCGCAGTCTTCGCCCTTGTCCAGAACGTAACGCGCGGCGTTCCAGATTTTGTTGCAGAAGTTGCGATAACCTTCGACGCGACCCATGTCGAACTTGATGTCGCGACCGGTCGAGGCCAGCGAGCAGAAAGTAAAGCGCAGGGCATCGGTGCCGTAGCTTTCGATGCCGTTGGCGAACTCTTCGCGGGTTTGCTTCTCGATCTTCTTCGCCAGTTTCGGCTGCATCAGGCCGGAAGTGCGTTTCTGCACCAGCGACTCGAGATCGATGCCGTCGATAATGTCCAGCGGGTCCAGTACGTTGCCCTTGGACTTGGACATCTTCTGCCCCTGACCGTCGCGCACCAGTCCGTGTACGTACACAGTCTTGAATGGAACCTGCGGCGTGCCGTCTTCGTTCTTCATCAGGTGCATGGTCATCATGATCATCCGGGCAACCCAGAAGAAGATGATGTCGAAACCGGTGACCAGCACGTCGGTGGAGTGGAATTTCTTCAGGAACTCGGTCTGCTCGGGCCAGCCGAGGGTGGAAAAGGTCCACAGGCCGGAACTGAACCAAGTGTCGAGTACGTCATTGTCCTGTTGCAGCGCAACGTCCGGGCCGAGGTTGTGCTTGGCACGCACTTCGGCTTCGTCGCGACCGACGTAGACTTTGCCTGACTCGTCGTACCAGGCCGGAATCCGGTGGCCCCACCACAGCTGACGGCTGATGCACCAGTCCTGGATGTCGCGCATCCACGAGAAGTACATGTTTTCGTACTGCTTGGGCACGAACTGAATGCGACCGTCTTCGACGGCAGCAATCGCCGGCTCGGCCAGAGGCTTGGTCGACACGTACCACTGATCGGTCAGCCATGGCTCGATGACGGTGCCGGAGCGATCGCCCTTCGGCGTTTTCAGGTTGTGATCGTTGACGCTCACGAGCAGGCCGGCGGCGTCGAATGCGGCGACGATCTGCTTGCGCGCTTCAAAACGCTCCAGCCCGGCGAACTCCGCCGGAATCTTGCCGTCGATGCTCTCGTTCAGCGTGCCATCGAGATTGAACACCTGCGCGGCAGGCAGCACGTTGGCGTTCTTGTCGAAGATGTTCAGCAGCGGCAGGTTGTGGCGCTTGCCGACTTCGTAGTCGTTGAAATCGTGGGCCGGGGTGATTTTCACGCAACCGGTGCCGAATTCAGGATCGCAGTAATCGTCGGCAATGATCGGGATACGGCGGCCAACCAATGGCAGCTCGACAAATTTGCCGATCAGGGCCTTGTAACGCTCATCGTTCGGGTTAACCGCGACGGCTGAGTCGCCAAGCATGGTTTCCGGGCGGGTGGTGGCGACGATCAGGAAGTCATTGCCCTCGGCAGTTTTCACGCCGTCGGCCAATGGGTATTTCAGATTCCACAGGAAACCTTTCTCTTCGTGGTTTTCCACTTCGAGGTCGGAAATCGCCGTGTGCAGTTTGGTGTCCCAGTTGACCAGGCGCTTGCCGCGGTAGATCAGGCCGTCTTCATGCAGACGCACGAAGGCTTCCTTGACCGCTTCCGAGAGGCCGTCGTCCATGGTGAAGCGCTCGCGGCTCCAGTCGACGGACGAGCCGAGGCGGCGGATCTGCCGGCTGATGTTGCCGCCCGACTGATCCTTCCATTCCCAGACTTTCTCAAGGAATTTCTCGCGACCCAGGTCGTGACGATTCTGGCCCTGGGCTTCCAGTTGGCGCTCCACCAGCATCTGCGTGGCGATACCGGCGTGGTCGGTGCCTGGCTGCCACAGCGTGTCGCGACCCTGCATGCGGCGGAAACGGATCAAGGCGTCCATGATGGCGTTGTTGAAACCGTGCCCCATGTGCAGGCTGCCGGTGACGTTCGGCGGCGGGATCATGATGGTGTAGGACTCGCCCGCGCCTTGCGGGGCGAAGTAGTTCTCGGACTCCCAGGTCTTGTACCAGGAAGTTTCAATGGCGTGCGGCTGGTAGGTCTTATCCATGCGCGGCGGGACCCTATTGGCATTTATTCAGGAAAAGCCGGCAAGTATAGCGGGGCATGGTGCCGAGGGCGAGCGGGGGGAGGATAGTGTGCGGTTCAACTGTGGGAGCGGGCTTGCTCGCGAATGCGGTGAGTCAGGCGACACGCCGGTGACTGATACACCGCATTCGCGAGCAAGCCCGCACACACATTGGATTTGTTGTTACTCGTACTGGCTGAGCAGCCGCTCCATCCGTGCATCGAGGCGACGTTTGATTTCGGTTTCGATGTGCGGGGCGAAGTCGTCGATCACGTCTTGCATGATCAATTGCGCGGCGGCGCGCAGTTCGCTGTCCAGGTGCAGCAAGGCATCCGGGCCTTTATCGACCGGTGCGGCAGCCGGAGCGGCTGGGGTCGGCGCTGGTGGCGGCTCGACGGCCGCCGGCTGATTGCCGACGGAATCGAACAGCATCGGAATCTGTTCCTGTTCGCTGTCATCGACCGTATCGGTCAACAGCGGCGGTTGCAGGTTGTCGTCGCCGAGCAGCTGGCGGATCGATTCGAGGTCGTCCAGCAGATGTGCGGACTTCTGTTGCGGTTTCGGAGTGTCCATTGGAGTGCTCAGAGTCGCTGTAAACGGTGGTCTTGCAGAGCATAGCCCTGTTCGCGATAGAAACGGAAACTCTCCCGCGCCGCCGCTCGAATGGCCGGATCTTCGACCACCATTTCCGCCACACGGGCGAACTTGCTGGCGAAGGCCGGGACTTTCAGATCAAGATTGACCAGCAGATCCTGATGCTCACCGCAGTCGTCTCCAAGTCCCAGCACGATCAAGCCGTCGGGCTCACTGTCGGCCGGGCCGTGGGGCACGAAGCTTTCACCCTTGAATGCCCACAGACGCGCATCGAGATCGTCACGCTGGGCGGCATCGCTGCAATGCAGGTAGATGCGGTGGCCCATGCGCCAGGCCTTCTCGGTGAGCTTGCAGGCAAAATCCAGGCGCGCCGAAGGATCGGCGCTGGGCAGGATATAGAAGTCGACTTTGGTCATTGCGGTTCCAGAGCGGCAAGTGGCGACACCCGAGAGTGACGCCACCTTTCAGCGGTTTCAGGCTTTGGCGCGATCGAGCAGGTACTGGGTCAGCAGCGGAACCGGACGGCCAGTGGCGCCCTTGTCCTTGCCGCCGCTGGTCCATGCCGTGCCGGCGATGTCCAGGTGCGCCCAGTTGAGGTTCTTGGTGAAACGCGACAGGAAGCACGCGGCAGTGATGGTGCCGGCCTTTGGGCCACCAATGTTGGCGATGTCGGCGAACGGGCTGTCCAACTGCTCTTGGTACTCATCGAACAGCGGCAATTGCCAGGCGCGGTCGTCGGCAGCCTTGCCAGCGCTGAGCAATTGGTCGATCAGCTCGTCGTTGTTGCCCAGCAGGCCAGACGTGTGCGCGCCCAAGGCGACGACGCAAGCGCCGGTCAGGGTCGCGATATCGATCACCGCTTGCGGCTTGAAGCGCTCGGCGTAGGTCAGCGCATCGCACAGCACCAGACGGCCTTCGGCGTCGGTGTTGAGGATTTCCACGGTCTGACCGCTCATGGTGGTGACGATGTCACCCGGACGCGAGGCGTTGCCGCTCGGCATGTTCTCGGCACAGGCGAGGATGCAGACCAGGTTGATCGGCAGTTTCAGCTCGAGCACGGCGCGCAGGGTGCCGAACACAGAGGCGGCGCCGCCCATGTCGTATTTCATTTCGTCCATGCCGGCGCCCGGCTTCAGGCTGATCCCGCCGGTGTCGAAAGTAATGCCCTTGCCGACCAGCACGTATGGCTTGTCGGATTTCTTGCCACCGTTGAATTGCATGACGATCAGGCGCGGCGGCTGAGCGCTGCCCTGGCCAACGGCATAGAACGAGCCCATGCCCAGAGACTTGATCTTCTTCTCGTCGAGCACTTCGACTTTCAGATCCTTGAATTCTTTGCCGAGGTTCTTGGCTTGTTCGCCCATGAAGGTCGGGTGGCAGATGTTCGGCGGCAGGTTGCCCAGATCGCGGGTGAACGCCATGCCGTTGGCGATCGCGGTAGCGTGGTTCACGGCGCGCTGCACTTCGGCTTGCGCAGCCTTGATGGTCAGCAGGGTGATTTTCTTCAGGGCGCGCGGTTCGGCTTTCTGGCTCTTGAACTGGTCGAAGGTGTAGCCGCCGTCGACCAGGGTTTCTGCCAGCAGGCGGGTCTTGCCGTAGCTGGCGCGACCTTTGACGATGACTTCATCCAACGCCAGCACGGCATCACCGCCGCCCAGGCCTTTGAGGGTGTTGAGGATGCCGGCAACGATTTTGCGGAACGGACGGTCGCCCAGCTCTTCGTCCTTGCCCACGCCGACCAGCAACACGCGTTCGGCTTTCAGGTTCGGCAGGCTGTGCAGCAGCAGGCTCTGACCGACCTTGCCGGCCAGGTCGCCGCGCTTGAGCACGGTGCTGATCGCACCGCCGCTCGACTCGTCGACCAGTCTGGCGGCGACACCGAGTTTGCGGCCTTCGCCGACGGCAACCACCAGGGTGGCGGTTTTCAACGTTTCTGGGCTAACGCTTTTTACAACCAGTTCCATGTCCGGATCCCTGAATGAATGGTCAACACGCAGGCGTTCGACGCTGTCCGCAGTCGCCTGCTTATAGATAGAAGAGGCGCAGGCCAAAGCCTGCGACAAGGGCCGCAGTTTGAACCTCGCTCCCCGCGCCTGACAACCCTAGGGGGCGTTCTCAATTAGTTTTCACACCGCGTTGTCGCCTCAAAGCCAGCCAGGCAAGGCGCAGGCCGCTGGGAATGGTTGTTCCCTTTCCAAGGCCTGCAACGCAGACTGGCCGGCTTTAAGGCACAACCCGAAGGGCCGGGCCTGCTGTTGTGCAGGGCTGCGTTGCTCGAAGCTTATTTGGAATGACCAAACCACGCTTCTCGCGCCTTGCCCTGCACAACAGCAGACTCGGCGCGGTGTGAAAACTAATTGAGAACGCCCCCTAGGTTGTACGATCAGCAAAGGATTACGGAGATGGATGAGTGTGCGCAGTGACAGGCGCACCCAATCACAGGATAATGCCGCATCTTTTTTCGACCGCTCTGCATGGCGGGCCGGTCGATGTGTTTGCTTGTTTGGCCGCCTTAGCCTGACAACCCTGGAGTGTCTGGTTTGATCGTCTTCCGTTATCTGTCCCGCGAAGTCCTGTTGACCCTCAGCGCCGTAAGTGCCGTGCTGCTGGTCATCATCATGAGCGGTCGCTTCATCAAATACCTGGCGCAGGCTGCGGCCGGTCAGCTCGATCCGGGTTCGCTGTTCCTGATCATGGGCTTTCGTCTGCCGGGTTTCCTGCAACTGATTCTGCCGCTGGGCCTGTTCCTCGGGATCCTGCTGGCCTACGGTCGCCTGTACCTCGAAAGCGAAATGACCGTTCTTTCGGCCACCGGCATGAGCCAGCAGAAGCTGTTTCGCATGACGCTGTTTCCGGCAACGCTGGTGGCACTGGTGGTGGCGTGGCTGAGCCTCGGCCTGGCTCCGCAGGGCGCCAACCAGTTTCAGCTGCTGTTGAACAAGCAGGACGCGCTCACCGAGTTCGACACTCTCGAACCGGGCCGCTTCCAGGCGCTGCGCGACGGAACCCGTGTGACCTACACCGAAACCCTGAGCGACGATCGGGTCAATCTCGGCAGCGTGTTCATCTCGCAGAAAAACCTTGGCGCCGATAAAAAGGACCGCGGGATTTCCGTGCTGGTCGCCGAGTCGGGCCGCCAGGAAATCCGCCCCGATGGCAATCGCTACCTGATCCTCGATAACGGTTACCGCTATGACGGCAGCCCCGGGCAGGCCGATTACCGCGCCATTCATTACGAAACCTACGGCGTGCTGCTGCCCAAGCCGGACGTCAGCGAAGAAGTCACCGATCGCGATGCAATGCCGACCTCGTCCCTGTGGGGCAGCGACGACATCCGTTCGAAAACCGAGCTGCAATGGCGCATGTCCCTGCCCTTGCTGGTGTTCATCGTGACCCTGATGGCGGTGCCGCTGTCGCGGGTGAATCCACGTCAGGGGCGTTTCCTCAAGCTGCTGCCGGCGATCCTTCTTTATATGGCTTACCTGACCATCCTGATTGCCGCCCGCGGCGCCCTCGAAAAAGGCAAGATCCCGCCAGCCCTCGGCCTGTGGTGGGTACACGCGATCTTCCTGGTCATCGGCCTCGGCCTGCTTTACTGGGAGCCGATGCGCCTGAAGCTGGCCAGCCGTCGCAGCACCGCGCTGGAGGTGGCCCGTGGTTAAACTCGACCGCTACATCGGCAGCAGCGTGTTCATGGCGATCATCGCCGTGCTGGCAATCATCCTCGGCCTGGCGACGCTGTTCGCCTTCATCGATGAAATGGGCGACGTCAGCGACACCTACACTTTGATCGACGTGCTCGGTTTTGTATTGCTGACCGCACCGCGCCGGCTCTACGAGATGCTGCCAATGGCCGCACTGATCGGCTGTCTGATCGGCCTCGGCAGTCTGGCCAGCAGCAGTGAGCTGACGGTCATGCGCGCCGCTGGCGTGTCGATCGGCCGTATCGTCTGGGCCGTCATGAAGCCGATGCTGGTGTTGATGCTCGCCGGCGTGCTGATCGGCGAATACGTCGCCCCGGCCACCGAGAGCATGGCGCAGGCCAATCGCTCGCTGGCCCAGGGCAGCGGCGACGCGCAAAGCGCCAAGCACGGTATGTGGCACCGTCAGGGTGAAGAATTCATCCACATCAACGCGGTTCAGCCGAACGGTCTGTTGTACGGCGTGACGCGCTATCACTTCGACAAGGAGCGCCATCTGCTCAGCTCCAGCTTCGCCAGGAAGGCCGAGTTTGACGGCAGCAAGTGGCAGCTCACCGACGTTGCCACCACGCTGTTCCACGAGCGCAGCACGGAGGTCGTCAATGCCCCGAGCGAGGAGTGGGACGTGGCGTTGAGCCCGCAATTGCTCAGCACCGTGGTCATGGCACCGGAATCGCTGTCGATCAGCGGTCTGTGGGGCTACATCCACTATCTGGCCGAGCAGGGCCTGAGCAACGGCCGTTACTGGCTGGCATTTTGGGTCAAGGTGTTGCAACCGCTGGTGACTGCCGCGCTGGTGCTGATGGCGATCTCCTTCATCTTCGGTCCGCTGCGTTCGGTGACCCTCGGTCAGCGTGTTTTCACCGGCGTGCTGGTGGGCTTCACGTTCCGCATCGTCCAGGATCTGCTGGGGCCATCGAGTCTGGTGTTCGGTTTCTCGCCGCTGTTTGCGGTGCTGGTGCCGGCCGGCGTGTGTGCGCTGGCGGGTGTCTGGCTGCTCAGGCGAGCGGGCTGATGAACAAGCTTTCATTCAGCGCTTGAACCCTGAAAACGCCTCGGTCGCCAGATCGGGGCGTTTTTGCATGCGATCCGGGTGACAGGCGAACGTGACGCTTGCGCCGTGTATCAGGTACAATTCCCGGCTATTTTTCGGCGGGCCAAGCCTGCAGCCTTTTTGAGTGTTGATCCGTGAGTGATTTGAGTCATATCCGCAATTTCTCCATCATCGCCCACATTGACCATGGCAAGTCGACGCTGGCTGACCGTTTCATCCAGATGTGCGGCGGCCTGGCCGAGCGTGAAATGGAAGCCCAGGTACTGGATTCCATGGATCTTGAGCGTGAACGCGGGATCACCATCAAGGCCCATAGCGTTACCCTCTATTACAAAGCCAAAGATGGCATCACGTATCAGCTGAACTTCATCGACACCCCGGGTCACGTCGACTTCACCTACGAAGTCAGCCGTTCCCTGGCTGCGTGCGAAGGTGCATTGCTGGTGGTCGATGCGGGGCAGGGCGTCGAAGCCCAGTCCGTGGCCAACTGTTACACCGCCATCGAGCAGGGCCTGGAGGTCATGCCGGTACTGAACAAGATCGACCTGCCACAGGCCGAGCCGGATCGCGTCAAGGACGAGATCGAGAAGATCATCGGCATCGACGCCACCGACGCCGTCACCTGCAGCGCCAAGACCGGCCTGGGTGTCGACGAAGTGCTCGAGCGTCTGGTGCACACCATCCCTGCGCCGACCGGCAACATCGAAGATCCGCTGCAAGCGTTGATCATCGACTCCTGGTTCGACAACTACCTGGGCGTTGTTTCCCTGGTTCGCGTGCGCCACGGTCGCGTGAAGAAGGGCGACAAGATTCTGGTCAAGTCCACCGGCAAGGTGCACCTGGTCGACAGCGTTGGCGTGTTCAACCCGAAACACACTGCCACCGTTGACCTCAAGGCCGGCGAAGTGGGCTTCATCATCGCCAGCATCAAGGACATTCACGGTGCGCCGGTCGGTGACACCCTGACCCTGAGCTCCACGCCTGATGTGCCTGTGCTGCCGGGTTTCAAACGCATCCAGCCACAGGTTTACGCCGGTCTGTTCCCGGTCAGCTCCGACGACTTCGAGGATTTTCGCGAAGCGCTGCAGAAGCTCACCCTGAACGACTCGTCGCTTCAGTACACCCCGGAAAGCTCCGACGCGCTGGGCTTCGGCTTCCGTTGCGGCTTCCTCGGCATGCTGCACATGGAAATCATCCAGGAGCGTCTTGAGCGCGAGTACGACCTGGATCTGATCACCACCGCGCCGACAGTAATTTTCGAGCTGGTGCTGAAAACCGGTGAAACGATTTACGTCGACAACCCGTCGAAGCTTCCGGATGTGTCGGCAATCGAGGACATGCGCGAGCCAATCGTGCGCGCCAATATTCTCGTGCCGCAGGAACACCTGGGCAACGTCATCACCCTGTGCATCGAGAAACGCGGCGTTCAGGTCGACATGCTGTTCCTCGGTAATCAGGTGCAAGTCACCTACGACCTGCCGATGAACGAAGTGGTCCTGGACTTCTTCGATCGTCTCAAATCCACCAGCCGCGGCTATGCTTCGCTGGACTACCATTTCGATCGTTACCAATCGGCTAATCTGGTGAAACTGGACGTGCTGATCAACGGCGACAAGGTCGATGCCCTGGCATTGATCGTGCACCGTGACAATTCGCACTTCAAAGGTCGCCAGTTGACCGAGAAGATGAAAGAACTGATTCCTCGTCAGATGTTCGACGTGGCGATCCAGGCCGCCATCGGCGGTCAGATCGTGGCCCGGACAACCGTCAAGGCACTCAGAAAGAACGTATTGGCCAAATGCTACGGCGGTGACGTCAGTCGTAAGAAGAAGCTGCTCGAGAAGCAGAAGGCCGGTAAGAAACGCATGAAACAGGTCGGCAACGTGGAAATTCCACAGGAAGCCTTCCTCGCCGTGCTCAGGTTGGAATAATCAGGTCCTATGTCGCTAAATTTCCCGCTGTTGCTGGTCATCGCCGTGTTCGTCTGCGGCCTGTTGGCGTTGCTTGATCTGCTGTTCCTGGCACCGCGTCGGCGGGCTGCCATTGCCTCGTATCAAGGCAGTGTCAGCCAGCCCGAGCCTGTGGTGGTCGAGAAGCTGAACAAAGAGCCGCTGCTGGTCGAATACGGCAAGTCGTTCTTTCCTGTGCTGTTCATCGTGCTGGTTCTGCGTTCGTTCCTGGTGGAGCCGTTCCAGATTCCGTCCGGCTCGATGAAACCGACCCTGGATGTCGGCGATTTCATTCTGGTGAACAAGTTTTCCTACGGCATCCGCTTGCCGGTGATCGACAAGAAGATCATCGAAGTCGGTGATCCGCAGCGCGGTGATGTCATGGTGTTCCGCTACCCGAGCGACCCGAACGTCAACTACATCAAGCGTGTGGTCGGCCTGCCGGGTGACACGGTGCGTTACACCGCCGACAAGCGTCTGTTCGTCAACGGTGAGTCGATTGCCGAGAAAATGGTCGGCGCCGAACCGGGCACGCTGGGCAGCGCTGAACTCTACAAAGAGAAGCTGGGCGCCGCCGAGCACCTGATCCGCAAGGAAATGAGCCGCTATCGCGCCACGCCGGATCGTTCGTGGACAGTGCCTGCCGGGCATTACTTCATGATGGGCGACAACCGCGACAATTCGAACGACAGCCGTTACTGGGATGATCCGAACATTCCCAAGGACCTGCTGGGCATGGTTCCCGACCGCAATATCGTCGGCAAGGCCTTCGCGGTCTGGATGAGCTGGCCGGAGCCGAAACTCAGCCACCTGCCGAATTTCTCGCGGGTCGGCCTGATCAAGTAATCAAACACGGCGCTGTTGACCACAGCGCCGAATGCATTTCTGGAGCCGGCACAATCGGCTTCGCAATCGCCAGGATCTTTTTTTTGAACACAGCGTTAATTGTCCCAGGCCTGCGCCGTACCCCGGCGATGGCAGTGGAAACCAGCCACGAACTCAGCGTGGGTAAACCGTGAGCGTTTCTCTAAGCCGTCTCGAGCGCCAGCTCGGTTACACCTTCAAGGATCAGGAGCTGATGCTGCTGGCCCTCACGCACCGCAGTTTTGCCGGACGCAACAACGAGCGTCTGGAATTCCTCGGCGATGCCATCCTCAACTTCGTCGCTGGCGAGGCGCTGTTCGATCGTTTCCCGCTGGCCCGCGAAGGCCAGTTGTCGCGTTTGCGCGCGCGCTTGGTGAAAGGTGAGACGCTGGCCGTACTGGCTCGCGGTTTCGACCTCGGCGATTATCTGCGTCTGGGGTCGGGTGAGCTCAAGAGCGGTGGTTTCCGCCGTGAATCGATCCTCGCCGATGCCCTCGAAGCCCTGATCGGTGCGATCTACCTCGACGCCGGCATGGACGTCGCCCGCGAGCGCGTGCTGGCCTGGCTGGCCGGCGAATTCGAAGGCCTGACGCTGGTCGATACCAACAAGGATCCGAAAACCCGCTTGCAGGAACATCTGCAATCGCGCGGTTGCGAACTGCCACGCTACGAAGTGGTGGATATCCAGGGCGAACCGCACTGCCGAACCTTCTTCGTCGAGTGCGAAGTGGTCTTATTGAATGAAAAAAGCCGAGGTCAAGGCGTGAGCCGTCGTATTGCCGAACAGGTAGCGGCCGCCGCAGCATTGATTGCCCTGGGCGTGGAGAATGGCAATGACTGATACAAACGCAACTCGCTGTGGCTACGTTGCCATCGTCGGCCGTCCCAACGTCGGCAAGTCGACGTTGCTCAATCACATCCTCGGGCAGAAACTCGCGATCACCTCGCGCAAGCCGCAGACCACGCGCCACAACATGCTCGGCATCAAGACCGAGGGCGACGTGCAGGCGATCTACGTCGACACCCCGGGCATGCACAAGGGCGGCGAAAAGGCCCTGAACCGTTACATGAACAAAACCGCTTCGGCAGCGTTGAAAGACGTCGACGTGGTGATTTTCGTGGTCGACCGCACCAAGTGGACCGAAGAGGACCAGATGGTCCTCGAACGCGTGCAATACGTCACTGGCCCGCTGATCGTTGCGCTGAACAAGACCGATCGCATCGAAGACAAAGCCGAGCTGATGCCGCACCTGAGCTGGTTGCAGGAACAGCTGCCGAACGCGCAGATCATCCCGATTTCCGCGCAGCACGGGCACAACCTCGACGCGCTGGAAAAGGTCATCGCCGATCACCTGCCGGAGAATGATCACTTCTTCCCGGAAGACCAGATCACCGACCGCAGCAGCCGTTTCCTTGCCGCCGAACTGGTGCGCGAGAAAATCATGCGCCAGATGGGCGCCGAGCTGCCGTACCAGATCACGGTCGAAATC
Organism: Pseudomonas sp. TSRC2-2; assembly: GCF_049897785.1. Classification (NCBI taxonomy): domain Bacteria; kingdom Pseudomonadati; phylum Pseudomonadota; class Gammaproteobacteria; order Pseudomonadales; family Pseudomonadaceae; genus Pseudomonas; species Pseudomonas sp. TSRC2-2. The sequence goes on from NZ_JAFCWZ010000009.1 coordinate 272,118, forward strand.
GAAGAGTTCAAGCAGCAGGGCAAGACCCTGCACATCCACGCGCTGATTCTTGTCGAGCGTGACGGCCAGAAGAAAATCATCATTGGCGACAAGGGCGAGCGCATCAAACGCATCGGCACCGAAGCGCGCAAGGACATGGAGCTGCTGTTCGACTCCAAGATCATGCTCAACCTGTGGGTCAAGGTGAAAGGTGGCTGGTCCGATGACGAGCGCGCGCTGCGTTCGCTGGGGTATGGCGACCTGTAACAGCCCCGGTTTTCTCATACACCAGAGAACCCTTGTGGGAGCGGGCTTGCTCGCGAAGGCGGGGTATCAGTCGATACATTCTTCGACTGATACCCCGCCTTCGCGAGCAAGCCCGCTCCCACATTGGGTTTATGTTGACTCAGGAATGCGTTTTTTCATCGAGAACTCAATGTCGCAAAACCCGCCTCCCGCCCAATCCGCCTACGTCCTGCATTCGCGCGCCTACCGCGAATCCAGTGCGCTGGTCGACTTCCTCACGCCACAAGGGCGGCTGCGGGCGGTGTTGCGCAGTGCGCGGGGCAAGGCCGGGACGCTGGCGCGACCGTTTGTGGCGCTGGAGGTCGAGTTCCGTGGCAAGGGTGAGCTGAAAAACGTCGGGCGCATGGAGAGCTCTGGCACCTCCGCCTGGCTCAACGGCGAGGCGCTGTTCAGCGGTCTCTATCTCAACGAACTGTTGATTCGCCTGCTGCCTGCCGAGGATCCGCATCCTGCGGTGTTTGATCACTATGCCGCGACCCTGTTGGCGCTCGCCGAAGGCCGACCGCTTGAGCCATTGTTGCGCTCCTTCGAGTGGCGGCTGCTGGATGATCTTGGCTACGGTTTTTCCATGAATACAGACATTCATGGCGATCCTGTTGCTGCGGACGGTCTCTATCGCCTGCAAGTCGATGCCGGACTCGAGCGGGTTTATCTGTTGCAGCCAGGCCTGTTCAACGGCACTGAACTGCTGGCCATGGCCGAGGCCGACTGGTCGGCGCACGGTGCGCTGTCGGCGGCCAAGCGTCTGATGCGCCAGGCGCTGGCAGTCCATTTGGGCGGGCGTCCGCTTGTCAGTCGCGAGCTGTTTCGCAAGCCCTGATATGCTGTGCGCCGAATTCTTCCCTTCAGGAGCGCACTCGTGACCACCAGCAATCGCATTCTTCTTGGCGTGAACATCGACCACGTCGCCACCCTGCGTCAGGCCCGTGGCACGCGCTACCCGGATCCGGTCAAGGCGGCGCTGGACGCAGAAGAGGCGGGGGCCGATGGCATCACCGTGCACCTGCGCGAAGATCGCCGGCACATCCAGGAACGCGACGTGTTGCTGCTCAAGGATGTGCTGCAAACGCGCATGAATTTCGAAATGGGCGTCACCGAAGAAATGATGGCGTTTGCCGAGCGTATTCGCCCCGCGCATATCTGCCTGGTGCCGGAAACCCGTCAGGAGTTGACCACTGAAGGTGGCCTGGATGTGGCGGGACAGGAGGAACGCATCAGGGCTGCGGTGGAGCGGTTGTCGAAAATCGGCAGCGAAGTATCGCTGTTCATCGACGCCGACGAGCGGCAGATCGCCGCCTCCAAGCGCATCGGTGCGCCGGCGATCGAACTGCACACCGGGCGCTACGCCGATGCCGAAACTCCCACCGAAGTGGCCGAAGAGCTCAAGCGCGTCGCTGATGGCGTGGCGTTCGGTCTGGCTCAGGGCCTGATCGTCAATGCCGGACATGGCCTGCATTACCACAACGTCGAAGCAGTGGCGGCGATCAAGGGCATCAACGAACTGAATATCGGCCACGCGCTGGTGGCGCATGCGTTGTTCGTAGGGTTCAAGTCCGCCGTGTTCGAGATGAAAGCCCTGATCCTGGCCGCGGCCAAGGTTTAAAGGCCAGCGCGTAACAACTATGGGAGCGGGCTTGCTCGCGAAAACGGTGGGTCAGCCAAAGATGATGTCGACTGACACCGCGCATTCGCGAGCAAGCCCGCTCCCACAGTTGGATTTGAAGTGTTGGTTAGAGCGGGGCAGGTTCCTGCGCCGGTTTCGATTTGTCGATCGCCGGCACATGCAGGTTGCCCTCGGCCACCTGATCGCCTTCAAGCTGCGGCTGGGTCACCCAGGTCAGGATGTCGTAGTAACGACGAATGTTCGCCACGAAATGCACCGGTTCGCCGCCGCGGGCGTAGCCGTAGCGGGTCTTGCTGTACCACTGCTTCTGCGACAGGCGCGGCAGTATCTTTTTCACATCCAGCCACTTGTCCGGATTCAAGCCTTCCTTCGCCGCCAGCTTGCGTGCGTCATCCAGATGGCCGCTGCCGACGTTATACGCCGCCAGGGCGAACCAGGTGCGGTCCGGTTCCTGGATCGAATCGTCGAGCTGATCCTTCATATAAGCCAGGTACTTGGCGCCGCCCATGATGCTCTGCTTGGGATCGAGGCGGTTGGACACGCCCATCGCCTGCGCGGTGTTCTGGGTCAACATCATCAGGCCGCGTACGCCGGTTTTCGAGGTCACCGTCGGCTGCCACAGCGATTCCTGATAGCCGATGGCCGCCAGCAGGCGCCAGTCGACTTTCTCTTTCTTCGCGTAGTTCTTGAAGTGCTGTTCGTATTTCGGCAGACGCTGCTGCAAATGCTGGGCAAAAGTGGTGGCGCCCATATAACCGAGTACATCGACATGGCCGTAGTAGCGGTCTTTCAGGCGTTGCAGGGTGCCGTTTTTCTGAACCTTGTCCAGATACGCATTGATTTCATTGAGCAGGCTGTTGTCTTCGCCCGGGCCAACCGCCCAGCTCTGGCTGCGCGCGTCACCAAGGTCGAAAGCTACGCGGATATTGGTGAAGTACACCTGGTTCATCGCCACTTCGTTGGAGTCGACCAGCGTCAGGTCAATCTGGCCTTCATCGACCATGCGCAGCAGATCGACCACTTCAACTGCGTCGGATTCTTCGTACTCGATGCCGGGATATTTCTGCTTCAGTTCGGCCAGTTGCTCGGCGTGGGTACTGCCCTTGAGCACGGTGATCTTCTTGCCGACCAGATCCACCGGATCGGTGGGGCGCGACTGGCCGTTGCGGTAGATGATCTGCGGGGTGACTTCAAGGTAGGAATGGGAGAACCGCACCTGCTTCTTGCGTTCATCGCTGCTGACCAGACCGGCGGCCGCGAGCACCGGGCCGTTCGGCTTGCCGACCTGATTGAACAGGTCGTCGAGATTGTCGGCGGTCTCGATCTTCAATTCGACGCCCAAATCGTCGGCGAAACGCTTCACCAGCTCGTATTCGAAGCCGGTTTCACCGCTGCGATCCTGAAAGTAGGTGGCGGGGCTGTTGCGGGTAACCACCCGCAGCACACCGTCCTCCTTTACGCGCTCGAGTGTGTTGGGTTTATCAACACAACCACCGAGCATCAGGAAGAGTCCGGTTGCGATCAGCCATTTGGCGTATCGCGGACGCAAAGCCGTTGGGAAAAACATCTGCGCAGTATACGCAAACGGCCACTGGCGCCATATCTCGACAGCGTAGGACGAGTCTGCTAGCGATCACAAATTCGCGCGAAATACCTTGAGAACGGGCCTTCAGGGCACTTTGTTACATAAAAAATAAGCCGCGCTGAAACGCCCGATTTACCTGACTCCGAAGGCAGAAACACAGATTGCTACCCGAGTGCAACCGTGCGTAGCGTTTCGGGTGATGTTGAGGTCGGTTTAGGCTAGAATGCACGGCCTCAAAGCACACCCCTTCCCGAGGCTGTCCCGAAGATGTTGATCCTGCGCGGCGCTCCTGCCCTTTCTGCCTTTCGCCACAGCAAACTCCTTGAGCAACTGAGCCAGAAGGTTCCAGCTGTCAGTGGCCTGTATGCTGAATTCGCTCACTTCGCCGAAGTCACCGGCGTCCTGACCGGCGACGAACAGCAGGTGCTAGCGCGCCTTCTGAAGTACGGCCCAAGTGTTCCGGTTCAAGAGCCGACCGGCCGTCTGTTTCTGGTGTTGCCGCGTTTCGGCACCATCTCGCCGTGGTCGAGCAAGGCCAGCGACATCGCCCGCAACTGCGGCCTGAGCAAGATCCAGCGCCTGGAACGCGGTATCGCCTTCTATGTCGCCGGTGAGTTCAGCGAAGCCGAAGCCCAACTGATTTCGGACGCACTGCATGACCGCATGACCCAGATCGTGCTGGCCAACCTAGAACAGGCCGCCGGTCTGTTCAGCCACGCCGAGCCGAAGCCGCTGACCGCGATCGACATTCTCGGTGGCGGCCGCGCTGCACTGGAAAAGGCCAACACTGAACTGGGCCTGGCCCTGGCCGAAGACGAGATCGACTATCTGGTCAACGCCTTCAACGGTTTGAAGCGCAACCCGCACGACATTGAGCTGATGATGTTTGCCCAGGCCAACTCCGAGCACTGCCGTCACAAGATTTTCAACGCCAGTTGGGACATCGATGGTCAGAGCCAGGAAAAAAGCCTGTTCGGCATGATCAAGAACACCTATCAGATGCACAGCGAGGGCGTGCTGTCCGCTTACAAGGACAACGCTTCGGTGATCGTCGGCAACGTTGCCGGCCGCTTCTTCCCGAACCCTGAAACCCGCCAGTACGGTGCGGTGCAGGAGCCGGTGCACATCCTGATGAAGGTCGAAACCCACAACCACCCGACCGCGATCGCCCCGTTCCCGGGTGCATCGACCGGTTCCGGCGGCGAGATCCGTGACGAAGGTGCAACCGGTCGCGGCGCCAAGCCAAAGGCCGGCCTGACCGGTTTCACTGTATCCAACCTGCAGATCCCCGGCTTCGAACAGCCGTGGGAAGTGCCGTACGGCAAGCCTGAGCGCATCGTTACCGCACTGGACATCATGATCGAAGGCCCGCTCGGCGGCGCCGCGTTCAACAACGAATTCGGTCGTCCGGCCCTGACTGGCTACTTCCGTACCTTCGAACAATCGATCACCACTGCGCACGGTGACGAAGTGCGCGGTTACCACAAGCCGATCATGCTCGCTGGCGGCATGGGCAACATCCGCGAAGAACACGTCAAGAAAGGCGAGATCGTCGTTGGCTCCAAGCTGATCGTGCTCGGCGGCCCGGCGATGTTGATCGGCCTGGGCGGCGGCGCGGCTTCGTCGATGGCTACCGGCACCAGCTCGGCGGATCTGGACTTTGCTTCCGTGCAGCGTGAAAACCCTGAAATGGAGCGTCGCTGCCAGGAGGTCATCGACCGTTGCTGGCAACTCGGTGACAAGAACCCGATCAGCTTCATCCACGACGTCGGCGCGGGCGGTCTGTCCAACGCCTTCCCGGAACTGGTCAACGACGGCGACCGCGGTGGCCGTTTCGAACTGCGCAACATTCCCAACGACGAGCCGGGCATGGCCCCGCACGAAATCTGGTCGAACGAATCCCAGGAACGTTACGTGCTGGCGGTCGGCCCGGAAGACTTCGAGCGCTTCCAGGCGATCTGCGAACGCGAGCGTTGCCCGTTTGCCGTCGTCGGCGAAGCCACCGCCGAACCGCAACTGACCGTGACCGACAGCCACTTCGGCAACAACCCGGTGGACATGCCACTGGAGGTGTTGCTGGGCAAGGCCCCGCGCATGCACCGTTCGGTGGTTCGCGAAGCTGAATTGGGCGATGACTTCGATCCGTCGAACCTCGACATCACCGAGTCCATCCAGCGCGTTCTGCATCACCCGGCCGTGGCGAGCAAGAGCTTCCTGATCACCATCGGCGACCGCACCATCACCGGCCTCGTCGCCCGTGATCAGATGGTCGGCCCATGGCAAGTGCCGGTCGCCGACGTTGCCGTCACCGCGACCAGTTTCGACGTCTACACCGGTGAAGCGATGGCGATGGGCGAGCGCACGCCGCTGGCTCTGCTGGACGCCCCGGCATCGGGCCGCATGGCGATTGGCGAAACCATCACCAACATTGCCGCCTCGCGCATCAACAAGCTTTCCGATATCAAACTGTCGGCGAACTGGATGTCGGCGGCCGGCCACCCGGGCGAAGACGCGCGTCTGTACGACACCGTAAAAGCGGTCGGCATGGAGCTGTGCCCTGAGCTGGGCATCACCATTCCGGTGGGCAAGGACTCGATGTCCATGGCCACCCGCTGGAACGACAACGGCGAAGAAAAAACCGTCACCTCGCCGATGTCGCTGATCGTGACCGGTTTCGCGCCAGTGGCTGACATCCGTCAGACCCTGACCCCGGAACTGCGCATGGACAAGGGCACCACCGACCTGATCCTGATCGACCTCGGTCGCGGGCAGAACCGCATGGGGGCTTCGATTCTTGCGCAAGTCCACGGCAAGCTCGGCCAGCACGCACCGGATGTCGATGACGCCGAAGACCTGAAAGCCTTCTTTGCGGTGATCCAGGGCCTCAACGCCGACGGTCACCTGCTGGCGTACCACGACCGTTCCGACGGCGGTCTGCTGACCTCCGTGGTGGAAATGGCGTTCGCCGGCCACTGCGGTCTGAGCCTGAACCTGGACAGCGTTGCCGAATCCGCCTCGGAAATCGCCGGCATTCTGTTCAACGAAGAACTGGGTGCGGTGATCCAGGTTCGTCAGGACGCCACCCCGGACATCCTCGCGCAATTCAGCGCCGCCGGTCTGGGCGACTGCGTGTCGGTGATCGGTCAGCCGATCAACAATGGCCAGATCAACATCACCTTCAACGGTGACACCGTGTTCGAAGGCCAGCGGCGTCTGCTGCAGCGTCAGTGGGCCGAGACCAGTTACCAGATCCAGCGTCTGCGCGACAACGCCGACTGCGCCGAGCAGGAATTCGACGCGCTGCTGGAAGAAGACAACCCGGGTCTGAGCGTCAAGCTCAGCTACGACGTCAACCAGGATGTCGCCGCGCCTTATATCAAGAAAGGCATCCGTCCACAGGTTGCCGTGCTGCGCGAGCAGGGCGTCAACGGTCAGGTGGAAATGGCAGCCGCGTTCGACCGCGCCGGTTTCAGCGCGATCGATGTGCACATGAGCGATATCCTCGCCGGTCGTGTCGATCTCAACGAGTTCAAAGGCCTGGTGGCCTGCGGCGGTTTCTCCTACGGCGACGTGCTCGGTGCCGGTGAAGGCTGGGCCAAGTCGGCGCTGTTCAACAGCCGCGCCCGCGACGCATTCCAGGGCTTCTTCGAACGTAACGACAGCTTCACCCTCGGCGTGTGCAACGGTTGCCAGATGATGTCCAACCTGCACGAGCTGATTCCGGGCAGCGAGTTCTGGCCGCACTTCGTGCGCAACCGCTCGGAGCAGTTCGAAGCGCGCGTGGCGATGGTGCAGATCCAGGAGTCGAGCTCGATCTTCCTGCAGGGCATGGCCGGTTCGCGCATGCCGATCGCCATCGCCCACGGTGAAGGTCACGCCGAGTTCGCCAGCGAAGAAGCACTGCTGGAAGCCGATCTGTCCGGTTGCGTGGCGATGCGTTTTGTCGATAACCACGGCAAGGTCACCGAAGCCTACCCGGCCAACCCGAACGGCTCGCCGCGGGGCATTACCGGCCTTACCAGCCGTGACGGTCGCGTGACGATCATGATGCCGCACCCGGAGCGGGTGTTCCGCGCGGTGCAGAACTCGTGGCGCTCGGAAGACTGGAACGAAGATGCACCGTGGATGCGTATGTTCCGTAATGCCCGTGTCTGGGTGAACTGAGGCCTGTGTTCAAGCTCGCATTTTTCGTTCCCGACAGTCATGTCGAGGTGGTCAAGGACGCTGTGTTCGCTGCCGGTGGCGGGCGGATCGGTGACTACGACCACTGTGCGTGGCAAGTGCTTGGCTCGGGTCAGTTTCGGCCGCTGGATGGCAGTCAGCCGTTTATTGGTGAGGCGGGGCAGGTTGAGCGGGTCGAGGAATGGAAGGTTGAGCTTGTTGTTGCGGATGAGTTGATTGTTGCTGTTGTGGCAGCGTTGAAATCGAGTCATCCGTATGAGATGCCGGCTTATGAGGTGTGGCGGCTGGAAGATTTCTGATCTTTTGGCTGCTGAAACGGGAAACCCGCAGATGAGTGATTGTCTGCGGGTTTTTTGTTGGCCCCGATTTTGTGGATGAATTCATTCCACTTCGGGGAGCCAGCCTGACAGCCGACCAGTTTTTTCCAATGTGCTCGGTTGAAACTGTGGGAGCGAGCCTGCTCGCGAAGGGCGATGCAGAGTCACCACCACGGCATAAAAAAACCACTGAGCCTCTAAACCCAGTGGTTCTGAAAACGTGCGAGCGAACCGGCGTTACGTCACCTGCGTCAACTTGGCGTCTGTAACAAGCATTTCGATCAGCGTGCGTAGATATTTGAACCCTTGATCTTTCTTCTCCCAGCGATCGATGAACAACAAGCCTTTGTCATTCACCTGAATCGGCGTGACAACGATGTCGCCGGTCTTGGATTTATGCACCAGGCGAACTCCGCTCGAGCCCTCATGCTCGATCAGGAACAGCCCGGGATGAGTTAACTTGCTGCGGCTGACAGACGTCGTCGCGGCAGGCGTTTTTGTTCCGGCAACGGCTACTTCCATGAGGAAATCGCTTCGCAGGCCACGGAATTTGGCTCCGCCTTTTTGAGTCGCATCTGCGACGATTTCCCCTGCGCCGTGGTGAATATCTCTGGCCAGCTCAGCGGTGGTGTCGCGCACGTGGAGGCTGGCAGCAGACAGGGTGTCCGCCAGGCCCGGTACGCCGAGATTGTAATTGGTGTGCGCATTGCCAATGAGCGCCACCCATTTATGCGGCCCGTTCGCCAGTTGGTCGGCCTCGATCACCTGGGTTGCGAAATAGCTGAACATCTCGTTTCGCGAAACAACTTCGTCCGAAAGGCCCTTGGTGTGGTAAGACGCCGTGCAATCGAGCGCTTTGATCCGGACATTGTATTTGGCCGCTGCCTGATAGACCTCGGTGTACGTATCGTTACCGGCATAGCTGGGCATGTGCCCAAGATCCTGATTGCGCAAATAAGCTTTGAGCCTGTCCGGCATGCGCTGGGTCTGTAGAAACATATTCAGATCGGCCTGATGCAAATCGGTCAATACATGCTCCACGTACAGCGTGTCGTAACCGGCTTGCTTGAGCGCCTTCATGTGCTTTTTCAGCAGCGCTTTGCTCGATACATGTGCATGGGCTTCGCCGATCAGCAGGTTCAGGCGCCGCTCGGACAATTGCTGCAGGAAAGCTTCGAATGAAGTGTCAGACGTAAGCGATGGCAGAATCGGCGCTTCGGGAGGGAGGTAGTCGGTAAACGTGTCTCTGGCCTTTTTCTCCAGACGCGTGCGATTGGCGATGAAGGCGTCATAGGCCACTTGTTCACTGGGTGCAACCGGGCGGTAGTGTGAATCCATTGAGTACGGTTTATTCAACATTTGTGTGATGTCGTCACGCAGCGATGGAGCAATGTCGTAGTCGCTGAAATGATCAACCACGGGGACAGCTGCCGTTGGCTTCGAGACCGGTTGGGGAGCTTTATACGCGGTCGGTGTCTGTACAAGGTAGTCGCCCCTCGCCGCCGGATCCCCGGCGATCGAACCTGGCGAATCCAGGCCCACCCGTTGGGCCTGGTTCAGGTCGATGTCTTCAACACGCAGGGCAATGGCATCGTGCAGGTCGGCCAGACCCGGCGTGTTATCGAAGGTGCTCATGCGTGATTGTTCGGTGAGGACGATCCAGCGTTCGTCAGTTGCATCAGCGATATCGGCCGATAGCGTCTTGTGCGAATAGAAATTTCGGATGCTGTTGCTGCGCGGGGTCAATGGCGAGATATCGGCCATCACCATGGCGTGTTCCAGTTGATAACTGGTCGAGGCGTCGAGTGCGTGGATCGTCAAGCCCTGTTTCCGAGCGGCTTGCACCAGTGCCAGATACGAGTATGGCGCACCTTTCTCATGCCCCAGTGCGCGGTCAACCGCTTTGAGATGGGTTTCGATGTGCCTCCAGGTGCCACCCTTGTTCATTTTCTCCAGTTTGAGGTTAAACACATCCCCCGCCAGATACTCGACATACAGGCGCTTGAAACCGATAACAGCCAGTGCGTCCATGTCATCGATCAGCAATTGTTTGCTGGCGATAGAACCGGGTTGGGCGCCGATCACCAGGTTTTTCCCTTTGAATGCGTCGCTAGCGATCAGCTGTGCAGGTGAGAGATCAGCGGCAACCGCCGAGACTTCGGCGCGAGCGGGCAGCGGGGCGAGCTCGGCGAAATGACGGGTCGCATCGGTGGTGAGTTTTTCGACCTGTTTCACGTAGGCGGCGCGGGTCGAGGCGAGTTGATCGACTGCACGGATCAGAATCGCATGGGGATTGGTGCCCATGTAGTCTTGACTGCGCATGATGATGTCCCCTCGGGTCTGTGGATTCATCACTATTTCTACGCGCTGCCGGTATTTGTCCGCCACGCCGTAATCCTTGTGCGGGCCCGGTGTCTCTGGCACGGCGTCGTACTTGGGCGCGCCGCCGGCCACTCCGCTGCGTACCATCACGCCATCTGCATTGGGCACTACCAGAATGCCGGTCGAGAGGAGGTACGGTGAGTTCGGCTGATGTCGATAAAGCAGATAACGCCCGAGCGCGTCCGGATTGTTCCCCGTATGGAACATTTGACCTCCGAACACCACCACACGCATGTCGTCCCACTTGGGCTCGGGCGCGACCTGATCGACCAACGTCACGACATTCTGCTGTTCGTCTGCGGCACTGGCGATCGCTTGGCGCAACGGTCGACGTACGGGCTTGAGTGAGCGCAAGGCAGGGCGCAAATCGGTCAGCACCGCGCCGGTACTGTTGAACAAGTAACCGAGAAAATGCCGGAAGGCTTCGCCATTGTTGCCCTGGCGATAAGCGTGCATGGCGAGCATGGCGTCCTTGAAGGCCAGCAGCAGGCCGGTGCTCAAACTCAAGAGCGGGAACGGCGCGGTGGCAATCGCGGCGAGCCATTCGACACTGGTCCAGATCAGCCCGGCGATCATCTCGGCGCGACTGGTGGTGGTGGCATGGACGTTGTCGATCCGCCGTTGCAGCTTCATGTTGTACAGCGCTGCGCGCAAATCGCTGACGGCAGCGGTGGCGGGTGTCGAGTCGTAGCGAGCCGGGCTTGGCGTGGTTTTGTTAAGGTCTTTGGGCAGCTGTTTTTTCGCATTTTCGAGGAACGTTCGCACGCGCGTTTGAGCACTCACGCCAACCCGGGATGTGAGGTATTCGATCATCCCGGCCTGCTGCTGGAGCAGGTAGTTGAACAGCCGCGCTTCGCGAAACCTGACGCCGTCTGGCGCGTCCGGGGTATAGAGCAGCACGGGGTTATCGGCATGGCTGAACAGCCATGTATCGATCACCCATTCGCCGTCGATCATCAGGCGATGGATGGGAAACTTCGTGCGAATGGCACCAGAGCTTTCGTCCATGCTGCTGATGCTTTGCTCCAGCCACAGCAGATCCTGGCTGGCGATATGACCTTGCAGTTGGCATTCCAGCGCGGCGCTTTTCAACTGACGCTGAGTGATCGCCAATGTCGTATTGCGTCTGAACTCGTAGCCTTCGCTCGTCGAACTTTGCAAATCACTTTTGACCTTGTTGGTGTAGCGTTCTCCGATCCATACACCGGTGACCGAGCGCGCCACATTCTGCGCGGTCAGGCTGCTCAAATCGACGCCCGGCGGGCCTTTGAAGCGGGCCGAGCGAGAAAATTTCTCGTCGAGAAAACCGACGCCATCGGCATAACCGTCGCGATACAGCTGTGTGTACGAGAGCGGTTTAGGGGTCAATGCGGGCACGATGGACATCGGCGAATAAGCCCAGACAGTATCCGGGTCGACATCGTTGGCCGAGCGCTTGAGCAGGTGGTTCAGACTGATTCTGGCCTGCTCGTGTACATAGTCATCAAACGCCGGGAAGTGGCTGCCGGACAAGGCGTGCTGGTTGAATGCGAGCAACGCGCCTTCGGCCTCTTCGCTCAGGGTCGCAAGCTTTCTACGGTTGGCTGCGGTGGTCGAGCGATACCACAGCGGTGTGCTGAGGTCGTAGTCATCAACGCGGGTAGCGAGCACATGTTCGGCCATTGCCTTCAGGCAAAGAAGATGGTCGCCACAGTTGTCGAAAGTGACCTTCTGGTGTTCCAGCGCTTCTGGCTTGAAACTCAGGCCCGCCAGAACTTTGCGCAGCGTGGGGCGAAAGCGCATCGGTGCGCGGCTGATCAGGTAGCCCGCCATGCTGTCGGCGCTATCGCTGTGTTTCGCCCAGCCTAACAGGTGGGTCTGGCATTCACGTTCACTGCCGAAGGCCTGGAACTGTTGCTCGCGAGGGGCCTGCGGCGTGCACAGCAAGATGCGCTTGATGGCGCCACTGGCGTCGCTCTGGCGCAGCACCCACAAATCCTGCAGTTGTGCTCCGTGCAGCGACAGGGTGGCGGCGCGCAGGTGTGGATCGCCGCCGCTGCGCAAGCGCTGGATCATTGGCAGATCACTGTCGAGCAGGTGCCCTTGCAGCACAGCCGTATGGGCGAGGGCGACGATACGTTGATCGAGCATTTGCTCAATGGCGGGTTTGATGGCGGCTCGGGCGTGCATGTCTTTTTGCAGGCGATTGAAGGCAATGCGCGGTTCCAGGGTCATCGCTTGTTTGACCAGCCATGCCGGCGTCAGGTCAGCATGGTCTGGTGACAAAGGTGCGCCGTCATAGGTGAGGGTGGTGTAGCTCAGAAATTGCGAACCTGGCAATTCATCATCAGTGTGTGGGCCACGCAAGGCCAGATCGAGCAGATTGCCTTGATGCACATAAACCCCGTACCCCGGCACCCGACGGTCAGTGCTGATCTGCAGTTTTTCCGGTTCGAGATCGTCGATTTGCAGATCATCGCTCAGACGTTCCAGCCATTGCTGACGAGCCAGGGCCATCAGGGTACCCACGGGCTCCATGTGATCCAGCAAGTGTTGCCGTGCCTGCTGGTAGTTGCTCAAGTGCTGCGCCAGTTCGAGCTGTTTTGCGCTGCTGGCGCTGCGGTACCAGTCCGGTGCGCTGTAGCGCAGGTGGCGTTCGAACAGGGTTTGTGCGCGTAACTCCAGGCGTGGCGTCAGATCCGGCAGGGCGACGGCGATCGCTTTATCGAGCGCTGCAAGCAACAGCGCAGGGTCTTCCAGCAAGTTGTCAGCGAAGCTGAAGGCACGCTCGATATCCTGCGTACGTTTTTCAATCAGCGCATCGTAGGTATGTTCGACCAGAGGTTTGCTGTCGATGGACGCGAGCGAAAGTGGCCAGATCCCTGCCGCGCCGATGTCGTGGTAGCGCGTCGGTAGCAATTGCATGAATTCAGCCCGGCTGCTGCGCTGGTCCAGCGACGCACGCAGGTGGGTGTCGAGATCGGCCAGGGAATCGAAGGACTCGATGCCCCGTGCGGGAGTGAACAATACGGCGTAACCGACGCTCTGATCTGTCAGCAGATCGCTGACTCGTGGGCTGTCCTTTTCCGTAACCACAAAAGCGCCCGCCAACTCGACCGTGGTGTCCTGATAAGTGAATTGCAGGGCGTAAATGGCGGGGCGCAGCATCGGTCCCAGGTCGAGTTTATTCAGCAATTCGCCGGCTTGCGGAGGGAGCAGGCGATCGCTGACAGCTTGCCGTGCTTCGTGGCCGATGGCAGTGAAACCGGCATCGTATTTGAGGAAGGTTTTCGCAGGCTTGCCATCGATCAGGTCGCGCAGGTCCATGTTGATCAGTTGGGTGTTGAGCCTGATCTTCAGCGTCGCGATGAGCTGCTTGCCGGCGGCGCTTTGCAGGTCGCTGGATTCCAGCGTCTGGTAGAGCGCGCGGCTGCGTTGCAGGTAGCCGGTGCGGTAGGTTTTCAGCTGCTCGTTGAGCTTTTTCAGGTAGGTCTGTTCGGTGGTCGGTTTTTCTTCGGGTAGCAATGGACCGGGTACCTGAAACAAGTAATCGCCGATCTGGTTGAGGTCACTTTTGACCTCTTCGGCTGTGGGGGCTTTGGGCGTGCTCATGGGCACTTTCTCCAGGCTGGGGATGAGGGCCCAGCATGGCGAGGGGAGGGTTTTGCAAGGTGGTATCTATGTATGCCGTCGTGGTCAGGCCTGCTCGCGAGCACACCTGACGACAACGTTGCAGGATCAGGCCTGCGTCGTGACCGGCGCGCGACTGACCAAGTCCTTCATCGCCGCACTCAGACTCGTGGCCTTGTCTCCCACCAGCAAATGCCAGACTCCGCCCTCCAACTGGCTGACGCCCAGGCACCCCAACGTTTTCAGTTGCACCTCGGACAACGCGTCGCCATCGGCCAGTTGCAGACGAATCCGCGTCAGGGCGATGCAATCGAGCTGCTGAATATTGTCGCCACCACCCAAAGCCTTCAGCCATTGCTGCGCCTCAGCACTGGCGACTTTCAACGTTTTCGGTTCATCGACAACCGCCGTCGGCGAGGTGATCGAAGCGCGACGCAACGTCGGCAGGGCCAGGCGAATCTCATCGGCAATGCTGTCAGCCAGCGGCCCGACCACCACCTGCAAGCTGCCGCCCTTGCCGGGACGAACCACGGCCATCGCGCCTAGCGCTTTCAACTCGCTATCCAGCGCCTTGTTGCGATCTACCATCTCCAGGCGCAGGCGCGTTGTACAAGCACCCACCGTCAGCAGATTTTCTGCGCCGCCCAGAGCCTTGATGTAAGCGCTGGCGCGTTCGGTTTCCGAAAGCACGGCTTTTTCTGCCGTGGCCACATCTTCACGTCCCGGTGTCTTGAGGTTGAAACGGCGGATACAGAAGTCGAAAACCAGGAAGTAAATGACCGCGTAGGCCAGCCCGACAGGCACCACCAACCAGCCATTGGTCGACTTGCCCCAGCCGAGAATCATGTCGATGAAGCCACCGGAAAAGGTGAAGCCCAAATGAATGTTCAGGCCGTTGGTGATCGCCATCGACAGCCCGGTGAGCAGTGCATGCAGAAGGAACAACAGCGGCGCGAGGAACATGAAGGCGAACTCGATCGGCTCGGTCACGCCGGTCAGAAACGAGGTCAGCGCCATCGACAGGAAGATCCCGCCCATCACTTTGCGCCGCTCCGGCAGGGCGTTGCGGTACATCGCCAGACAGGCGGCGGGCAGACCGAAGATCATCATCGGGAACATGCCGGTCATGAACTGGCCACCCTTCGGATCGCCGGCGAAATAACGCGACAGATCGCCGGTCACCAGCGCACCGGTGGTCGGGTCGGTGAAGTTGCCGAAGACGAACCACGCCATGTTGTTGAGGATATGGTGCAGGCCGGTAACGATCAGCAGGCGATTGAACACGCCGAAGACGAAGGCGCCGATGCTGCCGCTTTCCATCATCAGCGCGCCGAAAGCGTTGATGCCCTGCTGGATTGGCGGCCAGATATAGCCGAACACCACGCCCAGGCCGACCGCCGCAAACCCGGTGACAATCGGCACAAAACGGCGGCCACCGAAGAACGCCAGATACTCCGGCAGCTTGATGTCCTTGAAGCGGTTGTACAGCGCTCCGGCCAACAGGCCGCTGACGATCCCGGCGAGCATGCCCATGTTGATGGTCGAATCGAGGACCTTCAGGGTCGAGATCATCACCAGATATCCGATCACCCCGGCCAGACCGGCGGTGCCGTTGTTGTCCCGGGCGAAACCGACGGCGATACCGATGGCAAAAATCATCGCCAGATTGGCGAAGATCACCTGTCCAGCATCGTGAATGATCGCGATGTTCAACAGGTCAGTGTCGCCCAGGCGCAGCAGCAGGCCGGCAATCGGCAGGATTGCGATGGGCAGCATCAGTGCGCGGCCCAGGCGTTGCAGGCCTTCGATGAAGAGTTGATACATGGTGGTTCTCCTGCTCTTTAACGAGAGCTTGTTGTTAGGGCAACGGCCAGTGCTGACGGCAGGCATGACGCACGGCGGCGGCGCTGGACAGCTTGAGCAGGTCGCGGCTCAGGCGCTGACATTCGGCTTCGTGCAATTGGCGCACGCGATCCTTGATCTCACCGATCTGCACCGGGCTTACCGACAGCTCGGTGACGCCGAGGCCGATCAGCACCGGCGTCGCCAGCGGATCGGAGGCGAGGGCGCCGCAGACGCCGACCCAGCGCTTGTGCACCGCCGCGCCTTCGCACGTCATGGCGATCAGCCGAAGCAATGCCGGGTGCAGGGCATCGACCCGTGCCGCCAGCCCGGCGTGATCGCGGTCCATGGCCAGGGTGTATTGCGACAGGTCGTTGGTGCCGATCGAGAGGAAGTCGGCGTGTTCGGCCAGTTGTTCGGCTTGCAGCGCGGCGGCGGGTACTTCGATCATCACGCCGATTTCCGGGCGCTCAGTGATGTTCAGTTCCACGCACAATGCATCGACTTGCTGACGAATCTGCAGCAGCTCATCCACTTCGGTGACCATCGGCAGGAGGATCCGGCAGCGGCGCAACGGGCGAATCTGTAGCAGCGCACGAAGTTGCCGGTCGAGGATTTCCGGGCGCGCCTGCGCCAGACGAATGCCGCGCAGACCAAGCACCGGGTTGGCTTCGGCAGGCAGCGGCAAATACTCGAGTTGCTTGTCGCCGCCGACGTCGATGGTGCGGATGATTACCGACCTGTCGCCCATGTTGTCGAGAACCGCTTGGTAGCTGCTGCGCTGTTCTTCGACATCCGGGGCAGTTTGCCGATCGACGAAGAGAAACTCGGTGCGCAACAGGCCGACGCCATCGGCACCGTTGGCAAAGGCATCTGCCGCTTCGCTGCTGGAGGCAACATTGGCGGCCACTTCGATGTGCACGCCATTGCGGGTTTCGGCGGGCAAATGCGCTTTGGCGTGTTGGCTGTCGCGGCGCTGCTGGCGCTCGACTTGCGCCTGTTGTACGTCGGCCAGACGTTGCGCATTTGGCGTCAGCTCAAGACGACCGCCGTCGGCGTCGAGCACGACGGCCTGATCTTGCGGTTGTTCGAGCAATTGCGCGCCCAAAGCGACGATGCACGGCAGGCCTTTGCCGCGAGCCAGAATTGCTACATGCGAGGTCGCGCCGCCCTCGGCCATGCACAACCCGGCGACACCTTGCGCGCTCAGTTGCAGCAGATCCGATGGCGTCAGTTCCTGCGCTGCGACGATGGCGCCGGCCGGCACCTGGTATTGCCACGCCTCGCCGAGCAACGCGCGCAGGACGCGTTGCCTGAGGTCGCGCAAATCGTTGGCGCGCTCGGCCAGCAGCGGACTGCCGGTGCCTTGGAGCATGTCGCACTGCGCCTCGATCGACCGACTCCAGGCGTGCGTCGCTGCAGTGCCGTGCTCGATGAAATGCTGCGCCGCGTCAAGCAGGGCGGGGTCTTCGAGCAGCGCCATGTGCGCGGCGAAGATCGCTTCTTCGTCGGCGCTTTTGTGCTTTTTCGCCTGGGCGAGGGTGGCGGCGATTTCGCTGCGCACTGCGTTCAATGCCGTTTCAAGAATCTGCTGCTGTTGCACGGGATCGTGATTGCCCGCATCCGCCGGCAAGGTGATCGCGTTCAAGTGAAACAACGGCCCGGCGACCAGCCCCGGCGCCGCGCAAACGCCGTGCAGCACGCCGGTCTCGGCCGGGCGTTTCAGCGCCGCAGTGCTGACCGGCGCTTGCGCGTGATGATCCTCCGGCAGTGCGGTGGCCAGTGCGCTGAGCAAGGCTTGCAGCGCGGCATCGGCGTCCGGCCCCTGACAACTGACCTGCACCTCATCCTGCTCACCAATGGCCAGCCCCATCAAACCGATCAGGCTGTTGCACGGCGCCGATTTGCCGTTGAAGTGCAGCTGTGAATGGCTGTTGAAACCCTGCGCGGTCTGTCGGATCAGTGCAGCCGGGCGCGCATGCAAGCCGCCGCGATGAGCGACGCGCACCTGACCACGAGCCTCGGGCCCACCGGTCATATCGGTATTCGCCGCCACCACATTGCGCGCGATGACGTGCAGCAACGGCTCGCCGACTTTCACCGCTTTGAGGGTGATCGGCCGCACTCGAAAATCCGCGCTGTTGGTCAGGATCAACAGGCTGACCAGGCTTTTGCAGTGCTGGCCGACCTTGTCCAGGTCATAGCGCAGCAGCGGCTGACCGAGGCTGACGCGATCGCTTTCCCTGACCAGCATGGCGAAACCTTCGCCGTTCAATTCAACGGTGTCGAGGCCCAGGTGCAGGAGGATTTCCGCACCGTTGTCGGCGCGCACGGTCACCGCGTGGCTGCTGCGCGCGACGTGGATGACCACGCCGGCGCAGGGCGAATACAGCGTGTCGTTGAGCGGGTCGATGGCGATGCCGTCGCCCATCGCGCCACTGGCGAACACCGCGTCCGGGACGTTGGCGAGCGTCAGTACCGGGCCGCTGAGCGGGGCGCTGAGGGTCAGCTCTTTATTGTTGTCGGGCATGGCTGGGTCTCATCAGTCAAATCTCGGTTCGATGTTCCCCGTAGGAGCTGCCGCAGGCTGCGATCTTTTGATCTTGTTTTTATGGATCGAGATTAAAAGATCGCAGCCTTCGGCAGCGCCTACAGGTCGGACTTCGGTGGTCAATGCGTGCGGGTCACTTTGCTCAGATGGCGCGGCTGATCCGGGTCCATGCCCCGCGCTACAGCCAGGCCTGCGGCCATCACGTAGAAACTCTGGATCGCCAGAATCGGGTCGAGGGCCGGGTGTTCGGCGCGGGTCAGGGTCAGGTCGCGTTCGCTGACGTCATCCGGCGCGGCGAGCAAGACCCTGGCGCCGCGTTGGCGCATTTCCGCCGCCAGGCTCAGCAGGCCGGGCTGTTCCGCGCCGCGAGGAGCGAAGATCAGCAGCGGATAGTGTTCGTCGATCAGTGCCATCGGGCCGTGACGGACTTCGGCGCTGCTGAACGCTTCGGCCTGAATCGCCGAGGTTTCCTTGAACTTCAGCGCCGCTTCCTGGGCAATCGCGAAACCGGCGCCACGGCCGATCACCATCAGGCGTTCACAATCGCGCAGCGCTTCGATGGCCACGCTCCAGTCCTGTTTCGCCGCTTCGCGCAGGCGTTCTGGCAGCGCATCGTGGGCTTGCAGCAATTCGCTGTCCTCTTTCCAGTGCGCGATCAAACGCGCGCTGGCGCTGAGGGTGGCGATAAAACTCTTGGTCGCGGCGACGCTGCTTTCCGTGCCGGCGAGCAGTGGCACGCTGAATTCACACGCCGCTTCCAGTGGCGAATCGGCGGCGTTGACCATCGACACGCTCAGCGCGCCACGTTTGCGCAACAGGCGCAGGCTGTTGACCAGATCCGGGCTCTGCCCCGACTGCGAGAAGGCGAAGGCGACCTGACCGCTGACCTTCAATGGCGCCTGCTGCATGGTCACCACCGACATCGGCAACGAGGCCACGGGTACGCCCAGTTGCTGCATGGTCAGGTAGGCGAAGTAGCTCGCCGCGTGGTCGGAGCTGCCACGGGCGACGGTCATCGCCACTTGCGGCGGCTGCCGGCGCAGGCGCCCGGCGATCTCGATCATCGGCGCGTCGAGCTGTTGCAGTTGCGCTTGCACGGCTTCGAACGAGGACAGCGCCTCTTCAAGCATTTTTGAAGTCAATGTCTTCTCCTTCGACCATGACGGCGGTCAGTGTGAGTGAGCGATCGAGCCGTACGCAGTCGGCCCAGGCGCCGGGGGCAAGGCGCCCGCGTTCGGTAATGCCGAGGTAGTCGGCGGGAAATTGCGACAGACGCTGCGAGGCTTCGCTGATCGGCAACCCGATCTTGACCAGATTGCGCAGGGCCTGATCCATGGTCAGGGTGCTGCCGGCCAGCGTGCCGTCGGGCAGCCGCACGCCGCCCAGGCATTTGGTCACGGTGTGGCTGCCGAGCTTGTATTCACCGTCGGGCATGCCGGCGGCGGCGGTCGAATCGGTGACGCAATACAGGCAGGGGATCGAACGCAGGGCCACGCGAATGGCGCCGGGGTGCACGTGCAGCAGATCGGGAATCAGCTCGGCGTATCTGGCGTGGGCCAGTGCCGCGCCGACGATGCCCGGCTCGCGGTGATGCAGCGGGCTCATCGCGTTATACAGGTGAGTGAAACTGCTGGCGCCGGCAGCCAGCGCCGCGACGCCTTCCTCGTAGCTGCCGAGGGTGTGGCCGATCTGCATGCGAATGCCACGGCTGCTCAGCTCACGGATCAATGCGTCATGGCCGGCGATTTCCGGGGCGATCGTAATCACGCGGATCGGCGCCAGCGCCAGATATTCTTCGACTTCGGCCATCAACGCGGTGTGGGCGAAGTTCGGTTGTGCGCCGAGTTTGCCGGGGTTGATGTACGGGCCTTCAAGGTGCACGCCAAGCACTCGCGCGGCGCCTTGCGGACGCTGCTCGCAGAATTCGCCTACCTCTTTCAAGACCCTGGAAATCTCGGCGCTTGGCGCGGTCATGGTCGTGGCCAGCAGCGACGTCGTGCCAAAACGCACGTGGGTTTTGCTGATGGTTTCGAAGGCTTCGGCGCCTTCCATGATGTCTTTGCCGCCACCGCCATGCACATGCAGGTCGATGAAACCCGGCAGTAGATAGGGCAGAGCGTTATCAGCCGGATCGCAGGGAACGCCTTCGATCGACACGACCTTGCCGTGTTCGTGAATCAGCCGGCCGCGAACCCAGCCGCTGGCGGTGAGGATGTTGTCTTCGGACATTTTCGTTCTCGCTTGGGGCCGCGCTCAGCGGCGCAGCTCTGCCACAAAGTCGTAGTAGTCGTTGCGGCAATAGGTATCGGTGACTTCGATCGGCGTGTTGTCTTCCAGATAGCCGACCCGGGTCATCAGCAGCATGGCGGTGCCGGGGGCGATGCCGACCAGCGCGGCGAATTCGTCCGAAGCATTGATCGCCTGAATGTGCTGCAAGGCGCGGACGATCGGTTTGCCGATGCCGTCGAGGTATTCGTAGAGCGAATCGCCCACCGCTTGTGGCTTGGGCATGATCGAGGCGGGCAGGGTGCTCATCTCGATGGCCATCACCGTGTCATCGGCTTTGCGCAGGCGCTTCATGCGCGCCACCTTGTCGTTCGGCGACAGGCCAAGACGGATCAGTTCTTCGTGGGTCGGCAGGCTGATTTCCCGCTCCAGCCATTTTGAACTCGGCACGAAACCTTTGAGGCGCAGCATCTCGCTGAAGCCGGAAAGACGCGACAGCGGTTGCTCCAGGCGGGGCGTGATGAACGTGCCGGAGCCTTGCAGGCGGCGGATCAGGCCTTGATCGAGCAAAACCTCCAAAGCCTTGCGCGCGGTAACACGGGAAATACCGAGCTGGTCGCTGAGGTTGCGTTCGGACGGCATCGCCTGTTCCGCCTTCCATTGCCCGGCGTGAATCGCCGCTTCCAGGTTGCGCGCCAGTTGCAAGTACAGCGGCGTCGGCTGGGAGTCGTCGGGACGTAGGGTTTGAAGGTCGTTCATGTAGGTCGTTTCCGTCGCGAGTATGGGATTTTTGTGGCTCGCTTGTGCGACGGAAGCTAATACCACTTGAATACCATGTCAACGCGATGAATGTGCGTCTGACCCAATGGATTGGCGGTTTTCCGGGGGCGCTGTTTAAAGTGGTATTAGTGATGGCCCATAAAAAGCAAAAGATCGCAGCCTGCGACAGCTTCTACAGTTGAGAGTGGTATCACCCCTGTAGGCGCTGCCGAAGGCTGCGATCTTTTGATTTATTTTTTTGCGCTGACCAGCGGTCGAGGTTACGGGCGAATCTCGATCATCGTGCCGTCCGGCACCAGATTCCACACTTCACGCATGTCGACGTTGCGCATGGCGATGCAGCCGTCGGTCCAGTCGAGGGTGTGAAACAGCTGTTCCGGATTGTCTTCCGAGTCCGGGGTGCCGTGGATCATGATCATCCCGCCGGGCTCGACCCCTTCACGGCGAGCGCGGGCGGCATCGCTGATATTCGGGTAGGAGATGTGCATCGACAGGTTGAATTTCTCGCTGGTCTTGCGCCAGTCGATCCAATAGAAACCTTCGGGCGTGCGTTTGTCGCCCTCGATCAGTTTCGGCCCTTTCTTCGCGCCCTTGCCCAACGAAATGCGGTAGGTCTTCAACGGCTTGCCGTCGGCAACCAGCTGCAGTTGGTGGGCCGACTTCAGTACCAGGACTTTTTCGATCAGTGGCGTATTCGACGGCGTCACGGTGGTCACGAATGACGCTTGCGAAACGCTGACGAACGACAGGCAGAACAGGGCAAGCAACCAGCGCATTGAAACGATTCCCCAGGGAGTGACGCAATCAGGTTTTAGGTAGGAGCTGCCGAAGGCTGCGATCTTTTGATCTTCTAGCCAACAATGACCGGCTGCACCAGTGGCGGGATCGATTCCGAACGCACCGGGTAGTTCTCGATGCGCCGATCAGCGAAGAAGCATTCTAAGGTACGCCCGACCGTGCGGAAAGCCAGCTCGTTCCAAGGGATGTCGGCTTCGTCGAACAACTGCACTTCGAGGCTTTCGGGGCCGGCGGCAAACTCCAGATCGGCCAGTTCGGCGCGAAAGAACACATGCACCTGGCTGATGTGCGGCACGTCGATCAGCGTGTAGATGCTCAGGTTGCGCACCCGGGCGCAGGCTTCTTCGGCGGTTTCGCGGATGGCTGCCTGCTCGATGGTCTCGCCGTTTTCCATGAACCCGGCAGGCAGGGTCCAGTAACCGAGACGCGGCTCGATGGCGCGGCGGCAGAGCAACACTTTCGTCCCCCAGGTCGGCACGCAACCGGCGACGATATTGGGGTTCTGGTAGTGAATGGTCTGACAGCTATCGCAGACATATCGCAGCCGCGAATCGCCTTCGGGAATGCGCTGGGTGACCGGGTTACCGCAGTGGCTGCAAAATTTCATGCTGAGGTTCCTGAATGCTGCGCCTATCTTGGCGTGCAGCGGGGCCGGTCGGCAAGTTGTCGTTTCGCGACACGGCGGCTTTCAGGGGCTTGGGCGCTCGCTTTGATTGGTGCATGATGCGGAGCAAGGCACCGATCGAGAACACTCATGCTGGACGAGCTACTGCATAGGGTAAGCAACCACACACCGCGCACGCTGGAGACCGACGCACGTTTTCCCGAAGCCGCCGTGCTGGTACCGATCACCCGCAGTGACGAACCGGAACTGGTCCTGACGCTGCGCGCCAGCGGGCTTTCGACCCACGGCGGCGAAGTCGCCTTCCCCGGAGGTCGCCGCGACCCGGAAGATCCGGACCTCATATTCACCGCGCTGCGTGAAGCCGAAGAAGAAATCGGTTTGCCGCCGGGCCTGGTCGAAGTCATTGGCCCGCTCAGTCCACTGATTTCCCTGCACGGCATCAAGGTAACGCCGTATGTCGGGGTGATTCCAGACTTTGTCGAATACCAGCCAAATGATGCCGAAATCGCCGCCGTCTTCAGCGTTCCACTGGAATTCTTCCGCAAGGACCCGCGTGAGCACACCCATCGCATCGACTATCAGGGCCGCAGTTGGTACGTGCCGAGCTATCGCTTCGGCGAGTACAAGATCTGGGGCCTGACGGCAATCATGATCGTCGAGTTGATCAACCTGCTCTATGACGCCAGAATCAGCCTGCACCGACCGCCGAAAAGCTTTATCGATACCTGAGCCGTCGTTCGAACGGCCGTGAGCCCCGAGGAAAACAAGATGAAATACCGCCTGGGCGACGCCCGTGTCGACACCCATCCACAGAGCTGGGTCGCGCCCAATGCCGTGCTGGTGGGCAAGGTTCGCCTGGAAGAGGGCGCCAATGTCTGGTTCAACGCTGTGTTGCGCGGCGACAACGAACTGATCCTCATCGGCAAGAACAGCAATGTGCAGGACGGTACGGTGATGCACACCGACATGGGCTATCCACTGACCATCGGTACCGGCGTGACCATCGGCCACAATGCCATGCTCCACGGCTGCACGGTCGGCGATTACAGCCTGATCGGTATCAACGCGGTGATTCTCAACGGCGCGAAGATCGGCAAGAACTGCATCATCGGCGCCAATTCGCTGATCGGCGAAGGCAAGGAAATTCCCGACGGTTCGCTGGTCATGGGCTCGCCGGGCAAGGTTGTGCGCGAACTGACCGAGGCGCAGAAAAAGATGCTTGAAGCCAGCGCCGCGCACTATGTGCATAACTCGCAGCGTTACGCCCGCGATCTGGTCGAGCAAGAACAATGACCGCCGTTGAACGACCAGTCGCCTCGCCGTGTGTGAATATCTGCGCGCTGGATGAGGACGATATTTGCACCGGCTGCCAGCGCACGGTCGCAGAGATCACCCGTTGGGGCCGCATGAGCAGTGACGAGCGCCGCGTGGTGCTGGGGTTGTGTCATGAGCGGGCGAAAGCGAGCGGGCTGGTTTGGATGACCCCCGGAAAATCCGGCGCCTGAATCACCGCTTTCGCGAGCGTGCCCGCTCCCACATTTGGAATGAGATCTCATGTGGGAGCGGGCTTGCTCGCGAAGAGGCCAGTACATTCACTACTTCTTATTGGCTCACAACACGGCCTGAAGTAACCTGTGCGCCACATTCACAGGCCGCCCCCATGATTTTCCTCATCGCCTACATCAGCAGCGTCGTGCTGATCAACTTCGCCTTTTCCACCGCACCGCACTTGGACATCATCTGGTCGGCCTGGGGCGGTTTGGTGTTCGTGCTGCGCGACATGGTGCAAACCCGCTTCGGTCATGGCGCAATCGTGGCCATGCTGGCGGCGCTGGTGCTGTCGTACATCACCTCTGACCCTTCCATTGCGCTGGCCAGCGCTACGGCGTTTGCAGTCTCCGAGTGCATCGACTGGCTGGTGTTCAGCATTACCAAACGGCCGTTGCGCGACCGCTTGTGGATCAGTTCGGCACTGAGCATTCCGCTGGATACCTTCATCTTTTTCGGCATGATCGACGCCTTGACGCCACCAGTGATCATCACTGCCCTGGCCTCGAAGTTCGCTGGCGTCACCGCAGTCTGGCTGATCATGGCCTGGCGTGATCGCAAACAGGCTGTCGCCAGCTGAAGCCAAACCCTCGGGTTCATGTAAAATGCCGCGCTTTCTCCCCATGGAAAGCGCACTTGCGTGGCTTTCCTCGATGATCCGCTTCCTTTGAGGACCTGAGATGACCCGTATCGGAACTCCATTGTCGCCAACCGCGACCCGCGTATTGCTGTGTGGCTGTGGTGAGTTGGGCAAGGAAGTGGTAATCGAACTCCAGCGCCTGGGCGTTGAAGTGATTGCCGTCGACCGCTACGCCAACGCGCCGGCCATGCAAGTGGCCCATCGCAGCCACGTGATCAACATGCT
Organism: Pseudomonas sp. TSRC2-2; assembly: GCF_049897785.1. Classification (NCBI taxonomy): domain Bacteria; kingdom Pseudomonadati; phylum Pseudomonadota; class Gammaproteobacteria; order Pseudomonadales; family Pseudomonadaceae; genus Pseudomonas; species Pseudomonas sp. TSRC2-2. The sequence continues at coordinate 297,337 of NZ_JAFCWZ010000009.1, forward strand.
CGACGGCGCTGCACTGCGCGCTGTGATCGAAGCCGAGAAGCCGCACTTCATCGTGCCGGAAATCGAAGCCATCGCCACCGCCACTCTGGTCGAGCTGGAAGCCGAAGGCTTCACCGTGATCCCGACCGCCCGTGCGGCGCAGTTGACCATGAACCGCGAAGGCATCCGTCGTCTGGCCGCCGAAGAACTCGACCTGCCGACCTCGCCGTATCACTTCGCCGATACTTTCGAGGACTACAGCAAAGCCGTTGAAGACCTCGGCTTCCCGTGTGTCGTCAAACCGGTAATGAGCTCGTCGGGCAAAGGCCAGAGCCTGCTGCGCAGCGTCGATGACGTGCAGAAGGCCTGGGATTACGCGCAAGAGGGCGGTCGCGCCGGCAAAGGTCGGGTGATCGTCGAAGGCTTCATCGATTTCGATTACGAAATCACCCTGCTGACCGTACGCCACATTGGCGGCACCACGTTCTGCGCCCCGGTCGGTCACCGTCAGGAGAAGGGCGACTATCAGGAATCCTGGCAGCCACAAGCCATGAGCCCGATTGCTCTGGCTGAATCCGAGCGCGTCGCCAAAGCGGTGACTGAAGCGCTGGGTGGCCGCGGACTGTTCGGCGTCGAGCTGTTCATCAAAGGCGATCAGGTGTGGTTCAGCGAAGTTTCGCCGCGCCCGCATGACACCGGTCTGGTCACGCTGATTTCTCAGGATCTGTCGCAATTTGCGCTGCACGCCCGCGCCATTCTCGGCCTGCCGGTACCGCTGATCCGTCAGTTCGGGCCATCGGCGTCGGCGGTGATTCTGGTCGAAGGGCAATCGACCCAGACCGCATTCGCCAATCTGGGTGCTGCGTTGAGCGAGCCGGATACCGCGCTGCGTCTGTTCGGCAAGCCTGAAGTGAACGGCCAGCGTCGCATGGGCGTGGCGCTGGCACGGGATGAGTCGATTGAGGCTGCACGTGCCAAGGCGACCCGTGCGTCGCAGGCGGTTGTTGTAGAGCTGTAAACCGAGTCGCGGCATTCGCGAGCAAGCCCGCTCCCACATGGGATTTGGTTGGACACAAGATTTGTGGCCAACCAATAAACCAGTGGGAGCGGGCTTGCTCGCGAAGCTTTTGATCTTGCGTCAGGCAACCCGATTCAGATCGTTATCCCGCGTCTCTTTCAAGCACACCACCGCAATCAGACTCAACACCGCTGCCGCCGACACATACCCGCCGACATAGCTCAACCCGCCCATCGCTACCAGTTTCTGCGCAAAGAATGGCGCCGCCGAGGCCCCGACGATCCCGCCGAGGTTATATGCCGCCGAAGCGCCGGTATAACGCACGTGGGTCGGAAACAGCTCAGGCAACAGCGCCCCCATCGGCGCGAATGTCACGCCCATCAAAAACAGCTCGATGCACAGAAACAGCGCCACGCCCCAGGTCGAGCCCTGCGTCAGCAACGGTTCCATCAGGAATCCGGACAGAATCGCCAGCACGCCACCGATGATCAGCACCGGTTTGCGCCCGTAACGGTCGCTGGCCCAAGCGGATAATGGCGTCGCTGCGGCCATGAACAACACGGCAAAGCACAGCAGGCCGAGGAACGTTTCGCGGCTGTAACCCAGCGTGGATACGCCGTAGCTGAGCGAAAACACTGTCGAGATATAGAACAGCGCATAGCAGACCACCATCGCCGCCGCACCGAGCAGCGTCGGCGCCCAGTATTGGCTGAACAACTCGACCAGCGGCACTTTTACCCGCTCCTGACGGGCGATCGCATTGGCGAAGACCGGCGTTTCGTGCAGCTTGAGGCGCACATACAGGCCGACCATCACCAGCGCTGCGCTGAGCAGAAACGGAATGCGCCAGCCCCAACTGCGGAACTGCTCGTCATCCAGCGTCATGGCCAAGGTCAGGAACAAACCGTTGGCCGCCAGAAAGCCAATCGATGGGCCGAGCTGCGGGAACATGCCGAACCAGGCGCGCTTGCCTTTCGGCGCGTTTTCCGTAGCCAGCAGCGCCGCGCCGCCCCATTCGCCGCCAAGGCCAAGGCCCTGGCCGAAACGCAGCACGCACAGCAGAATTGGCGCCCAGGCACCAATGCTGTCGTAGCCCGGCAGGACGCCGATCAATGTTGTGCAGACGCCCATCAATAGTAGCGAAGCGACCAGCGTCGATTTGCGCCCGATGCGGTCGCCGAAGTGGCCAAACAGCGCCGAGCCCAGTGGTCGGGCGAGGAAGGCAATACCAAAAGTGAGAAATGCCGACAGCATCTGTGCCGTACCGGAGGTCTGCGGAAAGAACACCGGCCCGATCACCAGCGCCGCAGCAGTGGCATAAACGTAGAAGTCGTAGAACTCGATGGCGGTGCCGATGAAGCTTGCCGTGGCCACGCGGGTGGCGGAATTGGTCGGCTGGGCAGGCGCGGTTTCGCTGTAAGCGGTATGGGTTGTCATGCGGTGATCCCTGACAGTCATGAGCTCCAATGGAGCGAATTATTATGGTCGAACACCCAGGGATGTGGGGTAGGGCGCGAGCGCTGTTTCGAGTAGGAACAGTCGTCGGTTTGCAACGCAACAGTCGGGATCCGGAAGTGCCGGGTAAGCACAGGGATCGACGGCGCTTGGGTAAGCGCCTCGATTATAGGAAGGGGGCTAACGATCAAACAAGCGCAAAAGATCGCAGGGTAGGAGCTGCCGAAGGCCCAGGCCGCGATCGGACGATCTTTTGATTTTCTATCGGGCAGACACTAAAGCAGGCACCGAGGAGGTCAGCCAGATCAACACCTTGCTCACCCGGTTCTCCTCGGTCTCGAGGATTTCCAGGCGATAACGCCCGATCTTCAGGCACACCGCGCTTTCCGGAATGGTTTCCAGCGCTTCGGTGACCAAGCCGTTCAGGGTTTTCGGACCGTCGCTTGGCAGATGCCAGCCCAGGCATTTGTTCACATCGCGGATCGACGCGGCACCATCGATCAGCATGCGCCCGTCGGCCTGAGGATGGATATGCGGGTTGTCGATGCTGTGTTCGCTTTCGAATTCGCCGACGATCTCTTCGAGGATATCCTCAAGGGTGACGATGCCCAGCACCTCGCCGTATTCATCGACGACCATGCCGAGACGGCGTTGCTGCTTGTGAAAGTTCAGCAATTGCAGTTGCAGTGGCGTGCTTTCCGGAACGAAGTAGGGCTCGTAGCTGGCGGTCATCAGCGCCTCGCGGGTCAGCCCGCCGTTGCTGAGCAAGTGGCCGATCTGGCGAGTGTTGAGCACCGCTTCGACTTGATTGATGTCGCTGTGAAACACCGGCAGGCGCGTGCGTTTGTTTTGTCGCAATTGCTCGATGATCTCTTCGATCGAATCGTCGAGGTTGATGCCATCGACGTCACTGCGCGGCACCAGGATGTCGTTGACCGTGATGTTATCCAGCGCATGGATGCCCGACACCGGGTGGCTGCGCACGGGATGTTCGGGATCATCATCGTGATCGGTCGGCAGTTCGTCCTCGCTCTGTTGCACCACCTGCGCCTTGCGCGTGAACGGGGTCATCAGCAGCGCGCTGACCTGGCTGAACAGCCACGCAAGCGGATAGACGATCTTCATCGGCACCACCAGCAAAGCGTTGCCGAACCCCAGCACAGCGTCGGGATAGCGCCGGGCCACGGTGCGCGGGAAATAATCGGCGAACACCAGCAGGATGGCTCCGGCGCCCAGGCATGCTGCCCATGGGCCGTCTTCTTCGCAGAGAAAAATCGCCAGCAGCGTCGCGATGATCACGGCAAGAGCGCGGCATAAGGTATTGCAGAGGATCAGGCTGTCGAGCGGGAAGCTCAGCTTCGCCAGCGGTTTATCGCTGGCGCGCGAGGCAATACGTTGCGCGAGCAGGTGCTGCTGCGCGATTTCGACGGCGGTAAACAGCCCTGACCATAAAATCAGCAGGACAAATATCGCGAGCATCGGCCCTATGGGCAAACCGTCCATTTATGCCGCCCGTCAGATGTGCAGAATGTATTCACGAACCAGTTTGCTGCCGAAGTACGCCAGCATCAGCAGGCAGAAACCGGCGAGGGTCCAGCGAATCGCCTTGTGGCCGCGCCAGCCGAGACGATTGCGCCCCCACAGCAGCACGCTGAAGACGATCCACGCCAGACAGGCCAGCAGGGTCTTGTGCACCAGATGCTGGGCAAACAGGTTCTCGACGAACAGCCAGCCGGAAATCAGCGACAGCGACAGCAGCGTCCAGCCGGCCCAGAGAAAGCCGAACAGCAGACTTTCCATGGTTTGCAGCGGCGGGAAGTTCCTGATCAGCCCTGACGGGTGTTTGTGCTTGAGCTGATGATCCTGGACCAGCAGCAGCAATGCCTGGAACACCGCGATGGTGAACATGCCGTAGGCGAGGATCGACAATAGGATGTGCGCGAGGATGCCCGGCTCTTCATCGATGATCTGTACCGTGCCGGTCGGCGCGAACTGCGCCAGCAATACCGTGATCGCACCGAGCGGGAACAGCAGCACCAGCAGGTTTTCCACCGGGATTCGCGAGCAGGCGATCAGCGTCAGTGCAATCACTGCGGCAGCAATCAGGCTCGATGCGCTGAAGAAATCCAGGCCCAGGCCGATCGGGGTCAGCAGATGCGTGAGCAGGCTGGCGCCGTGGGCGAGCACGGCGAAGATGCCGAGGCTGACCAGCAGGCGCTTGTTCGCCTTGGCGCCGGTGGCCAGGCGAGTACTTTGATAGACGGTCGCAGCGGCATAGAGCAGGGCGGCGGCGAGGGTGGTCAGCAAACTGGGTGACAAGGGGAGCATAAATCCTGTTAGGCGAGCCCGAAAGGCGCTGAGTTTGGCATAGAACCGCCACGGCACGAAAGACTCCGCTAGCTGACGGCGAGGTGTCCGCCAGCCGCAGTCTTCGCTATAATCCGCGACCTGCCCACGCCGCAGGCTCGCCGAGCACATGTTGATGCCGGTCTGGGCCGCCATTATCCCGGTTCGTACAGGGCCTGAAAGGATCGCGCAATGTTTGAAAACTTAACCGACCGTCTCTCGCAGACGCTGCGCCATGTCACCGGCAAGGCGAAGCTGACCGAGGACAACATCAAAGACACCCTGCGTGAAGTGCGCATGGCGTTGCTCGAAGCCGACGTCGCGCTGCCGGTGGTCAAGGACTTCGTCAATTCGGTCAAGGAACGCGCCGTCGGCACCGAGGTGTCGCGCAGCCTGACGCCGGGCCAGGCGTTCGTGAAAATCGTCCAGGCCGAACTCGAAAGCCTGATGGGCGCGGCCAATGAAGACCTGAACCTGAGTGCCGTTCCGCCAGCCGTGATTCTGATGGCCGGTCTGCAGGGCGCCGGTAAAACCACCACCGCCGGCAAACTGGCGCGCTTCCTTAAAGAGCGCAAGAAGAAGTCGGTCATGGTTGTTTCGGCGGACATCTACCGTCCGGCAGCGATCAAACAGCTGGAAACCCTGGCCAACGACATCGGCGTGACGTTTTTTCCGTCCGACCTGAGCCAGAAGCCGGTCGACATCGCCAATGCGGCTATTAAAGAAGCCAAGCTGAAATTCATCGACGTGGTCATCGTCGACACCGCCGGGCGTCTGCACATCGACGAAGAGATGATGGGCGAGATCAAGGCGCTGCACGCCGCGATCAACCCGGTCGAAACCCTGTTCGTGGTCGATGCCATGACCGGTCAGGACGCCGCCAATACGGCCAAGGCCTTCGGTGATGCACTGCCGCTGACCGGTGTGATCCTGACCAAGGTCGACGGCGACGCCCGTGGCGGTGCGGCGCTGTCGGTGCGCGCCATTACCGGCAAGCCGATCAAGTTCATTGGTATGGGCGAGAAGAGCGAAGCGCTCGACCCGTTCCACCCTGAGCGTATCGCCTCACGGATCCTCGGCATGGGCGACGTGCTCAGCCTGATCGAACAAGCCGAAGCGACGCTCGACAAGGACAAGGCCGACAAACTGGCCAAGAAGCTGAAGAAGGGCAAGGGCTTCGACCTCGAAGACTTCCGCGATCAGCTGCAGCAGATGAAGAACATGGGCGGCCTCGGCGGGCTCATGGACAAGCTGCCGAGCATCGGCGGCGTCAACCTGTCGCAGATGGGCAATGCCCAGAACGCCGCAGAGAAGCAGTTCAAACAGATGGAAGCCATCATCAACTCGATGACCCCGGCCGAGCGCCGCGATCCGGAGCTGATCAGCGGTTCGCGCAAGCGCCGGATCGCCATGGGTTCCGGCACTCAAGTGCAGGACATCGGCCGCTTGATCAAGCAACACAAGCAGATGCAGAAGATGATGAAAAAATTCACCGCCAAGGGCGGTATGGCAAAAATGATGCGCGGCATGGGCGGTATGTTGCCCGGCGGCGGCATGCCGAAGATGTGAGACAGGACACTTGGACTTCGCCGGTCGTCGCACCGGCGCAGACCCTGCAAGGACGCAGGATCAACAGTAAACCCGCACTCGGCGGGAGCTGACCGGCCGTTTTTATCGACGGCTCTCTATGCAAATCTGCACGGCATGCCATGGGCGCCGGAAAAAGTCATTTGCAAAAGTCCGGATATTCCTTAGAATATGCGGCCTTTCGGGCACCCATGCCCGCTGTGCATTTAGATTTGCAGCACCGACTACAGGAACGATGTTCACATGCTAACAATCCGTCTTGCCCTTGGCGGCTCCAAAAAGCGCCCGTTTTACCACCTGACCGTAACCGACTCGCGTAACCCGCGTGACGGCTCCCACAAAGAACAGGTTGGTTTCTTCAACCCTGTTGCCCGTGGTCAGGAAATCCGTCTGTCCGTGAACCAAGAGCGCGTTGCCTACTGGCTGAGCGTTGGTGCACAACCTTCTGAGCGCGTTGCTCAGTTGTTGAAGGAATCTGCCAAGGCTGCGGCCTGAGCAATATGAACGCGACGCCAGCTCCTGCCGATGATTTGATCGTTATTGGCAAAATTTATTCTGTTCATGGCGTTCGCGGCGAAGTGAAGGTGTATTCCTTTACTGATCCGACTGAAAACCTGTTGCAGTACAAAACCTGGACGCTCAAGCGCGAAGGCAATGTCAAACAGGTCGAGCTGGTCAGTGGACGCGGGAGCGACAAGTTCCTGGTCGCCAAGCTCAAGGGTCTCGATGATCGTGAGGAAGCTCGTCTTCTGGCCGGTTATGAGATCTGCGTGCCGCGCAGCCTGTTCGCTGAATTGACCGAAGGCGAGTACTACTGGTACCAGCTGGAAGGTCTGAAGGTCATCGATAGCCTTGGGCAATTGCTCGGGAAAATCGATCATCTTCTGGAAACCGGCGCCAATGATGTAATGGTCGTCAAGCCTTGCGCTGGCAGCCTGGATGATCGCGAACGCCTGTTGCCCTATACCGAGCAATGCGTGTTGGCCGTCGACCTGGCAGCGGGCGAGATGAAGGTGGATTGGGACGCGGACTTCTAAACGTGGCTAACTTGCGCGTAGAAGTGATCAGTTTGTTTCCCGAGATGTTTTCCGCCATTGGCGATTACGGCATCACCAGTCGTGCGGTCAAACAGGGGATCTTGCAGCTGACCTGTTGGAATCCGCGAGATTACACGACGGATCGGCATCACACTGTGGACGATCGCCCGTTTGGCGGTGGTCCGGGCATGGTGATGAAGATCAAGCCCCTGGAAGATGCGCTGGCTCAGGCCAAGGCAGCAGCCGGGGAGGCGGCGAAGGTGATTTACCTGTCCCCCCAAGGCCGTCAACTGACTCAGTCGGCGGTACGCGAGCTGGCACAATCGGATGCATTGATCCTGATTGCCGGCCGCTACGAAGGCATTGACGAGCGCTTTATTGAGGCTCATGTCGATGAAGAGTGGTCGATTGGCGACTATGTACTGTCTGGCGGCGAGCTGCCGGCCATGGTCCTGATCGATGCGGTTACACGACTGCTGCCTGGAGCTTTAGGGCATGCGGATTCCGCTGAGGAAGATTCCTTTACGGATGGTCTGCTGGATTGCCCGCACTACACCCGACCGGAGGTGTATGCGGATCAGCGTGTTCCCGACGTGTTGCTTAGTGGCAATCACGCGCATATCCGGCGTTGGCGTTTACAGCAGTCCCTAGGTCGGACCTATGAACGACGCGCCGATCTTCTGGAAAGCCGCTCGCTTTCTGGAGAAGAGAAGAAGCTGCTCGAGGAATACATCCGCGAGCGGGACGATAGTTAACAACGTATCGATGGTAGATCGAACGATTTACCTTAGGAGCACAGCATGACCAACAAAATCATCCTTGCACTCGAAGCAGAGCAGATGACCAAAGAAATCCCTACCTTCGCCCCAGGCGACACTATTGTCGTTCAGGTGAAAGTGAAGGAAGGCGATCGTTCCCGTCTGCAAGCGTTCGAAGGCGTTGTAATCGCCAAGCGTAACCGCGGCGTGAACAGTGCGTTCACCGTTCGTAAAATCTCCAACGGTGTTGGCGTAGAACGTACTTTCCAGACCTACTCGCCGCAAATCGACAGCATGGCTGTCAAGCGTCGCGGTGACGTACGTAAAGCCAAGCTGTACTACCTGCGCGACCTGTCGGGTAAAGCAGCCCGCATCAAGGAAAAACTGGCTTAAGTCCAGCTTCCGATGCAGAAAAAAGCAGCCTACGGGCTGCTTTTTTGTTGCCCGGGATTTGTGCTGCGAAGATCTTCAGTCTATCTGTGACCGAGTCGCGACCTTCGCGAGCAGGCTCGCGAATCGATCCATCAGGCGCCGGAACCTTGCGGTTGAATCAGCGCCAGCAACGTCCACCCCGCGCCCGGCTTCAACGCCGTTTCCGGTGTCACTACATGCACCCAGCCGCTGCCATCACGCATGAACAGCAGCGTCGCGCGATGGCCGTGCAGCGATTGGTAATCCTCCCAGCCAAACCCATCCGTCAAGGTTGTGCTGTAGAGCTCCGCTCCCTGGCCCATCTGACCGGCCAGTTTCGAATAGGTCAGTGCCTCACTGCCCAATTGATTGCCCCGGTGTTCCAGGCTTGCTCGATGTTTATCGCTGCGCCGGCTTTCATGGCCGCTGGCCAGACCGAACAGGCGCTGATGACCGAAGTCATGACGAAAGCGCATCGCCGCCAATGTGTTCAGTTCACCCGACGGTGACAGCGCGAGCAAATGCCCCAACCCCACCAGATCCAGATGCGCGTCAGCATGCTGCGACGCCGGGTTGCCAAAGTAGGTTGGCAAGCCTTCCATGCGTGCCGCTCGAATATTTTCCCAGCTCGAATCCGTCAGCAGGACGCGGCTGCCCAGTTGCTGCAGCGATTTGCCCAATTCGCGGGCCGGACCATTGGCGCCCACGATCAGAAAACCGCTCGGCGCCGGTTCGGCCACCTTCAGCAGCCGTGCCAGCGGTCGTGCCGTTGCGCTTTGCAAAACCACGGTGCCGATGATTACCGCGAAGGTCAGCGGCACCAGCAGCAGGGCGCCTTCATGTCCGGATTCATCCAGGCGAATCGCGAAAATTGCCGAGACAGCCGCAGCGACGATCCCGCGTGGCGCGATCCAGCACAGCAAGGCCCGTTCACGCCAGCTGAGACTGGAGCCGGCGGTGCTGAGCAAGACGTTCAATGGCCGGGCGATCAGCTGGATCACCAACAGCAGGATCAACACCAGCGGTCCCAGGCCGATCAACGCGTTCAGGTCCAGACGTGCCGCGAGCAGGATGAACAGCCCGGAAATCAGCAACACGCTGAGGTTTTCCTTGAAGTGCAGGATGTGTCGCACATCCACGCCTTTCATGTTGGCCAGCCACATGCCCATCAGCGTCACCGCCAGCAGGCCGGACTCATGCATCACTTGGTTGGCGCAGATGAAAATCGCCAGCACCGCTGCCAGCGACGCCAGGTTATGCAAGTATTCGGGCAGCCACTGACGCCGGATCACCGTCCCCAGCGCCCAGCCACCGACGACACCAAACACGGCGCCGCAGAGGATCACCCCGCCGAAGGTGAGGAGGCTTTGCTTGAGGCCATGGCCTTCAGCGCTGGCGATGATGAAGCTGTACACCACCACCGCGAGCAGAGCGCCGATCGGATCGATCACGATGCCTTCCCAGCGCAGGATGTTGGCGATCGAGGCTTTTGGCCGCACCACCCGCAGCATCGGCACGATCACGGTCGGACCGGTGACCAGCGTCAGGCTGCCAAACAGAATCGCCAGCATCCAGTCGAAGCCGAGCAGAAAATGCGTGGCAACCGCGATGACAATCCAGGTCGAAATCGCACCGAGGGTCACCAGTCGATGGACGACGCTGCCGATCTCTTTCCATTCCGACAGGTGAAGGGTCAGGCTGCCCTCAAACAGGATCAGCGCCACTGCCAGAGACACCAGCGGCATCAGCAGCGGGCCGAACATTTCCTGCGGGTCGAGCCAACCCAGCAGCGGGCCGGCCAAAATGCCGGTCAGCAACAGAAACAGAATGGCCGGCAGCTTCAGGCGCCATGCCAGCCACTGACAACCCAGCGCAGCGGCGCCGATCCCGCCAAATGCCAAGAGAATTTGCTGCTCGTTCATTGAAGCTCCCTGTTCCTTGATCTGGCTGGCTATGAAAGACTAGCGGCCATTCCCGTCGTTCACTGTCTATTTGCACGCAGTGTGAAAAACTGCCTGCCCTGAGCACCCATGCCTGCCATCGACCATCCGCTGATTGATCAATTCCTCGACGCTTTATGGCTGGAGAAAGGCCTGTCGGACAATACCCGCGACGCCTATCGCAGCGACCTCGCGCTGTTCAACGGGTGGTTGCAGGAAAAGAACCTTGAGCTGATCAACGCCGGACGCGAATTGATCCTCGATCACCTGGCCTGGCGCCTGGAGCAAAACTACAAGCCACGTTCCACCGCGAGATTCCTCTCTGGAGTGCGTGGCTTTTATCGCTATCTGCTGCGGGAAAAGTTGATCAGCGTCGATCCGACCTTACGCGTCGACATGCCGCAACTCGGCAGGCCGTTGCCCAAGTCGCTGTCGGAGGCCGACGTCGAAGCACTGCTCAAGGCGCCTGACCTGAGCGACGCCATCGGCCAGCGCGACCGCGCGATGCTGGAGGTGCTGTATGCCTGTGGCCTGCGCGTGACCGAACTGATCAGTCTGACGCTGGAGCAGGTCAACCTGCGCCAGGGCGTGTTGCGGGTAATGGGCAAGGGCAGCAAGGAGCGGCTGGTGCCGATGGGCGAGGAGGCGATTGTCTGGGTCGAGCGTTATATGCGCGATGGCCGTGGCGAACTGCTCGGTGGCCGCCCCAGCGATGTGCTGTTTCCCAGCCAGCGCGGCGAGCAGATGACCCGGCAGACCTTCTGGCACCGGATCAAGCATCAGGCCAAGATTGCCGGGATCAGCAAGTCGCTATCACCCCACACCTTGCGTCACGCGTTCGCCACGCATCTGCTCAACCATGGCGCGGACTTGCGCGTGGTGCAGATGTTGCTCGGGCACAGCGACCTCTCCACGACGCAGATCTATACCCATGTCGCCCGCGCCCGCTTGCAGGATCTGCACGCCAGACACCACCCGCGCGGCTGAATACAAAACCCTGTGCAGGAGCGGCCGAAGGCTGCGATCCTTTGATCTTGCTGTCGTTTACAGAAGCCAGAATCAAAAGATCGCAGCCTCCGGCGGCTCCTACAAAATGAGATCGATGTCTTGTGTCAGGCGCATTCGGCCACCGTGACCTTATGTGTTAGGCTTTGCCGGTTTGCACGATGGACGGTTATGACCCGATGTTTCGCATGGGTGTTCTGACCGTTCCATTGGCCCGCCCTCAGGAGTACTCATGCGTCTGACCCAGATTTTCGCCGCCGCCGCCATTGCGTTGGTGAGCACCTTTGCCATCGCCGATGACGCGGCCGACAAAGCCATTCGTCAAAGCCTGGAAAAACTCGAACTCGAGGTTCCGGTCGAAAGCATCAGTGCCAGCCCGTTGCCCGGCATGTACGAAGTCAAACTTCAAGGCAGTCGCGTGCTGTACGCCAGTGCCGATGGCCAATACATCGTTCAGGGCAACCTGTACCAGCTCGCGAACGGCAAACCGGTCAACCTGACCGAGAAGACCGAGCGCCTGGGCATTTCCAAACTGATCAATGCCATCCCTGTCGCCGAAACCGTGGTCTACCCGGCGGTCGGCGAAACCAAGTCGCACATCACCGTGTTCACCGACACCACCTGCCCGTACTGCCACAAATTGCATGCCGAAGTGCCCGAGCTGAACAAGCGCGGCATCGAAGTCCGCTACGTGGCGTTTCCGCGTCAGGGCCTGAATTCGCCGGGTGACGAGCAGTTGCAAGCAGTGTGGTGTTCGAAAGACAAGAAAGCCGCCATGGACAAGATGGTCGATGGCAAGGAAATCAAGGCCGCCAAGTGCGATAACCCGGTTTCCAAGCAGTTCGCCCTCGGTCAGTCGATCGGCGTGAACGGTACACCGGCCATCGTTTTGGCTGACGGCCAAGTCATTCCGGGCTACCAGCCGGCGCCACAAGTCGCCAAACTGGCGCTGGGCGCGAAGTAATTCGCATCGTCACGGGCAGCCGCTGACGATCGTGGCCCGGCAGTAATAGCGCCGGGCCATCAACAGAGAGCCGCGAGCACGCGGTTGTTTTCCGGCCGACCCTGCGTCGGCCGTTTCATGGGGAGTTCACAGTGAATCCGGTCAAAGTAGGCATCTGTGGGTTAGGGACCGTCGGTGGCGGTACCTTCAACGTACTTCAGCGCAACGCCGAGGAAATTGCTCGTCGTGCCGGGCGTGGGATCGAAGTGGCACAAATTGCCACGCGCACGCCAAAGCCTCAGTTCCAGACGACCGGTATTGCGATTACCAACGATGTCTTCGAAGTGGCCACGAACCCTGAGATCGACATCGTCATAGAGCTGATGGGCGGCTACACCGTCGCCCGCGAGCTGGTACTCAAGGCCATCGAGAATGGCAAGCATGTGGTCACCGCGAACAAGGCGCTGATAGCCGTTCACGGTAATGAGATTTTCGCCAGGGCACGCGAGAAAGGCGTGATCGTGGCGTTCGAAGCAGCCGTGGCTGGTGGCATTCCAGTGATCAAGGCGATCCGCGAAGGCCTGTCCGCCAACCGCATCAACTGGGTCGCCGGGATCATCAACGGCACCGGCAACTTCATCCTCACCGAAATGCGCGAGAAGGGCCGAACGTTCGAAGACGTGCTCGCCGAAGCGCAAGCGCTGGGTTATGCCGAAGCCGATCCGACGTTCGACGTCGAAGGCATCGATGCCGCGCACAAGCTGACCATTCTGGCGTCGATTGCTTTCGGTATTCCGCTGCAATTCGACAAGGCTTACACCGAGGGCATCACCAAGCTGACCACCGCCGACGTCAACTACGCCGAAGCACTGGGCTATCGCATCAAGCACCTCGGTGTGGCGCGCAGCACTGACGCCGGCATCGAGTTGCGGGTGCACCCGACGCTGATCCCGGCCGATCGCCTGATCGCCAACGTCAATGGCGTGATGAACGCCGTCATGGTCAACGGTGATGCCGCCGGTTCGACGCTGTTCTACGGCGCCGGCGCTGGCATGGAGCCGACTGCTTCGTCGGTGATCGCCGACCTGGTGGACGTGGTTCGCGCGATGACTTCCGACCCGGAAAATCGTGTACCGCACCTGGCCTTCCAGCCGGACTCGCTGTCGGCGCATCCGATCCTGCCGATCGAAGCCTGTGAAAGCGCGTACTACCTGCGCATACACGCCAAGGACCATCCGGGCGTGCTGGCTCAAGTGGCAAGCATCCTGTCGGAGCGCGGCATCAATATCGAATCGATCATGCAGAAGGAAGTCGAAGAGCATGACGGCCTGGTGCCGATGATCCTGCTGACTCATCGCGTGGTCGAGCAGCGCATCAACGATGCGATCACTGCGCTGGAAGCACTGGCTGGCGTCGACGGCCCGGTTGTACGGATCCGTGTCGAACATTTGAATTAACAGCAGCGGCAAGCTGCAAGCTACAAGCGCCAAGACAAAGCGGTTCGGCTTTACTGGCAGCTTGCAGCTTGAGGCTTGCCGCTCAAACCAAAGGTTTGCCCTTATGCGTTATATCAGTACTCGCGGCCAGGCCCCGGCCCTGAATTTCGAAGAGGTCCTGCTGGCTGGTCTGGCGACCGACGGCGGTTTGTACGTCCCGGAAAACCTACCACGTTTCACTCAGGAAGAAATTGCTTCCTGGGCTGGCCTGCCGTATCACGAGCTGGCCTTCCGGGTAATGCGCCCGTTCGTCACCGGCAGCATTCCCGACGCCGATTTCAAGAAAATCCTCGAAGAAACCTACGGTGTGTTTGCCCACAGCGCTGTGGCGCCACTGCGTCAGTTGAATGGCAATGAGTGGGTGCTGGAGCTGTTCCACGGTCCGACCCTGGCGTTCAAGGATTTCGCCCTGCAACTGCTCGGTCGTCTGCTCGACTACGTGCTGGAAAAGCGCGGCGAGCGTGTGGTGATCGTTGGCGCCACGTCCGGCGACACCGGCTCGGCAGCCATCGAGGGCTGCAAGCATTGCGAAAACGTCGACATTTTCATCCTGCACCCGCATCAGCGAGTGTCGGAAGTACAGCGTCGGCAGATGACGACGATCTTCGGCGAGAACATCCACAACCTCGCCATCGAAGGCAACTTCGATGACTGCCAGGAAATGGTCAAGAACAGCTTCGCCGACCAAAGCTTCCTCAAGGGTACGCGTCTGGTGGCGGTGAATTCGATCAACTGGGCGCGGATCATGGCTCAGATCGTCTACTACTTCCACGCCTCGCTGCAGTTGGGCGGGCCGGCGCGTTCTGTGTCGTTCTCGGTGCCGACCGGCAACTTCGGCGACATCTTCGCTGGTTACCTGGCGCGCAACATGGGTCTGCCAATCAACCAGTTGATCGTCGCCACCAACCGCAACGACATCCTGCACCGCTTCATGAGCGGCAACCAGTACGTCAAGGAAACCCTGCACGCGACCTTGTCGCCGTCGATGGACATCATGGTTTCGTCGAACTTCGAGCGCCTGCTGTTCGACCTTCACGGTCGCAACGGTGCGGCGATTGCCGGCCTGATGGACGCGTTCAAAAAGGATGGCAGCTTCAGCGTCGAACAAGAGCGCTGGACCGAAGCGCGCAAACTGTTCGACTCGCTGGCAGTGGACGATGCGCAGACTTGCGAAACCATCGCCGAGGTCTACGAGCAGAGCGGTGAAGTCCTTGATCCGCACACCGCCATCGGCGTGAAAGCCGCGCGCGAATGCCGTCGTAGTCTGGACATCCCGATGGTGATTCTGGGCACTGCCCACCCGGTCAAGTTTCCTGAGGCAGTGGAGAAAGCGGGTGTAGGAAAAGCGCTCGAACTGCCTGCACATCTTTCTGATTTGTTTGAGCGAAACGAGCGCTGCACGGTTCTGCCAAACGACCTTAAAGCCGTGCAAGCCTTTGTCAGCCAGCATGGCAACCGCGGCAAGCCCCTGTAAGCCCATAAAAGCTGTCACATTTTGAAGCCCGTCTCCTGACGGGCTTTTTTGTTTCTGCTGTCTCGTCCTGAATAAGGTTTACACCTTCTGACCTATCCTCAGGAGGAACCAATGGAATCAGGAAAAAGGCGCAGTCAACGTGATTACACGCTGGGCTTTAAATTAGCGGTCGTCGATCAGGTTGAAAAGGGCGAACTGAGTTATAAAGAGGCTCAACGACGTTATGGGATCCAGGGTCGGTCGAC
>NZ_JAFCWZ010000010.1:0-312215 GCF_049897785.1 Pseudomonas sp. TSRC2-2
GGCACCACGTCTTCTTCAAGGATGTGCCGTGATGGTCGTGCCGGGGCAAGCGGTGGGCATGCTGGCGCTGGTTCTGATCGGTGCCGGTAGCGCCTGGCAGTTTCAGGACTGGCGCTACGGCCGGCAGCTCGCCGAGCAGGCGAAGTTGCATGGCGAGACGTTGAACCAACTGGCCACGGCCGGCGCCGATGCGCAGAAGGCCGAGCACGATAAGCGGCTGGCGCTCGAGCAGAAGCTGGCTGCCAGTGAGCAAACCTATTACAGGAAATTGAATGATGCCCAACGTGACCAAGATCGTCTGCGCGATCGCCTTGCCACTGCTGATCTGCGGTTGTCAGTCCTCATCGACGCGGATTCAGCCAGTGGCTGTGACGTGCCAAAAGCCACCGGCGCCGGCGGCGTGGATCATGCAACCGTACGAGCCCGACTTGACCCGGCGCATGCTCAAAGAATTATCGCCATCACCGACACCGGCGACCAGGGACTGATCGCGCTTCAGGCGTGCCAAGCGTACGTTCAGGAAATATCCCGCTGATGCGGAAAGGCCGGGGCGAAGGGGGTCTCGCCTTTTAGCTTTTTAATTTCCGTCGACAGGTGAGAGATGTGCTTGTCCTTCGCCATCAGCTCCCAGTTGGTTTTGATTGTGATGTCATTCGCGCGCCGGCCAGCCTCGGCGGCTTCAGTTTTGGCAGCAGTTAGCTCAGCCCTGAGAGAATTCCTCTCGAGCGTGAGCGCATCGTTGTCACGCACCAGGCCCTGAATATTTTCAAGTGCGCGCTCGAGCTTGAGGGTGAGAGCCTCGAATTCGTTCTCGTACATCCTGAGCTGGTGTCGACAGGTTTCGAGCGGGGTCGGGTTACCGAGCCAATCGTCGGTATCTTCTATGAGGTGGTCCACGGGAATGCCTTACTGAACACTGTTTGCATGTACAGTAATCGAGGCGACATTTGTGGGCGAGGGGGAGGCGACGAGCTGTAGATTTTTGGTTTGATAATCGGTCGGCTGGACGCCGGAGATGGGTTGAGCCTCTGTCTAAAACTACCGAGCATGAACGCGGTTTTATTGAGGCAAAGAATCGCCTTCTTGTACTTGAGTTTTAGACAGGAGCCAATGCATACCTTTGCAGTACAAGGCCTGCAAGCCGTTTCCGTCCATACTGCTGCATCAGTGGCGTGTTGGTGGGATTGCAGTTCGGCAGGGCGCCCTAGGGCGCTGCAGGAAACTCAACTAGATGGCGCCATGTACCCCGACGGCATCATTCTTCGCTTCAGTTGAGTTGCGGTGTTCCATTACTCCATCCACAAACTGTAGGATCAGGAGCTATCAACATCACAAGGGACGGTCCATGAAACACCTCAACACCACCAAAGCAGCCTCTATTGTTCGCCTTGCTGCGGCAAGCCATGACGAATACCGTCAGCGTCATCCTGGGAACCGCATTTTAGGAGCGGGGGAGTTGAAAGCTCTGATTCTTGAGCCTGATAGCCAGGAGGAAATTGCTTTCGTCGAGGCGATGCGTGCGCTTTCTGATGATGAACTCCTCGACCTGGTTGCCTTGATGTGCGTAGGCCGCGGCGAGCACGTTGAGAATCCTGAGGATCCAGAGTCGATTCGCGGCGCATTCGAAGGCCATGCCCACTCATTCTCAAAAGACTCGCATAAAGAATTGCTGGATTATATTTCCGGCAAGGGGGCCGTTATTCACCGGTACCTCGCGCGAGGCCTTGATCGGGTGAGATTCGCGTACAAGTAGGGCTGTTAATAAATTTAATCATCGCCGGGACGGGGTAACCACTGTAGGAATATACAACGCTAAGTTATTGATTCTTATATGGTGATGTTCCGGTTTTTCACCCACTGAAAATCTAGCATTTTTCCTTTTGAATCATATGCTTGCGTAGGTTTCGTGGTCACCTTGACATGGTGGTGCTCTGGACAACGCCGTCGGCGCATCGCCTTATGCATAATCGGCATACTTGCTGATCAGCGTACGTGAGCCGAAAGGGGCCCGTACTACCAAATCTCGGCGCCGTTTTTCGGTCCGCAATCATTTGAAGGTATGCGGAAACATTGGGCTGCATGACAGGCTTTCTAGGTTGATTGCGGACCAAAAAACCTATCACAAGGCGCGGCCTGATTGATTTCCACTTGGGACTTAAAATCCCCCGCTCGTAAGGGCGTGCCGGTTCGATTCCGGCTTCGGGCACCATCTTTCAACGAAGGCCTGCTAGCGAAAGCTACGCAGGCCTTTGTTCGTTTGCGCTTCGCTCTTCTGGCTTTTGCCGCGTCGATCAACGACGCAACCCGCCGGGCGGTTGCTGATCAGCTGTCACCGCGCTGCGCTACCCATTCGCCACTAATCGCATCCACCATGGCCGGATGCTCTTCCGCTGCCACGCGCAAATCCTCGGTGACCCGCAATTCCGCACCCGTAGGCGAAAAGGTGGCTGCCGCCGTGAACGGTGCGGGATTGGCCGGCACCGGGCGTTTGCCCCGGCGCCAGAAGAAAAAGCTGACCATGCACAGGTTGACCACTGCAAATACCCAGAACAGGCCGTCGGCGCCGAACGAGCTCATCACCGGCGAGATCATCATCGGGCTGATGGCCGAGCCCAGCGAGTTGATGAGCAGCAAACCCTGAATCATTGGTACGAGTGTTTCGGCGGGGGCGCGGTCTGCTGCGTGGCTGACGGCAACCGGATACAGCGCGAACACGCCGCCACCGAGCAGAAACAACATCACCGCGAGCATTGTCATGGACAGCGGCATCAGCACAATCACCAGCGATAACACGGTGCACGCAACCGCCAACAGAGTGAGCACCTGCACGCGATCCGTGCGGTCGGACCAGCGTCCGACCGGGTACTGCAGCAACATCGCGCCGAGAATCGTCCAGGCCATCATGCTGCCGACTTCACCGACGTCCAGCCCGCTGCGTTGCAGATACAACGGCAACAACGTGTAAATCGCCGCGATGGTCAGCCCCGAGCCGAAACAGCCGACCAGCCCGGTCGGCGTCACGCCCAGCAATTGTCGTGGCTTGAGCGGCTCGACGTGATCGAGCAGCGGCGACACCCGTGGCAGGATCACGATCGGCAGTACCGACAGCGCAGCGAGCATGCCGGCAACCATGAACGGCGCGCTGTCGCTCATGCCCGTGATGGTTCCCAACGTCGCCTGTCCGAGTACGCCGGCGCCATAGAGGACGATCATGTACAGCGCGAGCAAACGCCCGCGAATTTTTTCGTCACCTGCCAAGAGCAGCCAGCTTTCAATCACCAGAAACACACCGACCGTGGCCCAGCCGTTGATCAGGCGCAGAATCAGCCAGCCCCAAGTGTCATAGAACAGACCCTGCAGCAAAATCGTCACCGCTATCAGCGAGGCAAAGCTGCCGTAGGCCCGAATGTGGCCGATGCGCAGAATCAGCCGGTCATTGAACACCGCGCCGAGCGTCAGGCCCATGAAATAGGCCGACGAAACAATCCCGATCATCGTTGCCGAGGTACCAGCGGCGTCCAGGCGAAGGGTGGTCAGGGAGGAAAGAAAACCATTGCCCAGAGCAATAATGAACAGCCCGAGCAGGGGCGCCAGCGCCATGGCCAGCAAACGCGGAGACATAAAAACCTCAAGAAATAGAACAGCGCAACGTGCGCCTCTGCGCATGCGGTTGCCAGGCTGGAACAGGTGTTGTGAAAATGTCTGCCGATCGGGCAGGGCGGTGGTGTCGGACAAGGTCCGCCTTGCAGGTCCGCCTCCCTGACGAGACGCGCGATAGCAAGAGCGCGCGGGATTCTAAGGCTTGCGCAGGATTTGCCAAGAGCTGAAAGCTGCGACGTTAGGACGCAGGCTGTTCCGACATGAGGCGCAAGGCTGAAGACCAATCATCAAGCTCAGCTCCAACAAGGGCCTGCCAGCGAAAGCTGACCCAGGCCCTTGCTCATTGCAGCCCTAGGTATGTGAAATCAACAAATCACTGATGATGCAAATCGAGCCATCCTCAGGCGGGGTGGCGTCGGTGTAATCGATCTGGTTGTAGACCCCGCCGTGGAAGTTGAACACCTGCAAATTCCAGGTTGAATCGAGCTGCAAGTCGCCTGATGTCCCTACTATGCCGTTGTAGTCGACCGTGACTCGGGCGACGCCGGCAGAGTTCGCGCGAATGGTCACCTTGAACTTCGCCCCCAGCGGCACGCCCTTGAGCACCGTGCTGTTGACGGGGGATGGCTGGTTGAAGCTCTGGCGGAAGCCCATGGTGATGTTGCCTTTCTGCCAGAACACTTTGATCACCGGGCCGTCGTCGTTTTTCACGTGCATCTGCGAAATGACCACCTTCTGCGCAGAATTGACCTTGGTCACGGTCATCTCTTGATAGTTGAGGTGGTCAGCGGCGCTGGCCAGCGACCAATAGAAGGATTCCTTCCATTCGCAGCGGGTTCGGTGGGTGCTCTTGCTCGAGGCGCCTTTGGTCGGTGCGGACAGTTGCAGTGACCCGTCCGGCAGCACCGTGACGATGCTGGGAAACTGCGCGATCGCCTCGGCGCCGTTGAGCTCCAGTGCCACCGGATTGGTCGCCGAGACGGGAACCGGAGTGGAGAGGGTGAGATTGCTGATGTTTACGGCCATGGTTTCTACTCCTGACGATAAAAATCATTCTCGCTGCAAGCCTCAGGTCATTCCCGAGCCGCACATTTGCCTGCGCGGGTTTTCACTACCTCTCGGGCTCAGCAGCATGGCGACGCAAGCGACCGCCGCAAAAATACACAGGGCAACGATCACATCAGCAGCTTCCAGCACTGCACCGAACATCGGCGTGCCAGCGGTCTGACCGAGTGCCAGCACCAGAAACGGAATGCCCAGCCCCAGATCCGGGCGATCCGGGAACAACCGGATCCCTTGCAACAGATAAACGCCTGAAGAAACAATGTAGGCCGCGCCAAACAGGCCCATCGCAGCGAGGCCGTAAATGGCACCCGCGCCAGTGGCGGCAAGTCCCAGCGTGCCGACGGCGATCCCGGCGAGCGCCAGATGCTGCATTCGTGCAACACCAAACCGGCCGGTCAGCACACCGGTTGCGCAGCCACTGATGCCCGCCGCGCCCAACACAATCCACGCCCAGGCCATCGACTGATCAGAGAACCCAGCCTCGCTACGCAGAATGTCGGCGCCGAACGTCCAGACCGCCGTGCTCGCCAACCCCATCAGAAAAGCACTGGCGCACAACGGCATAACGCCCGGTCGACGCAACATTGCCAGAGAAAAGTGTTGCGCAACGTCATGCTCGACCCGACGCGGTACCGCAAACCAAAGCCAGGCCGTCACGCCAACGCCGATCAATCCGAACAGCGCATAAAGTGGCCGCCATTGCCCGGCCGCCAATATTGCCGCCAAGCCTGAAAAAACGATCCCGGCCGCCGTCCCTGCATTGATAAAACCATTAGCACGCGGCCGGTCCGCGTCATCAAGACGCGCCGCCACCGCGCTGGCCAATGGCGGCGAGGTCAAACCTGTGCTCAATCCCGCCAGCGCTACGCCGCAGCCCAACGCCAGTGCGGACGACCCGATCACGAGCAACCCCATCCCTAGCGTAGCCGCGGCGCCGGCCACGACCGTCAACCCGCGTGGGCTGACTTTGTGACTGCAGACAAACGTCGCCACGATCCCCACGCAATAAGTCGCGAACGCGCTGCCGCCGATCCAGCCGGCAGCGGTCACGCTGAGCGCCAGATCCTGACGAATCTGCGGCAGCAGCAATCCGTAGGCGAAGCGCGCCAGACCATAAGACAACGCCGTCAGCGCGAAGGCCGCCGCAACAAGGTTGATGCCACGTTTCACGAGCGCTTGGGCCCCGTAGTCACGCGGCTTTCAAGATCGGTCATTTGGCAGCAGACGCGCTTTTCTTGCGGGTTTTGGTCGCTGGAGCAGCGGTTGCAGCCTTGGCTTTTTTGCGGGGTGCCGGTGGCGCGACGCTGCTGGCCACCGAACCGGGCAAGCCATCGGAGTCAAACGCATCCAGCTCGGCACGCGCCTGCAACCAATGCTCGAAATCATTACCGTGGGGCCGTCCCTGTTCTTCCCAGAGGCGATAGGCGATTTTTCGGATGGTTTCCTCGTCCATTACGTTGTCTCCTGCTGAAAAAAAAGACTGCTTCGAAAGCGCAAGTGGCGGATCACGGCGAAATCGGATCGCTGGCGGGGAAGGTCTCTTCGACCGCTTCATCCAGTTTCGAATCACTCACATTGCGCTCATCGTCCCCAAGGTTTTGCTCGCAGTGGCAAGCTGAGGACGGGCAGGGTTGGCCTTTGGGATGGAGATCTGCGCAGGCCTGGCTGCAAAACTGCTTGCCGTCACGCTCGAAGGTTTGCTCGCCGCTGCACTTGCAGGTGCAGCCAGGGCAGGCGCAATCGGTAGTTGAGGGGGCATTAGCCATGGGTTTCCTCCGGGCTGTCTGTTGGTGAAGTTGTTATCGATTCTGATAACCCGCCACACGCCTGCGTTTGATGATTTTCCGCCACGCCCGATGAGCGGTAGAGCGCAGAGGGCGAGGGCAGCACAGCGTTCAGCGCCAGGGAAAGATTCAGCGCCAGGATCAGCAGGATCGACACGCTGAACAAACGCCGAGCCCAAGCTTTTGCGGTAGCGTTTCGCACGGGGCGCAAGGCCAGGTAAAACCAGTATCCGCCCAGCCCGAGCACCACCAGCGGATAGGAAACATTGATATCCGCGACCCAGCCCAATATCGCCGCGGTGAGCAGAAAAGCGACCATGTAGATGTTGATCTCGCGTCTGGCTTGACCCAAGGTCAACGTCGGCAATCCGGCGGCGCGAAAGTCTTCGTGGCGCATGACCGTAATCGCATGGGAGTGGGGCATCTGCCAGCAGCAAAACACCACGATCAGCATCAGCGCCGTCGCATCGAAGCTGCCTGTCACGGCGCAATATCCGACCACCGGCGGCATGGCCCCGGACAGGCTGCCGACCAGCGTGCCCCAGTGCGAGCGGCGCTTCATCAGACAGGTGTAGACGCCCGCGTAAACAACCAGCCCGACCGCCGCCATCGCACAAGCCAATTGCGTAGTGCCGGCCCACAGCAAGCCGAAGCCGACGACCCCGAGGACTGCCGCGTAGCACAACGCTCCAGGCAGCGATACTGCGCGAATGGCCAAGGCCCGATGGCAGGTGCGCACCATGCGCCGGTCGATGTCTCGGTCGACGCAGTTATTGATCACGCAACCGCAAGCAATGACCAGCGCGGTGCCGAGCAAGGCGGCCAATAAATGCGCCAAGGTAACCGGACGCCCGCCTGCAGCAAGCAGGTAGCCGCCGAACACCGACGCCAGGTTGCCGACGATAATGCCGGGCTTGGTCAGTTCCAGCCCGACATTCAGCGACAGCCGCCATTGCTTCAGTGCGCCAGCATGTTGTGGTGAATGCTGTCCATGATCCATAGCGAAAGCCCAACCAGCAGAAGAATGATGACGGCGGAAAAAATCAGCGCAATCAGGTTCCAGCGTTGCTCCTTGGCGGTGTCCAGATGCAGGAAATATTTGAGGTGGGCAAACACCTGCACTACACCGAGTGCGACCACCACCCACGCGGTGACGCTGCGCGGCAACGTCGGGTACATGACCAGGCCAAAGGGAATCACCGTCAGGATCACCGAAATGATGAAGCCCACCATGTATGAACGACTGGTGCCATGGCTGGTACCGGCACTGCTATGAATCGGACTCTGGTTATACATGTCACACCACCCCCAGCAGATAAACCACGGTAAACACGCAAATCCACACCACATCGAGGAAGTGCCAGAACAGGCTCAGGCAACTCAGCCGCGTGGTGTTGGTGTTGGTCAGGCCACGGCTGCGCACTTGCAGCATCAGCACCGCCATCCACACCAGACCGCTGAGTACGTGCGCGCCGTGGGTGCCGACGAGGGTGAAGAACGCAGTGAGGAAACCGCTGCGATCCGGCCCGTAGCCTTCTTCGATCAGATGATGGAATTCATTGATTTCCATGGCGATGAAGCCGCAACCCAGCACGAAGGTGACACCCAGCCAGCGCAATACATGGGATGTGTCATTGCGGTTCATCGCCAGCATGGCGTAGCCGTAGGTGATGCTGCTCAACAACAGCAACGCGGTTTCGGCAAGGACGTAGGGCAGTTCGAAAATGTCGACGGTCGATGGCCCGCCAGCCACGCTGTCACGCAGTACTGCATAGCCTGCGAACAGCGTTGCGAACAGGATGCAGTCGGTCATCAGGTAGATCCAGAAGCCGAAAATGCGCATCGATCCCGCGTCTTCATGGCCCTGTTCATGGCTGTGCGCGATGTCTTTATCCAGAATGATGTTGGACATGTTCAGGCCTCCGCCAAATCTTTGAGACGCGCTTTTTCAATCCGGGCGACTTCCTCTGCCGGGACGAAATAATCGATGTCTTCGTCGTAGCTGCGCACGATCATCGCTACCACAGAAGCGACCAGGCCAAGGATCGCCAGCCACCAGATGTGCCACACCAGGGCAAAGCTGCAGATCAGCGCGAAGACACTGATCACCAGGCCCGCCGAGGTGTTGCGTGGCATGTGGATGGCGCGGTAGTCGGTGTGGCTGAGGGTACTGACGCCGCGCTCCTTCATGCCCCAATAGGCGTCGAGATCGTTGACCTTCGGTTGCTCGGCAAAGTTATAGAACGGTGGAGGCGAGGCCGTGGCCCATTCCAGGGTGCGTCCGTCCCATGGGTCGCCGGTGAGGTCGCGTAATTTCGCGCGGTTGCGAATACTCACGTAGAGCTGCAGCGCCTGCGCGGATACGCCACAGAGAATGATGCCGACACCGACCAGTTCCAGCAGCAGCCACGGTTGCCAGGCCGGGTTGTCGAAATGGTTGAGACGCCGCGTCATACCCATGAAACCGAGCACGTAAGACGGCATGAACGCGAAGTAGAAGCCGACCAGCCAGCACCAGAACGCGATGCGCCCGAGGCGGTCGTTGAGGCGGAAGCCAAAGGCTTTGGGGAACCAGTAAGTCAGCCCGGCCATGTAGCCGAACACCGCGCCACCGATGATCACGTTATGGAAGTGAGCAATCAGGAACAGGCTGTTGTGCAACAGGAAGTCGGCACCGGGCACCGCCAGCAGCACGCCGGTCATGCCGCCGATGCTGAACGTGACGATAAAGCCCAGCGTCCACAGCATCGGCGTTTCGAAGCGCACCCGACCGCGGTACATGGTGAACAGCCAGGTGAAGATTTTCACCCCGGTCGGCACGGCAATGATCATCGTCATGATGCCGAAGAACGCGTTGACGTTGGCCCCCGCGCCCATGGTGAAGAAGTGATGCAGCCAGACGATGAACGAGAGGATGGTGATCGCAATCGTCGCCCATACCAGCGACACATAACCGAACAGGCGCTTGCTGCTGAAGGTCGCGGCGATCTCGGAGAAAATCCCGAACGCGGGCAAGATCAGGATGTACACCTCCGGATGTCCCCAGGCCCAGATGAGGTTGACGTACATCATCGGGTTGCCGCCGGCCTCGTTGGTGAAGAAGTGCATGCCCAGATAACGATCGAGGGTGAGCATCAGCAGTGTCGCGGTGAGGATCGGGAACGCGGCGAGGATCAAAATCGAGGTGCACAGTGCGTTCCAGGTGAACACCGGCATCTTGAACAGGGTCATGCCTTCGGTGCGCATCTTCAGAATGGTCACGAAGAAGTTGACCCCGGTTAATAACGTCCCTATGCCGGATATCTGTAATGACCAGATGTAGTAATCCACCCCGACTCCCGGGCTATAGCCGAGCTCGGAAAGGGGCGGGTAGGCGACCCAGCCGGTGCGGGCAAACTCACCGACACCCAGCGAGATATTCACCAGCGCCGCGCCGACCACGAACAGCCAGAAACTCAGGGCATTGAGGAACGGATAGGCGACGTCGCGGGCGCCGATCTGCAGCGGCACGACGATGTTCATCAGGCCGACCACGAACGGCATGGCCATGAAGAAAATCATGATCACGCCGTGAGCAGTAAAGATCTGGTCGTAGTGTTCCGGCGGCAAATAACCCGGCCCGCCACTGGATGCCATGGCTTGCTGGGTGCGCATCATGATCGCGTCGGAGAAACCGCGCAGCAGCATGACCAGCGCAACGATGATGTACATGCAGCCGATTTTCTTGTGGTCGACCGAGGTGAACCACTCGCGCCAGAGGTAACCCCACTTGCGTTTCCAGGTCACGGTGCCGACCAGGGCAAAGCCCATCAGGCCGACGATAGCCAGGGTGTACATGACAATCGGCTCATGCAGTGGAACCGCGTCCCATGAAAGTTTCCCGAACATGATTTAACGCTCCTCGGCCAGCAGACTCGGTTGTTGATTGACGCGCACATCGTCGCTGTTGCGTTGCACTTGGGTTTGCTTCTTGCGTGGTGCCTTGTTCATCCCTTCATACTTGTCGACGATGTCGAGAAACAGTCGCTCCTGCACAGCCGAGTAATAAGTAATCTTGTGCGCGACAGAGGGCTTGGCCAACTCGGCGTAACTGGCCTGATCAAGTTGGCCGGGCGCCGCTTTGACTTTATTGACCCAGGCTTCGTAATCCGCACCGCTGAGTGCCAGGGTGCTGAAGTGCATGTCGGAGAAACCGTGGCCGTTATAGTTCGCGGCGATCCCGCGATACTGGCCGATTTCATTGGCGATCAAGTGCAACTTGGTCTGCATGCCGGCCATGGCATATATCTGCCCACCGAGTGCAGGAATAAAGAATGAAGTCATGGCAGCGTCAGAAGTGACGGTGAAACTTACCGGCGTATTCACCGGTATCGCCAGTTCATTGACCGAGGCAATGCCCAGGTCGGGGTAAATGAACAGCCATTTCCAGTCGGTTGCCACCACTTGCACATTGAGGTGCGGTACATCGGAATCCAGCGGTCGGTACGGATCGAGTGCATGGGTGGTTTCCCAGGTGACCCAGCCGAGCACGCAAATGATCAGGAACGGCACGCCCCAGACCACCGCTTCGATCTTGTGCGAACTTGCCCAACGCGGCGAATAACGGGCCTTTTTGTTGGTCGCCCGGTAGCGATAGGCGAACAGGAAAGTCATGACGATGACCGGAATGACCACCAACAGCATCAGGCCCGTGGCGAGGATGATCAGGTCGCGTTCATCGCGGGCGACATCGCCCTTGGGGTTGAACACCACCAGGTTGCAACCGGCGAGCAGAACGCTGGTAGCGAGGTAGACCAGGCAATAGCTGATTGTTCGCTTCATACAGGCTCCTGTTTATCAGAGCGATCCTTTTTTTACGCCGGGACTGCGACGCGCCATGTTGAAAGGCAACTACCGTTGCGCTTGTTCAAGCGAAGCGAAGTTGCCGAGATATTTCTCCAGGCAATAGTGTTGCTGTCGGCTACAAAACAGTGTTTGCGCGGCCGCTCTGCCACCCTTTGTCGGAGATGAGTTGAGATGAACTCGTCTGGGTCTCGAACTTTTTGAATAAGCGCTCTGGCATTGGTTTGACAAAATGTTTCGCAAGCTGACGAACGGTTGAACTAGCGAAACGGCGAAGCGCAACTTGCGGGCTATGCTGCAAATGCCTCTCGGCAAAAGCGGGAATCATCCAGCCAGAGGGTGGGTCATTGAAGAAAGCGGAGTGACTTCAGGAGTACGACATGTTTATACGCGGCGAAACCTACAACAAATGGAAAGCGACGGAAAAGGCAGAGAAGTGCCATACCGAAGAAGTTGAAAATGGTTGCCATATCGAAGTTCGGGCACGGGAGGCCGATGATGGCGACGTAGAAATGTTTATCAGCGTGTACACCGCGACTGGCGAGTGCGCCTATGAGCGCATCAGGAAATTGCCGGGCGTGGAATGGGAAGTCGAAGACGCGCTCAAGCGCGGTATCGACCAGGCAGAGCGAATCGCCGGCGGCGAGTCCGGGCGATTGTCCTGTGCCGACGCGCACGGCCACGAGAATGAGTGACCGCGCGCAACGTTCAATTGGCTTGGCGAACATTGACATTTCCGCGCTGGTTGCACTGCCAGCGCCAGGCATCGGCGAGCATGCTGTGCAGTGAGCGGCTCGCCTGCCACCCCAGTTCTTCGATCGCTTTTTGCGGGTCCGCCCAGCAACGCGCGATATCGCCGGGCCGCCGCGCTTCAATACTCATCGGGATCTTGATACCGGTGATCTGTTCAAAGGCGCTGATCACCTCCAGTACCGAATAGCCGCGCCCGGTGCCGAGGTTCCAGATGCTCACGCCGTGGCGATCGCGCAGTGCGTCGAGGGCACAGACATGCCCCAGCGCCAGGTCAACGACGTGCAGGTAATCACGAATGCCGGTGCCATCCGGGGTCGGGTAATCATTACCGAATACTGACAGCTGCGCGCGCTGGCCACTGGCGACTTCCAGCAAGTAGGGCAACAGATTGTTCGGCGTGCTGGTGGGGGCCTCACCGAGCAGGCCGGAAGGATGCGCACCGATCGGGTTGAAATAGCGCAGCAGGCCAATCGACCAGCGCGGGTCGGAACTGGCCACGCTCTTCATGATGTTTTCCGACATCAGTTTCGACATCCCGTAAGGATTGGTCGGTTGGCCGGTGGCGCAGGCTTCATTGATGGGCAGAGTGGCACAATCGCCGTAGACCGTGGCCGACGAGCTGAACACCAGATGGAATACACCGGCCTGGGCCATGGCCTGGCACAGCGTCAGGCTGCCGCCGACGTTGGTATCGAAATAACGCAGTGGTTCACGGACGCTTTCGCCAACGGCTTTCAAACCCGCGCAGTGCACCACGGCATCGATCGGATAGTCATGCAGGAGATTGTCGAGCAGTCGTCGATTGCGCACATCGCCCTGAATGAACTCCGGTCGTTTTCCGGCCAGCGTGCTGATGCGCTCGATCGCCGCGCGCTGGCTGTTGCACAAGTTATCGAGGATCACTACATCCTCACCTTTGCCCAGCCATTGCAGTGCGACATGCGCACCAATGTATCCCGCACCACCCGTAATCAAGATCATGCGTCCGCCCTCACCAGTGCTGCCATCGGCCGATGGCGATGGCGATGTGGATGGTTTCGGTGCGCCTGTGTGGCGGCCAAAACCATGGTTGTCCTGGACGGTAGGGGATGGATTGGCCGGCGAGTTCAACCTGCTTTGCCAACCGGTATGTGCAGTTCATCGGCTTCGATCAACGTTCGTATGAACGCTGTGTGAACGCCGCGATTCCAACAATCAAGAGCCGTACGGCCTCATCGAGACATGCCATGCACTTGCTGTGTCGACAAGTGTGACGGTCCGGTGGCTCGGCACTGTGTCGTCTTGTTTTTCTTGATGAGGAACTGGCTATGAACCTTGCAGAACAACCCGAGGTCCTCGCACTGGCGAGTGTGCAAAAAGCTGTTGAAGCATCGCTACAGGTGCGGCCGACGCTGGTGTGCCTTTCGCACTTGCGTTGGGGGTTTGTCTATCAGCGGCCGCAGCACGTCATGTCGCGACTGGCAAAAAACTACGACGTAGTGTTTTTCGAAGAACCGGTATTTTCCCAAGACACGCCCCCCCGGCTTGAACTCTCGAATCCGGCAACCGGGATAGAAGTCGCTGTACCGCATTTGCCTGGCGGCATGAGCGGCGAAGCGATTGAGCAGGCGCAAAAAAAACTGCTCGACGAACACCTCGCGGGCCGTGTGCAGGGTGATCTGCTGCTTTGGTATTTCACGCCGATGAGTCTGCTGTTTACCGAGCACCTCGACCCTCGCGTCACGATTTATGACTGCATGGATGAACTCTCGGCTTTCATGGGCGCACCGGCGCGATTGATTGATATGGAAAAGCAACTGCTGGCCCGAGCCGACGTGGTGTTTACCGGCGGCGTCAGTTTGTGGGAGGTCAAGCAGCGCCAGCACGGCAATGCTTATCCGGTGCCCAGCAGCGTAGACATTGCGCATTTCGCGGCGGCGCGGCAGGCATTGCCGGAGCCGCCAGACCAGGCATCCGTAGCGCGGCCACGTCTGGGTTTCTTTGGCGTGATTGATGAACGCTTTGATCTCCAGTTGATCGAGCGAGTGGCGACCATGCGTCCCGACTGGCAAATCGTACTGATCGGGCCAGTGGTGAAAATAGATCCGCAGACGCTGCCGCAACGGTCGAACATTCATTATCTGGGCGGCAAGCAATATGCCGAGCTGCCGGACTACCTCGCTGGCTGGGACGTGGCGCTGATGCCGTTCGCTCTCAACGCTTCCACGCGTTACATCAGCCCCACCAAGACCCCGGAATATCTCGCCGGCGGCTGCCCGGTGGTGTCGACGCCGATTCACGATGTCATCAGCGGCTACGGCGAGAGTGGCGCAGTGTTTATTGCCGACACCGTCGAGGCTTTCGTCGAAGCCATCGAAAAAGCCTTGCCGCTCAAAAGTACGGTTGAATTTGTGCAGCGCGCCGATGCCGCCATCGCCGGTATGTCGTGGGACAACACCAGCCGCTTCATGCAGGAGCAGATCGAATGCCTACGATAAGCCTGGAGAGCGCAAAGTCCGCCCATTCCTACGACTACCTGATCGTCGGTGCCGGGTTTGCCGGCAGCGTTATCGCCGAGCGTCTGGCTGAAGGGTTGAGTCGCCGTGTGTTGCTGATTGATCGGCGTCCACACATCGCTGGCAATGCCTACGACCATTACGATGAGGCCGGGGTGCTGGTGCACCGATACGGCCCGCATATCTTCCACACCAACGCGCAGCGGATCGTCGATTACCTGTCGCGCTTTACCAAGTGGCGGCCCTATGAGCACCGCGTCCTGGCGCAGGTGGACGGCAAGCTGGTGCCGATCCCGATCAATCTGACGACGCTTAATTCGCTTTATGGTCTGTCGATGTCCTCTGAGGAAGCCGAGGTATTTCTCGCCGAACGCGCCGAACCGGTGGCGACCATTCGCACGTCCGAGGACGTTGTAGTGAACCAGATCGGTCGCGAACTTTATGAGAAGTTCTTCCGTGGCTATACGCGCAAGCAGTGGGGCCTGGATCCGTCGGCGCTGGACAAATCGGTGACCTCGCGCATCCCCACGCGAACCAGCGAAGACGACCGCTATTTCGGCGACACCTTTCAGATCATGCCCACCGATGGCTACACGAAAATGTTCGAACGCATGCTTGATCATCCGAACATCGATTTGCTGCTGGGCACCGATTTCACCGCGGTGCGTGAAGGGGTGAAGTACGCGCATTTGATCTACTGCGGCCCGATCGACGAGTACTTCGATTTCCAGTTGGGCCGCTTGCCGTACCGGTCGCTGCGCTTCGAGCATCAGACCCTCGAGCAGGAACATTATCAACCCGTGGCAGTGGTCAATTATCCGCACCCCGACGTGCCGTACACGCGCATCACCGAATACAAACATCTGACCGGCCAGACACACCCGTGCACCAGCATCACCTACGAATATCCCTGTGATGACGGCGATCCGTATTATCCAGTGCCCCGCGCGGAAAACGCTGAGCTGTACAAACGCTACCGAGCGCTCGCTGAGCAGACACCGAACGTGACGTTTCTCGGACGACTGGGCACCTACAAGTACTACAACATGGATCAGGTGGTGGGGCAGGCGCTGGCCTTGTATCGGGATATTCAAGCGGCGAACGCACCAGTCACTGCCGCAACCGAGATCGATATCTCATGAGCGTGCAGCCCAAACGCGACGAACCCGAGCCCGGCGCAGGCGCACCTTCAATGTTCAGCAGCTTCGTGATGGCCGGTTTTGAGTGTTCCAGTCAGCGCCGCCAGGACGGTCGGCGTCTCGACCTGTTGGCAGACACCGGGCATGCGCGTTGGGTGGAAGAGGATTACCAGCGCCTGGGCGCCTTGAACATTCGTTGCGCCCGAGACGGCTTGCGCTGGCACTTGATCGAACGCAGCCCCGGGCGGTATGACTGGAGCAGCTTTGTGCCCATGCTCAAAGCCGCGCAAGCGCGGCAGGTGCAAGTGGTCTGGGACTTGTGCCACTACGGTTATCCGGATGATCTGGACATCTGGCGCCCGTCGTTCGTCGAACGCTTCGCCCGTTTCGCTGGAGCCGTTGCGAAGCTGATGACCGACGAGGGCGTGAGCGTGCCGTTCTACTCGCCGATCAACGAGATTTCGTTCTGGAGTTGGGCGGGGGGTGATGTCGCTTACTTCAACCCGAACGCGCGCGGGCGTGCGCAGGAACTCAAGCATCAACTGGTGCGAGCCAGCATTGCTGCGATCGAAGCGATTCGCGGGCAGGCGCCGAATGCACGCTTCGTCCAGTGCGACCCGCTGATCCATGTGATCGCCGGATCCCGGCGCAGCGATGAAGTCGAAGCGGCCGAAGCGTATCGGCTGTCGCAGTTCCAGGCGTGGGATTTGCTCACCGGTCGCCAATGGCCGGGGCTGGGCGGGCAGGAACGCTACCTGGATATCATCGGTGCGAACTTCTACCCGCATAACCAATGGTATTTCCAGGGGCGGCGCATTGTTCGCGGCGAAGCGGACTATCGTCCGCTGGCCGGGATGCTCAAGGAATTGCACCAGCGGTACCAGCGGCCGGTGCTGCTTGCCGAGACCGGCGCCGAGGATGACGAACGCCTGCCGTGGCTGAGCTACGTTGTCGATCAGGTGGGGAGTGCGCTGGAGCGCGGTGTGCCGGTGCAAGGCATCTGCTGGTATCCGTTTCTCGATTATCCCGGTTGGGACGACGGCCGTTATTGCCCGACCGGCGTGTTTGGCTACGCGGATGGCGAGGGCGCGCGCGCGGCGTTTCATCCGTTGCATGTCGAGCTTGCGCGAGTCCCGGAGCGGATCAACGCACGGTTGCGCAGGCTCAATGACGGGCGATTGGAGGGGCGACCAACATGAACTTCCAGCACTTGCGTGACGAACCGTTGCCGGCCTCATCCAGCGCGTTTTTGTGGCGCTACGTCAGAGTGCGCCCGGCGCATTTCATGGCAATGGTGGCGCTGGTGATTGGCGCGGCGTGTTGCGCGGTGGTGGTGCAGTACGGCATGAAACTGCTGGTCGATGCCATGGCTGGCGAATCAGCAGCGGATCAGGTCTGGCGCGCGTTCGGCCTGTTCATGGCACTGATCATTCTGGAGAACGTGCTCTGGCGTCTGGGCGGCTGGGTGGGCTGTTACACCATCGTCGGCAGTTGTGCCGATCTGCGTGTCGACCTGTTTCATCATCTGACTGGCCACCCTATGCGTTATTTCCGGCGGCATTTTTCCGGCTCGCTGGCCAACCGCGTCGCGGCGATCGGCGCCGCTGCCGACAAGGTCTACGGCGGGCTGACGTGGCGCATCGTGCCGCCGTGCGTGGATTTTATTGGCGCTGTAGTGGTGATGGTCGCGGTCCATCCGGCAATGGCACTGGCCTTGATCGGCTGCGTCATCGTGGTCGCCGCGCTGATTACCCTTTTTGGCGTGCGCGGCCGCAGCCGGCACATCGCGTTCGCATCGCAGTCAGCCCGGGTCGGTGGCGAAATTGTCGACCTGGTCTCCAACGTGTGGACGATCAAGGCTTTCTCCGGGCGTGAACGCGAGCGGCTGCGCCTGGAGCGCGAGATCGGCATCGAGGCGCAATCGCACCGCCTTAGCTGGATCTACATGGAAAAGGCCCGGGTGCTGCACGACATCTGCCTGACCCTCATGGCCGGCGGCATGCTCGGCTGGGCGATTGTGCTCTGGCGCACGGGGCAAGTGACCGCAGGGGATGTGGTGATGGTCAGCGCGCTGACGTTCCGCATCCTGCATGGTTCGCGCGAACTGGCGCTGGCGCTGGTCGAAACCAGCCAGCAAATGGGCGTCATCAGCGAAACGCTGGGCATCGTCGCCCAGCCCCACGAGCTCAGCGACACCGCAGAAGAATTGGCACCAACGCGCGGGCACATAAAAATGCTCGACGTCAGTTACGCCTATCCGGACGGGCGCAACGTCTTCGAGCATTTTTTTCTGGATATCCCGGCTGGGCAAAGTATCGGGATTGCCGGTACCTCGGGCGCGGGCAAATCGACCTTGCTCGGCTTGCTGCAACGTCTGGATGACGTGCGCAGCGGGGTGATTCTGATCGACGACCGTGACATCCGCTCGGTCAGCCAGGACAGCCTGCGCCGGCAGATCGCCGTGGTGCCGCAAGAGCCGGCGCTGTTCAACCGCAGCATTCTGGAAAACATCGGCTACGGCCAGCCGCACGCCACTGAGCAGCAGATTATCGAGGCTGCCCGCCAGGCGTTTTGCGATGAATTCATTCAGGCGCTACCGCAGGGTTATCACACCCCGGTAGGGGAGCGCGGCGTAACGTTGTCCGGCGGGCAACGCCAGCGCCTGGGGCTGGCGCGGGCGTTTTTGAAGGACGCACCGATCCTGATTCTTGATGAGGCCACCTCGGCACTGGATTCCGATTCGGAAGCGATCATCCAGCGCGCACTGAGCAACTTGATGCGCGGCCGCACGGTGCTCGCCGTCGCCCACCGCCTCTCGACCATCGCCAACTTCGACCGCGTGCTGGTGTTGGAGGACGGCGAGATCGTGCAGGACGGCACTCCCGAAGAACTGCGCGAGAGCCAGGGACGGTTTCGCACGCTGTGGCAGATGCAGGCGATGGTGCATAACCGCTAAGTGCAGCCCTATTGCGTTGAGCGGGTCCAGACCCTGACGTAATCGATGCGAAAGACCGACGGCAGGTCCGCGTCGTCGACCACGCCGAACCAGTCCCACATCGCTTCACTGTCGAAGACGATCTGCATCGGAAAATGCCAGTAGCTGTTCTTCGCTTCCCGAACGAGTACGCCGTCGACATACCAGCGCAAGGTCTCGGGTTGCCAGTCGAAACCGTAAACATGAAAGGTGTTGGCCAGCCGCCACGGCGCAATCCAGGTACTGCCGGAACTGAGATGTTGATCGTTCTGTGGTCTGGCCCAAACATGCGCATTCATGTTGTAGCGGCGATCAAACGCTTCGTTACGGGTTTTGCCGCCGATTTCAAAGATATCGATTTCCGTGGCGTTGTCCGGCAGCCCCGTCCACGCCAGCCAGAACGCGCTAGAACCGGCAGAGTTCATCGGTTTCGCGCGTGCTTCGTAATAGCCGTACATGCCCCGTTCATGGGTGCGCACCATCGCCGAGCTGTAGTCCTTGTAGCCCAGGGCGACATATTTCTCCGGGAGGGTCTGTTTGCGGAACGTGATGTTCAGATTGCCGTTGCCGACCCTGGCGTTCTCCGGCAAAAACAGCGCCGGTTTGCGCCCGAGGGAGTCGGTGCCGGTGGCGTTGTTGACGTGCCAGCGCTCGGCATCGAGCGCACTGCCGTTGAATTCGTCGGACAGCCGCGTATCGCGTTTCCAACCGCCGGCATTGGCCTGGTCCGATAACGGCAGGTCGGGCGTAACGTGCGTCGGTGTCGGGCCCAACGGGCCGACGCGAGTCCAGGCATCGGCCTGTTGCGGTAGGGCGACCGCCCACTTTTGCGCCAGATACTCGAACACGTTGCGGCGTTCGTCCTGGTTGCTGAATGGGCGGTCGTAAACCAGTACTTCGGCAATGTCGCCACGCAGGATCTCCGAGGTGCCGACGACGTTGCGCGCCACGGCGAACGGGCCGATCGGCACGTCACTGGTTTCCAGCACCGCCAGGGCCGGTTCGTAGGCCGTGGTCTGCTGCACGCTGATGCCGAAATTCGGCGCGACGTTATCGTTATCCGCCAGTTGCGGTCGCGAGCTGAACAGGCGCTGCCAGGCCTTGCCACCGGCCTGCTCGGGCAAGCGCCGCGAGACCACGAACACCGTCACCGGGCCTTTGCTTGTGCGAATGGCCTGGCCCATGAACGCCGCCGTGCCGCTGAAACGTACCACGCCGTGGCCGTTGAGGGCGTTGTCGACGCGTGTCGGCAACGTCGTTGCCGCACGGTTGTCGACGACGACGTCATTGCCCTTGCCGGATTTATCCAGCCAGCGTACCACCTGATTTTGCCCTTCGAGGGTCATTGCGGCCGGGTCATTGCCGTCCAGCCACAGCACCAGTCCGTCAGCCACAGGCTGTGGAATATTGGCGCTGACGCCGGCGCTCAGCAGCAGCAAAACAAACAGCAAGCATCGTGATCTGTTCATGAGTCGTCCCTAACTTGGTTTGCGCCGTTATTACGTGCCCACCGCCAGCAACGGCGCGGGTTGCGGGCGGTAGCCCCACGGGTTGTTGGTTTGCCAGCGCCAGCTGTCAATGAGCATTTGCGTCAACTCACGCTGTGCCCGCCAGCCCAGCTCGCGCCCGGCCTTGCTCGCATCGGCGCGGCACTCGGCGACATCACCGGCACGGCGCGGGGCGAAACGGTAGGGAATGCGCAGACCGGTGACGTCTTCGAAGGCGCTGATGATCTGCAACACGCTGTAGCCGCTGCCGGTGCCGAGGTTCCATACGTGCAGGCCATGCTCATCGCCCTGCAAAACCTGCAGCGCCTTGAGATGACCTTCGGCCAGATCCAGCACGTGGATGTAATCGCGAATACAGGTACCGTCGACGGTCGGATAGTCATTGCCATACACGGTTAACGCAGCGCGCTGGCCGCTGGCAACCTCGCTCAGGCACGGCAGCAGATTGTTCGGTCGACCATTGGGCGCTTCGCCGATCAGCCCGCTCTCATGCGCGCCAATGGGATTGAAATAGCGCAGCACAGCGATGTTCCAGCGTGAATCGGCGAGGGCGAGGTCGCCGAGCAATTGCTCGATCATCAGCTTCGAGCGCCCGTACGGATTTGCCGGTATGCCGGTGCCGTGCTCCTCGACGATGGGCATCGCGGCCGGCTCGCCGTAGACAGTAGCCGATGAGCTGAACACCAGATTGAACACGTGGGCGCGGGCCATCGCCTGACACAGGTTCAGTGTGCCCACGACATTGTTGGCGTAGTAATCCATCGGCCGGCGCACGCTCTGTGCCACAGCTTTGAGCCCGGCGAAATGCAGCACCGCGTCAATCGCGTAAGTGCTGAAAATCTCTTCCAGCAGCGCGGCGTCGCGAATATCGCCCTCGATGAAATCGACGTGCGAATGACTCAACAGCTCAAGCCGTGCGATCGACTCGCGGCTGCTGTTGCACAGATTGTCGAGGATCAGAACCGAGTGTCCGGACTCGATCAGTTGCAATGCCGTGTGCGAACCGATGTAGCCGGCACCGCCCGTGATCAACGTGGTTTTGCGCATGACGACGTGCTCCATTGCGGGAAAATCCGGCTTAGCGGGCGGTGAACACCAGCTTGAATTCTTGCGGCCAGCGCGGGTGCAGCAGGCTGTAGGCCAAGGCGTAGGTCAGCGTGCCGATAGCGATGTCGCCGGCCAGGTGCGCGTAGCCGGACAGGCCGGTTTGCCGCGACAGCCACATCACCATGACGGCCATCACCAGTGAGGCGAACAGGCTGCGGTAACCGGACTGGAAGAAGCTGCGCCAGTCATAACCGATGGCGGCGTGCAGGCCGCGCACCTGCAGCGGCGTGATCAGCAGCATGCGCAGCAGCAAAGCCAGCGCCGCCGCCATGCCGCCATAGGTCGCGCCGAGCAGGTAGACCAGCGCCAGCGCGAGCAGGGTAGTGGCGACTTCGGCCTTGAGCGTCAGGTGTGTGCGGTTGACCGCCACCAGCGCGGTGGTGGCGTACAGCGCCAGATTGCCCAGCGCTGCCGTGCACGCGAGCACTTGCAGCAACGGAATCGCATCGGCCCATTTGGCGCCGAAGATCAGCAGAATAATGTCTTCGGCGGTCAGGGCGATGCCGAAAAAAAGCGGTGTCAGCACGAAGCCGCTGATCGCCGTTGAATCACCAATCACACCGATCAGTCGCGCCGGTTCGGCACTGCGCCGGGCAAACACTGGCAGCGCGTAACTCATCAAACCGTTGTAGATCGCCGAGCGCGGCAGGTCGATGATGCGCATGGCCAGGTTGAACATGCCCACCGCCTGCGCCCCGGCAGTGAGGCCGAGAAGCAGGTTGACGCCGCGTTGCAGGGTTTGCGAGCTCATGACGTTGACACAGACCGGCAGGCCGGCGCGCAGCAGTTCGCCCAGCACTTGGCGGTCGATCAACAAGGGAATGCGCCGACGCTCGCTGCGCATCAGTACCAGCGTGGAAATGCCGTCCATGATCAGCGCCTGAGCGACCACCGCCCACGGGCCGAAACCCATCAGTGCCACGGCCACACCGCCCACTCCGCCAGCAACTTTGCCGAGCAAGGTGCGCGAGGCCAGCAGCTTGAAATTGCCGCTGCGGCGCATCTGCGC
Organism: Pseudomonas sp. TSRC2-2; assembly: GCF_049897785.1. Taxonomy (NCBI): domain Bacteria; kingdom Pseudomonadati; phylum Pseudomonadota; class Gammaproteobacteria; order Pseudomonadales; family Pseudomonadaceae; genus Pseudomonas; species Pseudomonas sp. TSRC2-2. The sequence continues at coordinate 22,277 of NZ_JAFCWZ010000010.1, forward strand.
CACATACACCCGCGCCATCAGGGTGAAGAGGATTTTCACCGAGGCCACAACGGTCATCCAGCGTAGCGCGGGCGACGGCGTGTAAAGCACGACCGCCAGCGAAATCAACGCAATCGACAACAGACTGACCAGCACGGCAAACCAGAACACGCTGCTGATGTGTTTGTCTTCCACCCGCTGCAGACGCACCAGCGGGTCTTCCAGCATCGACGAGAACAGAATGCCGACCACTTCGACCACAGCGATGATCAGCGTGCCGATGCCCAGCTCCGTTGGCGTCAGCAAATGTGCGTAGACGACAAAGGTGATCATCGACAGAAAGATCAGGCCGAATTTCTCGGTGAAAATCCAGGCGAGTGTCGTCAGGCGACGGTTGGCCATGGTGCGATCCCCGAAAGTCAGCGGCTGTTGCCCAGGCTTTTGAAGCAGGCGTAGAGGTAGCGCAGGGTCGGTTTGCCCTGAAAGAAAAACAGCGTCTGCCACGAATGCCCGAGCATCTGCCGGAACACCTCGATGACCCGGCGATGATCGCCGCGCCGGGAAAAGGCATTGAGAAACTCCGCGTGGTTGGCGAGGACGAAATTGATCCGCTGCTGCTTGTTCAATCGGGTGCCGTAACGCGCCAGGTACAGCTGGATGAAGCGCAGTTTGTGCGGGTAGTACTTGTGCGGTTGCGCGGTGATATTGGCGGCGTTGACGGCGCGCCAGTGCAGGATCTGCGGCACGCTGTGGATCTCGCTGATTTCCCCGATGCGCGTCCACAACAGGCGATCCTCGGCGAAGCGCAGGCTCTGATCGAAGCCGCCAATGGCAACGATGATCTCGCGCAGCGCGAGCACGCCGGAGGTGCCGTTGATGATGTTTTCGCGCATGAAGTCGGCAAAGTGATCACCGTGTTTGCAGCGATCCTCCAGTTGCCGTTTGCCGTCGCTGAATTCACTCATTTGAAAGCAATCGATCAAACCGACCTTGCGTCCCTGCTGCGTCAGTTCAGCGTGCAGCGCCAATTGCCTGTGCAGTTTTTCCGGATGCCAGCGGTCATCGGCATCGAGGAAGGCGATAAAGGTTTCCTCGGCACTGAACACACCGCGATTGCGCGCACTGGCCGGGCCTTGATTGGGCTGTTGCAACAGGACGATGGGGAAGGGCGCGGCGTATTGCCTGACGATCTCTGGCCCGGCATCGCTGGAGCCGTCATCGACGATGATGACTTTGTCCGGCTGGCGGGTTTGTGCGCACACCGAATCCAGTGTGCGCTGGATGCTGGCGGCGGCGTTGTACAGCGGAATCACCACGCACACGGTGAAGGCCGAGGGATCATTCAGCATGGGCGTTGCTCCCGGAAAGTGCCGCGCATCGGCCGCGCGTTGGCAGCTGGCAGCGGCTGGGTACGGGTGACGAGGTGATGGCGGAAGGTCAGGCTGAGCACGCAGAAAATCAGGAACTCGCCCGAGCGGTAGTTGGGAATTACATAGGCAACGTAATTGGTAACGACGAACAGGCCGATGATCACCAGAGCACACGCCTGATAGCGCGCCGATTGATCCGCCGTGATTGCCCGATAACGCTTTGCCAGTGTCTGGGCAAACATCAGCAGCAAGGCGATCAACTGAATCAAGCCACCGTTGAGCAGGGTCTCAACGTAGCCGCTGTGCGCGTTGCCGATGTAGCCCCAGCGCGTGATGAACGCGTCAGCATCGGCACTGGCCCAGAACGCGCCGAAGCCATAGCCCTTGAGAAATTGCGCATCGATCAGGGGCTGCAACAGCTCCCAGATCAGCGTGCGGTCTGTCAGCGACGGGTCGCGGCCAACCAGCTCCAGCAACATCGCGTAGTTGGCGTAGAGCACCCCACACAGGAGGAAGAACACCAGCGTGGCCGCCATGAACGCGAGCAGTGAGCGGTTGATGCGCAACCGGATCAGCGCAATGAAGTACGCGTAGCTGGCAGTGCCGGCGACGATCAGGGCAATCGCCGTGGCTGACTGCGCGAGGCCAATGGCAATCAGCGCGAACAGCCCATACAGCATGGCCAGCGGGTTGCGCTGGCGGATCATCGGCAGCAGCAACAGAATCGCGATGGCGTTCAGGCGCGCGCCAGCGTTCTTTTCCGCGAACACCCCGCGAAAGGCGCCGTCGCGAATGCCGCCGGAAATAAAGGCGATGTCCGGGCGAATCAGGGCAAAGATCAACCCGACCAACGCCGCCGCACCGATCACGCAGCCGAACAGAAAAGCGATGCGTTCCAGGCTGTAGCGCCAGGCAATGAAACCGGCAAAGAACACCACGCTGAGCAGCGCAACGAAACGCTTGAAGCTGAGCATCGGCTCGCTCGACCAACTGATCGACGCCGCCACGCAGCCCAGAAACAACAGCAAAAACAGGTTCTGCCGGTAGAAGCTCTTGCTGAGGAACACCTTGTGGCGAATGAAGAAAAACAGCGGCACCAGCAGCGTCAGCAAGCCACAGACCTGATTGGCCAGATTGCCCTCGAGATCCTGCTGCGCATCGTCCAGCGTGCTCACATTGCCCAGGCGCAGAAAGAAGCCGATCACTTGGGTATAGAACAGCACACCGAACAAGGTGAAGGCGTCGGCGAGCGTCGAATAACGCACTTGCAGACGGTTCATCTCAGCGCCTCCCGAGTAACGCCTTGAGGTAGGTCTGCACCGCGCGAGCGCTGACAAAGCGTGCGGCGGCGTCGATGCGCCGTTGTCGGTGCAGCGCTCGCGGCCTGGCCATTTGTTCGCTGATCGCAGCGGCAAGCGCCGCCGGGTCGTCAACCTCGACCAAGGGCGCGACGGCGCCATCGGCGAGGATTTCCTGCGGGCCATACGGGCAGCGTGTCGCCACTACCGGCGTGCCGGTCGACAGGGCTTCGACCAGGGCGTTGGGGCTGCCCTCGAAGCGTGACGACAAAACAAAGCAATCGGCCCGAGCGATTTCGGCGATGGGGTCACTGGCGTACCCCGGCAGATCGCAACGCTCTGCGACGCCGAGCGCTGTCGCCTGGGCAAGCAGTTCGCCGCGCAAGGCGCCTTCGCCGAAGATGATCAGACGTGCATCGCGTTGCGCCAGGCGGGCGAAGGCGTCGATCAACGTGTCGAAGCCTTTCTGCTGGGCCAGCCGACCCACGGCAACGATCACCGGAGTGGTTTTATCCCGCAGCCAGGGATGGCTGGGGGCGGCGGCAGGTTTGTCGCGAAAATCGTTGTCGAGTACCGGGTTGTCGGCGGTGGTCACATCGCGCGGGCGGGCGATAGTGGTGTCGACCAGATCTTCGGCGACGCCCTGTGACACGCAGATCACCGGGTTGGGAATCAGCCGATACAGCCACGGCGCCAGCCAATAGGCGAGCTTGACCGAGAGCGCCGGGTTGACGTGCTTGTCCCGCGAGAAGGCATTGCGCTCGCTGACATGCAGCCGCGCCAGCGTCCCGGACAGCGCGGCGGCGGCAATCGCCACGACGTTGACATGAGTGAGCACCGCCAGTTGCGCGTCGTAGCGATTGCTGCGCAAAAAGCGCATCAGGGCGGGCACGGCAGCGGCGCTGCGCGGGCTGTCGAGCAGCACTTGCCTGACCCGTGGATCGAGCGCCGGTTGATTGATGCCGGCGCCGGTGAGCATCAGCAGCGTGACTTCGTTGCCGGCCTCAACCAACGCGCCAGCGAGGCGCACCATCATTTTCTCCGCGCCGCCGGCGCCGAGATCCTGGAGGATGATCAGCAGCTTTTTCATCGGTTCCACACCTGGTAATAAGCCTGCGCAGCGTATTGGCTGGTATACGGCTGGATCGCTTCGCTGACTGAACGGCGCGCCGGGAAGGCAGGTTCGCGGCTGGCCAGACTGTCGAGCAGCGCCTCGGCCAGGGCCGGAACATCATCGACGCTGACCAGGCGCCCGAGGCGTCCGCCGTCGAGCAACTCGCGCGGCCCGCTGCCGCAATCGGTGGAGATCACCGCCGTGCCCAGCGCCAGCGCCTCGACCAGCACCGTCGGCAAGCCTTCGTGAAGTGAGCTGAGCACCAACAGCTGCGCATGGCGAATCAGCGGGTATGGATTGCGCAGATGCCCGGTGAAATGCACCAGACGTTCGATGCCCAGCCGTTGCGCCTGCGCTTCAAGCTCAGCGCGCAACGGCCCGTCGCCGGCAATCACCAGATAGGGCAACGTGCGTTGTTGCGCCGCCACGGCATAGGCTTCGAGCAGCAAATCAAAGCCCTTGGTGTGCACCAGTCGGCCAATTCCCAGCCAGTAATGATGGGGCACGCCACCGGGCAGCGGCGCTTGTGCCCCGCGCAGCAATTGCTCGGTGATCACCGCGTTCGGGCAATAACGGATGCGCGGCTGGCCCCACGGCATCAACCCGGCCAGCGACTGGCGCAAACCGTGGGACACCGCGACCACCTTGCCGCTGCCGCACAAATACAGCGCGTACAACAGGCGCAAGCTGGCGCGCCCGGTGTTTTGCTCGGCGCAATCCAGCGCGGCGTGGCGGCTGTAAATGACTTTGCATGTACTGCCCAGGGTGGCGAACCAGGTGCACAGATTGGCTTGTTCCTTGGCGCCGATCAGGTGCGTCACGCCTTCGCGGCGAATCAATCGGCGCAGCAGCACGATCGACTTCAGCCAGCCAGCGAGTCCGCTGCCGCCACCGGCCACGCTCGGCGCGCCGTCGACGTCGGGCGAGTCGCCGTTCATGACGTAAAAACTCACCCGTCGACCGTCCGCCAGAAACTGCTCGGCAAGGCGTTGCTGCACGCACTCGACGCCGCCGCCAGTCTGGTAATCCTTGAGCGTGAACAGAATATGCATCGACACAATCCTCATGGGGCAGTGACATTGATCGCCACTTGCTGGCGCAGAATCATTTCGGTCAGGCGCAGGGCATTGCTCGGGTAGTCGAGCAGGTAGCGTTTGATCGTGTGCGGCTCGCGATACATGCGGTAGAAGGCGCGCAGGTGCAGGCGATTGATGGCGTCGGGGTAGTAACGCTCGCTGGCATTGGCTTCCTGACGAATGAAGCCGCCGCAGGTGAACGCCACGCCGCTGAAACCGCCGCGCAGCGCCTGGAGGACAAAGCGCTCCTGCAGACCGGCACCGAGGCCGACCAGTAGAACGTTGGTCCGCTGTCGGCGGATATCGGCATGGATCATGGCGCCTTGCTCGGCGTCGAAGTAACCGTTGTGCGCGCCGACCAATTGCAGGCGTGGGTACTGCGTGCCGAGCTTTTCGACAAAATGATCAAGCTCCGCCTGTCGCGCGCCGACCACGTAGACGCGTTTGCCGCGCTGCTCGGATTCGCGCAACACCGGATCGGCAATCGAGGTGAAATCGAAACTGACCCGTTGCACTGCGCGCCCGGTGATACGCGACATGAACCCGGACATCAGCATGCCGTCGCAGAAATACGCCAGCGACGGCGGCGGCTGGCGGATGAAACTGCCAATCGAGGCAAAGTTGAGAAAGGAGAACGCCCGGTTCGATTCCAGCAGGGCCGGCGAATAACGGTCGAGCAATTCCAGGCGGATCATGATGCAAGATCCTGTACTTGCGCGGCGCAGGTCGGCCGACCGACGCTGATGTAGGTAAAGCCGCGTGCGCTGAGACGTTGCGGATCGAACAGGTTGCGGCCGTCGAAGATCAGCGGGTTTTTCAACTGGCGAGCAAGCAACTCGAAGTCCGGCGCACGAAACGATTGCCACTCGGTGACGATCACCAGCGCGTCGGCATTTTTCAGCGCCGCCTCTTTGGTGCCGGCCAGGGTCAGGTCGTCGCGCGGGCCGTAAAGCTGCTGGGCCTGTTCCATGGCTTTCGGGTCGAACGCCTGCACACTGGCGCCAGCGCGCCATAACGCCTCCATCAAGACGCGGCTGGGTGCTTCGCGCATGTCGTCGGTGTTGGGCTTGAAACTCAGGCCCCACAGCGCAAAGGTTTTGCCCTCCAGGGCGCCGTTGAAGTGTTCGGCAATTTTGTGGAACAGCGTGCTTTTCTGCTCGTTGTTGCGCGACTCCACCGCGCGCAGCAGGCGCGCATCGACATCAACGCCGTGGGCGGCATGGATCAGCGCACGCACATCCTTGGGAAAGCACGAGCCGCCGTAGCCGATGCCGGGGTAGATGAACTGGTAGCCGATGCGCGGATCCGAGCCGATGCCGTGGCGGACCATTTCGATGTCGGCGCCGAGCTTTTCGGCGAGCCCGGCCATCTCGTTCATGAAGCTGATCTTGGTCGCCAGCATGCAATTGGCGGCGTACTTGGTCAGCTCGGCGCTGCGTACGTCCATGACGATGATTTTTTCGCGGTTGCGATTGAACGGTTCGTACAGCTCGCGCATCAGCGCTTCGGCGCGCGGGCTGTCGGTGCCGATGATGATCCGGTCGGGGCGCATGCAGTCATCGACCGCGCAGCCTTCCTTGAGAAATTCCGGGTTGGAGACCACATCGAAGGTCAGTTCGCCACGGCCGCTTTCGGCGAGGATGACATTGATGCAATCGCGCACACGGTCCGCCGTGCCCACCGGCACCGTGGATTTGTCGACGATGATCTGCTCGCCGCGCAGGTGCTCGCCGATCGTTCGCGCGACGCTCAGCACATGTTTGAGATCCGCCGAGCCGTCCTCGTCCGGCGGGGTGCCGACGGCGATCAGCAACACGTCGCCGTGCGTTACCGCAGCGGCCAGATCACTGCCGAATTGCAAGCGTCCGCTCTGATGGTTTTCCCGCACCAGGCTTTTCAGGCCCGGCTCGTAGATGGGCAGGCTGCCGTCATTCAAGGCCTGCACCTTGGCCGCGTCAACATCCACACACAGCACGTTGTGGCCGACCTCGGCCAGCGCGGCGCCCTGGACCAGTCCGACATAACCGATACCGAATACACTCACATTCATGGGAAAACCTCATGCGTGGCGGGGTGGGCCAGAGCGCTGGCCGCTGTCAGTAGATGTTTTTCGAGAACAGGGTGAAGGGCGTCTTCAGCAGGATCTTGATGTCCAGCCACAGCGACCATTGATTGATGTAATTGAGGTCCTGGGCGACCCGGCGCTGCATCTTTTCCACGGTCTCGGTTTCGCCGCGATGTCCGGTGATCTGCGCCAGCCCGGTGATGCCAGGCTTGAGCCGATGCCGCGCCATGTAGGCGCGCACCTTGCCGGTGTAATAGATGTTGTGGGTGACCGCGTGGGGGCGCGGGCCAACCAGCGCCATGTGGCCGAACAGCACGTTGAACAGTTGCGGCAGCTCATCTATCGAGCTGCGCCGCAGAAAGCGTCCCAGCGGGGTGACGCGGTCGTCGTCGCGGGTGGCCTGGCGCACTTGCTGATCGTCGTGCACGCGCATCGAGCGGAATTTCCACACGCGGATCACTTCGCCGTCGCAGCCATGGCGGCTTTGCTTGAACAGCACCGGTCCCGGCGACGTCAGCTTGACCGCGATGGCCACGCCGAGCAGCAGCGGGCTGAGCAGAATCAGCGCCACGGCGGCCACGCTGCGTTCGAACAGGTCTTTGCAGAACAGACTGCCGGGGTGCGAGGTGAGCAGGCTTTCGTTGAGGTAGATCGCCGGCATCCGTTCGATCTCGGAGATCGAGTGATTGAGCAGGACCATGCTGCCCAGATCCGGAATCCACACCACGTCGACGTTCATGTCGAGCAGGTTGATGTACAGCGCTTCGATGGTCGCCGCCTCGGCCATTGGCAGCACGATGTACACGCGCCGCGCCTGCAAGCGCGTGATGATTTCGCGGATGTCCTCGACCTCGCCGAGCAGCGGCAGGATGCTCGGCGCGGGGCCGCTGTCGGCTTTCGCCGCGATGAAACCGAGCAGCAGCGCGCGATCCGGATCGAGGAGTTTGCGCGCCAGCTCATGGGCGGTCGGGCAGGTGCCGATGATCACCGCACGGCGCTCGTTGCTGATCATTCTGGTGTAGAGGCGCACGAACAGATGCAGCGGCACAAACGTCGCCGCCTGAGCGAGAAAACCGACCACGGCCCAGACAATCACCACCTGCCGGGAGAACAAAGCGCTGGTCTGGGTGACGAAAGCGATGCTCATCAGCAGCCCGAGCAGAATCAGCCATCCGGCAAGCAAACGCCCGAGCCCGACCAGCAGGCCATGGCGCTTGTGGTAGACCTGCACCAGGCCGTAGACCGGCATCGAACCGAGCACCGTGAGGATGATCAGCAAGCGGTACTCACTGGGCAGTTCGCCGATGCGCCAGTGCACCAGCACGATCAGCAACAGGTTGACCAGAGTCATTGCGCACAGCCATTGCACCCAGAAGGTGAGGCCGCGACGGTGTGCCATTTGCGCGGAATATTGCGAGGTCATCGGCGCGATCTCCGATTCGTCCAACAGGGAGGGATTTGCTGTTGCCGGGCGGCACGGCCCGGAAGATCAGCGCGGGGCGAAGTCGTAGTCGTAGAAGGAGCGGGAGTGACCATGGCCGTACTTGCGCGCCTTGCGCAGATCGACCTGATTGAGCACCACGCCGAACACCGGCGCTTGGCTCTGCTGCAACACGGCGATGCTTTTGCGCACCTGGCCGACCGGCGTGCTCTGCGCCTTGACCACGTAGATCACCGCGTCGGAGTGCTGAGCCAGCAACAACGCGTCACTGACGATTTCTGCTGGCGGCGAATCGATGATGATGTGCCGATAGCGCGACTTCAGAATCTGCAATAGCCGACCGAGGCGTGGCGAACTGAGCAAGTCCTGCGCGGGGGCCACGGCATTGCTCGAACTGCTCGAGGCTTTCAGCCGTGGCGCATCGAACGGGTCCAGCGCCGAAGGCGCCAGGCAACCGGCCGGGAGCATGTCGAGATTGCCCACGCTGCGGATGCAGTCTTCGAGCCGCGCGGTGCCGGCCATGAGGTTGGCCAGGCCGGGGTTTTCCGGCGGGAAATCGAAGTTCAGCGACAGTGTCGGCTGACGCATGTCGGCATCGATCAGCAGCACTCGCTCCAGCGGCGCGAGCGACGAAGCGAGGTTGTTGGCGATGGTGCTCTTGCCTTCGCCGGACACCGAAGACGTGACCAGCACCACCTGCGCCGGACGTTCGTTGTTTTGCAGCATCAGCCAGGTGCGCAGGTTGCGGATGGTTTCGCAGAAGCGCGGGTGGTCGTTGTCCTCGAACAGCCGCGCCAACTGCCGCCGGCTCTTTTTCATTACCAGCGGCACCACGCTCAGTAGCGGCACATTGAGCAGGCTCTCGACGGTGTCGTCGGTCTTGAAGGTGTTGCTCAGGGTATCGAAGAGGAAGGCGAGGGCGACGCCGACGACCGCAGCCACCAGCGCAACAATCGCGAGGATCAGATTCTTGCGCGGTTTGCTCGCTTCCAGCGGCGCGATCGCCGGGTCAACGATGCGTGCTTTGGCCGAATCCATGTCCGAGGTGGCGGCGGTTTCCTTGAGGCGAGTGACGAAAGTTTCGTACAGCGCTCGGGTGCTGTCGACTTCGCGCTGGAATTCGCGCAGCTGGAATTCCTTGCGCGAAATATCCTGAATCTGCGCCTTGTTGCTGTTGAAGGATTTGCGCAACGCGTCTTCGCTGGCCACCGCCAGTTGATATTGGCGTTCGATGCCGGCGACCACTTGCTGCACCTGCAGGCGCAGGCTGTTGGCAGCGGTGCGCTGTTCGGAACGGGCGGAAATCAGCGCCGGGTGCTTGGGCCCGTAGCGCCCCGACAACTCCTCGACTTTGGCCTGGGCCTTGGCCAGATCGCCTTGGAACTGCTGAATCAACGGGTTGCTCAGCACCGCTGGCACGCTCGACAGGCGACTGATATCGCCATTGCTGAGAGATTGGGCCTGGCGGTACTGGCTCTCGGCCTCGGCACGATCGCGGCGCGCGTCGATCATGCGGTTGCCGGTCATTTGCAACTCGTTGGCACTGATCGTCGCGACACCGTCAACATCGACCAGGCCTTGTTCCTCGCGATACGCCTGCAACTTGTTCTCGGCCACGCGCAGGTTGTCGCGCAATTCGACCAGACGAGTGTTCATCCAGCTCGTGTTGTTTTGCGAAGACTTGAGACTGGTGTCCTGCTGGCTGTCGATGAAACCTTGGGCGAGGGCATTGGCCACCGCCGCAGCGAGCGCGGGGTCGGGCAGCTCGACGTCGATTTCCAGCAACTGGCTCTTGCCGACGAACTTGACGCTGGTGTGCAGCATCAGGTTTTGCGTGACGTCGTTGAACACCTGTTCTTCGGTCGCAGGCGGCTTGGGCGGCGGCAGCAGATCCAGCCATGGCAGCCATTGATCGCGATTGAGCTCGGCCAGCCATTGGCGCGGGGCGAACCAGCTCTGCGCCTGTTGGCGTGGATCGGTAATCGGGTGGGTGGTCAGGCCGAGCTTGCGCACCGCGCGCTCGGCGAGTTCCCGCGATTGCAGCAACGCCTGCTGAGTCTGCAAGTAATCGGTGGTGGTCGCGCCGCCAGCTTCGGCGGCCTGCTGAAAACTCAACACCGGCGGCGTCTTGTCCTTGATCAGCAGCGTCGCACTGCCGACGTACTGCGGCGTGATGAACGACAGCACCGCCACGGCCAGCGCGCAACTGAGCAGAACCAGCCAGGCGATGTTCCACTTCGCCGACCAGATCACCCGCCACAGGTGCAGCAGATCAAGGGTGTCCGACTCATCGGCGGCTTGCGTTGGCAAGTGGCCCTGGAGCGGACGTTCGAGGTAGGTGCTTGGGCTGTTGTCCATGATCAGAAAAAGCCTTGTGCAATGGAAATGGTGTCGCCGGGGGCGATGACGGTAGTGCGCGAAATGTTTTCAGTGACCGGCGGGCCGCCACTGCCGCGCAAAATCGTCACGCGTTTCATCGAGGCGCGTTCGGTCAGACCGCCGCCCAGCGCGATGGCTTTTTCCAGGGTCAGGCCGGGTTGGAACGGATAGCTGCCGGGTTTCTGCACTTCGCCGTTGATATAGAAAGGGCGGTATTCGATCTGGCTGAGGCTGACTTTCGGGTCGACCAGATAGCCTTGCTTGAGGCCGTCGACGATCTTTTGTTCGACTTGATTGGGCGTCAGGCCCCTGGCGACGATCTCGCCGAGAAACGGGTAGGAGAAGGTGCCAGCGTCATTCAGGCGAATCTTCTTGAAGCTCAGTTCCGGCTCGCCGAACACGATGATGCGCAAGACATCGCCAGCGGCCAGGCGGTAATTGGTGTCGGTGTCCGCCGCCTCGACCGTGGGCACTGTCCAGAGCAGCAACAACAGTAAAATCAGGCGCGTGTGCATGGCCCAACCCTCCTACAGACTGACGTCGAAAGTGATCTGGAAGACGTTGCGGGTGAAGCTTTCGTTGTCGGCATCGGAGTCGTTGTCGCGGTGGCGGTAGGCGACTTCGACGTCCAGCCAGCGGCGCATTTCGTAATTCACGCCGAGTTTGTAATCCTGCAGATCGTCGCTGCGGTCCTGGCCTTCGTAGACGTAATGACCCATGCCAACTTCGGCAACACTGGTGATGCGCTCGGTCCAGCCATGGCGCCAACCGACCTGGGTGAACGTGGCTTTCACCGCGTCGGCGCCGTCGTCGCCTTCGGCCATGGCCTGGCGCGCAAGAAAGGTGAAGGTCGAGTAGGTGCGCGGTTTCCACGCCAGGTCCACTTGCCAGGTCGGGTTGCTCAGGTCGTCGGAGCCGCTCTGGTCGAAATTCTTGCGCTCATAGCCGACGCGCAGCTTGCCGGTGGTTTTCGCCGTCATGTCCCACTCGGCGCCGGCCAGCACCGCATCGGAGCGGCTGCTGCGCGGGCTGTTCGATTGCAAGTAGTCGAAGCGCGTGTGGTCGTATTCGAGCAGGCCACGGGTCTTGCTGCCGAGGCGGTGATACCAGGTGGTGGTCAGGTTGCTGGTGTCGCGCTCCTTGTCATCGTTGATGCCGTCGGCGTTGTCGTAGCGAAGCTGTGCGTAGTTGGCGCCGAGGTCGATCTGGTTCAGCGCACTGCGCGCACCGAAGGTGTAGACGCCGCCGACGCGTTTGCTTTCGATCTTGTCGTTGATGCCGTCGACGGCGGTAGACGTGGTGCGCTCGTATTTGCGCGCCTCGGCTTCGAGTTTCAGCCGATGTCGGTCCGTAAACTCCATGATGCTGTCGGCGCGCAGGCGCTGGGCGGTGTTCGAAGCATCCGAGTCGCTGTGATAGATGTAGCGGGTCGGTTCCCAGATCACTCGCGTGGCGCTGTTGCGATCCTCGGCCTTGAGCTCGAAGGCGGGCGCCAATCGCGTGACCATGGTGGACTCGACATCGTGTTCGACTTCGCGAAAATTGTCGTCGTAGCTTTCCGACAAGGCGAAAGTCGGGGTGAAATCGAAGCCGTAGACATTGATCGCTTGCGGCTCGACGCTCCAGGCGGCTTCGGGAGCGCAGCAGGCGACGACTAAAACCAGGGAACAGCGAGGCTTCAGAGCCATGGATCACGCTCCTGATGAAGGGGGTCGGTGTCAGGGCGAAGCGGATCCGGACTATTGTCGCTGGCGTTCTAGGTAACTCAGCGGGACGCTGACGTGCTGTTGGCGGTTGAGGAAATTGAGCAGAAGCATCACGCGCTCTTCGCCCTGCATGGACAGGAACACGCCTTCGAGCGGGGACAGCGGGCCTTGGACGATTTGCAAAGGTTCGCCGGGTTTGAGCATCGGATCGACAGGAAAGCCGATCGACTCCTGGCTGCGTTCACGCAGTTGTGCGATCACGTCTTCATCGACCCGGGCGGGCACATGGTTGAATTCAACAATGCGACTGACGCCGCGCGTTGAGCGGATCGGCGCCCAGTTATCGTCACGGCTCAGTTGAATGAACACATAGCCGGGGAACAACGATTCCAGCGTCCGTTGGCGTTTGCCACGGATGCTGCGCTCGCTCATCAGCTGAGGCCGAAAGATCGAATAGTTCTGTTGCTGCAGATTGAGTTGTGCCCGTTCATCCTGGCGGGGCTTGCACTGCAATAAATACCAGTTAGAACCGTTGCGGCAAACCGTTAGCATGCTGGAGTACTCCATACATAGCGATCGTGTAAGCAGGGTGGCCGATAACGTGGGACGAGCCGCCCTGCTTGCTAGTAGGTAGTAGGCTGATCAAGGCAAAGTGCCGAGCCAGATGCATCAATGTTTATTGGCAGAAGAAGTGTTTCAAAAATGAATCAAGTTGATCGGGTTATTGTTATATCCGTGGCCGTCTTGGCTATAACGAGTCCGTGCTTTTGTTTAAGCAAAGCTACCGCACGGTTCGCAGTTGCGACCTTCAGGATCCAATTACATAAGTAGCCAGAGAGCGGAAAAGTGCGCGGCGGCGCGAGCTCATCGGGCAGTGCTAAGTTATCGGCCAGTCTGCGCAAGCTGTCAATTGATAACAGTCAAAAACATTGCCTTTCATCCGCTGATAATGGGCGTGTTTCGTAAGTCGTTGACTTTCAACGATGAAAGCTGTTCGTCGGATTTTTTAAACTTTTCGAAGTTATTGTAGTCGTCGAGGTTAGATGCTGTGCGTGATAGCAAATTAGTTTCAATCTTACATGTTTCGGTTCGTAAGAAGTTCGGTTTTTAAATGCCTCGCGTCGGATGCTGCTGGCCCTGGTAACTAAGGTCGTCTATGAATAACTGTCGTCGTTTGCGGACAAATGTACGGCGGTGTTTAACGCCTTAAAGTCGAAACAGTGAGCCGAGGCAATCATGAGTGTTCTGGTAACGGGGGCCGCAGGTTTTATCGGTTATCACACGGCCATGCGATTATGTCGCGAAGGACTGGAGGTTGTTGGGCTCGATAATCTCAATCCTTACTACGACGTCAAACTCAAACAGGCGCGGTTGCACAGACTGCAAGCGCAGACCAACTTCACTTTCCATCGGCTGGACATTGTTGACCCGTCGGCACTCACCGCGCTGTTCGAACACGGCCAATTCCAACAGGTCATTCACCTCGCCGCGCAGGCCGGAGTGCGCTACTCGCTGGACAATCCTGAGGCTTATGCGCAATCGAATCTGGTCGGGTTTCTCAACGTCCTGGAAGCCTGCCGACGTCATCCGCCGGAACACCTGATCTACGCATCGAGCAGTTCGGTGTACGGCGCCAATACCCGAATGCCGTTTCGCGAAGACGACAAGGTCGACCAGCCGGTTTCTTTGTACGCTGCGACCAAACGCGCCAACGAACTAATCGCCCACAGCTACTGCCATCTCTACGGTGTGCAAGCCACCGGTCTGCGCTTCTTTACCGTTTACGGCCCTTGGGGTCGGCCGGACATGGCGCTGTTCAAATTCACCGAAGCGATGCTGCAAGGGCGCGCCATCGACATCTACAACCAAGGCGAAATGGCGCGGGATTTCACTTATATCGATGACATTGTCGAAGCGATTTTTCGACTGCTCGACAAACCGCCCGCACGCAGCGCCGAGCGTGGTACCAACCGTTTGTTCAATATCGGTCGCGGCAGTCCGGTGGCGCTGATGAGCTTCGTTGAATGCCTGGAACAGACGCTGGTCATCGAGGCGCAGCGCCGTTATCTGCCGATGCAGGAAGGCGACGTATTGAAAACCTGGGCCGACGTGTCGGCACTGGCACGCTGCATCGACTTCCGCCCCCAGGTGCCGATCGAGCAGGGCGTGCAAGCGTTCGTGCAGTGGTATCGCGAGTTTTATCAGGTCTGATTCAGTGCAGGGTGACGGCCCTGCGACTTTCACCAATGCGGATCCGGTCGAGGGCGCGGTTCAGCGCATCCAGCGCATCGAGCAACGCCTTGGCCTCGGCTTCACGCCCGTCGCCCCACAGACGTTCGGCCATTTTGTTCAAGGCCAGAATGGCGCGTTCGATGTCGGCTGCGCTGGCGGTGCTGTCAGGGGCTGGTGTTTTTTTTGGCATTCAAGCTAGTCCAGCGCAAGGATCTTTTTTACCTCAGCCACAATCACCGCAATGTCGAACGGCTTGGCCACCACCACATCAAACAGATCCGAGCGCTGCATGCCGATGTGCGCCTGCGCGCCACTCATCAGAATGATCGGCAAATGTTTGACGGACGGCTGGGCACGTACGGCTTCGGCGAATTCGAGGCCGTCCATGACCGGCATCATGAAGTCGGTAATAACCAGCGCCGGGCGTTCTCTTTCCAGCACCTCGAGCGCTTTCTTGCCGTTGCTCGCGGTCACGGTCATGAAGCCCTCATCCTCAAGCGCAAAGCCAAGAATGTCAGCAATCAGATACTCGTCGTCGACTACCAGAATGGTGGTCATGTTATTTCAACCCGCTTGAAGACTTACGAAATTGAACCAGGCAATGACTCAGCTGCGACTGAAGGTTCATTTTTCAAAGCCTTTTCCAGGAACACATCTTGATCACGGACAACCACCTCGAACCGCGACGGGTTGTAGGAGCTATCGCGTACCTTAAGAATGGAAAGCGTCCTGCGAAGTTCAGCGTGATTGTCAAAGAAACGCATGAGGATCAGGTTGTCGACAATACTGGACAGGTCAGAGTTCGGTGCGCTGACCTCGGATCCGAACAAATCGCGCATTTCCCAGGAGGCGAATACGGTCACGCCTCTGGATCGCAGTTCGTTCATCAATGCACTGAAAAAGTCGGTGATGCGTTCCGGTGTGGTTGACACCCGTGTCATGCCGCTCAGGCTATCGATGAACAGGCGCTTGATGCCTTTTTCATCGACCAGGCTCAGCAGGCGTGCGCCGAGGCCATCGAGCAAACCCTCCGTTGTGGGCTGCCAGGCAATGCTCAATGCGCCGCTGTGTTCCATGTGTTCAATATCGATGCCCAGCGAACGGCCTTTCAGGCGCAGGCGCTGCGGGCTTTCATAGAAACCGAAATGCAGGCCCGGCTCTTCCGCCGTTGATTGCGCAAGAAACTTCAGGCCCAGCGTGGTTTTGCCGATGCCGGAAGGGCCCATGACCAGCGTGACGCTGGAGCTGTGCAAGCCGCCACCGAAGATCTCATCGAGCGACGCAATGCCGCTTGGAATACGCGTCATGTCCGCGCTGTCGGGGGCGGAAGGGCGCTTGTAGAGACTTTCGAGGCGCGGGTAGACGACCAGGCCGTTATCGGTGATTTCACATTCGTGAAGACCGGTCAACGCACCGCTGCCGCGGGTCTTGCGCAAATGAATACGGCGCACCGAACGGGTACCGAAAAGCTCTTCGCCCATTTCGATGACGCCGTCGACCATGGTGTGCTCGGGGCTGCCGTCATCCAGGCGCGAGCTGGTCAGGAACAGCACGGTGCAACCGGCAAATGCGGCATGGCCTTGCAGTTCGGAAATGAATTTTTTCGTGTCGATCGGCGAGTCGGCTTTGGAGCGTGCATTGAGCAGGCCGTCAACGACCATGACGGTCGCCTTCTGCCGAGTGATTTCGCGTCGCAGCAGCTTCACGACTTCATCGAGGCCTTCGTTTTCCAGCGTATCGAATGCGCTGACAAATTGAATCTCGGCGCCGACTCGCGAGGCGTCAAAAAAACTCATGGTCGACAGAAACTGGAACAGCCGGTCGTGCGACTCGGCCAGCAATGTGGCGACCAGCACACGGCCGCCGTCGCGGGCATGGTGAAACCCGAGCTGGTTGGCAAGGATGGTTTTGCCCGAGCCCGGGCGCCCTTGAATGATGTATGAAGCGCCGGCGACAAAGCCCCCCTGAAGCAGCGCGTCGAGCCCTTCGATCCCGCTTTGAAGGCGTTTTAGCTTTTCCACAATGCGACCCTGATCTGGATAAACAGGCTTGTTCAGCCGAATGAGTGAAATGCTAACGCCATTTCCGGTTGAGGGCCATAAAGGCTGGGGAAAAGTAGCGTTTGTGCAATGTGAACCTGGCGCGTGACTGCTCGGGATCAGGGAGTAGGGACAAGCCTCGCACAGGAAGATTCGATTTTTCAAAACCTGGCACCGATTACATCCATGGGCGCTGTTGCGGACCATGAGGGTAACGCTTGCCACTTTGCTTTCATGAAATCGTCACAAAACTGCTGCAGAGTTCGGGAGCCCGTAATCACTAGGTGTCATTTAATGAAAAGTTCGATGAAGTCTGCTGCGCTCGCCATTGCGGTATCTCTTTGTGCCACCTCGGCCTCCTTTGCAGCAGAAAATGTTCGCCTGACGGGGTCCGGAGCAAGTTTCCCGGCACCGATCTACCTGACCTGGTTCAAGGATTTCAGCAAGAAATCCGATAGCGTCACTGTCGATTACCAATCCAAGGGCAGTGGCGCGGGCGTACAGGACTTCTTGAACAAAACCGTGGATTTCGCTGCCAGTGACTCGGCAATGAAAGACGAAGATATCGCCAAGGTCGCCGAAGGCGTGCAGTTGCTGCCAATGACCGCCGGGGAAATCGTGCTGGCCTATAACCTGCCGGGCAATCCCAAGGGGCTGAAGCTGCCACGCGATGTCTATTCCAACATTTTCCTGGGCAAGATCACGCGCTGGAACGATCCGCAGATCGTGGCTGCCAACCCGGACCTGAAGCTCTCCGATACGCCGATCACGGTTGTCGTGCGTGCAGATTCCAGCGGTACGACCGCGGTATTCACCAAGCACCTGGCAACCGTCAACGCCGAGTTCAAGCAGGCGTTGGGTGAGGGCAACACCGTCAACTGGCCGGCCAGTGACAAGTTCATCAAGTCGCCGAAAAACGATGGCGTGACGGCGACCGTGCGCCAGACCCCTGGAGCGATTGGTTACATCGAATATGGCTTCGCCAAGCTGGCCAAGGTCGACTTTGCCCAGTTGCAGAACAAGGCTGGCAATTACGTGGTACCAAATGCCGAAAGCGGTGCCGAGGCCCTGGCGGCGGTAAAAATGCCGGAAAACCTGGTGGCCTGGCTGCCTGATCCGGACGGCGCCAAGTCCTACCCGATCACCTCTTATACCTGGATGATTTTCCGCAAGGACAATGGCAACCCGGCCAAGGCCAAAGCCATGCGTGAAATGGTCGAATACAGCCTGACCGAAGGGCAGAAGATTGCCGATTCGATGGGTTACATCCCGTTGCCGCAATCGGTCGTCGAACAGGTTCGCAAAGCGTCCGCCAACATTCAGTAACGCCGTGAGGTCTCTCTCGACGTGTGCGTCTGCGCCACGCCGGGAGAGTTTTCCCCCTGTTCCGGACTTAGCCCATGAACAAACCTTTTGTCGTACCGGTTAATCCCGACTCTGCCTGCCAGCCACCTTCGACGAAGGATTTTCTGGTTGATCGCACCTTCCGCGCGCTCGCGCGCATCGGTGTGGTACTGATTCTGGCGCTGGTATTTGCACTGGTGTTCGAAGTCGGACGCAAGGCACTTCCCGGTATGGAGAAGCACGGCTTCGATGTCCTTCTGGGCAGTGTGTGGGACGTCAACCAAGGCAAATACGGCATCCTGCCAGCCATCTGGGGCACGCTCTACAGCGCCTTCATCGCTTTGCTGATCGCCGGTGTTTTTGGCGTGAGCATGGCGATTTTCCTCACCCAGGATTTCTTGCCAACCAAGCTCGCTGCGCTGTTTCGCACCATTGTCGAACTGCTCGCGGCCATTCCCAGCGTGGTCTATGGCCTGTGGGGGATCTATGTGGTGATCCCGGCGATTCGGCCGCTGACCACCTGGTTGAACAGCGAACTGGGCTGGATACCCTTTTTCGGCACGTCCCTGAGCGGTCCGGGCCTGCTGCCCGCAGCGCTGGTGCTCGCCATCATGATTCTGCCGACCATTGCCGCCGTTTCGCAGGACGCGCTGACGGCTGTGCCGATGAAAACCAAGCAGGCTGCGTACGGCATGGGCACTACCCATTGGGAAGCGATTCTCAAAGTGATGGTGCCTTCGGCCGCCACCGGCATTTTCGGCTCGCTGGTGCTGGGCCTGGGGCGCGCGCTGGGTGAAACGATGGCGCTGGCCATGCTGGTCGGCAATGCCAACAACATTTCCCTCTCGCTGTTTGCACCGGCCAACACGCTTGCCGCTCTGCTGGCGCTGAACTTCCCCGAAGCCGGGCCGAACGAGATCGAGGTGTTGATGTATGCCGCACTGGTGCTGATGTTGATTACGCTGATCGTGAACATTTTCGGTTCGATGATCATGATGTACGCCCAACGGGGTAACAGATGATGACTGACCTGACCGCAGCAACAGACTTGACCGCGCCAACCGGTGCAATGCCCAGCTTGCAACGCAGGTTTGAAGGTCGCGCTTTGCGCAGCCTGATTCTGACCACCCTGGTATGGGCAGGAGCTTTGCTGGCCAGCGTGCCGCTGATTTCCGTGCTCTACATGCTGATCACCCGCGGTGGCGCGCGTCTGAACCTGGAAGTGTTTACCGAGCTGCCACCGACCGGCTTCGAGATGGGCGGCGGTTTCGGCAATGCGATGGCGGGTACCTTTGTAATGGTCGGAATCGCGGCAGCGATCGCGGTGCCGATCGGGATCATGGCGGCCATCTTCCTCGCTGAACTGGGGCCAGACAGCAAGCTGGGGAACGCTGCGCGTTTTGCCGCCAAGATGCTTACGGGCCTGCCGTCGATCCTGGCCGGTGTGTTTGCCTATGCCTTGGTAGTCATGACGACTGGCACGTATTCGGCGCCGGCGGGTGGCGTGGCGCTTGCCGTCCTGATGCTGCCTATCGTGGTGCTGACCGCAGAAGAGTCGATGCGGATGGTGCCCAAGATTATGAAGGATGCTGCTTATGGCATGGGCTGCACCCGCTCGCAGGTCATCTGGAAGATCATCTTGCCGACCGGTATGCCAGCGATCCTGACTGGCGTGATGCTCGCCGTGGCACGTGCCGCAGGCGAGACGGCACCGTTGTTGTTTACCGCGCTGTTCAGCAACTACTGGATCTACCACCAGGGCAATCTCGACGTCATGAACCCGACTGCCTCGCTGGCGGTACTGATCTACAACTTCTCCGGCATGCCTTTCGATAACCAGCTCGAGCTCGCATGGGCGGCCTCGTTGGTGCTGGTGATGATCGTGCTGTTCGTCAACATCATCAGCCGGATTTTCGGCAAGCCCAAGTATTAAGAACGGGAGCATCTGATTTTGAAGGTATCCACTGCGCAAATAGCCGCTCCGTTTGTCACCCAGGCGCCTGTAGTCATGGACTGCAAGCTGGACAAGATTTTCTACGGCAACTTCATGGCGGTACGTGACAGTCACGTGCCGATCGAGAAAAACAAGATCACCGGATTCATCGGTCCCTCAGGCTGCGGCAAAAGCACCGTGCTGCGCAGCCTCAACCGGATGAACGATCTGGTGAAGGGATTCCGTTTCGAGGGCCACGTGCATTTTCTCGGGCAGGACGTCTACGGCAAGGGTGTCGATCCGGTGGTCGTGCGCCGCTACATCGGCATGGTGTTTCAACAACCTAACCCGTTTTCGATGAGCATTTTCGACAACGTCGCGTTTGGTCTTCGCCTCAATCGCTACAAGGGCGATATCGGTGACCGGGTCAAGCACGCGCTGCAAGGCGCCGCGTTATGGGATGAGGTCAAGGACAAGCTCAAGGTCAGCGGCCTGTCGCTCTCCGGTGGTCAGCAACAACGCCTGTGTATCGCCCGCGCCATTGCTACTGAGCCGGAAGTCCTGCTGCTGGATGAGCCTTGCTCGGCACTGGACCCGATCGCCACCCGACGGGTCGAAGAATTGATGGTCGAGTTGAAGAAGGATTACACCATCGCGCTGGTCACCCACAACATGCAGCAAGCCATCCGTGTCGCTGACACCACAGCGTTTTTCTCGGTGGATATTTCCCAGGGCACGCGCACCGGTTATCTGGTTGAGATGGGCCCGACGGCGCAGATCTTCGACAACCCGCGTGAACAGATGACCGGCGATTACATCAGCGGCAAGTTCAGCTAAGCCACACACCGGATCAGGCCGCCTGTGCCAAATGGATTTGGCGGGCATCCGGTGGACATTTACCAAGCGTTTCCAAGGAGCACCAATGCCTGCCAAGCATCGTCTTGATTTGCCTGCGATTGAACGCGCACTGCGGGACGTGCAGAGCCGTTTCGCCGAGCTCAGCCGGCACTTCACCGAGCCGCGTGACCCGTTGACGGACGAAGTGCTGCACAACGTGCTTGAAGGTTATGCGTTGGTTGACGAATATGTCGCCCGCGGCATCGACCTGTTCGATCTTCAGCAACTGAACCTGATGCTGGAAATCAATGCCACGGTGCTGTGTGGCCGAGATCCGGCGCGCCGGCTGGAATACGCCCAGCATCTGGCAGCCACCGAGGCGCATTTCTTCAACAATGTTGAGGGTGGCATCAAGGATTTGTACAACTGGTATTGCGCGTATCGCAGTGAATCGGTCTGGAAGCGTGCAGCGGGTGTCTATGTCCGCATTCTGAGCAAGCCGCAGCTGTTCATCGAAGGCAATAACCGCAGCGGCTCGCTCATTGTCAGCTACTTGCTCATGCGGGCGGGGCTGCCTCCATTCGTGTTGACCCTTGAAAACGCCGAGGGCTATTTCAACCCGTCCTCGGTCATCCGCAACTCCGCCAAGCATGGCGTCAAGGCGTTGTACGAATTGCCCAAAATCAAGAAAAAATACGCAGCATTTTTAGAAGAACAGGCGCCGGATCCCATGAAGTTCTTTCTCAAAGACAAGCCTTTGCCTCTCTCTCAGGGAGGCCATTGATGAGCGCGGCTTCAGCCTTTGCCAAATGCACAAGCTTCGGCAGCCGGGCAGGGCAGATCATCCGCTGCGCTGTGCCGCAGCTGTTCAGGCGTCAGCGCATACGGATTTCGTTCGATATCGATGACACGCTCGCCTGCCAGCTGCACCACTGCGCGGTCGAAAAAAGTCGGATACCGGCCTGTATTCATCGGTGGTTGGGTGAGCCGTTGCGTATGGGCACGCGTTCCCTGATCCGAGAGCTGCGACGCCAGGATTGCAGTGTCTGGGTCTACACCTCGTCCGGGCGCACTCCGTCGTATATCAGGCGTTGGTTAGCGCTTTACGGCATCCGCGTCGACGGCGTGGTTAACAGCGTGCTGCACAACCGTGCCCTGACAGCGCATGGGATGTCGAATTCGCCTTCAAAATATCCACCGGCGTTCGATATCGACCTGCATGTCGATGACTCCGAGGGCGTGCAGCTTGAAGGCAAGGATCATGGCTTCCGGGTGGTCGTAGTGCATCCTGAGGATGATCGCTGGGCGCAGAAAGTGCTGGATTCGGTAGCCAAGGTCCAGGCGCAGCTCGCCTGGCAGCAAATGCTCAGACCTCAAGCGCCGGTGCAACACCGGGCAGAGGCTGTCTTTGAGCCTCTCGGTTAAGCGGTTACACCCTCCGCTACCAGAACAGCAGAGCCTCTGGCATACGAGGCGCTGCTGTGAAATGACTCAGAAGATGCGTAAGCGATGCGGCGTAAAACGTGTACCGCAGAAACGACAAAGCCCTGAATAATCAGGGCTTTGTCGTATATAAGATGGCGGAGGCGATGGGATTCGAACTCATGGACCTGTTACAGTCGACGGTTTTCAAGACCGTTGCCTTAAACCACTCGGCCACACCTCCGTTTGCGTTGCGGGCGCCATAATACCTGAATGAAACACACTGTCAAACTCTCTGCATGGCTTGTTACAGAGCGTCTGTTATGATCTTTGCGACTGAACGTTTCAAACCAACAGGAGTGTCGCCATGCGCGAACAGGATTACGCAGTTAATAACAGCGTGCAGGCTGAGCAGCTAGAGGTTAGCCGCGTCCTGCGCAACACTTATGGTCTCTTGGCTCTGACCCTCGCATTCAGCGGCGTGATGGCCTTCGTAGCCCAGCAGATGCGTGTCGGCTACCCGAACATTTTCGTGGTGCTGATCGGCTTCTACGGGCTGTTCTTCCTCACCAACAAACTCCGTGATTCCGCGTGGGGCCTGGTGTCCGCCTTTGCGTTGACCGGTTTCATGGGTTTCCTGCTCGGCCCGATCCTCAACCGTTACCTGGGTATGCAGGGCGGTGCTGAAGTGGTCAGCTCGGCATTCGCCATGACCGCTCTGGTGTTCGGTGGTCTATCGGCCTACGTGCTGATCACCCGCAAGGACATGAGCTTCCTCGGTGGCTTCATCACTGCCGGTTTCTTTGTCCTGCTGGGCGCAACGCTGGCCAGCTTCTTCTTCCAGATCAGCGGCCTGCAACTGGCCATCAGCGCCGGCTTCGTGCTGTTCTCGTCGGTCTGCATTCTGTTCCAGACCAGTGCGATCATTCACGGCGGCGAGCGCAACTACATCATGGCAACCATCAGCCTGTATGTATCGATCTACAACCTGTTCGTCAGCCTGTTGCAACTGTTCGGCATCATGAGCCGCGACGACTGATCAAAGCAGCTGCAATAAGAAACCCGCTTCGGCGGGTTTTTTATCGTCTGGAGAAAGGTGTTCATTCAGTGGATGACAATGCTGCCATCCACTTGTTGACGATAGATCGTATAAGGCAGCAGCAAGGTATCGAGCGCGCCGGAAACCACGGCGTCAACCAACAGCCCCGGGATCGCTGTGTTGCGATGATTATCGGCATCCACGCCCGAGGCCAGCGGCGCATTCAATGAACAGAAGTCATAGGCAAGGCCGCTATAGATCCTTGGCACCGCGCCACAATAACTCTTTTGTTCCTTAAGGCCGTCCACTGCAGCCTGATCATTGCGCGCCACTGTTTGAATCGTGCCACAACCGCCCAGCAGCAGCGCCGCCAGCATCATTGCCCTAGTTCTCATCCCGCCATTCCTTAGCCGCGAAAAATCACAATCTACGCCGATCAGGGGCAAATGACATTCACGCCATCGGTGGCAGTCGCCGCTTGACCGGGGTCTTCTTGACGATCGCTGTGTTGGTTTCCGCCAGCGTATTGAGACGATCAAGCAGGGTGTCGAGCTGTTCCATCGAACGTACGTGCAGACGGGCGATAAAGCAGTCCTCGCCGGTGACCTTGTCGCACTCGGTGAACTCCGGGATTGCCATGATCTGCCGCTCCACCTCCTGCAATTGCCCTGGCAGCGGTCGTACCCGGACGATCGCCTGAAGCTGATAGCCGAAGCATTTTGGATCGATTTCCACCGTGTAGCCCTTGAGCACGCCGCGCTCTTCCAGGCGCCGCAGCCGCTCCGCCACGCTCGGTGAGGACAAGCCGCTGCTCTGCGCCAGCGCTTTGAGCGAGCGCCGCGAATCTTCCATCAGCGCGCCGATGAGAATCCGGTCGATATCGTCAGTCATGTGCAAAGTCTCTGATTAGGCAAAAGGTGGGAAACACCTACGATAAAAAAGGCGCAATCTGATTTTAGCCTGCTTTATGCGCTGGAGCAGCCTGGCGCTTGCTAGGCATACTTTGGCCATGCTTCGCCACAGCCTCAGGAGATAAATGATGGACAATTCAATCCGCCGCGGTTCGCTGGAAATGACCGCCGCGATGCTGATATCCGGGACGATCGGCTGGTTTGTGCTGGTGTCCGGGCAACCGGTGCTGGACGTGGTGTTCTGGCGCTGCGTGTTCGGCGCCGGCACCTTGCTATCGATCTGCATCGCATTCGGCTTCCTGCGCCCAGGGATTCTGACCCGCACAACGTTTTTGCTGGCGGTGCTCAGTGGAATGGCGATCGTTGGCAATTGGGTGCTGCTTTTCGCGTCGTATTCGCGCGCCTCGATTGCCATTGGCACGGCGGTCTATAACGTGCAGCCGTTCATGCTGGTCGGTCTGGCGGCGTTGTTTCTCGGCGAAAAAATCACCTTGCAGAAGCTGTTCTGGCTGGCGATTTCGTTCTTGGGCATGCTGGCCATTGTCAGCGCACATGGCACTCAGGGCGACAGCGGCAATGACTATCTGCTAGGAATTGCCCTGGCGTCGGGTGCGGCGTTTCTCTATGCGATTGCTGCACTGATCATCAAGCGCCTGACTGGCACGCCACCGCATCTGATCGCGTTGGTTCAGGTCTGCACCGGCGTGTTGTTACTCGCGCCGTTTGCGCATTTTGACGCGTTTCCGGCAGGCGCTGATGCCTGGGCGAGTCTGGTGACCTTGGGCATCGTGCACACCGGTCTGATGTACGTCTTGCTGTACGGCGCGATTCAAAAATTGCCGACGGCATTGACCGGCGCGCTGTCCTTCATCTATCCGATTGCGGCGATTTTCGTCGACTGGTTCGCCTTCGGCCATCGCCTGGAACTGCTGCAGTGGATCGGCGTCGCGGCGATCCTGCTGGCCGCTGCCGGCATGCAACAAGGTTGGGGCTGGAAAGCCCGGCGGCTGGCGGCGCAGTAGCGGTCAGATGTTCCAGCGCGGCGCAGTGGCGGCCAGGCGTTGGCGCATCTCGCCGATATTGGCTGCCAGTTGTCGGGTTAGCATCCGGTAGCCGTCAAGGGTATTGGCGACCGGCGCATCGAGGTTCGCCGTGGGCAGTTCCATTGGCCGCTCCAGCCGCTGCGAGGCGCCTGTTTTCAGGGCGCGGGCCATGCCGATCAGTTGCACGCGAATCTGTCGGTGCTCAGCCTTCAGTGCCATTTGCAAATGTGCCATGGCCTGCGGGTCGCTGACGTTGGGGCGGATATTACCGAGGATTTCCAGCGTGCTGATGCACATGCGCAGGTTGCGCTGAATCGCATCGAGCTCGGTCATGGAAATCTTCACTTCCTTGGACACCGACGGCATCAGCGAACGCAGTTGCACCATCACCGCGCCGACCTTGCTCATCAGTCGCAGATGCTCGTCGGCGCTGACCGCTTCACCGTTGATGATGCGCCCGTACACCGTGGCGCAGTCGCGCAAGGCATCGGCGAGGTTGTAGCGCCACGAGTAGACCGCGTACAGCGGCAAAGCAAAGGAGAACGCCAGAGCGAGCGCGATGCCGATCAGGATGTCGACGCCCCGCCACAGACCATCAGTGATCGGGTTATCACCATGCCCGGCGACAATGAACACGGTGATGGCCGAAAGCAGGGCGGTGTAGCCGCCCTTGCCAATCGCGTGATAGGAGAAAAAGCCGCAAACCACCGCCATGGAAAAATAGGTCAGCCACGGCATGCCCAGCCACGCATGTTGCGCCACCAGCGCCAACCCGACCCCAGCACCAATCAAGGTACCGATGGCGCGCTCGGCAGCTTTTTTGCCGATATTGCCGTGGTGCTGCAAGCCGCCGATCACCACCAGCATCGTCACCGACGCCCATTCGCCGTGGGGCAGGTTGATCCCGGTGGTCAGCAGAATCGTCGCCAGTAGCCCCAGTGCTACCCGCACGGAGTGGATCAGTCGGGCGTGACGGTAGCGCCGATACGGGTCCAGCAGCGGTCGCAGGATGCGGCGTAACAGCGGTGGCAGGCGGGAGGTGCTGTAAGTAGTCAGTGCGAACCTCGTGTGTCAGTCAAATCAATGGAAGGGGAAAATGTAATTCATCCAGGCCGCCATGCGCAGCAGGATTTTGCGCATCGCGCCGATGTGGTGAAAGTGCTGGCTGTACAGCGCCGCTTGCCCGTAGGCGCCACCCGGCATGAGCGAACTGTAGGGCGCGAACGCCGGGTCAGTGATTTCAATGATCACCGGCACGCGTCCGGCCGGTGGCGAACCGGTGTAGCTGATCAGCGTACCGGAAGGTTGCACCTGACCCTCGGCGATCACGCCGATGACGCTTTTCACGCGTCCAGCGAAGACCTTGCCGGGGATGCCATCGAAGGCGACCTCGGCCTCATCGCCCACGGTCAGCCGCAACAGACTGTTCTGACGCATCCACGCCGCAAAATACTGACCTTCCTGCGGGATAAAAACCATCGACGGGCGCAGCGGCAACTTGCTCGCCATCATCCCCGGTCGCAGCGAAACGTGGGTGACGAAGCCTTTGCTCGGCGCTCGAACCACGGTGTTGTCCAGCTCAAACTGAGCGTTGTCCAGCTGCGCCTGCAGATCGTCGGTGCGGGCGATGGCCGCGTCCAGTTCACGTTGAGTGCCGAAGTTGCGGCGAATCAGTTCGGTGATGCGATAGCGGTCGCCCTTGGCGGCTACCAACTGCGCCTTCAGTGACTTGAGGCGGTTGTGAAAAGGCGTGGGGTCGATGCGAAACAGCACATCGCCTTTTTCCAGGGGTTCATTGCCCTTGACCGGCACGTCGATAACCTGACCGCTCACAATCGGAATGACTGGCACCGAAACAAAGTAGGAGCGCGCGACCTCGGAATAGGGGTGGTTGTAGTTCATGGTGAAAATCAACGCGCCGATGATCAGCACGCCGCCCAAGACAGCGGTGGGCACCGTCCATTTGTTCAGCGGAATGCGGAAGATCTTGAAGATGGCGACGCAGAGTGCGGCGTACGTGAGGATGAGCAACAGATCCATGCTCAGATCCCCCGGCTGTCAGTATGAGGCGCAACCGGCGACTGCGCTTCGAGCCGCTCGATACGGGCTTGCAGCTCGACCACCTGCTGCTCTAGTTGATTGACGTGATTCTGGATAGGTTTGCCATCGCCAAAGCCCCAGCCGCGATCCTCCCGATAGGCCATCGCCCATATCCACAGGAACGGCCAGAGCGCGTGCAAGGTAAACAGACTGACCCAACCGGTGGCGTGGATTGCGTCCTGATGCGGATGGTTGCGGTGAACCGCGATCTCGTACGGGATGTCATGCAGCACGATGATCCCGTAAAACAGCACGAGGCCAACAAAAACCAACAGACCCAAGGCGAAGTAATCGAGCATGGTCAGCCTCCCAGGCATCCAGCAATGCTGGGCTCAGTGTAGACACTGAATCGCCGGGGGGCTGACCGTATCAGGCAGGATTATTCAATCCTGCGGGTGTTCGATCAGAAAATGTAGTCGGTGGTGAGGAAACTCGAATCGCGGCCCCGAATGATTTCGCTGATCAGATCCTTGTTGCTCTCCTGGAATCTGGTCGCCACCAGCGTGCGGATCGAGAACACGCGCAACGCGTCATGCACCGAGAGCGTGCCTTCGGCGGAGTTCTTGCGGCCGTTGAACGGATAGGTGTCCGGGCCGCGCTGGCACTGGGCGTTGAGGTTGATCCGCCCGACCTGGTTGGCGAAAGTGTCGACCAGCCGGCCGACCGCCACCGGGTTGGTGCCGAAGATGCTCAGCTGTTGGCCGAAGTCGGATTCCAGCACGTAGTCGATCACGGTATCGAGGTGGCGGTACGGCACGATGGGCACGACCGGGCCGAACTGTTCTTCCTGATAGACGCGCATTTGAGGGTTTACTGGATACAGCACAGCCGGGTAGAAAAACGAGGCGTGGGATTCGCCGCCATTGGGATTGACCACCTGCGCCCCTTTGCTTTGTGCGTCCGCGACCAGACCGTGCAGATAATCGACCTTGCCCGATTCCGGCAGCGGCGTCAGCGCCACGCCGCTGTCCCACGGCATGCCCGGTTTGAGCGTGGCCAGTCTGGCATTGAATTTCTCGATGAAACTGTCGACCACCTCTTCATGGACGAAGAGGATTTTCAGTGCGGTGCAGCGCTGGCCGTTGAATGACAGCGAACCGGTCACCGCTTCGCTGACTGCGTTGTCGAGGTCGACCTCGGGCAAAACGATGCCGGGGTTCTTCGCATCCAGGCCGAGAGCGGCGCGCAAACGATGTGGTTTCGGGTGGAGCTTCTTCAGGTCACTGGCAGCCTTGTTGGTGCCGATGAAGGCGAAGATGTCGATCTTGCCGCTGGCCATCAAAGCGCTGACAGTCTCGCGCCCGCTGCCGTAGATCACGTTGATCACACCGCTCGGGAAGCTGTCGCGGAAAGCTTCGAGCAAAGGGCGAATCAGCAGCACGCCGAGTTTGGCCGGTTTGAATACCACGGTGTTGCCCATGATCAACGCCGGAATCAACGTGGTGAAGGTTTCGTTCAGCGGATAGTTGTAAGGGCCCATGCACAAGGCGACGCCAAGTGGCACGCGGCGGATCTGGCCGAGGGTGTCCTGCTCCAGTTCGAAACGGCTGGAGCGGCGGTCGAGTTCTTTCAGGGCATTGATGGTGTCGACGATGTAATCGCAGGTGCGATCGAACTCTTTTTCCGAGTCCTTGAGGTTCTTGCCGATCTCCCACATCAGCAGCTTCACCACGGCTTCGCGCTGCTCGCGCATGCGGCCGAGAAACGCCTCGACATGCTGGATGCGCTCGGCCACACGCATCGTCGGCCACAGGCCCTGGCCTCGGTCATATGCGCGGACGGCAGCGTCGAGGGCGGTGAGGGCAGTGTCGGCATCGAGCAGCGGCGTGCTGCCCAGGATCACTTGTTCTTCGCCGTTTTCGCCTTTCAGATAGACCGGGCTGCGCACCTGCGCGAGCGGACCGTCCCAGCGGCGCAATTGGCCATCGACCAGATACTCACGCTGCTCGACCTGTGCATCGGGGCGGTATTTCTCCGGGATGTCGCTGACAGAAGGGAACAGGTTGCCAAGGATATTTGCTGTGGTCATGTCACTACCCTGTGTTGATGTCTGCATGCAGGTCAAAAAGTCACTACAGGTTATACGCCTGAATGCCCATGGATTTAACCCCGTGAATGTCACGTAAATGTCACGCAACGGTGCATGGCAGAGGGCCAGGAACACCACCGATCCCACAGGGTTTGTGTGATTTCGCGGGCCATGTGCAGTTGGGTAATGAAGCTTTTATGACAAAAGTTCGGTAGCACATAGCCAGTCCGGTCATGCCTGTGTAACGCGCTTGAGGGGCCTTTCGGGGCGCACTTTGCGAACCGAGGCGGGACGCCGGGAGTGAGGCAATGGGGACTATGGAACGCTATTCGAAAGTGGGCATGCAGGAACTCGATCAACGCCTGTCGAAGATCGTCGAAGCCGCGCGCAAGAAGCCGGTTTCGGTGTATCGCTACGGCGCGCCGTGGGTCTGGATCGTCTCGCA
This sequence comes from Pseudomonas sp. TSRC2-2, assembly GCF_049897785.1. Classification (NCBI taxonomy): domain Bacteria; kingdom Pseudomonadati; phylum Pseudomonadota; class Gammaproteobacteria; order Pseudomonadales; family Pseudomonadaceae; genus Pseudomonas; species Pseudomonas sp. TSRC2-2. Next base: position 52,079 of record NZ_JAFCWZ010000010.1, read on the forward strand.
GGATGACTGGCAGGGCGCCTTGAAAGAAGTGTCCAGCTACATTCCGCCGGGCCATTCGCTGGTCTTGCTGCGCCCGCAGATCGACGATCTGCTCGACGCCCACCAAGACCTGCTGCACGACCTCAATGTCGCGCCCGGCATGCTCATTCCCGCGCAGACGGTCATGCACATCCTGCTCCTGCAATTGCTCTATTCGGTGCCCAGCGAACAGCAACTCTATGAACAGCTCAATTACAACCTGCTGTTCCGCTGGTTCGTCGGCCTTGGCCTGAACCAGAAAGTCTGGAGCTTCAACGCCCTCAGTCGTGACATCGCCACGCTCCTCAACGAGCCGCGCGCGGTTCTGCTGATTCAAAAAGTCATCGGCGAAGTGTTCTGCGGCGCCTTGCTGCAGATGCCCGAGTTCTCGCTGAACTTCGCGCTCTTGCACACCTGGCTCGGCAAGCACGCCTGCGCCACAACGATCAGCAATTGACGCAACACACCGGGCGCTAACGCCCACAGGTCATCGCGAATTTCAGGGGGTAGTGTGGAACGGATTTTCACGTCACGGCTGGCGCTGTGGGGCTGGCTGCTGGTGACGGCGGGCGCGCAGCCGGCCCTGGCCGAGGAGGGCACAGAAGCGCCCGCCGCGCAGCGTCTGGTCGATGTCAACGAATACTTCGTGCGCGGCAACACCGTGCTTGATGCGCGGGCGATCGAAGAAGCGGTGTACCCGTTTCTCGGTCCGCAGAAAGCCTTGAGCGACATTGAAGGCGCACGTGATGCGTTGCAGAAGGCCTATCAGGAACGCGGCTATCAATCGGTGTTCGTCGAGTTGCCCGAGCAGGCCGTTGCCGATGGCATCGTCTATCTGCAAGTCAGCGAAACCAAGGTCGGCCGGGTGCGCGTCGTCGGCGCCAAACATTATTCGCCACTGGATATTCGCGACAACGTCCCGGCGCTGAAAGAAGGCGAGGTGCCGGACTTCGCCAAGGTCCAGGGCGAACTCGCGCAGCTCAACAAGACACCCGGACGCCAGGTCATGCCACTGGTGCGCGAGGGCCAACGCCCCGGCACCATGGATGTCGACCTGCAGGTTGAGGACCAGAACCCGTGGACCGCCAGCGTCGGCGTCAATAACGACTACAGCGCCGACACTGAAAAACTGCGCAGCGTCACCAGCCTCGGTTACAACAACCTCTGGCAGCTCGGCCACAGCGTTAACCTGACGTTCTTCACCGCACCGCAGGAAACCGACAACGCCAAGGTCTGGTCAGGCTCCTACACCGCGCCGCTGAGTGAGCGCTGGAGCGTGCAGTTCTCCGGTTACCAGTCCGACAGCAACGTCGCCACCATCGGCGGCAGCAACGTGCTCGGCAAGGGCCACAGCTACGGCGTCGCGGCAATTTATACGCTGCCGTCGAGCGGCAACTGGTCGAACTCGCTGTCGGCGGGCATCGACTTCAAGGATTTTGATGAACGCCTGACGCTGTCCGGCGAGAGCGACGAGGTCCCGCTGCAATACGCACCATTCACCTTCGCCTACAACGGCTTCCGCTACAGCGAAAAGAGCCAGCTCGGCCTCGGCCTGAGTCTGGTGGCCGCCACGCGCAGTGTGTTCGGCTACGGCAGCGACGACGAAGACTTCGACTACAAACGCTATCGCGCCAAACCGAGTTTCGCCGTGCTCAAGGGCGACACCAATTACACCTGGACCTTCGACAGCGACTGGCAGAGCGCAAGCAAAGCGGCGTTCCAACTGGCCTCGGGCCCGCTGGTTTCCAACGAACAATTCTCCGCCGGTGGCGCCACCTCGGTGCGCGGCTATCTGGCCGCCGAACGCACGGCGGATGACGGCTATTTGCTCAGCCAGGAATTGCGCACGCCGTCGCTGGCCAAATTTGCCGGCACGTGGATGCAGGACTGGCGCTTCTACGCCTTCGCCGAAGGTGCGCAGCTGTACCTGCGCGACGAACTGCCGGATCAGGACGCCAATTACGCCTTGGCCAGTGTCGGCCTCGGCACCCGCGCCAGCCTGAGTAAATGGCTGTCCGGCAGCCTCGACTGGGGCTACCCGCTACTCGAAGGGCCGAACACCTCGAAACAGGAATCGCGCCTGCACTTCAACCTTCAAGCCACTTTCTAACGGAGCACGTCCATGCAACGCCTTTTCCTTTCGCTGTTGATCTGCCTGGGCTTTGTGCTCCCGGCCACGGCTCAGGCCTGGTGGCAGGACGATTGGCATTACCGCAAACAGATCGCCGTCGACACCACACCGCAGGGTGCGGCGATCAATCAGGCGCTCGGTCGCGCGGCGCTGCTGGTGCGTTTGCACACCGGCAACTTCACCTTCGACGGGGTGAAAGAGGACGGCTCGGATTTGCGCTTTGTCGCCGCCGATGACAAAACCGTGCTCAACCACCAGATCGAAAGTTTCGATGCGCTGATGGGCATGGCGCTGATCTGGGTTGATGTACCGAATGTCGAGGGTGGCCAACGCCAGGACATCTGGATGTATTACGGTAATCAGAAGGCACCGGCGACCGGCAACGGCCAACTGACCTTCGACCCGAATTACACCGCGCTCTATCACTTCGACGGCGCCACCGGCACCCCGGCGAAAGACACCACGGCTTACGGCAACACCGCGCAAAGCGCCACGGGCATGGCGATTGATGGCGTGGTCGGCCGTGCGTTGCAGTTCAGCGGTCAGCCATTGTTGCTGCCGGCCAGTCCGTCGCTGCAACACAACGCGGGCAGCGCGTTCACTTTCAGTGCCTGGCTGCGTCTGGATCAGGCCAGTGGCGAGCAACTGATCCTGGCTCGTCGCGAAGGCACGCAAAGTCTGCTGATCGGTGTCAGCCAAGGCCTGCCCTTCGTGGAGATCGACGGCCAGCGCGCCGCTGCCACCCAGGCATTGGCTACGGCGCAGTGGCAACACCTGGCACTGACCGCCGAAGGCTCGAAAGTCACGCTGTACATCAACGGTCGCGAGAGCGCTGAGTTGGCTCAAGCGATGCCGGCGTTCAACTCGGTCATGGCCATCGGTGCCGATCTGCAGGAAGGTGCGTTCCAGCCATTCGCCGGCGCCATTGACGAGCTGCGCCTGTCGAAAGTCGCCCGTCCCGCCGCGCTGCTGCTGGCCGATGCCACCTCACAAGGCGCCGAGTCGAAACTGGTGGCTTACGGCGTCGATGAAGAACAGTCCGGCTTCGGTTTTGGCAGCCTCGGCTTCCTGCTCAACGCGGTGCCGATTGACGCCTGGGTGATCATCGCTGTGCTGGTGCTGATGATGTTTCAGTCGTGGATCATCATGCTGCGCAAGAACCGCAGCCTCAGCCGCGTCACCGCCGCCAACGAAGACTTCCGCGCGCAGTTCGCCAAGGTCGGCACCCGCCTGGAAATGTTCGCCGACGACGCGCAACTGGCTCAGCGTCTGCAGCATTCGTCGCTGTGGCGCCTGTATCTGGTGGCGGTCAAAGAAATCCGCACGCGCCGCGAGCAGGGCGCCGATACCTCGTCGGTGTCGGCTGCGACCATCGAAGCCATCCGCTGCTCGATGGACGGCGTGCGCACCCGCGAAAACCAGCAACTGAGTTCGAAACTCTCGACCCTGTCCAACGCCATCGCCGGCGGCCCCTACATCGGCCTGCTCGGCACGGTGCTGGGGATCATGGTGGTGTTCCTCGGCACGGCGATGGCCGGTGACGTCAACATCAATGCCATTGCGCCGGGCATGGCCGCCGCGCTGTTGGCCACCGCGATGGGTCTGTTCGTCGCGATCCCCGCGCTGTTTGGCTACAACCGCCTGATCACCCGCAACAAGGAAGTCAGCGCCGACATGCGTGTGTTCGTCGACGAATTCATCACGCGTCTGGCGGAGATGCACGGCGAGAGCCAGTTCAGTGAGGCGTCGCACCAGCGAGGCCATCACGTCAACCATTCCGTACCGGCCTGAGGAGCACTGCCATGGCGTCCGTAAATGCCTCCCACGACGATGACGAAGATGCCGCAGTGGACAGCATCAACATCACGCCGCTGGTTGACGTGCTGATGGTGGTGCTGGTGATGTTCATCCTCACCGCCACCGCGCAGGTCTCCGGGATCCAGATCAACCTGCCCAAGGCCAGCGCTGCGGTGTCGCTTTCCGAGGCCAAGACCAAGGCGATCTCTGTCAACGACGGCGGCCAGGTGTTTCTCGATGCCTATCCGGTGACACTGGCCGAGCTGGAAGAACGCCTGCGCATCGAGAAAGCGCAGAGCCCGGATTTCCCGGTGATCGTGCGCGGCGATGCGACGGTGCAGTACCAGAAAGTCATCGAAGTGCTGGACCTGCTGCGCCGGCTCGAACTGTCCCAGGTCGGTCTCGTTACCGGCAAACCGAGTCAGGGCTGAGTCATGACCGCACAACTCCCGATCGAACCGCCGCCGGTGAAAAAGTCGCCATTGCGCTACGTGAAGTGGGGCGCCGGATTGCTGGTCGGCGCGCTCGCCGCATGGTTCCTCTGGCAGTGGGCCAACGACATGGCCGGCGTGCGCCGTGAAGCGCCGAAGGTGCCGACGATCATTCCGTTGCCGCCACCGCCACCCCCGCCGCCGGAAAAACCGCCGGAGCCGGAAACCCCGGCGGAAGAGAAAGTCGTCGAGCCCGAGCCAACGCCCGAGCCGCAAGAGGTCAAGCCCGAGGAAGAAGCGCCGCCATCGCCGGCGGACGATCTGGCCAACCCGATGCAAATGGACGGCGATGCGCAAAGCGGCAACGACGCCTTCAACATCGGCGCGGGCAAGGGCGGCGGCATGGCCGGGGCCGGCGGCGGGCGTTTGGGTACCGGCACGTACAGCCAGTTCCTCGCGTTCACCTTCCAGCGTTTGCTGCGCGAAAACCCCGAGCTGCGCAACCTCGCGTTTTCGCTGCAGGCCGATGTCTGGCTGAGCAGCGTCGGCGAGATCACTCGTGTCGAACTGATCAAGTCCAGCGGCAATCCGCAAATCGATACCCAGGTGCTGGCCGCTTTACGCGGTGCGCCGGCCCTCAGCGAACGGCCACCGGCCTCTATCACTTTACCCGTGCGCCTGTCCCTGCAAGGGCGCCGTCCGGGTTAATTCACTTATTTGAGCTTTGCCAAAAGGAGTTGTGTGCAGATGATTTCCAACGTGAATCGATTGTCCCTGGCGGTCGGCATGGTCATTGCGACCCTGGTCGGTCAGGCCGTGGCAGCACCCGCGCCCTCGGAGAACGCCACGATCAATCTGATCCGCTTGCTGGTCGAGCAGGGCATTCTGAAACAGGACAAGGCCGACGCATTGATCGCCCAGGCGCAGAACGAAGCGGCGCAGGCCAAACAGGCGGCGGCTTCTACCGCAGTGGCGGCCGGGCCGGTCGCCGCGCCCGGCGATGTACGCGTGCAATACGTGCCGGCAGCGGTGCGTGACCAGATCCGCGATCAAGTCAAAGCCGAGGTCATGGCCACCGCCAAACAGGAAAACTGGGCAGCGCCGAATACCTTTCCGGACTGGGCCTCGCGCATCAGTTTCGACGGCGACATTCGTCTGCGTGACGAATCGCGTTACTACTCCGGCAACAACAGCAACGAAATCGTCGACTTCGCCAAGCTCAACAACAACGGCCCGTACGACGTAAATCCCAACAGCAGCACCAGCCTGCCGCCGTTGCTCAACACCCGCGAAGACCGCGAAAACCTCTTTCGCCTGCGTGCACGTCTGGGCATGAAAGCGGTGATATCGGAGGAATGGACCGCCGGCATTCGCATCGGCACTGGCTCTGACAACAATCCGGTATCGACCACGCAGAACCTCGGTGGCGGCTTCGCCAAGAAAGACATCTGGCTCGATCAGGGCTACCTGAGCTGGAAGCCAATGGACGAACTGACCCTGACCGGCGGGCGCTTCGCCAATCCATTCATGTCCACCGACATGCTCTATTCCAACGACCTGAATTTCGACGGAGTCGCGGCGATCTTCGATCACAAGCTCAACCGCGAATGGGGCGTGTTCGGTACGGTCGGCGCGTTCCCGGTGGACTACACCAACGACACCACCAGCAGCAACGGATTCGACAAGGAAGAGAGCGACAACAAGTGGCTGTACGGCGCGCAGCTCGGCGCGAAGTGGGCGATCAACAGCAACAACCGCCTGAAGGGCGCGCTGGCCTACTACCGTTTCGACGACATTCAAGGCCAACGCTCCAGCCCTTGCGAACCGTGGGCCGGCGCGCCGGGTTGCGACAGCGACGGCACCCGTGCGGCGTTCATGCAGAAAGGCAACAGCGTGTTCCTGCTGCGCGACATCACGCCGAACCCGCTCAACCCGAGCGCCACGCCGCAGCCGCAATTTGTCGGCCTCGCCTCCGAATTCAACCTGCTCGACCTCAACCTGGTCTGGGACGCCGACCTGCCGCAGGATTTCAAGCTGCGCAGCCAGGGCAACTACATCCACAACCTCAGCTACGACGAAGGCGACATGCGCAAGCGGTCCGCCGGGCAGATCGTCAACAACCTCGACAGCAACGGCGAGATCGAAAGCGGCGCCAACGCATGGATGGTGCAGTTCACCCTCGGCAACGCGCTGGACCTCAAGCGCAAGGGCGACTGGAACCTGTTCGCCGGCTACAAGTACATCCAGCCGGACGCCTTGCCGGACGGCTTCAACGACTCGTCATTCCACCTCGGTGGCACCAACGCCAAGGGCTATTTCATGGGCGGCAACTACGGCCTGGCGAAGAACGTTTCTGCCACCGGCCGCTGGATGAGCACCGAAGCGGTGTACGGCGCGCCATTCGACATCGATGTCTTGCAGCTTGAGATCAACACGCGCTTCTAAGGCGCCGGGAGAGCTTTATGAACACGCGTTTTCTCGCGCTGGGCCTGGGTTTTGTAATTGCCACCGGGGCGAACGCCGAAGGCATGGAAGAGCGCTTGCGCACGCAATTGCGCAGCACCACCCAGCAATTGCAGTCCCTGCAAAGCCAACAGGCCCAGGCCAGCGCCGCGCAACTGGCGGCACAGAACGAAGCCAGGGCTGCCCAGGCGCAAATCAGGCAATTGACGGCCGAACTGGCCAAGGCCAAGGGCCTCGCCGAGCAATTGGCCGGGCAACAACAGAGCCTGCACAGCCAGGCGCAGGCGCAAGTGGCGGCCAGCGCCGAACAGACCGGCAAGTTCAAAAAGGCCTATGACGAATTGCTGGTTCTGGCTCGCGGCAAAGAAGCCGAACGCACCAGCCTGCAAGCGCAACTGGCAGAACGTGACACACAAGTGCAGCAATGTTCAGCCAAGAATCAACAAATGTACGGCGTCGCCAAACAGATTCTCACGGCCTACGAAAACATCGATGTCGCCGAGGTGATGAAGATCCGCCAGCCCTTCGCGGGTAGCGTCCGGGTCAAGTTCGATGAACTGGCGCAGGGTTTTGGCGACGAGCTCTACAAGACTCAATTCGACGCGCCGCAAGCCGCGATCGCTCACTGAAAACAAGGAAGAAAGGCATGACTCAATTGATCACCCACGTTTCCCCGCAATCACTGACCGATGTGCTGCAAGAGGCCGGTTACCGTGTCAATCAGAGCGAACAGAACGGCATCGTCCAGTTGCTCAGCGCCAGTCAGGGCATCGGCTACGCGGTGCGTTTCGGCAACCCGGCGCTGGAGCAGGGCAGCTTTGTCGATTTCACCTTCAGCTGTGCCCTGCGCGTGCAAGGTGATTTGCCCCAAGGCGTCGCCGAGCAGTGGAACGTAACGCGGCGGTTTGCGCGGTTGTCGTTGCAGGGCGAATTTCTGGTCATGGAGATGGACGTCGTCGTGGCGGCGGGTGTCAGCAATGAGCATCTGCGTGGCAACCTTGAATTGTGGGATCGCCTGTTGCAGGAATTCATTGTTTACCTGCGAGATTTCAGCCAGAGCGCTGATGTGCAAACGGCCAAATCCACTGTCGCCGAAGCAGAGGACGTCGCGCTGTGAAGAAGCCTGCCATGGTGATTGGCGCCGGAGCGGTGGCGTTGTTGGTGGTGGCGGTGGCGCTGGTGCTGCGGCCGGGCAGTGATCCGGTCGCCGCCCAGCAGCCGTCGACGGTGGTTGCGGTTTCAGCCGGGCCAGCGGTCGCGCGGTTGGGCAATCAGCAGGTTTCGCCGCAAGAGTTGCAGGCGCTGCTGGCCACTGTCCCGACCCAAACCCGCGAACAACTGCGTGGCAACCGGGAGGCGCTGGAGCGCTGGATTCGCGCACGGCTGGCGGAAAAAGCCGTGCTGGAGCAGGCCGATGCGCAGGGCTGGGCGCAACGCCCCGACGTCGCCCGACAGACTCGCGCAGCGACTGAGCAGATTGTGTTTCGTGATTATTTGCGCTCGGTGAGTCAGGTGCCCGCAGAGTATCCGAACGCAGCTGAGTTGCAGCAGGCGTACGACGCTGGCAAGGCCAATTGGCAGACCCCGGCGCTGTATCGGGTCAGCCAGATTTTCCTCGGTGTGAATGATCCGCAAGCGCTGGAAGCCGTGCGCAAACAGGCTGCCGAACTGAGCAAAAAAGCGCAGTCTGCACCGGGCGAATTCGCGGCGCTGGCTACGCAATATTCGCAGGATCGCGTGACGGCAGAGCGGGGCGGTGATACCGGTCTGCAACCGTTGCAGCAACTGGTGCCGGAAGTACGCGCTGCCGTGGCGCGGCTCAAGGTTGGCGCGGTGTCCGATCCCATACAGAGCGGCGCCGGATTCCATGTGATCAAACTCACCGAGCAACAACCGGCCCGCACCGCGACGCTCGATGAACTGCGCGACCCATTGACCCAGGCTTTGCGCGCGCAGCGCCAGGAACAGATCGCCCAAGCATATCTGGACGGCATGCTCAACACCGCGACCCTGAGCATCGACGGCGCCGAGCTGAACAAAATTCTTGAGGAACAACACTGATCCATCACCATCGCAAATCCTGTGGGAGCGGGCTTGCTCGCGAAGCGGTGGGTCAGTCAGCGAAGATGTTGGATGTGCCGACGCTTTCGCGAGCAAGCCCGCTCCCACAAGGGGTCGCATGTATTGAGAACGACCACATTAGATCGACAGGGAGTCATCAATGTCATTCACCGAACCTGCAGGACGCCCGGGCACCACTGACTACCAATCGCCCCAATCCGGATCCGAGCCCTGGCTCAATCTGGCGGCTGACATCGACAGCGAAGTCGCCCGATACTTCCTCATCAGCGCCCGCTGCGGTTGCTTCATGCAGGCTGCGCGCAGCCTCAACGTGCGCTCGACCCTGCTGCGCAAACAACTCGCGCAACTCGAACAACAATTGCAACACAGCCTGTTCGGCTTCCAAGGCAGCCACCTCAGCCTCACCCGCGAAGGCCAGCAATTGCAGGCTCGCCTGATCACCTTGGCCCACGAACGCAAACTGCCGATCATCGAGCAGCCGCTGATTCGTCTCGCAGTCGCCGAATCCATCCTTCACGACATCCTCGGCCGCGACCTCATCGCACTGCTGCGCCGCAACGCCAGCCTGCGCCTGGAAATCATCGCCCTGGACAGCGAAATGTCGCTGCGCGCCGTGAGCGCCGATATCGTCCTTTGGCTCGCTGCCGGCGATACCCCAAACCCCGGCCCAACGTTTGCTACCACTGAAGCACGATGCCTCGCGCGGATTGAATATCTGCCGCACATTGCCAAGCGCTATTCGCGGGTCACCACACGACCGCAAACCCAGGATGAACTGGCGGATTTCATGCTGGTGCAGTGGCAGCATGATCGGCGGGTCGAGGGTTTTCGGCCATGGAATGCGCTGGTGGAAGGGAGGTTGGCCGGGGTCGTGCAGACGCATGCTTATGAATTGATGCTGGAGATGATTCGGTGTGGTGGGTGTATTGGTTTGTTGCCGACCTACATGGCTCGTTTCGACCGGGGGGTTGTCGCGCTGCCCGGATTATTTGCCGAACCGATGCAGCTGCACGCGTGGCTGGCGGTCAACGCTGACTCGCAAAACACGCCCGAAATCAAAGCCCTCGCCGACCTCATCCAGCAAACGTTCAACGAGCGCCACGAATGGTTCCAGCCGTGACGCGGCCCCCTGTGGAAGGGCTTGCCCGCTCCCACAAAATCGGTGGTGGAACCGCAGTCGCGTGAGCATCAAAAATTCCCTGTGGGAGCTTGCCCGCGAATGCAAGCTGCCAGTCGAAGCTTGAATGACTGACACACCGCCTTCGCGAGCAAGCCCGCTCGCACAATTTCATCTCGCCAAGTTCAAGATCAGCAGTTTAGAGTGACCAGCCACCCTGATCACGGATCGATCCCCATGCCAGACCCAACTCCCGATATTCATCTCGAACGCTCCAGCGAATCCCACCTCGAAGGCATCACCGCGCTCTACAACGACCCGGCGGTCGCACGGCAAGTGCTGCAAATGCCGTTTAAGTCCAGTGAAGTCTGGCGCCAGCGTCTTCAGGCCGACAACGAACGGGCGCTGAAACTGGTGGCGCTGCACCAAGGCGTGGTGATCGGCAATCTTGGGCTGGAGGCCTGTTCAAGGATGCGCCGCGCCCATGCCGGCAGTTTCGGCATGGCCGTCGCAGTGCCATGGCAAGGCAAAGGTGTGGGTTCGCAGTTGTTGGCGGCGGCGCTCAACGTTGCCGACAACTGGATGAACCTGCACCGCGTCGAACTCACGGTGTACGCCGATAACGAGGCGGCGATCGCGCTTTACCGCAAGTTCGGTTTCGAGGCCGAGGGGCTGTTGCGTGATTACGCGGTGCGCGACGGGCAATGGGTCGACACCCTGAGCATGGCCCGTCTGCGCGGTTCGCCGAAAGCCTGAGTCAGTCGCCGAGTGCGTACGCCACCGCCGACTGCGCATGCAGTTCAGTGGTGTCGAGCAGGGGCAGGGCGCTGTGTTCGGGTTTGACCAGCAGGCCGATTTCCGTGCAACCGAGGATGATCGCCTGAGCGCCACGGGCGGTTAACGATTCAATAACGCCTTGGTAGATCTGGCGCGATTGTTCGCTGATCACGCCCACGCAGAGTTCGTCGTAGATGATCCGGTGCACGTCCTTGCGCTCGGCTGCGTCGGGCACCAGCACGGTCAGGCCTTGGGCGATCAGCCGCTGCTTGAGGAAATCCTCTTCCATGGTAAACGCCGTGCCGAGCAGACCGACTGTCAGCGCGTCGATCTCCAGCGCCGCCCGCGCCGCCGGTTCGGCAATGTGCAGAAACGGGATGCTGATCGCTGCCTGAATCTGATCTGCCACTTTGTGCATGGTGTTGGTACACAGCACCACGCATTCGGCGCCACCGGCCTCAAGCCTGCGCGCGGCATCCACCAGAATCGCCGCCGCATCGTCCCAGCGTCCCGCGTGCTGGGCCTGTTCGACCGGGCCGAAGTCGACGCTGTACATCAGCAATTGCGCCGAACGCAGCGGGCCCAGGCGGTCGCGGACCTGCTGGTTGATCAGACGATAGTATTCGGCGCTGGACTCCCAGCTCATGCCGCCAATAAGGCCGATAGTGCGCATTGGACTTCCTCTGGCAAATAACAGTGTCGAGCGTTCAGGTCGGCTCGAAGTTTCCTTCTGTTCGAGTCGCGACGCCAGCACCGGCTGACTGTACCGCCGATCTTTCACACAACTGTGCATCTGCAAGAACTAAACGTACGCCGTGCCCGGGATCTGCCACTATCCCCCTTCGCAGGTCCTTTCCGAGGAACACAGCAATGAATGACGTAGAGCAACTGGGCGAGATGCTTCGCCACTATGCCGATAGCGAAGCGCACAAGAAGCAACTGTTCACTGCGCAGTCGGCGGAGTGGGCCACACGGATTGGCGCGTTGTTCGATGCGATCGAGCGATGGCTTGAACCGGTCAAGGCGCCGAATCTTCTGGAGGTGAGCCGCGAGGCCTACGTCGCCTCCGGGCCGAGCGTGCCGGTTGAAACATCGACCTTCAAGACAGAGAAGTTGAGCATTGTCCTTGCCGGCAAACCGGTAGAGTTCGTCCCGGACGTGATGGGCAGCGGCGGGCAGATTTCCCTGGCAGTGATGGGGCTGACGGCAGCGCGGTATGGGAGCATTTCGCTGGTCGGCCTGGCGAATGGCACGTGGCAGTGGCGCAAGACCAATGGTTTGAAGGATCCGGATACCTTTACCTTCGACGCCAACTTTCTCGCCCAGCAGTTGCAAAGCCTGATCCCCCGCGAGCGCACTTGACGGGGCATCTGCCTGGTCAAGGCGAGTACCGGGGAAACCCTTAGGCTCGACGCCAGTCCGGCATTTTTCCTTGGGTCACTGATGGCCTTTTGGTAGAGTCGCCGTCGCCAGCGGGTTTTCGGCTGGACGATGGAACCGAAGAAGGGAGTCTGATCAGTGAGTCCGGGCAAAAAAATCCTCGGTCTCACGGCGTCGCTTTTGCTGCTGACGCTGTGGGCCAGTTACTTTTACGTATTCAAGGAAAACCGCGACGGCCAGCTTGGCGGCGTCGGTGAAAGCACCGCCTGGTGCGGCACGCCACCGACCAGCGAGGCAGCGCTGCTGGGCAAGGATCAACTGACCTTGCGCGTCACCAACAACCTGCGCGGCGAGTTCATGGTCGGCGGTTCGCTGGTGGTTTCCGAACGCACCTTCAACCGCTACGACCTGGGCCGCAACGAACTGCGCTTGCGTCTGGAACCGCTGCAATGGTCGTTTGGCGTGACGCCAATCTTCCTCGAACAGGTCAAGGTGCAGCCGCTGAGCCGCAACCTCTCGTCGACCAATAAAAGTGCTTTCGCCGAACTCGAACCACGGCCGATCGGCGTACACGCGCAGACGGCCGCGTTCCCGTTCGACACCTATCGTTACGGCTACAAACCGGTGCTGTATTACCTCAAGGGCAGCGAACGCATCGACCTTCGCTTCAAAAACATCACCACGCTGATGGAGATGTCCAACACCTTCACGCCGATCCAGAAGTACAACCGCGTCGATTACATCAACGAGAAAAACTCGATGATCCGCGACGAAGACTACAAGCCTTATGGCGCGCATGAATGCGCGTTCAGCGTCGAACGCAAAGGCTCGTTCAAGGTGGTGGTGTTGTTGCTTCTGCTGGTGCTTTGCCTGCCGCTGATGCTGGTGTTCTATCGCGATGAGCCGGGTATCGACTTCCTTGCCACGCTGGTGGGGATTGCGGTGGTGCGCACGTTACTGATCGGGCCGGTGGAAGATTTCCAGCTGTACAACATCGACTTTCTGTTTGGTGCGGCGATTTTGCTGGTGGGGACGGTGTCGCTGATCAAGGCGATGCGCGCCAACAGCCGGCGGGAGATGGCGTTGCGTAGCGGCGAAACATCGTCCTGGTGAAGCAAGCGCGGTGGTAGCCCTATGGGAGCGAGCCTGCTCGCGTAAACGCTATGTCAGCCGACTGCGATGTCACTGACAAATTGCATTCGCGAGCAGGCTCGCTCCCACAGGCGATCGGGGGGGCATCCCATCGATCACTTGAGCGCCGGATCCCCCATGTTCATTTTCTTCCAGCCCTGCAACAGCACCTGTGCCTTGGGTTCCTGGCCGCTGTCGAGGTAGTACTGGATTAGCGACAACCGCGCATTGCGGTTGGCCGGTTGTACCTTCAGCAAACTTTCCAGAATCGCGCACGCCTCATCAACCTTGCCGCCCTCATGCAGTGCCACCGCCAGTACATAGCCGTATTGCGCATTCTCCGGTTCCAGTTGTGCGGCTTTGCGCAGGTAGGACATGGCGTCGGCGGGCTGGCCGGCACGGATCAGCGACAACCCGCGCGTGTGCTGCAACAGCGCCGCATCCGGATGCTGCTTGAGGCTGTCATCCAACAGCTTCTGCGCTTCGGTGGCGCGACCATTCGCCTCCAGCCACTGTGCCAGCGTGACCAGCGCGGGGTAGAAATCCGGGTCACGTTGCAGGGCACTGCGCAGCAACGGTTCGACCTCGGCATTGCGCCCGCTGGCCTGGTAGAGCATCGCCAGGTTCAGATTGGCCTCGGCACGTTCCAGCAGGCTTTTCTGCACGGTTTCATATTCGCCAATGGCTGCGTGCCAGCTGCCTTGCGCCGCGCCCAGGCCATTGTTGCGTGCGGCGCCGAGCAGATCCCGCGCGGCGACGATGCGTACGGCTTTCACTGGATCATTGAGCAACGGCGCCAATAGCGGCACACGCTCGTGCGGTGGGAGGAATGCGCTTATCGCTCGCACCGCGCTGTCGCGCACCTGCGGCTCTGGGTGTTGGAGGTCCTGAGTGGCCAGTTTCAGCGCTTGCTCGCTCGGGTACAGCGGCAATTCCGCCAGCAACGTCGCGCGCTGGATTGCCGGCAGGTTGCTGCGCTGCAATTGCTGGTACAGCGCGTCGGCGGCGCCGGGCTGGCCATTGCGGATCAACCACAGGCTTTCGTCATAACGTGGCGCCTGCTGAGCCGGGGAGGCGGAGGCGTTCCACAATTTGAATTGCGCGGTGACCTTGTCGCCGGCCTTGCCTTGGTGACAGGTCAGGCAGGCGTCTGGCGTGCCGAGTTTCTGCGCGCGCTCCGGGTCGGGAATGCTGAAGCTGTGGTCGTGCCGAAAGTCATTGCCCATGTAGAACTTGCCGGGCATGTGGCAATCGACGCACTGCGAACCGGGCTGGCCGATAGCGTGGCGGGTATGTTCGATAGAGTCATAGTTCTTCGCTTGCAGGCCCTTGCCGTCGACGCCGGCGACCGAGGTCTTGCCCGCCGTGTTGTGACATTGCAGACACACGGCGTTGCCCGGTGCCTTCAGTTCGTTGCTGTGCGGATTATGGCAATTGCTGCAGCGCACGCCCTTGTCGAACATCTTGCTTTGCAGGAACGAGCCGTGTTCGAACACTTCGTCCTTGATCTTGCCATCCAGTGCGTACAGTTCGCGGGTCAGGACGCTGGGCAGGTAATCGTCCATCAGGCGCTTGCCGACGGTGAAACCATCGCCCAGCGGTGCGCGGCGGGAATGGCAGCGCGCGCAGGTTTCGATTTCCACCGTGGCGTTCTTGTCCTTGAGATCGACGTCGAAGCCCTTATGGATCAGGTCGTCTTTTTTCTGCGCCCATTCCAGGTGATTGGACGCCGGGCCATGACAGGCCTGACAGCCGACACCAAGGCTGTTCCACTGACTGTTGAAGCTGTTGCTCGCCGCATCGAAATTGCGCTTGAAACCGGTAGTGTGGCATTCAACGCACATGAAATTGGCGTTCTGGCTCGGTTTGCTCCAGTGCAGCGGATTCTTGAAATTCACGCCCTGGCCGGCGTACAGATGAAACCAGCGATGTTTTTCGCTATCCCACGCTACGCCGAGGGCTTGCAGGCGGCCCTTGCCAACCTCGATCAGATATTGCTGCAGCGGCGCGATGCCGAACGTGTAGGCCACTTTGAAATCGGCATTCCTGCCGTCGACGCCGGGCGCATTGACCCAGAACTCATCGCCCCTGCGGGTAAACCGTGTGGTCTCGTTCCCGGCCTTGAAGGTCAGGTTGTTGAAGTCGCCGAGGGTGGTTTCGGCAGTCGCCGGCTGCATGGCCAACTGGTGATGCGAGCCTTGCCAGTCCTTGACCTGTTCGCTGTGGCAACCTTGGCATTGCTGCTCATCGACCAAGCTTGCCGGCTTGCTCGCCACCACTGGTTGCGGCTTGGCTGGCGGTGCTACAGGCGCGCTGATTGCCGAAGGTTTGAGGGGGGCGGACGCCGGGCTGAACAGGAACCAGCCGATACCGGCCACGGCCGCGAGCAGCACGCCGATGATGATCGGGAATACGAAACGTGAAAAAGAGGAGGGTGATGCGTCAGGTTCAGGTTGCACCGCTTTGTTTTTATGCTTGGGCATTGCGACTTCCATAGTCCGGGTGCGTTGGCCTTCTGGCGTGCATACGTCTGGATGCAGCTTTGCCGGATGCGGCGGGTCTGTCAAATGTGCGTTGTGATTCGCTGCGCAGCGCTGTGTGAATTTTGTAATTTGCAATCGCAATTGCTGCGGTTTTAGCTATACCTGTAACTTCCCCTATGCAAACGATTTGGCCTTCTGACAGGAGTTACAGCATGAAGCTAGCCGTAATGATGGGCACGCTGTGCATCGCCACCCTGGGTGTGGTGGGTTGTTCCAGCAAAACCGTCGAGCCAGACCAGTACTCCGGTTTTCTCAAGGATTACAGTCAACTGAAGGAGACCAAATCACCGTCGGGTGCCGAGGTGATGCGCTGGATGGACCCGAAACTCGACATCAACAAATTCACCAGCGTCTATGTCGAACCGAGCCAGCTCTATCCGAAGCCGCAAGCGACTGAAAAAATCCCCCAGCAGACGCTCAATGGCATCACCAGTTATTACGATCAGGCCCTCAAGCGTGAGCTGAGCAAGTCGCTGCCGCTGGCCACCGGCCCGGGGCCTGGCGTCATCGTGATCCGGCCGGCGATCACGGCGGTGAGCAGCAAGACCGAAGGCCTGCATGTGTATGAGGTGATTCCGATTGCGCTGGTCGCTGCTGCGGTCAGCACGGCTACCGGGATTCGCGACCAGGAAACCACGTTGGCCACCGAGGCGGTATTCCTCGATGGCAGCAGTAACAAGGTGGTGGCTCAAGTGGTGCGCAAGGGCACCGGTCAGCCGCTGGAAAATTCCTCGCAGGTGATGAAAGCCACTGACGTCAAAGCGGTGATCGATGGCTGGGCGAGTGACATGCATCAGACGTATCTGAAGCTCAAGTCCGAGGCCAAGTGATGTCGTGAGGCTCGGGCCTGTTTGCGAGCAGGCTGGCTCCCGCTGGATTGCAGTTCAGTTTGGGGGCTTGTCTGCTTAAGGTTGGGGTTGGGGTTGGATGGCTTCGCCAGACGGTCGCTACGCTCCCACCCCCGGATCAATCCCTCCGCTCAGCCTTCCGACGTCGCCGGTGGATCAAGATCAAGAGCACTCGAGCTAACGCTCATCGTGTAGGAGCTGCCGAAGGCTGCGATCTTTTGATCTTGATTTTGCTGTTTTGTGGGAGCGAGCCTGCTCGCGAGGGCATCCAGTCTGTTCCCACCTTACTGCCCGACAAACCAGCGAAAATACGGGTTCGCCCGATCCCCTTGCATCACCTCCCGAATATCCCGTCCCCATGCGTCCCGATCGCCGTCGTAGGCGTGCAGGCTTGCCCGATAAAACTGCATCAATCGCTGCCGATGCGCTTGCATGCGTTCAATGAACCCTGCATCGGCATTGACCAGTGTCGGTGGCTGATACAAGTCCAGCAGCGCTGGCAGTACGCGGGTGATTTCCTTGCTGCGCACCCACGGCGCGTATTCGATGCGCGGCTGGTCATCGGTCGCCGCCGGGGCATCGGCGGCGAAGCGGTCCAGGCCGGCGCGGTCGGTGACCCAGGTGGCCAGCAGCGCCGCCGGCGAGCCGATGCCGACGTCCTGCAAGGTGCTGCGTACGCTGTCCTGCTGAAAGCGCGCGGTGATTTTCTCGGCGTCCAGTTGCATCGGTGTCATCGAACCAACCAGCAGCATTTCGTGGAACTCGCTGGTCCACAGCGAGGCATGCGGGAACACATCGAGGAAGCTGCGCACCAATGAGCGCGAGTCGTCGATGTTCTGCGTCGGCAGCGGTAGCCACTGGGCAACGATGCCCTTGTCCTGCAAGCGACTGGCGGCCAGCTCGTAGAAATCGCGCGAATACAGATTGACCACGCCGGCGGCGGAGGGCGGTGGGGGCTCGAGGGTGATTACGTCGTAGGTCTGTTCACTGCGCAACAGTTCCTGGCGACCGTCGCGCAGGCGCACGTCGATATCGGGATCGCTGGCCGCATTGAAATTGCCCTTGAACAAAGGCGCCGCTTTCACCACCGATGGCAGCAACTCGGCGACCACGCGATGTTCCAGACCCGGATAGCGCAGCATGGCCCCTGCGGTGATGCCGGTGCCGAAGCCGATCACCAGGGTCGAGCGCGGTTCACCGTTGTGGATCAGCAGCGGCAGCAGCGCCTGAATGCGCATGTAGCGCAGCGATGGCATGGCATCGCCAGTGTTCGACACTCCCTGGATGTACAAACGGTGGAAGGTGTTTTCGCCACGCCCCTGAGTGACCACCGCGACCGTGCCGCCGCGCCCTTCCTCGTAGAACGCCAGCGTGCCGTTGCGTGCGCCGGGCAACAGGCTGGCCAGTTTGTCGGCTGGGGTCAGTACCGCCACCGCTACGCTAACCAGACCGAGTGCGACCACGGCCTGGCGCCGACCTTTCGTCACGCCATGGCCTTTGCGCACCGCCAGATAACCAATCGTCGCTGCGATAAGCGCCAGTAGACCGAGGGTGCGCACAAGTCCCAGCAACGGAATCAATACAAAGCCGCAAAGCATCACACCGATGATCCCGCCCAAGGTGTTGAACGCCACCACGGCGCCGACATCGCGGCCCACACGTTCGCTGCCGACACTCAGGCGCAACGCCAGAGGAAACGCCGCGCCCAGCAGCAGGGTCGGCGCAAACACTATGCTCAGCGCCGCCACGGCAAATCGCGCGCTCATGCCGGCCAACTCACTGACGCCCAGACTCAGCAGCCAGGTTTCGGCATGGCTCTGCGCGAGCACCAGCCAGCGGCCGAGCATGGCGATCTCCAGCAGCGCAATCAGGCCTGCACCGGCGATCAACAAACCGAATACGCCCCATGGGTCGCGAATGCGCTCGACGCGACGAGCGAGTACGACGCTGCCGATAAACAGCCCGGTCAGGTAAGTCGCCAGCACCACCGCAAACGCATAGCTGCGCGTGCTCATGAACTGCACGATCGATTGCGACCAGACCACCTCGTAACCCAACGCCACACCTCCGGCGATAGCGTAGAGCCACAGCGCAGAGCGGTCGGGTGCTTTTGCGTTGCCGTGTTTGACCGGCGTGCCCAGCGCCAATGGCTGCTGCCGCTGCAACCACAGCGCACCGGCAGCGGCGAGCAAGTTGAGCATCGCGGCGAACAGCGCGCTGCCGCGCACGCCGAGGCTGGCGATCAGTACGAACGCGGCGAGCAAAGTGCCGACGATGGCGCCCAGCGTATTTGCCGCATACAACTGACCGCCGGCCTTGCCCGGCTCAGCCGCCAGTGAGCGCACCAGCACCGGCAATGTCCCGCCCATCAACACCGCCGGGATACCCACCAGCGCAAACGGCAACAACCACGCGAGCACGCCGACATGACCCTGCAACCAGGCAAATGCATTGGCCGCCAGACTCATGGCCACTGTCGCGCCAACCCCGAGCATCGCCACCAGCACTTCCAGCCCGGCATACAACAGGACCGGCTGTTGCAAACGATCGGCCCAGCGTCCGAACAACCAGCCGCCGAGGGCGAGCCCGGCGAAAAACGCGCTGATGCCGGTCGTGATCGCGTAGACCTCGACGCCGACCACCAGCGATAGCTGTTTGATCCACAACACTTGATAGACCAACGCCGCCGCGCCGGAGATGCAGAGCAGCAGGGCAGGGATCAGCGAGGTGGCGGGCGCGGCTTGCGAGACGGGTATGGCCGACGACTTGCTGGCGACACGTGAGGACATGCGGTGAGCCTTGTTATGGATTGGCTGATGTTGATCGTTCCCACGCTCTGCGTGGGAATGCCTCACTGGACGCTCGGCGTCCGCTTCGGCATTGGACGCAGAGCGTCCCGGGCTGCGTTACCACGCAGAGCGTGGGAACGATCGCAGAAAACCTTGTGGGAGCGAGCCTGCTCGCGAACGAAACCGACCCGGTCGCTTGTTCAAAACAGGGCCGCCCGCCTATGAAAGCGGGCGGCGGTAGAGCGGTATTACTGGGCCTTCTTCATTTTTTCTTCGATACGGCGGTCCACGTCCTCGCGGATCTGGTCGATGCTGAAGCTCGCCGGACGCTGGCTAGGTGGATAATCGACGAAGGTCTGCAGGAACTTCGCAGCGCGGCGGGTACCGTCGAAAATCAAATAGTCGTTTTTCGTCAGCCAGTCATAGTACTGGTCAGAGACGATATCGGCGCGTTCGTACGGGTCCATGCGCAGGTTGAACATTTTCGGCACACGCAGGCAGGTGAACGGTTCGCTCCACACCTGCAGTCCGCCGGGCGCGCGCTGCTCACAGAACACCAGTTTCCAATCGTTGAAACGCATGCTGACCAACGCACCGTCATCGTTGAAGTAGTAGAACTCCTTGCGCGCGCTCTTATCGGTTTTACCTGTCAGATAGTCCAGCTGGTTATAGCCGTCCAGGTGCACTTTGAAGTTTTTGCCGGCAACGTCGGCGCCTTTGAGCAAACGCTCCTCGATGTCTGTGTCGCCCACGGCGGCCAACAGCGTCGGGAACCAGTCCAGACCGGAGAACATTTGCGTGGAGACTTCGCCTGCCTTGACTTTGCCCGGCCAGCGAATCATCGCCGGTACCCGGTACGCGCCTTCCCAGTTCGAGTTTTTCTCGTTGCGGAACGGCGTCGTTGCAGCGTCAGGCCACGACCATTGGTTCGGGCCGTTATCGGTGGTGTAGACGACGATGGTGTTCTCGGTCAGCTTCAAGTCATCCAGTGTCTTGAGCAGCTTGCCGACGTCGCCGTCGTGCTCGAGCATGCCATCGGCATATGCGTTGCCGACCATGCCACTTTGGCCTTGCATGGATTCGCGCACGTGAGTGAAGGCATGCATGCGTGTGGTGTTCATCCAGACAAAGAACGGCTTGTCCGCCTTGGCCTGTTTCTCGATGAACGCTTGCGCTGCTGCAGTGGTTTCGTCGTCGATGGTTTCCATGCGCTTTTTGGTCAGCGCGCCGGTGTCTTCGATCTTGCCGTCGGCAAAACTGTGGATCACGCCACGGGGCGAGGCGGCCTTGACGAACTCGGCGTCATCCTTGGGCCAGTATGGGCGTTCCGGTTCCTCTTCGGCGTTGAGGTGATAGAGGTTGCCGAAAAACTCGTCGAAGCCGTGGTTGGTCGGCAGGTATTCGTCCTTGTCGCCCAAGTGGTTCTTGCCGAATTGACCCGTGGCATAGCCTTGCGCTTTCAGCGCTTGGGCAATGGTCACATCGCGTGGCTGCAAGCCCACCGGAACCCCTGGCATGCCCACCTTGGACAAGCCTGTACGCAATGGCGTCTGCCCGGTAATGAAAGACGAGCGTCCGGCCGTGCAACTGTTTTCGGCATAGTAATCGGTGAAAATCATGCCTTCTTTAGCGATACGGTCGATATTCGGCGTCTTGTATCCGACCACGCCCATGGAATAGGCACTGATGTTGGTCTGGCCGATGTCATCGCCGAAGATGACGAGAATGTTGGGTTTTTCAGCCGCTGTGGCGGTTGCCGACAGCGCCATCACCGAGGTTGCCACCAGGGCGAGATTCGGTAGCCACTTGCGTATGCGAGTCATCTGACTTGCTCCTTTGCGCGGGGGTCGTTTTTTGCGACAAACGTTAATTGCTCTCCTGCATCACGCTTTCTTATTGCACCTGCTCGGTTGCCGGTGGATCGAACGGATAGATCCGGCGCCATTCCGACGCCATGTCCACCACCGTCCAGCCACGGGTATTCGCTTCGTCGAGGGCCTTGTCGAGTCGGCCGATATTCGATTGCCGGTCATATGCCCACTCGCGCTTGGCATCGGTGTGGTGCACCAGCCCCATCAGGCGCTTGCCGGGCCCGGCGGCGGTCCACTGCAGCATCTGCAAGTCACCGTCGGAATTACCGAAGGCCAGAATCGGCCGTCGACCGATCACCGCATCAATGCTTACTGGTTTGCCCGGGCCGTCGTCGTTGTGCGCGACTTTCGGCGTGCGCACGATAGAGGCTTTGCCGTCCTTGAACTGGTAAGAAGTGACGAAGGTGGTGCCGATCACCTGTTCTGGCGCAATGCCGTAGACCTTCTCGGCAAAGGCGCGCATGAAGCCGGTGTCGCCACCGGATACGATGTAGGTCTTGAAGTTCTGGCTGCGCAGGTAGTCGAGCATTTCCAGCATCGGCTGGAAGATCATTTCGGTGTAGGGCTTGCCGGTTTTCGGGTGGCGGGCCTGGCTGAACCAGGTTTTCGCGTAGTCATCGAAAGCTTCGGTGGTCATGCCGCTGTGGGTGGCGCCGACGATCTTCAGCAAACCGTCCATGCCCGACGCGGCGAGGGCTTTGTGATCATTTTCCAGCACCGCTTTGAACGGCTGTGTGGTTTTCCATTCGGGGTGTTGCGCGGCGGTGCGCTTGACCTCGTCGAAGGCAAACAGCAATTCGAAGTACGCCGGTTGCTCGCTCCACAAGGTGCCGTCGTTGTCGAACACGGCGATCCGCTCGGCCGGTTTGACGAAGTCCTTGCTGCTCGGGTCGGTCACGGCTTGGACGAATTCGATAATGCTCTTCTTGACCGGGCCGTCATTCCACGACGGCAGCGGTTCATTCGCCTGTGCCAGCAGGGGCAGGGCCAGTGTCAACAGCAGGGCAAGACCGAAACGTTGGCAAAGCAGCAACGGGTTGATCATGTGAAATCCTTCTCATGCACTGGGTTAAGCGGGCGCAGGGCTGGCGCGGGTTTCGCGTGTTGCCTGGCGACATGACTTTGAAGCGTAGACAACGATTGGCGAAGCTGAACAAGTGTTTGATCGACGGCAGACTGACGGCCGTAAAGCCCGCGTAACACACCCTGCAAACGCGGCCCGGCGCCTGTAAGTTTCAAGCCCGGACGACTGCGCCGTAGCCACAGGTACAGCGCGGTCAGTTGGGCGGGTCTGGCTTGCAATTGCGGATCGATCTGCTGCCAGGCGAACGCGGCCGATTGCTGCCAGGCCAATTGCTTCGCCCGTTTATGTGCGAGCCAGCGTCGATGGGCGCGAACGGCGACGGGCCGCAGCAAGTACACACCGACGGCGAGGCCGACCGACAGCGCCAGCCAGAGCAGCCAGCGGCTGGAGAAGTGCAAGTGGTTCTGTTGCAGTTGCCTGAGGTCTGCGGCGAGCGAAAAAACCGGTTTATAGGCGTTGTTGGCTGCGGCCTCGAAGCTCACGGACGGCACCTCAGCACTACGGATCTGCTTCGCAGAGGAGTCCCACCATTTCACGCGGATGGCTGGCAGCGTGTAAGTGCCGGCGCGGTCGACACGATAGCTGACGCCGTCGACGCGTTGACCGCCGAGGATATTGCCTCGACCGTCATCCAGCGCAGTGACTTGTGGCGTCTTCGCGTAGCGACTCAAGCCGGCGCGATCATTGAAGGTCGGAATCGGCAGCGCCATCGCCAGCGCGCCATCGGCCTGCAGCGTGAGCTCACGGGTGATGCTGTCGCCGACTTTCAACGGCGTTGCAGAATGGGTAACGATCTGTTTCAGGCGCAACCCATTGGCAACCAGAGGCGTCTCCCCGGGCGCGAAGCCGGGCGGCTGGACGGCGCTGAAACTCAGCGGCTGGCTTTGTGCGCTGATCTCCTCAGTGGCCTGGCCCAGTCTGGCGCGTACGGTCAGCGCCGGAATATCGAAACTGCGTGCGACGTTGGGCGTGATCAGATAGCTATAGCGCAAGCCATTGAACGATTGGCCATCGATGGTTTGGTTCAGATGCTGCGCCTGGCCGTTTGGCGGCATCACCAGTGCACCGTCGAGTTTCAGGGCGGGCAGGGCGGCGGCGCTGGTGAACCAGGTGTCGGTGAGGACATCGAGTTGCAGTTCGACCAGACCGCCAACCATCGCGCCCTCGCTGGGGTTGAGGTGGGCCTGGACTTTCAGTTGCGGGGGGGCAGCAACAGCGTTCAGGGACAGCAGACTGGTCAGCAGTAGTGCGCTGAGTTTTGCGGTGAGTGTCCGGGCCTCTTCGCGAGCACGGTTCATGGCTGGTCTCCCTGCTGATCCTGCAGGCTGAACTTCTGCCTTAGAAACTTCGCCGGTGAGGTGGTCAGGTTTTCCAGCCACAGCGCGTCGGACGCTGCCTGCTGGGTCGTGACCTTTTTGCTCTGACCTTTACCGGGTGCCTTGTCGAATTTGACTTCATCAGGTTTGGTTTGCGGAGCGTTTTTCTCGGCGCTTTCGGTGTCCTTGAGCAGCGCCTGGGCCAGGGCCAGATTGGCGCTCGCTTCGGGAAATTGCGGCTGCAGTTTCAACGCCTGGCTGTAGGCGGCAATCGCCTGATCGAACTTGAAGCGGCGCACGTAAATGTTGCCCAGGTAGAAATACGCCTGCGGCGTGTCCAGGCGGGCAAAGGTCGCCGTCGCCAAGTCGTAATCGGCGGCGTGATAGGCCGCGACGCCTTTCCAGTACGGGTCGACGAACAGCGCTGCGGCCTCAGGCAGACGATCATGCTCAAACGCCCAGCGGCCTTGTTGGTCACGGGTGAAAAACGCATCGGTGAGGGCGTTGGCCTGCGCCGGCGCCGCAGGCCATCCCCAACCTACGGCCAAAAACAGCGCCGGCATCCAGTTGACGCTCCAGCCCTTGCGCACGCTGAACAGCGCCAGTAACAGCAATGGCCAGCAGAGCCAGTAACCGGCGTCCTTCCAGTGCAATTCGCGCTGTTCGGCGCTGGCACTCTGGAAGTGTTGGCGGGCGTGCAACTCGATCCATTCCAGGTCGTCGTTACCGAGGGTCAGGCTGCCGAGTGGCGCGTCGACGGCCGAGGCCAATTGCTTGAGTGCCGCTTGATCGAAACTGCCGAGCACCGGTCGCCCGCTGCTGTCGATTTTTGCCTGGCCGCTGGCGGTAGTGATGACGCCAGCGTCTTCGCTGCCCACCGCCAGAACCAGAACCTGCAAGGCACTGCCGTCGAGGTGTTTTTGCAGATCACGGCGTTGCGTGGTATCGGCACCGTCAGTCATCAGCAGCAGACTGCCTGGGGTTTTCTCGGCGCTGAGCAAGCGTTTCGCTTGTTCGATCACGGCGGCGACGTTCTTGCCTGGGTTGTCGATCAATCCGGTGCCCAAGGCCTGGATGAAACTGTCGAGCAGCGCCGGATCGTCGGTCGGTGGCAACACCAGATGTGCGCTGCCGGCATAGGCGATCAGTGCGGTCCGTGCGCCGGCGCGGCGCTGAATCAGATCATGCAGCTTGTGCTTGACCGCCTCCAGCCGCGTCGGCGGCACATCGTTGGCGTCCATCGACGGCGAAAGGTCGACGGCAACAATCAACGGCGCGCGGTTCTCGAGAAAGTCCGGGCGATCCTGTTTCCACGTCGGCCCGGCAGCGGCGAGGGCGCCAAGAATCAGCAGCGCGCATAGCAGGTGTACCGGGCGCAATCGTTGGTGATCCTGCGGCGTGATCAACAGGTGCGGCAGCAAGTGTTCGGCGATATTGCCGCGCAGGCGTTTTTGCAGGTCGCGGCTGCGGCGCCAGATCAGTGGCAGCATTGCGCCGAACAGCGCAAGCAACAGCCACAAAGGGCGCAGAAAGTGGAAATCGCTCAGGTTGATCTCCATCTCAGGCCTCCTGCCGCTGCCGCGCAACCTTCAGGTTCGAGCGTAAAAGGGCGCCGAGCTGATATAGCGCCAACAGCAGCAATGCTGCGCTCAGCGGCCAGTAGAACAATTCCCGTTGCGGTTGATGGCTCAGGGTTTTCACTTGATGCGGGGTGAGTTGGTCGAGGGTGTTGTAGACCTGATCCAGTGCCGCGCGATCTTCGGCGCGGAAGAAGCGGCCGCCGGTGGTGTTGGCGATCTGCTCGAGGCCTTGCAGATTGACCTTCGCTTCTCCGGACGCATCGGGGTCGCCGATGCCGATGGTATGAATGACCACGCCTTTGTTGGCCGCCATTTCGGCGGCGTGATCCGGGGTGATGGCGCTGCTGGTGTCGTTGCCATCGGTCAGCAGAATCAGGACTTTTTCCTGCTCATGGGCCTTGTCGAGTAATTTCAGGCTGAGCCCGATCGCATCGCCGATCGCTGTGTTGGGGCCGGCCATGCCGATCCCGGTATCGGCCAGCAACAGCGACACGCTGGCGTGATCGAGGGTCAGAGGAGCCTGTGGATAGGCACCGCTGCCAAATACGATCAGGCCGATGCGGTCGTCCTTGCGCTTGTCGATGAAGCCTTGCACCACGCCTTTGACCGCCGCCAGGCGATTGATTTTTTCGCCTTGGGCGTTAGTGAAGTCCTCGGTTTCCATCGACTGCGAAAGGTCGATGGCGAGCATCAGGTCACGCACCGGTTGCTGGCGCTCGATCGGCTTTTCGACGTACACCGGGCGCGACACGGCCAGCAGGATCAGCGCCCACACCAGCACATTCAGGAGCAGTTGCCAGCGATTGCGCCGACTGCCAGCGGTGCCCGGAGCTTCGCCGACGGCGCGGCTCATCGCGGCGAAAAACGGAACGCGCACAGCACTGCGTGCTTCGTTGTAGGCGGGCAAAAAGCGGTAAGCCAGCCAGGGCAGTGGCAGCAGGAGCAACAACCATGGGTAATCAAGCTGCCACATGATGATGCTCCACCCAGTATTGGCAGGTGTCGAACAGCATCTGCCGTTGCGCTATCGGGAGGGCGCGCAATACGGGGTCCGGCGCGTAGGCGAGTTGGGCGAGGTGGGTGCTGAAATCGGCGGGCATTTTGTTTTTGCAATGCCGTTGCAGGAACTCTTGCCAATCATGTCTGCCAAGCGCCGCCGGCTCTTTTGGGAGCGAGCCTGCTCGCGAAGGCGCTGTATCAGGTGACCGGTAAATTGAATGTGCCGACCTCCTCGCGAGCAGGCTCGCTCCCGCAGGGAATGCATTCCAGCGCCACGATCGGGTCGGCATGGAAAGGGCCACACGTTTAAGCAGCTCGGGCAATTCGCGCAGGGCATTGAGGTCGTCGCTGCGGCCGCGCAACTGTGCCAGACGCGCTAGCGCTTCACGGCGATAGCGGTCACGGCGCCATTGCCAGTGTCTGCGCAGGCCGATCACCAACGCGGCTAATATCAGCACCGCCAGCAACACCCACCAGCCCCACGTTTGCGGTGCATAGCCGACGGGCGCGGGCAGGGCCAGCTCCTTAAGCTGATCGATGCTGGGAATATTCGGGTTCATCGCGTGCCACCGGCGCTTTTGCCGAGTTCGGCGCGCAGTTGCCCATGAGCGTCCTCGGCGGTGCTGATCATCATCAGCGGCACCTGGCTGCGGCGCAGCAGGGTGGCGACATCCTTGAGCCGACCGCTGAGAAAATCCCCCAGAGGCTGATGCACGTTACGTTTCTCGATTGCCAGCTCGACCTGCAACTCGCCCTGGGTCACCAGCAGCCGGCCGTTGTTCGGCAGCTTCAGCGCCAGCGGATCGTACACTTGCAGAGCTATCACATCGTTGTGCGCCGACAGCTGTCGCATCAGTTGCAGGGTGCGTTCACCGGCGCCGGCAAAATCGCTGACAATGCAGATCAAATGGTCGTGTCCGGCTACACCGAGGCAGCGCTGCAAGGCTTTGTCCAACTGGTCTTCATCTTCAGCGTCGGGATTGCCGGCATTCAACGCGCGATTGTGCTGCACCACACGGCTGAGCAGTGCCTCGACACGCTTGCGGCTGCGCAACGGCGCGATGCTGTCGATACGCTGGTCGTTGAAGACCAGACCGCCGACCCGATCCCCGGCATGAAAAACCATCCACGCCGCCAGCGCGGCGAGTTCGGCGGCGACCGCCGATTTGAAGCTGCGCTGCGAGCCGAAGAACATCGACATGCGCTGGTCGACCACGATCAGGGCCGGGCGGTCGCGTTCTTCGGTGAAGGTGCGCACCACCGGTTTGCCGGTGCGCAACGAAGCGCGCCAGTCGAGGTGGCGCAGGTCGTCGCCCGGCTGATAGCGGCGCAATTCATCGAAATTCAGCCCGCGACCACGCAGCCGCGAGGCATGGTTGCCGGCGAGGATGCTGCCTTGCGGCTGCCGGGCAAGAAAACTCAGGTCACGGGCCTTGAACTCCAGCGCCATCAACTGCGCGAGAGAAACGTAGACCAGACCTTCGTCGTTCATGCAGGAATCGCCACTTTGTCGAGAATCCGGTCGAGCACTTGATCGGCGCTGACGCCATCGGCAACGGCGTCGTAACTCAGCTGCAAACGATGGCGCAACACCGGATGAACGACTGCGCGGACGTTGTCCGGCGAGACGAAGTCCTGCCCCTGCAGCCAGGCATCGGCGCGGGCGCAGCGGTCCAGGCCAATGCCGCCACGCGGGCTTGCGCCAATGGCAATCCAGCGTGCGAGGTCGTCGTCGTAGTCGGCGGGGTGGCGGGTGGCGTTGATCAGGTCGATCAGGTAAGTGTCGATGGCCGGTGACACGTGCACGGCGCTGACTTCCTTGCGCGCAGCGAAAATCACCTCTTGCGGCAAAGTGAAATTCTTCACCGGCGTGGTGCGGGCACCTTGGGCAAACTCTTCGTTACGCAGCAGGCGCAGCACCTGGCTTTCGTTTTCGGCGCTGGGGTAATCAAGCAGCACTTTCATCAGAAAACGGTCCATCTGCGCTTCCGGCAGCGGGTAGGTACCTTCCTGCTCGATCGGGTTCTGCGTCGCCACCACGATGAACAGCTCTGGCAGCGCATGGCTGTGGCCGGCGACGGTGATCTGACGTTCCTCCATGGCTTCGAGCAGCGCCGCCTGAACCTTGGCCGGGGCGCGGTTGATTTCGTCGGCGAGGATCAGATTGCCGAACAGCGGGCCGGGCTGGAAACGAATTTCATTTTTGCCCTCGACCTGGTGTAGCACCTCGGCGCCAGTGATGTCCGAGGGCAACAGGTCGGGGGTGAACTGGATGCGGCTCATCTTGGCATCCAGGTGTTTGGCCAATGCCTTGACCGTACGCGTCTTGGCCAGCCCGGGCAGACTTTCCAGGAGCAAATGACCGTTGGCCAACAGCCCGAGCAGAATCTGCCGGATGACTTGATCCTGGCCGAGCACCGCTTCAGCGATGCTGGCTTGCAGGGCGTTAAGGTCGGTGAGCGCTGTCATGGCAGTCCTTTGTGTCCGGGTCCAAAAAAACGTTTGCGTCAGAATGATGCTGAAACAGGTGTTCCAGTCTTCAGGTCAGGTCTTTCTGAAACTAGCAGCTAATCGGGGGTTGGCCAGCCGAAGGAATTAATTCGTTGGTGAGTGCGGGGCGGTGCACATATCACGCTTTTCATGGTCGGAGCTGAGCTGAATCGACAAAGGTCTGATCAGCAACTGCTGATTCCTTCAGGAGTTGTATACAATCCGCCGGTCCCGCGCCCAACAAATGCAAGCAGGTCATAGGTCGTCAGCCGATTTCGTGGTTAACTTCCGCCTCTTGCATGCTTTCCAATCAAAAAACAGAAGGACTCAAGTCATGGCTCAAGTCACCCTCAAAGGCAATCCGGTTCAAGTCAACGGCCAGTTGCCACAAGCCGGTTCCAAGGCGCCAGCCTTTTCCCTGGTGGCCGGCAATCTGTCCGATGTCACCCTGCAAGACTTTGCCGGCAAGCGCAAAATTCTCAACATTTTCCCAAGCGTCGATACCCCGACCTGCGCCACCTCCGTGCGCAAGTTCAACGCCCAGGCCAACGACATCAGCAACACCGTGGTGCTGTGCATCTCCGCTGACCTGCCATTCGCCCAGGCGCGCTTCTGCGGTGCCGAAGGCCTGGAAAACGTACAGAACCTGTCGACCCAGCGCGGCAGTGAGTTCAAGGAAAACTACGGCGTGGCCATTGCTGACGGCCCGCTGAAAGGCCTGACCGCTCGCGCCGTTGTGGTTCTGGACGAAAACGACAACGTCCTGCACAGCGAACTGGTCAAGGAAATCGCTGAAGAGCCTAACTACGAAGCGGCACTGTCCGTTCTCAAGTAAGGCTTTTACAATTGTTAACGGCCTGGCCCTGTCCAGGCCGTTTTCATTTGTGTATCAGGGTTTTGCCTCACACCTTGAAACGTAAGTGGAAGGTAAATTGCCGGTAAAGCTGCTTTGCTTAAATCCACTCAGTGCTTATCGTTCAGCCTCCCGTAATAGAAGCCCGCACGCCCAATGGTCAATAACTCCATGCAATCGTCCCCCCGCAAGTCCCGTCGCTGGCTGATCAGCCTGCTTGTCCTGTTGGTTATCGCCATCCTTTGCTGGAAATTCTGGCCGGCCGGCTCTGCTGACAAGTCTGGAGGCGACAAAGCGGCCGCCGGGCATACCGGGCGTGCGGGAATGATGCGACCAGGCTTTGGTGGCGGCACCGGGCCGATTCCGGTGCGCGTGGCGCCGGCGGTGAAGGGCGATTTCCCGCTTTATTACAAAGCGCTGGGCACGGTAACCGCGCTGAACACAATCAATGTCCGCAGTCGGGTGGGCGGCGAACTGGTGAAGATTCATTTCGAAGAAGGGCAGATGGTCAAGGCGGGCGACCTGTTGGCCGAGATAGATCCGCGTCCGTATCAGAACGCTTTGCTCCAGGCCGAAGGCACGCTGCTGCAGAATCAGGCGCAACTGAAAAACGCCCAGGTCGACGTCGAGCGTTACCGCGGCCTGTATAAAGAAGACAGCATCGCCAAACAGACCCTCGACACTGCCGAAGCGCTGGTCGGGCAGTATCTGGGTACGGTCAAGACCAATCAGGCCGCGGTCAACGACGCCAAACTCAATCTCGAATTCACCAAGATCCGCGCGCCAATTGCCGGCCGCGTCGGTCTGCGTCAGGTCGACGTCGGCAACCTCGTGGCCGCCAACGACACCACCTTCCTCGCGGTGATCACCCAGACGCAACCGATCAGCGTGGCCTTTACCTTGCCGGAAAACAGCCTCGACACCGTGCTGGCCCGTTACCGCAGCGGCGCCAAGTTGCCTGCCGAGGCGTGGGATCGTGGCGACACCAAACTGCAGGCCACCGGCGTGCTGCAAAGCCTCGACAACCAGATCGACGTCGCTACTGGCACCCTCAAGTTCAAGGCTCGCTACGATAACCGCGACCAGTCGCTGTTCCCCAACCAGTTCGTCAACGTCCACCTGCTCGCCGACACGCTCAAAGGTGTAGTGCTGGCACCGTCGGCGGCGATTCAGTTCGGCACCAACGGCACCTTCGTCTATGCCTTGGACGGTGACAAGAAGGTCACCATTCGCCAACTGAAGATCGGCGCCAGCGACGGTGACAACACCGTGGTCACCGAAGGCCTCGCCGCTGGCGATCGGGTGGTGCTTGAAGGCACTGATCGTCTGAAGGAGGGCAGCGAAGTCGAAGTGGTCAATGACAGCAGCGAAGTGCCGACCTCGCCGACCGAACACCTGCAAGGCAAGTCCGCCGCCAATCCGGATGCGACTGCTGTTGACAAGGCCAAGAAGGGCGCATGAACATTTCGCGGCTGTTCATCCTCCGTCCGGTAGCCACAACCCTGAGCATGCTGGCCATTGTTCTGGCCGGCCTGATCGCTTATCGCCTGTTGCCGGTTTCGGCCTTGCCGCAGGTCGATTACCCGACCATCCGCGTCATGACCCTGTACCCGGGTGCCAGTCCGGACGTGATGACCAGCGCCGTCACCGCGCCGCTTGAACGCCAGTTCGGGCAGATGCCAGGCCTCACGCAAATGGCGTCGACCAGCTCCGGCGGCGCTTCGGTGCTGACCCTGCGTTTCAGCCTCGACATCAACATGGACGTCGCCGAGCAGCAGGTGCAAGCCGCGATCAACGCCGCGACCAACTTGCTGCCGACCGACCTGCCGGCACCGCCGGTGTACAACAAGGTCAACCCGGCGGACACCCCGGTGCTGACCCTGGCCATCACCTCGAAAACCATGCTGCTGCCCAAGCTCAATGATCTGGTCGATACGCGCATGGCGCAGAAAATCGCCCAGATCAGCGGTGTCGGCATGGTCAGCATTGCCGGCGGCCAGCGCCAGGCTGTGCGGATCAAGGTCAACCCCGAAGCGCTGGCGGCCAACAGCCTCAACCTGTCGGACGTGCGCACGCTGATCGGCGCCTCCAACGTCAACCAGCCGAAAGGCAACTTCGATGGCCCTACCCGGGTATCGATGCTCGATGCCAACGACCAACTGACCTCGCCCGAGGACTACGCCAACCTGATCCTGACCTACAAGAACGGCGCGCCGCTGCGGCTCAAAGACGTGGCCGAAATTGTCGATGGCGCCGAGAACGAGCGGCTGGCCGCATGGGCCAACCAGAATCAGGCGGTGCTGCTGAACATCCAGCGTCAGCCCGGTGCCAACGTCATCGAAGTGGTCGACCGCATCAAGGCCTTGCTGCCGAGCATCACTGATAATCTGCCGGCCGGCCTTGATGTCACCGTGCTGACGGATCGCACCCAGACCATTCGTGCCTCGGTTACCGATGTGCAGCACGAACTGCTGATCGCCATCGCGCTGGTGGTCATGGTCACGTTCCTGTTTCTACGCCGCGCCAGTGCGACGATCATTCCCTCGGTTGCCGTGCCGCTGTCGTTGATCGGCACCTTCGGCGTGATGTACCTCGCCGGCTTCTCGGTGAACAACCTGACGCTGATGGCGCTGACCATTGCCACCGGTTTCGTGGTCGACGACGCCATCGTCATGCTCGAGAACATCTCGCGCTTCATCGAGGAAGGTGACAGCCCGATGCAGGCCGCGCTCAAGGGCGCGAAACAGATCGGTTTCACTCTGATCTCCCTGACGCTGTCACTGATTGCCGTACTGATTCCGCTGCTGTTCATGGCCGATGTGGTGGGGCGCCTGTTCCGTGAATTCGCCATTACTTTGGCCGTGGCAATTCTTATTTCCCTGGTCGTGTCGCTGACCCTGACGCCGATGATGTGCGCGCGTTTGCTCAAGCGTGAACCGCAGGAACATGAGCAAGGCCGTTTCTATCGCGCCAGCGGTGCGTTCATCGATTGGATGATCAAGGAATACGGGCGGATGCTGCGCTGGGTGCTCAAGCATCAGCCGCTGACTCTGCTGGTCGCAATCGGCACACTGGCGTTGACCGTGTTCCTCTATGTGATCGTGCCGAAGGGCTTCTTTCCAGTGCAGGACACCGGTGTGATTCAGGGCATCTCCGAAGCGCCGCAGTCAATCTCCTTCGCGGCGATGGGCGAGCGGCAGCAGCAACTGGCGAAGATCATCCTCGAAGATCCGGCGGTGCAGAGCCTGTCGTCCTATATTGGCGTCGACGGCGACAACGCCACGCTCAACAGCGGCCGCTTGCTGATCAACCTCAAGCCTCATGGCGAGCGCGACCTGACGGCCAGCGAAGTGATCGCACGCCTGCAACCACGGCTGGACAAACTGGTCGGCATTCGTCTGTTCATGCAGCCGGTGCAGGACCTGACCATCGAGGATCGGGTCAGCCGCACCCAGTACCAGTTCAGCATGTCTTCACCGGACTCCGAACTGCTCAGCCAGTGGAGCGGCCGTCTGGTCGAGGCGCTGGCACAGCGTCCGGAGTTGACCGATGTTGCCAGTGATCTGCAGGACAAAGGCTTGCAGGTCTATCTGGTGATCGACCGCGACGCCGCTTCGCGTCTGGGTGTTTCGGTGGCCAATATCACCGATGCGCTATATGACGCGTTCGGCCAGCGGCAGATTTCGACCATTTACACCCAGGCCAGCCAGTACCGCGTGGTGCTGCAAGCCCAGGCCGGCGAGAAAATCGGCCCGCAGGCGCTTGATCAGATTCACGTCAAGACCACTGACGGCGCGCAGGTACGCCTGTCGAGTCTGGCCCACGTCGAAGAGCGTCAGGCGCAATTGGCGATCACCCACATTGGCCAGTTCCCGGCGGTGATGATGTCGTTCAACCTCGCGCCCGGCGTGGCGTTGGGGCATGCCGTGGACATCATCGAGCAGGTGCAGCAGGACATCGGCATGCCGGTGGGCGTGCAGACCCAGTTTCAGGGCGCGGCGCAAGCGTTTCAGGCTTCGCTGTCGAGCACCTTGCTGCTGATTCTCGCAGCGGTGGTAACCATGTACATCGTGCTCGGCGTGCTCTACGAGAGTTACATCCACCCGATCACCATTCTCTCGACCTTGCCGTCGGCCGCAGTCGGTGCCTTGCTGGCGTTGCTGCTCAGTGGCAACGATCTGGGGATGATCGCGATCATCGGCATCATTCTGCTGATCGGTATCGTCAAGAAGAACGCGATCATGATGATCGACTTCGCCCTCGACGCCGAGCGAACCCAGGGCATGGCCCCGGCAGAGGCGATCTATCAAGCGGCGCTGTTGCGGTTCCGGCCGATTCTGATGACCACGCTGGCGGCGTTGTTCGGTGCCGTGCCGCTGATGCTGGCCACCGGTTCCGGGGCTGAATTGCGTCAGCCTCTGGGACTGGTGATGGTCGGTGGTTTGTTGGTGAGCCAGGTCTTGACGTTGTTCACCACACCAGTGATCTACCTGTATTTCGACCGCCTCGGTCGGCGCTTTGGCAAAAGCAAGGCTGATGGTGAAGAGGTCGCGGTATGACGGTCGGAACATATCTGCCCTGTGGGAGCGGGCTCGCTCGCGAAAGCGGCATGTCAGCCGCTGCACAGGTTGGATGTGCTGGCGTCTTCGCGAGCAAGCCCGCTCCCACAGGGGAATTGTGTGAAGGCGAGGATCGCATTCGATGAACCTCTCCGGCCCTTTCATCAAACGTCCCGTGGCAACCATGCTGCTGTCCCTGGCAATCATGTTGCTCGGTGGGGTCAGCTTCGGTCTGCTCCCGGTGTCGCCATTGCCGCAGATGGATTTCCCGGTGATCGTGGTTCAGGCCAGTCTGCCTGGCGCAAGTCCCGAGGTGATGGCTTCGACGGTGGCGACGCCGCTGGAGCGTTCGTTCGGTGCGATTGCCGGCGTCAACACCATGAGCAGTCGTTCCAGTCAGGGTTCGACACGGGTCATTCTGCAATTTGACCTCGACCGCGACATCAACGGCGCGGCGCGCGAAGTGCAGGCGGCGATCAATGCGTCGCGCAATTTGCTGCCGAGCGGGATGCGCAGCATGCCGACCTATAAAAAGGTCAACCCGTCGCAGGCACCGATCATGGTGCTGTCGCTGACCTCGGACGTGCTGGAAAAAGGCCAGCTCTACGACCTGGCCTCGACGATCCTCTCGCAAAGCCTGTCGCAGGTGCAGGGCGTCGGCGAGGTGCAGATCGGTGGCAGTTCGTTGCCGGCGGTGCGCATCGAGCTCGAACCGCAGGCACTGAACCAGTACGGCGTGGCGCTCGACGATGTGCGCAAGACCATCGCCGACGCCAACGTGCGCCGGCCCAAGGGTTCGGTCGAGGACGGCCAGCGTCTGTGGCAGATCCAGGCCAACGACCAACTTGAGAAAGCCAAGGACTACGAGTCGCTGATCATTCACTATGCCGACGGCGCCGCGCTGCGTCTCAAGGATGTGGCGAAAGTCAGTGATGGCGTCGAAGACCGTTACAACAGCGGTTTCTTCAACGACGATGCGGCGGTGCTGCTGGTGATCAACCGTCAGGCCGGCGCCAACATTATCGAAACGGTCAACGAGATCAAGGCACAGTTGCCTGCACTGCAAGCGGTACTGCCGGCCAGTGTCAAACTCAATCTGGCCATGGATCGCTCGCCGGTGATCAAGGCCACGCTGCACGAAGCCGAGATGACCCTGCTGATCGCTGTCGCCTTGGTGGTGCTGGTCGTCTATCTGTTTCTCGGTAACTTTCGCGCCTCGTTGATCCCGACCCTGGCCGTGCCTGTGTCGCTGGTCGGTACCTTTGCGGTGATGTACCTCTACGGTTTTTCGTTGAACAACCTGTCGCTGATGGCGCTGATACTGGCCACCGGACTGGTGGTGGACGACGCCATCGTGGTGCTGGAAAACATTTCCCGGCATATCGACGAAGGCGTCAAACCGATGCAGGCGGCGTACCTCGGCGCCAAGGAAGTCGGTTTCACTTTGTTGTCGATGAACGTGTCGCTGGTGGCGGTGTTCCTGTCGATCCTGTTCATGGGCGGGCTGGTCGAAAGCCTGTTCCGCGAATTTTCCATCACTCTCGCGGCGGCGATCGTTGTGTCGCTGGTGGTGTCCCTCACGCTGACGCCGATGCTCTGTGCGCGCTGGCTCAAGCCGCATACGCCGGGGCAGGAAAACCGCCTGCAACGCTGGAGCCAGAAGACCAACGACTGGATGGTCGGCAAATACGCCACCAGCCTCGACTGGGTGTTGCGTCATCGGCGTCTGACCCTGTTCAGCCTGTTGCTCACCGTTGGCGTCAACGTCGCGCTCTATGTGGTGGTGCCGAAAACCTTTCTGCCGCAGCAGGACACCGGCCAACTGATCGGTTTCGTGCGGGGCGACGACGGTTTGTCGTTCAACGTCATGCAGCCGAAGATGGAAACCTTCCGCCGCGCCGTGCTCAAGGATGAAGCGGTGGAAAGCGTGGCCGGATTCATTGGGGGCAACAACGGCACCAACAATGCCTTCATGATCGTGCGCCTGAAGCCGATCAAGGAACGCCAACTGTCGGCACAGAAAGTCATCGAGCGTCTGCGCAAGGAAATGCCCAAAGTACCCGGCGCGCAATTGATGTTGATGGCCGACCAGGACCTGCAATTTGGCGGCGGCCGCGAACAGACCAGTTCGCAGTACACCTACATTCTGCAAAGCGGCGACCTCGCCGAGCTGCGCAAATGGTTCCCGAAAGTGGTCAGCGCTCTGCGTGCCTTGCCCGAGCTGACCGCCATCGATGCCCGCGAAGGTGCCGGGGCGCAGCAGGTCACGCTGATCGTCGACCGGGATCAGGCCAAGCGCCTCGGTGTCGACATGAACATGGTCACGGCCGTGCTGAACAACGCCTACAGTCAGCGGCAGATTTCGACCATCTACGACAGCCTCAACCAGTATCAGGTGGTGATGGAGGTCAACCCGAAATACGCCCAGGACCCGGTGACGCTCAAGCAGGTCGAGGTGATTACCGCTGACGGTGCGCGGGTACCGCTGTCGACGTTCGCTCACTACGAAAACAGTCTGGAAAACGACCGGGTCAGCCATGAAGGCCAGTTTGCTTCCGAAAGCATTTCCTTTGACATGGCCGAAGGTGTGACCGTAGAGCAGGGCAGTGCGGCCATTGAGCGGGCAATTGCCAAAGTCGGCCTGCCGGAAGATGTCATTGCGAAAATGGCCGGTACCGCTGATGCCTTTGCCGCCACGCAGAAGAGCCAGCCGTTCATGATCCTCGGTGCGTTGCTGGCGGTGTATCTGGTGCTCGGTGTGCTGTACGAAAGCTACATCCACCCACTGACCATTCTCTCCACCTTGCCCTCGGCCGGGGTTGGCGCGTTGTTGTCGATCTATGCACTCGGCGGCGAGTTCAGCCTGATTTCGCTCCTGGGGATATTCCTGCTGATCGGCGTGGTGAAGAAAAACGCCATTCTGATGATCGATCTCGCGCTGCAACTGGAGCGGCATCAGGGGCTGTCACCGCTGGAGTCGATCCGCAGTGCCTGCCTGCAACGGCTGCGGCCGATTCTGATGACCACGCTGGCGGCGATCCTCGGCGCCTTGCCGCTGCTGCTCGGCCGCGCCGAAGGTGCGGAAATGCGCCAGCCGCTGGGCCTGACCATCATTGGCGGCCTGGTGTTCAGCCAGGTCCTGACCCTTTACACCACCCCGGTGGTTTACCTTTATCTCGACAAGCTGCGCCATCGTTTCAACAAATGGCGTGGCGTGCGCACTGATGCCGCTCTGGAAACTCCGCTATGACTGACCGTTCGCTTATCCACTTGGCCACCGTGCGCGGCTCCCGCCTGTTGAGCCTGTCGTTGTGCGTGGCGCTACTCAGCGCTTGCGCCGTCGGCCCGGACTACGAGCGCCCGCAAACCGCAGAAATTGCTCAGTTCAAGGAAGCCGAAGGCTGGCGTCAGGCCAACCCCAGCGACTCGCTCGCCCGGGGCGCCTGGTGGGAGCTGTACGGCGATCAGCAGCTCAACGCACTGATCGTGAAACTCAACAGCGCCAACCAGACCGTCGCCCAATCCGAGGCGCAGTTCCGTCAGGCGCAGGCTCTGGTGCGCAGTGCGCGCGGGGCGTTTTATCCGAGCGTCGACCTGAGTCTGGGCAAGAACCGTTCAAGTCAGGGCACTGGCAGCAGCAGTTCAAGCCTGAGCAGTTCCTCAAGCGGTATTCGTGACACGTATACCGCGCAGTTGGGCGTGAGTTGGGAAGCGGATGTGTGGGGCAAACTGCGCCGTGGGCTGGAGGCGGACGAAGCCAACGCCCAAGCGAGTTTTGCCGATCTGGCGGCGATGCGCCTGAGCCAGCAGTCGGAACTGGTGCAGAACTATTTGCAGCTGCGGGTCATCGACCAGCAGAAGCGCCTGCTTGAAGCCACCGTTGCCGCTTACGAGCGCTCGTTGAAAATGACCCAGAATCAGTATCGCGCCGGGGTTTCCGGGCGCGATGCGGTAGCGCAGGCGCAAACCCAGTTGAAAAGCACCCAGGCTGATCTGGTCGACCTGATCTGGCAGCGTGCACAGTTCGAAAACGCTATTGCCGTACTGACCGGCGAAGCACCGGCCAACTTCAGCATCGCCGAAAGCCAGAGCATCCCGAATCTGCCGCAAGTACCGCTGAGCTTGCCTTCACAGCTGCTGGAACGCCGTCCTGACATCGCTTCGGCCGAACGCTCGGTAATCGCCGCCAACGCCAACATCGGCGTGGCTAAAGCCGCGTATTACCCGGACCTGACCCTGAGTCTGAGCGGCGGTTACAGCAGCAGCACCTCGAAAAACCTGATCAGCCTGCCGAACCGTTTCTGGTCGGTCGGCCCGCAGCTGTCGTTGCCGCTATTTGACGGCGGCATTCGCTCGGCCGAGGTCGACCGCAGCGAAGCGGCCTACGACGAAACCGTCGCCCGCTATCGCCAGACGGTGCTCGACGGGTTCCGCGAAGTGGAAAACTACCTGGTCCAGCTCAAGGTGTATGAGGACGAAGCGGCGGTGCGCCAGGAAGCGCTGGATGCTGCCCGCGATTCCCTGCGCCTGACGGAAAACCAGTACAAGGCTGGCCTGATTGCCTACATCGACGTGGTCGTGGTGCAGGCCACCGCGCTGAGCAATGAGCGCAGTGTGCTGAATATCCTGCAGAACCGACTGATTGCCAGTGTGCAGCTGATTGCCGCGCTCGGCGGCGGCTGGGATGGCGAACTCGACGTCAGCGACGCCACCCGATGATCGTTCCCACGCTCTGCGTGGGAACGCCTCTACGGGCGCTCTGTGTTCGGCTTTGAAAGGGACGCGGAGCGTCCCCGGCTGCATTACCACGCAGAGCATGGGAACGATCTTCATCCGCCAGCTCAGCTCGGGCTAAAGCCCACAGCAGAGCCTTGTAGGACGATCGAACAAGCGTTTCATCGGCTTGATGGCAATTTGGTTACTTTGTCAGTGCGTTCTTCCGCGCAATCAGTACAATCGCCGCATTTGCCCGACCGAGAATGGAAGCAGTACGGTTTCGGCTTGTCACGAGAACGTCCATGCTCATCGGCAGCTACTCTTTCACCCTGGTTTTCATTTCGTTGTGCGTGGCCATTCTTGCTTCCTACACGGCGCTTGACCTGACCGGGCGCATCGCCACGGCGAAAGGGCGCGCCGTGCATTTCTGGACGGCGGGCGGCGCGTTGGCAATGGGCGTTGGCGTCTGGTCGATGCATTTCATCGGCATGCTCGCCTTCAAATTGCCGATCGACCTGGGATATGACTTCGCCCTGACCGCTTTGTCATTGCTGATCGCGGTGTTGTCCTGCGGCTTCGCCTTGTGGCTGGTCAGTCAACCGAAACTGCCGCTAGCGCAACTGGGTTTCGGCGCCTTGATCATGGGCGCGGGCATCAGCGCCATGCACTACACCGGCATGGCCGCGCTGCGCATGACCCCGGGCATCGATTACGACCCGACGCTGTTCAGTGCTTCGTTACTGATCGCCGTCGGCGCCTCGGCAGCGGCGTTGTCGATCGCCTTTCGTTTGCGCCAACAATCGCCTTATGTGCGGCTGATTCGTGCCGGCGCAGCGGTGATCATGGGTGTGGCGATTGTTGGCATGCATTACACCGGCATGGCGGCCGCGCAATTTCCCGACGGCAGTTTCTGCGGCGCGACGCTCAATGGCTTGAAGGGTAATGGCCTCGACAGTCTGGTGGTGGTCACCACCCTGGCGGTGCTGTCGATTGCCCTGTTGACCTCGATTCTCGACGCCCGCCTCGAAGCACGCACCGCCGATCTGGCGCACTCGCTGACGGTGGCCAACCGCGAACTCACCCAGTTGGCCCTGCACGATCCGCTGACCAGTCTGCCCAATCGCATGCTGCTGGATGACCGCATCAACCAGGCGATGAAAAAGGTTGAAGAACAGGGCGGCTGCTTCGCCTTGATGTTCATCGATCTCGACGGTTTCAAACCCGTCAACGACGCGTTCGGCCATCACATGGGCGACCAATTGCTGCGTGAAGTCGGCGTACGTCTGCGCGAAGACTTGCGCAGCCAGGACACTCTGGCGCGAATCGGGGGCGATGAATTCGTTCTGCTCGTGCGTTTGAGCGAGCCCAACGACGCCTTGAGCCTGGCCGCGCGTCAGGTCGGCCTGATCGCCCGCACGTTCCGCGTCGCCGAACATGACCTGCAGATTTCCGCCAGTGTCGGCATTGCCTTGTACCCGGGCAACGGCGACAACGCCCAGGAACTGCTGATGAACGCCGACGCCGCGATGTACCACGCCAAGGGCGGCGGCAAAAACGGCTACAGCTTCTTCGATGCGTCGATGAACACCAACGCGCGCAAACAACTGCAACTGTTACAGGACCTGCGCGCGGCCATCGAGCACAACCAGTTTTGTCTGCATTACCAGCCCAAATTCGACGCCGCCAATGGCCGCCCGGTCGGGGCCGAAGCGCTGCTGCGTTGGGCGCATCCGCTGCATGGCATGTTGATGCCGGACAAGTTCATCGATCTGGCGGAGAAAACCGGGCTGATCATTCCGATGGGCGAATGGGTACTCAACGAAGCCTGCCGGCAAATGCGCGAGTGGTACGTGCTGGGCTACACCGACTGGCGCATTGCCGTGAACCTCTCGGCGCTGCAGTTCTGCCACGCCGGGCTGGTGCAAAGCGTGGCCAAGGCGCTGGCGACCCACCAGTTGCCGGCCAACAGCCTGACCCTGGAAATCACTGAAACCACTGCCATGAGCGACGCTGACGCGAGCATGACTGTGCTGCAAGAGCTGTCGGACATGGGCGTCGACCTGTCGATCGACGACTTTGGCACCGGTTATTCCAGCCTGATGTACCTCAAGCGTCTGCCGGCCAATGAGTTGAAGATCGATCGCGGTTTCGTCCGCGACCTGGAGCACGACAGCGATGATGCGGCGATCGTTTCGGCGATCGTGGCGCTGGGCCAGGCATTGGATCTGCGGATTGTCGCCGAGGGTGTCGAGACCGGTGCCCAGCAGGACTTCCTGACGAAACTGGGCTGTGATTCGCTGCAGGGCTATCTGCTCGGCCACCCGATGCCGGCGGAGCGTTTCATGCAGGACATCGTGCGCGGCCAGCGTTTGGCGGTGGTCTAGACACTTTGTGGGAACGAGCCTGCTCGCGAAGGCGATGGTGCAAACACCATAGAACTCATGCAAAAGCCATGAATGGCAGTTATCCTTCCCCCGACTGTTACGTGTGTACGTAGGGGAAGGCCAGCATGGATAAAGTCATTGTCATCACCGGT
The DNA here is from genome assembly GCF_049897785.1 of Pseudomonas sp. TSRC2-2. Classification (NCBI taxonomy): domain Bacteria; kingdom Pseudomonadati; phylum Pseudomonadota; class Gammaproteobacteria; order Pseudomonadales; family Pseudomonadaceae; genus Pseudomonas; species Pseudomonas sp. TSRC2-2. The sequence goes on from NZ_JAFCWZ010000010.1 coordinate 93,590, forward strand.
GGCGGGCGCGGAATCGGCGCAGCCACGGCATTGTTGGCGGCCGAACAGGGCTACCGGATCTGCATCAACTATCAGTCGGATGAACAGGCCGCACACAGCGTGCTCGAGCAGGTCAGAGCCTTGGGCGCCCAAGCCATCGCAGTGCGCGCCGATGTCAGCATCGAAGACGAAGTGATCGCGATGTTCAGCCGTGTCGACACCGAACTGGGCCGCGTCACGTCGCTGGTCAACAATGCCGGCACCGTCGGGCAGAAGTCGCGAGTCGATGAAATGTCCGAATTTCGCATCCTCAAAATCATGAAAACCAACGTACTGGCGCCAATTCTCTGCGCCAAACACGCGATCCTGCGCATGTCACCCAAACATGGCGGGCAGGGCGGCAGCATCGTCAACGTGTCCTCGGTCGCGGCTCGCCTCGGGTCGCCAAACGAATACGTTGATTACGCTGCATCCAAAGGCGCGCTGGATACGTTCACCATCGGCCTGTCGAAAGAAGTCGCAGGCGAGGGAATCCGTGTGAATGCCGTGCGTCCGGGCTACATCTATACCGATTTCCATGCCTTGAGCGGCGATCCTGATCGGGTCAGCAAGCTTGAGTCGGCCATCCCGATGGCCCGTGGCGGCCGGCCGGATGAGGTCGCGGAGGCGATTGTCTGGTTGCTGTCCGACAAGGCTTCTTACGCGACGGGGACGTTTGTTGATTTGGGAGGCGGGCGCTAGGGTCGAATGATTTTCGCTGACAGTGCGGTCCTCATCGCTGGCTTGCCAGCGATGAGGCCGGTGCAAACGGCACAAAATCCTCAGAACGAACGCACAATCCGTCCCAACGTCTCCATGGCCTTTTCCGATTCCTCGCTCCACGGGCTGCCGTAATTCAAGCGAATGCAATTTCTGAAACGCTGGGTCGGCGAGAAAATCGGCCCCGGCGCGATGCTGATGCCTTGCGCCAGCGCCATTTGAAACAGCTTCAGCGAATCCATCTGCTCCGGCAATTCCAGCCATAGAAAATAGCCGCCCGCCGGTTGGCTGACCCGAGTCTGAGCGGGGAAATAACGGGCAATTGCGGCAAGCATCGCGCTTTGCTGTTCTTCCAGGGCATAGCGCAGTTTGCGCAGATGCCGGTCGTAGCCGCCGTGTTGCAGATAGTCGGCGATCGCCGCTTGCGCCGGCATCGAAGCGCATAACGAGGTCATCAGCTTCAGCCGTTCGATTTTCTGCGCGTAGCGCCCGGCGGCGACCCAGCCGATGCGATAGCCGGGTGCAAGGCTCTTGGCGAACGAGCCGCAATGCATGACCAAGCCCTCGGTGTCGAAGGCCTTGGCCGGTTTCGGCGCCTGTTGCCCGTAATAAAGCTCAGCGTAGACGTCGTCCTCAATCAACGGCACCTGATGCTGGCGCAGCAGCTCGACCAGTTCCTGCTTGTTCGCCTCGGGCATGCTCGCGCCCATCGGGTTCTGGAAACTGGTCATGCACCAACAGGCCTTGATCGGGTGACGTTCAAGGGTTTGCGCCAGTACGCCGAGGTCGATGCCGTCGCGTGGATGCACGGGAATTTCCACGGCTTTGAGCTTCAGGCGTTCGAGCACTTGCAGGCTGGCATAAAACGCCGGGGCTTCGATGGCCACCAGATCACCCGGCTCGGTCACCGCTTGCAGGCACAGGTTCAGCGCTTCAAGGGCGCCGTTGGTGATGAGCAATTCTTCCATCGGCAGCATCAGGCCGCCGACCATGTAACGCAGGGCGATCTGCCGACGCAGTTGCGGGTTGCCCGGCGACATGTCGGTCACCACCATGCGCGGATCCATGTCCCGCGCGGCGCTGGCGAGCGAGCGTGACAGGCGCTGCAGGGGAAACAGCATCGGGCTGGGGAAGGCCGAACCGAACGGCACGGTGGTGGGGTCCTTGATCGAATCGAGCACCGAGAACACCAGTTCGCTGACGTCGACTTCAGTGGACTCGTTGACCTGGCTGCTGATGACCGGCTCGGAGAATGTGCTCGGCGTATGAGCGTTGACGAAGTAACCGGAACGCGGCCGGGCGCGAATCAGCCCGCGGCGTTCGAGCAGGTAATAAGCCTGAAACACTGTTGACGGGCTGACCCCGTAAGTCTGGCTGGCATAGCGCACCGAAGGCACCCGCTGGCCAGGGCCCAGCACGCCGGAGCGGATCAGTTCAGCGATGTCGTCGGCAAATTTTTCGTAGCGTTTCATCGGTGGATCCGGTGGGTTCTTGTAAAGGAGTCGCGAATGAAAGCATCGCAGTCTAACGACAATCAGCGATTCATCGGCGCCACAAACCGGCTGTTCGCCACGCTGTAAATCTGCGGTTCGTCAATGTCTTCAATCTTGAAGCTCAATGTTTGCGAGCTGCTCGCCGGGCGCTCGGTCGTCATTGCCACCGACACCGGCACATCGACAATCTCTCCCGGCGCCAGGCTCAGTGCCGTCTTGCCCTGCAGCTCGAATCCTTCAGCGCCAACCAGACTCAACCGGTATTCCTGACGCTGCTGAGTCTTGTTGATCACTTTCAGCGAGTAAATATTCTCGATCTGCCCCTGAGCATTCTCACGAAACAACCCGCGATCCTTGGTTACGTCCAGCGATACCATCGGCCGCTCGACCAGGGCCAGCGCTAGCGCTCCAATCATCACCAACAACACCGCCGTATAGCCGATCAGACGTGGACGCAGCAGATGAGTCTTGCCACCCTGTAATTGACGCTCGGAACTGTAGCGAATCAAGCCGCGCGGGTAATGCATTTTGTCCATGATCGAATCGCAGGCGTCGATGCACGCGGCGCAGCCAATGCATTCCATCTGCAAGCCATCGCGAATGTCGATGCCAGTCGGGCAGACCTGCACGCACAACTGGCAATCGATGCAATCGCCCAGACCTGCTTCGACGGGGCGTACCTCACGTTTGCGCGGGCCACGGTTCTCGCCACGGGCGGCGTCGTAGGCAATGGTCAGCGTGTCCTTGTCGAACATCACACTCTGGAACCGCGCATACGGGCACATGTGCATGCACACCGCCTCACGCAGCCAGCCGGCGTTGATGTAAGTGGCGGCGGCAAAGAACAGTACCCAGAACAGGCTGACGCCACCGATTTGCAGAGTCAGCAGTGCTTCGGCCAGCGGGCGGATCGGGGTGAAGTAGCCGACGAAGGTCAGGCCGGTGATCACGCTGATTGCCAGCCACAATGTGTGCTTGGCCGCGCGCCGGGCGAGCTTGTTCAGGCTCCACGGCGCGACTTGCAACTTGATCCGCTGGTTGCGCTCGCCTTCGGTGATCTTCTCGCACCACATGAAGATCCACGTCCACGAACTCTGAGGGCAGGTGTAACCGCACCAGACCCTCCCGGCGAACACAGTGATGGCGAAGAGTCCGAACGCGGCAATGATCAGCAGCGCCGAGAGCAGAATGAAATCCTGCGGCCAGAACGTCGCGCCGAAAATGTGAAATTTGCTTTCCGCCAGATCCCACAGCACCGCCTGCCGACCGCCCCAGTTCAACCACGCGGTGCCGAAGAACAGCACGAACAGCACTCCGGCGCCGCTCATACGCAGGTTGCGGAACAGACCGGTGAAACTGCGGGTATGGATCTGCTTATCGGTGGATCCGGCAGTCGCTTTCAGAGGGCGCGCGGGTACGCTTTTTATAGTCGGCGTTGCTTCTACGGTTCGGACGGGGATTTGCTCGCTCATGTTCGTTCGCTCATCAGCCTCCATCAGGCCAATGCACTATGAGCGCCGATCTGTTTGCAGAACAGACTCAGCTCTGGCAATTAAAAGCGGATCAGATGAGCTTTGGCGCGGTGCCTGCGACAACTTGAAGCATCAGGCCGGGCGCGGCGCAAACGCCTGTTGCAGGCGTCTGCGCGGGGTGTTGATCGAGGTCAATCAAACCACCGAATCACGATCGTCGGCTTTCAGATGTTTGCGCCCGTCTTTGGCCCCAGCGACGGTGAGGGCGTCGGCTTCCGCTTCGGTCACGTAGGTGCGTTTGCCTTCAATTTCCACGAACGACATGGCTTTGTCGCTATCGGTCAGGACTTCCAGCGTGTCGCAGATACGAATTTCCTCGCCATGTTCAACAGTGAAAAAACACACTTTCTGCTCGGGATTGGTTTCATCGATTCGAACGGGCATGACGGCAGTCCTTTTTCCGGTTAGGTCTGCACGTTAGGAAGCGCAACGCGCCGATCGTTCTGCGCAACCGATTAATGGTCGCTGTTGTCCATCGCTTATCAGGCCAATAACAAGGGAAGCACGATGGAAGACTGGTGGGATGAAGTGTGGGCAACGATGCAAGCCGAATTTGCCGACATTGGCGATGCCTCGCAGATGACACGGATCACCGTACGTCTGGTGATGGCGGCGATTCTCGGCGGGATTCTCGGTTTCGAGCGTGAACATAAAGGCAAGGCAGCGGGCGTGCGCACGCACATGCTGGTGGCGTTGGGCGCTGCGCTGTTTGTATTGGTGCCGCAGACCTCGGGCGCCGAGTCCGATGCCATGAGCCGAGTGCTGCAGGGCGTGATCGCCGGGATAGGCTTTCTCGGCGCCGGGACCATTCTGAAAAATCAGCAGGGCGATGAAGCGCATGTCAAAGGCCTGACCACAGCGGCCGGTTTATGGATGACCGCAGCGATCGGCGTGGCGGCAGGGCTCGGCAAGGAGGCGACGGCCTTGCTCAGTACCATCCTGGCGCTGGCGATCTTCAGCGTGATGCCTTACGTGGTGAGAGTGTTCGAAAAGGACGTCGACAAGAACGACCACCTCTGACTCCCTGCCGGCTGATCATCGTTCCCACGCGGAGCGTGGGAACGATCAAAACAGATATGGATATGTCAGACGATTACCGGCGGCATTGTGCTCGGTGGTTCTTCTTTTGGCGGTGGCGTGGTGCCGGGCGGTTCTTGTTCCGGAACCGCCGGCGGCTCGGTCTCGGGCAGGGTGGGTTTGTCGATGTTCGGATCAGGCGTTTCTGCCGGGATCGGGATGCTCATCAGGTGACCTCCGTATGGCACATGGCGTGGGACGTGCTTAAGTGAGTTGACCCGGTCACGGCTGATTCGATCCGTGCGTGCGTCTCGATAATTTCATCTGAACTTTTCCCCGCGCCGGTTGCTCGGAAACTAAGTGAGTTCATGACAGGGCCGGCGCTTTGTCGCGAATACTGTTCTGGCACAAGAGCGTCCTTGGGGCGTTAAGGAGAGATGCTCAATGACTGCTGAAAAACCTTCAGAGCTGAGTTACAACCCGCACATGCCGCTGTCGCAGGCGTTGCTGCTGCCGCGTATCGTCATCGAAAACACCATGCCGACGCTCGACGGCGGCCAGTTTGCAGTCAAATCGATTGCCGGGCGCGAGGTCGTGGTAACCAGCAAAGTGTTTGCCGACGGTCATGACAAGCTCGCCGTGCGCATCCGCTGGCGCGAGGAAGGCCAGGAATCCTGGCAGACCGAGGTCATGGCCGATCAGGGCAACAACACCTGGCAAGGCCGCTTCCGTCCGCAAGAGCAGGGCCGCTACCTCTATTGCATCGAAGCGTGGATCGACCATTTCGCCAGTTTCCAGTATGAGCTTGAGAAGAAGCACAGCGCTGCGGTGCCCGTTTCGCTGGAGCTGCAGGAAGGCCGAACCATGGTGCAACAGGCCGCCGAACGCAGCGAAGGCCAGCTCAGCGAGCAACTCGCCGCACTGCACCATGAGTTGTCCGGCCTGCTCGAAACCGAACAGGTCGCGCTGTTTCTGCACTCGCGCAGTGCAGAGCTGATGGCTCAGGCCGATCACCGCGCCTATCTCAGCGTCAGCGCCGAATTCCCGATGGACGTCGAGCGTGAACTTGCAGAGTTCGCCAGTTGGTATGAACTGTTTCCGCGCTCGATCACCGACGACCCCAAGCGTCACGGCACCTTCAACGACGTGCACTCGCGCCTGCCGATGATTCAGGACATGGGCTTCGACGTGCTGTATTTCACGCCGATTCACCCGATCGGCCGCGCCCACCGCAAGGGCCGCAACAATTCCCTGACCGCCGGGCCCGACGATCCCGGCAGCCCGTACGCGATCGGCAGCGAGGAGGGCGGCCACGAAGCGATTCACTCGCAGCTCGGCACGCGTGAAGACTTCCGCCGCCTGGTGGCCGCCGCCGCCGATCATGGTCTGGAAATCGCCCTCGACTTCGCCATTCAGTGTTCTCAGGATCACCCGTGGCTCAAGGAGCATCCGGGCTGGTTCAACTGGCGCCCGGACGGCACGATCAAATACGCCGAAAACCCGCCGAAGAAATACCAGGACATCGTCAACGTCGACTTCTACGCGCCGGATGCGATTCCGAGCCTGTGGGTCGAGCTGCGTGACATCGTGGTGGGCTGGGTCAAGGAAGGCGTGAAGATCTTTCGCGTCGACAACCCGCACACCAAACCGCTGCCGTTCTGGCAATGGCTCATTGCCGACGTGCGCACGCTGTACCCGGAAGTGATTTTCCTCGCCGAAGCCTTTACCACGCCGGCGATGATGGCGCGTCTGGGCAAGGTCGGTTATTCGCAGAGCTACACCTACTTCACCTGGCGCAACACCAAGGCCGAACTGGCGGAATATTTCACCGAGCTGAACCAGTCGCCGTGGCGCGAGTGCTACCGGCCAAATTTCTTCGTCAATACCCCGGATATCAACCCGGCGTTCCTGCACGAGTCAGGGCGTCCCGGTTTCCTCATCCGCGCGGCTCTGGCGACCATGGGCTCGGGCCTGTGGGGCATGTATTCCGGCTTCGAGTTGTGCGAATCGGCACCGGTGCCGGGCAAAGAGGAATATCTGGATTCAGAGAAATACGAGATCCGTGTCCGCGATTTCACCGCGCCAGGCAACATCATTGCCGAGATTGCCCAACTCAACCGCATTCGACGGCAGAACCCGGCGCTGCACACGCATTTGGGCCTGAAAATCTACAACGCCTGGAACGACAACATTCTGTATTTCGGCAAGCGCATCGCCGACGGCAGCAATTTCATCCTGGTCGCGGTCAGCCTCGATCCGCATAACGTTCAGGAAGCGAATTTCGAACTGCCGCTGTGGGAAATGGGCCTGGCGGATGACGCCACCACTCATGGCGAAGATTTGATGAATGGCCATCGCTGGGATTGGCACGGCAAATATCAATTCATGCGCATTGACCCTGCGTATCAGCCGTTCGGGATTTGGCGAATTTCAGCAAGTTAACGCTCGCTCAACCTCTGTAGGAGCTGCCGAAGGCTGCGATCTTTTGATCTGGTTTTTAGAAGGTCAAGATCAAAAGATCGCAGCCTTCGGCAGCTCCTACAAAGTCAGTACAGCGCGCAGACACGAATTTTCAGGAGTTCCACATGGCGAAGAAACCCAAGGCAGCCGCCTTCATCAAAGACCCGCTCTGGTACAAGGACGCGGTGATTTATCAGGTTCACGTCAAATCGTTCTACGACTCCAACAATGACGGGATCGGCGACTTTCCCGGGCTTATCGCCAAACTCGATTACATTGCCGATCTCGGCGTCAACACCATCTGGCTTCTGCCGTTCTACCCTTCGCCACGCCGCGACGACGGTTACGACATCGCCGAATACCGCGGCGTGCACAGCGATTACGGGACCATGGCCGACGCCAAGCGCTTTATTGCCGAAGCGCACAAACGCGGCCTGCGGGTGATTACCGAGCTGGTCATCAACCACACTTCCGACCAGCACCCCTGGTTCCAGCGCGCGCGTAAAGCCAAGCCCGGTTCGGCGGCGCGGGACTTTTATGTCTGGTCGGATGACGACCAGAAATACGACGGCACGCGGATCATCTTCCTCGACACCGAAAAATCCAACTGGACCTGGGATCCGGTCGCCGGCCAGTATTTCTGGCACCGTTTCTACTCGCACCAGCCCGATCTGAACTTCGACAACCCGCAAGTGATGAAAGCGGTGTTGTCGGTGATGCGTTACTGGCTGGACATGGGCATCGACGGTCTGCGCCTTGATGCGATTCCGTACCTGATCGAGCGCGACGGCACCAATAACGAAAACCTGCCCGAGACTCACGACGTCCTCAAGCAGATCCGTGCCGAGATCGACGCCAATTACCCTGATCGCATGTTGCTCGCCGAGGCCAACCAGTGGCCGGAAGACACTCAGCTGTACTTCGGCGACACCGATGCCGCTGGGGTCAACGGCGACGAATGCCACATGGCCTTTCACTTCCCGCTGATGCCGCGCATGTACATGGCGCTGGCTCAGGAAGATCGCTTCCCGATTACCGATATTCTCCGCCAGACCCCGGAGATTCCGGCGAACTGCCAGTGGGCGATCTTCTTGCGCAACCACGATGAACTGACCCTGGAAATGGTCACCGACCGCGAGCGCGATTACCTGTGGAACTACTACGCCGCTGACCGTCGCGCACGGATCAACCTCGGCATTCGCCGCCGACTCGCACCACTGATGGAACGCGATCGGCGCCGCATCGAACTGCTCAACAGCCTGTTGCTGTCGATGCCGGGCACGCCCACGCTGTATTACGGCGACGAAATCGGCATGGGCGACAACATTTACCTTGGCGACCGCGACGGCGTGCGTACGCCCATGCAGTGGTCGATCGACCGCAACGGCGGTTTCTCCCGCGCCGATCCGGCCAGTCTTGTGCTGCCGCCGATCATGGATCCGCAGTATGGTTATCAGTCGGTCAACGTCGAAACCCAGTCCGGCGATCCCCATTCGCTGTTGAACTGGACGCGGCGTCTGCTGGCCGTGCGCAAGCAGTCGAAAGCCTTTGGCCGCGGTACTTTGAAGATGCTGTCGCCGACCAACCGTCGCGTGCTGGCCTACACCCGCGAATACACCGATGCCGACGGTAAGCATGAAATCATTCTGTGCGTGGCCAACGTCTCGCGCAGTGCGCAAGCGGTCGAACTGGATCTGTCGGCGTATGTCGGCATGGTGCCGGTGGAAATGCTCGGCGGTAACGCGTTCCCGCCTATCGGCCAACTGAATTTCCTCCTGACCCTCGCGCCTTATGGCTTCTATTGGTTTGCGCTGGCAACGGAAAACCAGATGCCGAGCTGGCACGTCGAGCCGGCGCAAAGCCTGCCGGACTTCACCACGCTGGTGCTGAAAAAACGCATGGAAGAACTGCTCGAAGCGCCGTCGCGCAACACACTGGAGCAAAGCATTCTGCCGAGCTGGCTGCAGAACCGGCGCTGGTTCGCTGGCAAGGATGCGGCGATCGAGAAGGTCAATCTGGCTTACGGCGTGCGCTTCGGCGATGCCCAGCACCCGGTGCTGCTCAGCGAGATCGAAGTCACCAGTGGCGGCCAGACCAACCGTTATCAACTGCCGTTCGGCTTTATCGCCGAGGACCACGTCGGCCCGCCATTGCCGCAGCAATTGGCGCTGTCGCGGGTCCGCCGTGTGCGCCAAGTCGGTCTGATCACCGATGCGTTCAGCCTGGAGACCTTCGTCCGCGCGGTGCTGCAGGGCATGCAGAACAACACGGTGCTGGAATCGATCGAGGGCGAAATCCGCTTCGAACAGACCCCCCATCTGGAAAAACTCGGCCTCAACGCAGAGTCGGATGTGCGTTACCTGTCGGCCGAGCAATCGAACAGTTCAGTGGTGATCGGCAACAACCTGGTGCTTAAGCTCATACGTAAAGTCGCTTCTGGCGTACACCCGGAACTGGAGATGAGCGCTTACCTGACCGAGGCCGGGTTTGCCAATATCTCTCCACTGCTGGGCTCGGTGATTCGTCGCGACGCCCAAGGTCAAGACAACCTGCTGATGATCGCGCAGGGCTACCTGAGCAATCAGGGCGACGCGTGGGAATGGACGCAGAACAACCTTGAACGGGCGCTGCGCGATGAGCTGGCCGATGCCATGTCCGAGCAGGAGCAACATTACAACGCCTTGGGTGAGCTGAAGGATTTCGCCGGCATGCTCGGCCAGCGTCTGGGCGAGATGCACCAGGTGCTCGCGGCGCCTACCGATAACGAAGACTTCGCTGCGCAGGTGTCGTCAAGCAAGGACATGGCAGCAACGGGCAAGGATGTCACCGCCCAGGTCGAACACGCGTTGAAACTGCTCAAGCAGCATCAAAGCGAGTTGAACCCGGCGGACCAGAAACGGGTCAAGCGTCTGCTCGATGAGAAGAAAACCATTCTTGCGCACGTGCAGGACCTGGCGAAGAAAGCCACCGGCGGATTGCGCATTCGGGTGCACGGCGACTTGCATTTGGGCCAGGTGCTGGTGATCAAGGGCGATGCCTACCTGATCGACTTTGAGGGCGAACCGGCGCGGCCGCTGAGCGAGCGTCGCGGTAAACACAGCCCGTACAAAGATGTCAGTGGCGTACTGCGTTCGTTTGATTACGCCGCGGCGATGACCATCAACGTGCACAACGTCGACAACAGCACTGAAGCTGAAGCGGCGCGTAAACGCGTTGCCGAGCGTTATCTGCGTGAAGCGCGTGAGGCATTTGTTCAGTCATATCGCGAGGCGGCAGCTAGTCTTGAGCATGCCTGGCAGGATCCTGAGGGTGCCGACGCCGCGCTGGCGTTGTTCGGCCTGGAAAAAGCCGCTTATGAAGTGGCCTATGAAGCGGAAAACCGCCCTACGTGGCTGCCCGTGCCATTGCACGGCTTGTATGGATTATTGACTGGGCTTAAACCCTTTTCCGATCTTGGTGGAGAGTAGTCATGAGTTTCTCGAACAAGGAACAGGGTGTGGTAAAGGAAGCGTTGTTACCTTCGGCACGTGACGTCGATGCCTTGGTGCGCGCTGAGCATCACGACCCGTTTTCCATTCTCGGCCCGCACGGCGATGGCGCCGGCGGCCAGTTCATCCGCGCGTATCTGCCCGGTGCGCTGAGTGTGGCGGTGCTGGACAAGGACAGCGGCGAAGAGCTCGGTCCGCTGCAGATGACCGAAACCCCGGGGCTGTTTGTCGGGCATTTCGATCAGGCGCGACCGTATCTGTTGCGTACGCGCTGGGCCGGTGGCGAGCAGGTCGCGGAAGATCCGTACAGCTTCGGCCAGTTGCTTGGCGAAATGGATTTGTACCTGTTCGCCGAAGGCAACCACCGCGACCTCAGTGCCTGCCTCGGCGCGCAGTTGAAAACCGTTGATGGTGTCGACGGCGTGCGCTTTGCCGTGTGGGCACCGAATGCTCGCCGCGTGTCGGTGGTTGGCGATTTCAACGTCTGGGACGGTCGTCGCCACCCGATGCGCCTGCGTCACCCATCGGGCGTTTGGGAGCTGTTCATCCCACGTCTGCAAGCGGGGGAGTTGTACAAGTACGAAATCCTTGGCGCCCACGGCATTCTGCCGCTCAAGGCCGACCCGATGGCGCTGGCCACCAGCCTGCCGCCGGACACCGCCTCGAAAGTCGCCTCGCCTCTGCAAATCGACTGGCAGGATCATGACTGGATGAATGCCCGTCAGGATCGGCAAAAGCATTCCAAGCCTTTGTCCATCTACGAGCTGCACGCCGGTTCCTGGCAGTGCGAGCTGGATGATCTCGGCGAAGTCGCGCGTCAGTACACCTGGCCGGAACTGGCTGAGCGGCTGATTCCTTATGTGAAGGAGCTGGGGTTCACCCACATCGAACTGATGCCGATCATGGAGCACCCGTTCGGCGGTTCCTGGGGTTACCAGTTGCTCTCACAATTCGCGCCGAGCGCCCGTTATGGCACGCCGGATCAGTTCGCCGCATTCGTCAACGCCTGTCACCAGGCCGACATCGGCGTGATTCTCGACTGGGTGCCGGCGCATTTTCCCACCGACACCCATGGTCTGGCGCAATTTGACGGCACCGCGCTGTACGAATACGGCAACCCGCTGGAAGGCTTTCACCAGGATTGGGACACGCTGATCTACAACCTCGGCCGCACCGAGGTGCACGGCTACATGCTCGCTTCGGCGCTGCATTGGCTGAAACACTTCCATATCGATGGTCTGCGTGTCGATGCCGTGGCCTCGATGTTGTATCGCGACTATTCGCGCAAGGCTGGCGAATGGGTGCCGAACCGCCACGGTGGTCGGGAGAATCTCGAAGCAATCGACTTCCTGCGTCATTTGAACGATGTGGTCGCGCTGGAAGCCCCGGGTGCGCTGGTGATCGCTGAAGAATCCACCGCATGGCCGGGCGTCAGCCAGAGCACCCAGCAGGGCGGCCTCGGCTTTTCCTACAAATGGAACATGGGCTGGATGCACGATTCGCTGCACTACATCCAGCAGGATCCGGTGTACCGCGCCCATCACCACAATGAGTTGAGCTTTGGTCTGGTCTACGCCTGGTCGGAGCGTTTCATCCTGCCGATTTCCCACGATGAAGTGGTGCACGGCAAGCACTCGCTGATCGACAAGATGCCCGGCGACCGCTGGCAGAAATTCGCCAACCTGCGCGCGTACCTGAGTTTCATGTGGACGCACCCGGGCAAGAAACTGTTGTTCATGGGCTGCGAGTTTGGCCAGTGGCGCGAGTGGAATCACGATCAGCAGCTGGACTGGTACCTGCTGCAGTACTCCGAGCACAAGGGCGTGCAGAAACTGGTTGGTGATCTCAACCGTTTGTATCGCGAAGAGCCGGCACTGCACGATCAGGACGACGCCCCGCAAGGCTTCCAGTGGTTGATTGGCGATGATGCGATCAACAGCGTTTACGCGTGGTTGCGCTGGAGCAAGGATGGCTCGCCGGTTTTGGTCGTCGCCAACTTCACGCCGGTACCGCGCCAGGCATATCGTGTCGGCGTACCGTTTGCCGGGCGCTGGACCGAGTTGTTCAACAGTGATGCCGACATTTATGCCGGTTCCAATTATGGCAATGGTGGCGGGGCGTTGACCGAAGAGGTACCCAGCCATGGCCAGTCGTTGTCGCTGGAGCTGAATCTGCCACCGCTGGCGGTGTTGATCCTCAAGCCGCAAGGCTGATTCGCAACCGCATCCCAATTGTGGGAGCGGGCTTGCTCGCGAAGGCGCCGTGTCAGTCAACGATAAAGTTGAAGGTGACACCGCTTTCGCGGGCAAGCCCGCTCCCACAAGGTTCTTCAGCGTTCAGAGGCTCACCAGCGCATCCGCACCCCGAGGCTGCCAATGATTCCGTTAAGGTCGTTGTCATCCACGTCGCTGCTGTAATCGGCGCTCATGTACAGGCTCACTGCCGGCGTGACCCGTGCCACCAGTCCCAAACCCAACTCCACGGTTGAAGATTTGCGGCTGCTGCTGATCTTGTCGACCTGATCCAGCGTCACCGTGCTGCCGGTATAGACCGTGTGCCACAGGTTAGTGCGCACGTAAGGCTCGACCGGCAACCCGTTCAAGTCATAACTGCCTTTCAACCGCGCACCGACGCGGCCGCTCCACGCTGTCAGGTCAGTCGAGGAAGCGTTGCCCGCGCTGGCGTAAGGAGCGTCGAGGCTAATGCGTTGATTGATCAGTTGCGCTTGCGGTTCAACCACCCAATTCTCACCCAAGCCGATCGGATAACCGCCCTCGACAGAAAATGTCATCGCGCTGCCTTCGGTGACCTGACGGTTACCTTGCGCGGTACGACTGAAACCACTGACCCGGCCGCCGCTGGCCGTCAGGTCAACATGCCAGCCTTGCGCGCCCACGAGGCTGTAATAAGCGCCCAGACTCTGGCCGTGCAGATTAAGCCTGTCAGTGTTCGGGGCGGCGAAAGTACGTCGCGTCAGTGCACCCTCGGCACTCATTTGAATCTGATTGTCGCCGCCGATCAGACCAAGGGTCTGGGTAGCGCCATTGTTGCTTTTCAACGTGACCACGGCCGGGCCCTTGTCCTCTGCGCCGGGCATCGCGTAACCAGAGGTCAGTGCATCGGTCTGAGCGCGTCGCGCATGTTTGCCATAAAGCTCATCCCATGCGGAGGGCGCCAGATCCTCGGTGATCAGGCGCGAAGTCTGTTGGCCCAGCGGCAGCGGGCCAGGGGTTATCACGGTTACCGGCAACGTCATCACTGGCACCTCCGCGCGATACCACGTGGGTTCATCCGCCGCAGAACCCGCATGCGCCTCCATGGATGAGCACAGCATCAACGAACCTGACACTGTGCAAAGGGTGATTTTCAACTCGTGTGGGGTCAGTGAAGTTTTCATGGAGGTCTACCTTGCAGGCGCATGCGTCATCTCAAGTTTGGCGTCTCTCCTACCCCGAACGAGGGGCGACCGAATAGAGCGGGGCGAACCGTGGCGGCTCGATTTCACGAGTGCCGGAAGGTCAGCCCCAGTAGTGATTCCGGGGGTAGTAAGGTAGAGATAAGAAGAGCGATGCCCGCGCGTCAAGAAAATGGACGATAAGCGGTAATGGCAAATTGCACGACGCAAGTTGCTGTTTTTAAAAAAAATAACTAAGTGATTGTTTGTACGTAAAAACCCGTTTACCAGCTGATCCGCACCCCCATATTTGCCACCAGCCCACGCTCATCGTTGCTGTCGATATTCTGGCTGTAGTCGGTGCTCGCATACACACTGACAGCGCGGTCAAGGGTCAATATCACACCGAGACCGACGTCCGTTGTTGAAGACTTCTGTTCGGTACTGATCACGGTGCTGTCGCCGAAGGTGACCGAATCGGTGCCGGAGAACGTGTGCCAAAGGTTGGCGCGCAGGAAAGGTTCCACTGGCAAGCCACTGACCTGATAGCGCCCCTTGAGACGCGCACCAAGACGGCCGGTCCAGGCGCTGTCGGAGTCGAATGAGACCCGGGAAATTCCGTCGTCCTGGCTGTCGAGAGAGATTTTTTGGTGAATGATCTGGGCCTGCGGCTCGACCACCCAGGTGTCGTTCATCGCAAACGGGTAACCCGCCTCGGCCGAGAGCGTCAGCGCATGGCCGCGGTTATCCAGCTTCACGCCGCGATCGGAATGATTGTCGCCATCGAAGCGGGTACCCATCACTACCGTATCGACGTACCCACCATGCGGATCGCTCAGCGTCCAGTACAGCCCATAGCTGTCGCCCTCAAGTTTGATCTTGCCGGCGCTGTTGTTTTGGAAACCCTCGTTGAAGCCGTCGACATCGCCTCGCAAGCGACTATGCCCGACGAAAAAACCAAGGCGCTGAGTCATGTCGTCCAGGATCAGCGAACTGTAAAGATCATTGCCGACCTGAAAGCCTTTGAGCGAACCGTCGAGGCTCGGGGTGACCGTGCCCGCCCAGGTCTGATCGAGGTTTTTGCCGTACACCCGGCCCCATCCAGCACCGAAGGCGCCAGTCTCGCTGAGCAGACGTTGATCACCCTGACGGTCATGGAACGTGCCCAGAGCGCTCAGCGTCAACTGCGCCGCGGCCGGTGGCAGCACCGACCAGGTCGGGACTTCCGGGCGATAAAGCGCAATGGGCGCGGCGCCTGCCACCGCAGCGGGCAGTACTGGCAACGGTGGGCTACCGGCCGGCGCCACCGCAGCGATCGGCACAGCAACCGCCGGCACAATGACTGGAGGCACAATGATCGGAGGCAAGGTCGGGTCGGGGTTGGGCACGCTGACCACCGGTGGCGAGACTGGTGGCGCGACCACGGCGGAGCGCAGGTACCAACTGTTTTCCGTGCCGGCAGTGACGCCACCCTTGAACAGGTAATAGTCATAAGCCCCGGCAGACACCGGGCCATTGAGCGTAAATGCATTGTCGCTACTGACCGTGCTGCCTTGGGCCTGTACCAGTTGAATGCCGTTGAGCTGAGTCAGCGCGCCAAGCCCGCCGATATTGCTGACGCTGATCACCGTCGCGCCGTCGAGGCTGCCGTTGCTGACCACCAGCTTGTCGCTCGGGGAGTCATCGCCAGCGACGACGGTTTGCAACAGTAACTGGCCGCCGCTGCC
Organism: Pseudomonas sp. TSRC2-2; assembly: GCF_049897785.1. Taxonomy (NCBI): domain Bacteria; kingdom Pseudomonadati; phylum Pseudomonadota; class Gammaproteobacteria; order Pseudomonadales; family Pseudomonadaceae; genus Pseudomonas; species Pseudomonas sp. TSRC2-2. The sequence goes on from NZ_JAFCWZ010000010.1 coordinate 109,439, forward strand.
GATGTAATTTCCATTGATCGTCAACGCATCATTGGTACGGCTGTTATCGCGGGTCAGATCAATGATGCCGGCGTTGTTGACGGTTACGGCTTGCCCGGCCAGTGCGGGCGATATAGCCCCTTGCATCGAAAGCATCACGCTGGCGGCATCGACATTCAGCACGCCGGTGCCAGTGCCTGCGTCGCCCAGCACCAAAGCGTCCGAGCCCAGATCGAGGGCGCTACCGTTCAGACTGATCGTTTCCCAGTTGCTGAAGCGCGCGGGCAGGGCAGTCCGCGTGTTGTCAAAGGTCAATACGTCAGTGCCGGCGCCGCCGTCGACTCTCGGTGTGAGGGCGAGAATGCTGTCGTCCAGGTTGCGCAAGGTCGCGCTGTCATTTGCGACATCCATCAAAATCGCCGAGCGAATGATGCCGCCACCGTCCCATAGGAAGCGGTCATCACCCGCGCTGGCACGGATCTCGCCGCCGATTTCCCCTCCGGTTACGGTGATGCTGTCGCTTGCGCCGCTGACACTGATATTGCCGCCGACACGTCCGCCCGAAACAATAATGGTGTCGGTGCCGAATCCGGCCACCAGATTGCCGATGATCTGTCCGCCGGACAGGTCAAAAATATTGTTGTCGAGCTTCATGTCGACGCGGCCGATGGTACCGCCGGCCATGCGTGCAACATCGCCGTCCTCGAACGCCGCGACGATGGTGCCACCCGTCATCAGGAACGTGTCGCGACCGTCACCTTGGCCAAGAAACCCGATGGAGCCGCCGGTCATCACAAAATCGTCGACGCCTGTGCCTTGATTGACGGCAAGGCTGATCACACCGGAATTGACCTCGACCCTGTCAGCACCGGCGCCAAACGACACGCTGCCGTTGATCTGGCCCGTGCCGCCGACAGGAAGGGTCAGGCTGTTGTTACCAGAGAGATCGGTCAGCGCACCGCTGGTGCCGCTGTCGCAAATGAAAGCATCGTTGCCAGGGCCCGCTACCAGCGAGCAAGCGGCCGAAACGGGTGAACTGTCCAGCAGCAGATAAGCAGGCAGCATCAGGAACGGCGGCAGCACCCGCAGTTTCGTGGCGTGGCGCATCATGACAGTCCCTCTATCATTTTTGGGGAATTCATCCATGAGCCATTCCTTTGTGAGCCGCCCCGTGCACCGATGCACCTTGTGAGGTCCATGCTCCCGTTGAACGCGCCACTCCATGTGCTGCTGTAGGTGTAGAGGGTTTCGCCCGCTGATCAAGCGGTTCCGACAGACGGTCACGTCAGGATCGGTCTACAGATGCACTTCCACCGCTAATGGCAGGTGATCAGAAAGATGCGTCCACGGCTTGTTACCGAGGATTCTTGGATCATGGCTGCTGGCATTGCGCAGATAGATCCGGTCCAGCCGCAGGAGCGGAAAACGTGCCGGATAGGTTTTTGCCGGGCGGCCATGATGCCGTTCAAAGGCTTCGTGCAGATAATCGCGCCGGGCGAGGGCAGCGTTGCCCTGCAGCTGCCAGTCATTGAAATCGCCGGCAATGATTACCGGCGCATCGTCCGGCAGTGATTCCAGCAACTGGCAGAGCAGCTGCAACTGCAACTGCCGATGGCTTTCCAGCAGACTCAAATGCACACATATCGCATGCACCTCGGCATGCCCGGGCACATCGAGGATGCAGTGCAACAACCCGCGCCGTTCGGGGCCGGTGATCGACACATCGAGGTTGCGGTATTCGCGGATCGGGTATTTCGACAGCAGCGCATTGCCATGATGGCCATCGGGGTAAACAGCGTTGCGGCCGTAGGCAAAATCGCTCCACATGCTGTCGGCCAGGAATTCGTATTGAGAGGTTTGCGGCCATTCGTTGTAGCGACTCGAATGGCGTTCATGTTCACCCACCACTTCCTGCAGAAACACCAGATCGGCCGAGGTGCTGCGCACTGCTTCGCGCAGCTCCGGGAGGATGAAACGCCGATTCAGCGCGGTGAAACCCTTGTGGGTGTTGACCGTGAGTACCCGCAGGCGATGAATGACTGGCGCGTCGACCGCTTGACGCTTGGGATCGCTGGACACGTTCACTCCTCTGAATTGGGCCTTGCCTGTTCATGCGACTGATTTGAGAGGGTGGCAGTTCCTTCCAGAAACGGTTAATCGTACGCACGAGCCAGCTTCCACAGAGGTTGTTGGCGTCCAGTTGACCGAGATCAAACGAAGACAATCTCATACGGCAAGCGCATCCGTTCCAGCAACACCGGCGGCAGCAGCGGGGCGATGCCGATGGCCGGTTCGCCTTTCAGCTGGCTGGCATAAGCGTGAGTGGCGTGGCTCTTGCGCGCTACGGTCCAGGTATCGAGTCGCAGCTTGCGCGCACGCTCCCAGGGAATCATGCGCTGTTCGCGCTCCGGCCAGTGCCAGGCCCACACCGGCACATCGTGATAGCTCGCCCCGGCCTTTTGTGCCGCGTCGAAACTGGCCCGGCCCACCACTTCATGATCAGGCGGGCCATCCTTGCGCCAGGTGCTGAACACCACATCGCCCGGGCGCAGGTATCGGCCGATGAATTCAGTGAGCTGGGTCTGTTGATCACTCAGTGCGTTGTCGGTGAATCCGCCGCGCACCCATTTCAGGCTGTGCATTGGCAAGCCGAGGCGGCGCAGGGCTTCGACGCTTTCCTGCGGGCGGAATACGCTCAGGCGTTGTTCCGACCATTGCCGCGAGCCGGGGTGGCTGGCGCTGCCGTCGGTGATGGAGAGCAATTGCAGTGGATGGCCAAGGCTGCACAGCAATTGCAACAAGCCGCCGCAAGTGACCACTTCATCACCGGGATGCGGGGCAATGACCACGGCGCGAGCGCCAGCAGGCACCAGACTGTGGGTATTGATGACTGGAATATTGTCAAGCTGCGACGCGCTGTTCCAGATCTGTGCTGGCAGGCCGTGGTCGTTGAGCAATGAGGGTGTCATGAGTGCGACGTCCTTGTGGTGTCTCGCCCTCAGTCGTGAGCAGCCAACGCTGGTCGCGGCCCGTGAAGGCAAATGAATAGCAATGGTGCGGTGCTCCAACCCCTGGATTACCGCGAGGCAGAGTATTGCTCAAGCCAACGGATTCGTCGCGTCACAGATCAATCTGAATCGTATTTTTTTATTCCAACTGTGCCAGGTTTCGCAGGAAGTCACCGAATCCGCCCTTGGCCCGACTGTCGAGGCGGGCGCTGGTGTGCACCTGCGGCCGGTGACTCCAGGCGATATTGGCGCCGCTGCGTTCCAGCGCATGGACAAGTTGCACATCCTCATCACAGGTCAGCGGTTTGAAGCCGCCGGCCAGGCGATAGGCCTCGGCACTGACACCCAGGTTGGCGCCGTGAATATGTCGATGGCCATCGCGAGCCTGATAATCGCGGTGATAGCGAATCTGCGTCGCTTCATCGATCGACTCGTGCCAGTGCTCGACGGTGACCGTGCCGCACACCGCGTCAGCTTCCAGCCCCAGTTGCGCCGCCAGCCAGTCATCGGCGACGCGGCTATCGGCATCAGTGCAGGCGATCCAGCGCGCACCGCGTTCGAGCAGCAGGCGTGCACCGACGGCGCGGGCCTGGCCAACGTTGCGCGCATCGATCTGCAGGCTCAACACCGGATAAGCGCTGACAATCTGCGCCGAGCCATCGCTGCAACTATCCAGTACCACGAGAATTTCCACCGGCTCACCGGCCAGCTGCGCATGTTGGCTGGCACGCAAGGCGGCGCGCAGACATTCATCGAGCAGCGCCTCTTCGTTGTGCGCCGGAATTACAATGCCGATCAACGCAAGCCCTCCAGAGCCGCCACCGAGCGTGGCTCGCGGCTCCATAGTTCGAGAATGAAATCCGCCTCCTGATGCAACACCAGACGCGGCAACGCCAACTGATCGTGGATCTGATCGTGTACCTGGCGCGCATTCAGCGGGCAACCTTCGATTGGCGGTCGCCAGTGGCAGGCAAGCAATTGGCCGTCAGCGGTCAGCGATGCACTGATCCGGCGGATCACTTCGCTCAGATCATTCTCATCGAGGTAATAGCCGATTTCGCTGAATACAATCAGGTCGAATTTTTCCTCCGGCCAGTCAACCGGAAGGCGGCCCTGCCGGACTTCGGCATGCTCGAACACGCTCAAGCGAGTACGCGCCAGCTTCACCGCTGCGCTCGCTGTGTCGCAACACAGCAGGCGGTCGCAGCGCGGAGCGAGTTCCGCACTCAGTTCGCCATTGGCGCAACCCGGCTCGAAAACCGACCTGTAGCGCGGTCGGGGCAAGGCACCCAGAGTGATCGCACGTTTTCGCTGCTCGTACCAGCGCTGGCGGAACGCCCAAGGGTCGTCATTACCAGCGAACAGCCCGTCGAAATAGCGGTCATCGACACTCAAAGGAATACCACTTCAAAAGGTTGCAGCAAACGATCGAGCACATAGGGTGCGAGCACTGGCCCGAGTCCGACGTCGCGATCGCCTTCCAACTGGCTGGCGAAAGCGTGCGCCGCGTGGCGTTTGCGTGCGATGTGTGTCGGTGAAAGGATAATCTTGCGCGCCCGATCCCATGGCACCGAGGCGTCTTCCGGGGTTGCCCAGTGCCAGGTCCAGACCGGGAGTTCATGGCAGGTCGCACCGACGCGCCGTGCCGCTTCGACACTGGCGCGGCCGACGGCCTCGTGATCGCTGTGGCCGTCCTGGCGCCATGTGGTGAAGATCACGTCATTGGCATGCAGATAACCGCCGATGAATTCGCTCAACTCGGTTTCCTGAGCCGCCACTTGGGTATCGGTGAAACCGCCGCGCAGCCATTTCAGGCTGTGCATCGGCAAGCCAAGACGCCGCAGCGCTTCGGCGGACTCTTGCGGACGCACCACACTCAGGCGTTCGACCGTCCAGCGTTGCGAGCCGGGGTGGCTGGCGCTGCCATCGGTAACCGAGATCAACTGCAGCGGTCGCCCGGCGGCAGCGAGCAACTGCATGATGCCGCCGCAGCCAAGCACTTCGTCATCTGGATGCGGCGCGATGATTACCGCGCGCGAGCCCAGCGGTACGAGGTCAAGAATGTCGATGGCGGGCAGCTCGGCCAGACGCCGCGAACCCTGCCATTGCTGCAGCGAAGTGCCTTGGCCGACGATCGGGTTGTCCTTCATAACGCCCAGACCTCGCAGGACTGGCCAGCAATTTGCTGGCCCAGTGCGGCAAGGTCGCGTTCGGCGTGACTCTGGCGCAGAAACACCGGCAAGTCGGCGCTCAGTCGCGCGAAATGCCGATCCTGACAAAACGGCCCGGCCCCCAGTGCCCGCCCGACTTCACGCATTACCTGCTCGGCAGATTGTTCGACCACGGCGCGGGCGCGGCGGGCCAGCAATTGGGCGTCAGCCTCAGGTTGCGCATCGATTTGCAAGGCGCTGAAACGCAACACATCGGCAGCCGCTTGCAGTGCGGTGTCAGTCGCGCCGAGGTGGGCGAGGGCATGCGGTTCATCGCGTTGCGCGCAATGCTGGCGCAGCCCTTCGGCAATCCGCCGCGAAGCGCCGTACCAGCAAGCCGCAATACCGATTCCGCCTTGCCAGAAACCCGGCCGCTGCAGGTAATCGCCGGGATTGCCGATGGCCTGCGCTTCGGCGTTGTCGAACAGCACTTCGACGCTTCCGGTTGCCGCCATGCCCACTGCTTGCCAGCCTTGATCGGTGATGGTCACGCCAGGCTGATCCAGCGCGACTGCCACCAGTTGCTGCTGATCGTCAGCGTCCCACGCAGTGAGCAAGGCGTGGCTGAGCACCGCAGCGCCAGAACACCATGCCTTGCGTCCGTTCAGCGTCACCATCTGCCCGGACGGCGTGACTTTCACCCGTGCCTGCGGCGGTTCGGCAGCCCACATTCCCCACGTGCTGCCCGGCGTTGGCGTGCCACCCAACTGCTCGATGATCGCCAGCGCATCGGTGTGACCTTCATAGAGCTTGCATAACCCCAGATCGTGTCCGCCGACCTCCGAAAGACGCTGAAAACGCTCCAGCGTGTGACCGCTGCCAGGCAACGGCAAGCGGTCGAGTCCCGCCTCGACCATGGCGCGCAGGCAACGGCCGAGGGCGTTGGTGTCAGCGTAATCTGGCGGACGGCGGGCCAGATAATGTTGAAAGTCCATATCACTCTTCTTCGTCGCGTTGCAGTTCGAACAGCAGCAGCGAACGTCCGGTCACTGAATACTCATGGCCGAAGTCGAAGCGTTCCTGGCCGCGAATCGACGGCTGATTGGTGTCGATCATGCAGGTCCAGAAGCCACCATCCGGTACTTCCGGCAACGTGAAGTTGACGATGTCGTGGTGCGCGTTGACTACCAGCAGCAGGGTTGCGTCGGCACCTTTGCGGCGGATGCCGGTTTCCTGTGCGCGGCCATCGAGCAGCATGCCCAGACAGCGATTGTGCGCATCGTGCCAATGCTCGGTGGTCATCTCGGTGGCGTCCGGAGCCAGCCAGGTCACGTCTTTAACGCCAATGTCTTCGTTATATTCGCCGACGAGGAAGCGCCCACGGCGCAGGATCGGATAGGTCAGACGCAGCTTGATCAAGCGTTTGACGAATTTCAGCAGCGCCTTGCCGTCCTCGCTCAGATCCCAATTGACCCAACCGATTTCGCTGTCCTGGCAGTAAGCGTTGTTGTTGCCATCCTGGGTGCGTGCGAACTCATCCCCGGCGACGATCATCGGTGTGCCTTGAGCCAGCAGCAGGGTGGCGAAGAAGTTACGCATTTGCCGGTGACGCAGAGCGTTGATTTCCGGATCGTCGGTCGGGCCTTCAACACCGTGGTTCCACGACAGGTTGTTATTGCTGCCGTCCTGATTGTTCTCATCGTTGGCCTCGTTGTGCTTGTCGTTGTACGAGACCAGATCGTTCAGGGTGAAGCCGTCATGGGCGGTGATGAAGTTCACCGACGAATACGGGCGGCGCCCGCGCTGATTGAACATCTCGCCGGAAGCGGTCATGCGGCTGGCGAAATCGGCAAGCTGAGCGTCGTCACCTTTCCAGAACGCACGCACGGTGTCGCGGAACTTGTCGTTCCATTCGACCCAGCCCGGCGGGAAGTTGCCGACCTGATAGCCGCCGGGGCCACAGTCCCAAGGCTCGGCGATCATCTTCACCTGACGCAGCACCGGGTCCTGGCGGCAGGCGACGAGGAAGCTGTGGCGCTCGTCGAAGCCGTCATGGTAACGGCCAAGAATGGTCGCCAGGTCGAAGCGGAAACCGTCGACGTGCATCTCGCTGGCCCAGTAGCGCAGGGAGTCGGTGACCATTTGCAGGACGCACGGATGGCTCAAGTCCAGCGTGTTGCCGGTGCCGGAGTCGTTGATGTAGTAGCGCTTGTCGTCCGGCATCAAGCGGTAATAGGAGGCGTTGTCGATACCACGCATCGACAGGGTCGGGCCTTGCTCGTTGCCTTCGGCGGTGTGGTTGTACACCACGTCGAGAATCACTTCGAGATTTGCATCGTGCAGGTGCGCGACCATTTCCTTGAATTCGGCAATCTTGCCACTGGCCAGATAACGTGGATCCGGGGCGAAGAAGGCGATGCTGTTGTAGCCCCAATAGTTGGTCATGCCTTTCTGCAGCAGGTGCTGATCGTTGACGAAGGCATGGATCGGCAGCAGTTCAACGGAGGACACGCCGAGCTTGCGGATGTGCTCGAGCACGTCGTCAACCATCAGGCCGCCAAAAGTGCCACGCAGGTTTTCCGGTACCGAAGGGTGGCGCATGCTGATGCCGCGCACGTGGGTTTCGTAAATGATGGTCTTGTCCCACGGCACGCTGACGCGATGGTCGTTGCCCCACGTATGCGCCGGATCGATGACCTTGCACTTGGGCACGAACGGCGCGCTGTCGCGCTCGTCGAAGCTGAGATCGGCGTCGGGGTGGCCGATGGTGTAGCCAAACAATGCTTCCGACCATTTCAGCTCGCCCACCAATTGCTTGGCGTACGGGTCGATCAACAATTTGTTGTGGTTGAAGCGGTGACCGTTGGCCGGATCGTAAGGACCGTAAACACGGTAGCCGTAGATCAGCCCCGGATGCGCATCGGGCAGGTAGCCGTGATAGATCTCATCGGTGTATTCCGGCAGCTCGATACGCTCGAGTTCCACTTCGCCGCTGTCATCGAAAATGCACAGCTCGACTTTGGTAGCGTTGGCGGAAAACAGAGCAAAGTTCACCCCCAGACCATCCCAGGTTGCACCGAGCGGGAAGGGCAGGCCTTCACGGATTCTCGACGGCTCAGCGTGCGCAGCGGGTTCGGCTTTCTTTGGACGGGTCATGATTGCTCCTGCAAAAAACGGGACGGTTCAGGCAATGGGCTTACCTTGTGAGAGCGAGCTTGCTCCCATAAGGAATTGTTTTTTCTCCCATGGTGGGAGTGGCTTTCTTCGGGGCGCAAAAACCCCTTGTGGCGAGCAAGCTCGCCACACAGTCGTTCAGTTCAATAATCGTGGACGGTGTCAGATCGCCGGAGGCTTTCGCGGGGCTCGCGGCTTTTTCTGCGCAACCTTTTCGCCCGGCGGGACTACTTTGGGCGTCGCGGCAGGCTTGGCTTTGCCCGCTGGTTTGGCTTTGGCGGCTGTCGGTGTTTTAGCGTCGAGGGTTTTGGCCTCGGCGCTCTTGGCCGCTGTAGTCTTGCCTGCCACCTTGCTGCCAGCCGCTTTCGGTGGCTTCTTCGGCGCCAGCGCCTCGGCTTCAGCCAGTTTGCGCGCCATCTCCCAATGACGTTCTTCCTGACCTTCCGGCTTACCTTCCGACTCCCAGATCTGATAGGCGAATTCGCGAATGCGTTTATCGTCGGTGCTCATCGCAATGCTCCTGAACTGAACTCATGCTTGTGTCAAGTGTTGGATAAAGAGATTGACCGGGACATCCCCCAGCGCTTCGCTGACATTCAGCTCCCTGTTTTGTGTGACTACGCTGCTGTCAAAAAGTCCCTTCAGGTTTGCGTTCGACGCGGCAGACGGTAAAACCACCCGCGTATCGCCCCAGCGCAGCGCATCGACCTGCGGGATGGCACTGTTTTCCAGCAATGTCGCGCAGCGCACCGGCACCACCACAATGGCCCGCACGCCTTCATGTTCACGTGCGAATGCCAGCACGTTATGGGCCTGACTGCCCAGCACTTGCAGCGGCTGATAATCGCCACGGCGCAACAGCTCGCTGTGGTCCTTGCGCAGATTCAGCACAGCGCTGATCAGCGCCTGCTTGATGCGCCCGTCACGCCAGTTCTTCAGCAGTTCTGCTGGCGGCACGGATGCCTGCAGGGATTGCTCGCGGGCGGCGTAGTCCACAGGCCGGCGGTTATCCGGATCAACCAGGCTGAAGTCCCAGTACTCGTTGCCCTGATACAAATCCGGCACGCCAGGCACGGTCATGCGCAGCAAGGTTTGCGCCAGCCCGTTGAGCGCGCCGGCAGCGGCAATGCTGTTGACGGTCTTGCTCAGCGCTGCACGCAGCAATTGGCCTTCTTCGCCGGTGAGCAGTTTTTCCGTAAAGGCCTGTGCTGCGTTTTCGTAGGCTTCGTTCGGCGCGCTCCAGCTACTTTGCAGCTTGGCTTCACGCAGAGCTTTCTGCTGCCATTGCCAGATGCGCTTGGCGTAATCGGCGAAACCAGCCTCGTCATCGTCACGCAAGTCCAGTGGCCAGCTACCGAGCAAGGCCTGATACAGAATCAGTTCGTCACCCGCGGACGGCGCTTCATCTTCGATGCGTACCGGGCGGGCGAGGGCGCGCCACAGTTCGACCTGGTCGGCGTACCAATGGCTGCGCTCGCTGAGGACGGCCAGCCGGGCGCGGGTGTCTTCGCCGCGTTTGTGATCGTGGGTCGCGGTGGCCAGCAGGTTGTCAGGGAACTCTGCCATGCGTCGTTGATTGACCTCGTGGAACTCGCTGACCGGCGCGCTGAATTGCTCGGTGTTGTAACCGACATCGTTGCGCGACAGCAGCACCGCCGAGCGATACAGCGCGGTGTCTTCCACGGCTTTGGCGGCCGCCGGCGAGGTCAACTGCTGGAAGCGCACACAGGCATGCTTGAGGATCTTGCGCGAGCGCCCGCGCGGCTTGCGGCGCCACGGCGTGCCGCCGAGCCAGCCGGCGACCGAATCGAGCACCGGCCAGTCTGCTTCGCTGAGGGCTTGCCGCGCACCGTCCATGGCGTGCTGGAAGATTGCTTCGTCCTGCTCCGAGCGACCCATGGCGCTGATGTAAGTGCGGTAAACCGGGAAATGCACGATCAGGGCGTGCAGCACGCGGCGGATTGCGCCAAGGGTCAGGTCGCGGGTCATCAAGTCATCACGCGCCACCTGGTGCAGCGCCTGCGCGACGCTTTCGAAGTCGCTGGCCAGTGAACCATTGAGGATTTGTTGCCGGGCCAGTTGCGCCTCTTCGATAAACGCGGCCGGGCGCTCGGTGCGGCGCTGCCAGAGTTCGCCGAGCACCTGTTCGCCGTCCGGATCATGTTGCAGCAGCGACAGCTGATTCATGAACTCGTAACCCGTGGTGCCGTCCACGCTCCAGTCGCGGCGCAGGGTTTCGCCTTCGCCGAGAATCTTTTCGACATAGATAGGCAGATGACGTCCCGGTGCCAGATGGTCAAGACGACGGCGCAATTTACGGCAGTAACCACGCGGGTCGGCGAGGCCGTCGATGTGGTCGATACGCAAGCCATCGACCAGACCTTCTTCGATCAGCTGGAAGATTTTGCCGTGGGTTGCTTCGAACACCGCCGGACGCTCGACGCGCAGGCCGCCCAGCTCATTGATATCGAAGAAGCGCCGCCAGTTGATGTCGTCCGCCGCTGTGCGCCAACTGGCCAGGCGATAGCTTTGCCGTTCGAGCAATTCGTGAAGTTTGTGGAAGCCTTCCTCGCGGGTGGAATCGTACTGAGCGAGATTGTTTTCGATGGCTTGGAGAACGTGCGGATCGCTGGCCAGTTGCCGCAGTTCTTCCTTTAGCGGCATCGCCAGCGAATGGGCATCAGTCTGGTAGCTGAGCGTGCTGAAACGATCGGCCAGGGATTTGAGCGCGTCGTCGGATTTAAGTAGCTCCCCATAATTGTTCGGGCAGATCGGGAAGTGATGGTCGTAATGCTCGACGTAGAAACTGCCGGTCTGCGCATTGAACTTGAGCTTGAGCGTGCCTTCCTGCAGCGCCACGCCGTAGTCGCTGCCGAGGAACGGCAACAGCAACTGGCCTTCCATCAACGGGTCCGGCGAGTGCCACTGAATGTCGAAGAACTCGCCGTACGGACTCAGACGGCCCCATTCCAGCAAGTCGAGCCACCACGGATTGTCGTTGCCGCCCACGGCCATGTGGTTGGATACGATGTCGAGGATCAGCCCCATGTTGTGTTCGCGCAGGGTGCTGACCAGTCGACGCAAAGCCGGCTCGCCGCCCAGCTCAGGGTTGACCTGAGTGGGGTCGACCACGTCGTAGCCGTGCATCGACCCGGCGCGCGCGGCCAGCAGCGGGGAAGCATAGATGTGACTGATGCCGAGTCGGGCGAAATACGGCACCAGTGGCACCGCTTGCTCGAGGGTAAAACCTTTATGAAATTGCAGGCGCAACGTGGCGCGCAATGGCTCGATAAGCTGTTGATTCATTGGTCACGCTCAGTGGCTTGAAGGCGCGCGCAGGCCAGCAGTTCCAGGCGGCGGGCGGCATCGGGGCCGTCCAGCAACGCTTCGCTGGGACCGGGCAAACGTCGCGACCAGTTCGGATGTGAGTCAGTGGTGCCGGGCAGATTCGCCTGTTCATCGATACCCAGGGCATCATCCAGCGGTAGCAGCACCAGCGGCGCGCGGGTGTGGCCGAGGAAACGGATGCTGGCATCGACCACTTGGTCGGCTTCATGGGACTCTTCGCGGAAGTTCTGCGGATCCTGCCGCAGCGCATCGCGCAGGCCCTCGCGCTCACGCTCGCGGTGCCGGCGCCAGTCGATTTCACCGTTGGCGTCGACCAGACCGAGGCGCGCATTCCAGTCGATATCGCGTCCATGCCACCAGCCATTGAGCGTCGGCAGGTCATGGGTGCTGGTGGTGGCCAGCGCGTCATCGGGCCAGTCGAGAATCGGTTTGAAGCGAGTGTTGTCCTGTTCGAACAACAGCACGCGCATGCCCAGGATCGAACGCGCGGCAAGTTTTTCGCGCAGGCCTTCCGGCACGGTGCCGAGGTCTTCACCCAGCACGATGGCTTGATGTCGGTGCGATTCGAGGGTCAGCAGGCGCAGCATGTCGTCAAACGGGTAATACAGATAGGCACCGTCGGCCGGATCAGCGCCGTTGGGGATCACCCACAAACGCTGCAGCCCCATGACATGGTCGATGCGCAAGCCGCCTGCGTGGGCGAAGTTGGCCCGCAGCATGTCGATGAAGGCACGGAAGCCATTCCGAATCAGCCCTTCAGGGGAGAACGCGGAGATGCCCCAGCCCTGGCCGCTGCGATTGAGAATGTCCGGCGGCGCGCCCACGGTCAGCGAGGCGAGCAATTCGTCCTGAAAACTCCAGGCCTGACTGCCAGCGCCGTCCGCACCGACGGCGAGGTCGGCGATCAGGCCGATACCCATGCCGGCACTGCGCGCGGCAGTTTGTGCACGCTCCAGGCAGCGATGAATCAGCCATTGGCAGAAGGCGAAATAGCCGATGCGCTCGGCATATTCTTCGGCAAAAGCACTCAGCGCCGCGCCGCGCGGGTCGTGCCAGTGCTCCGGCCATTCGCGCCAGTCGAGGCTTTCGCCACGGGCGGCACGCATTTGCTGAATCGCTTCGAAGCGGCAATGGTTTTCCAGCGCTTCGCCACCGCAGTGACGAAAACTGGCGAAGTCGGCATGCAGCGGGTGTTCGCCAGCGATAAAGCCGTCATACAAGGCTTGCAGCAGTTTCTGCTTGGCTTCGGCGGCAGCCGGCCAGTCGATCAGTTTGAGATTTTCCAGCTGCTCGAATTGAGCGGCCAGGCCACTGGCATCGATCGCGTCACGCAAGGCGCGTTCGCCGAGAATGCTGCCCGGGGCGGCATACAGTGAATTGAGAAACAAGCGGCTCGATGGCGAATAAGGGCTGTAGCGGCTGGTGTCGGCGCTGAACATTGCGTGCATCGGGCTGATCGCCAGGGCATCGGCGCCGCGCTCGCCAGCCACGCGGACCAGTTCTTCCAGCGCCTGCGTATCGCCGAAACCCCCATCGCCTGGCCGGCGCAACGCATACAGTTGTGCGCTCAGGCCCCAGGCGCGAGGGATTGGGCTATCGACGGCATCGCCCACGCTGAAGCAGCGCTCGGGCGCAACGGCCAGCGTGAAATACTGATCGCCGATGTGCACTTGCTGATAACCGACCGGAATCAGGCCGGGCAACATCGCCTCGTTATCCAGTTTGAGGTTCATCTGCGAGCCATCTTCAAGATGAATTTCGCAGGGCGTGTCCGGTGAAAAATAGCGACTCAGGTCGAGCGCAACGCCTACGTCGCAGGTCAGTAGGGGCGGTAAATGGCGGTCTTGCTGAACTTCTTGCAATTCCAGCAGGCTGGCATCGATTTCTTGCGCGGTGCTGGCCGGGTGGCCGAGTCCGATGAGGACATTGCGCAACACAGCAGGAGCGACTTTTTGCTGACGCCCGTTGGCGTCGATCCAGTCGACGGCCAGGCCGGCTCGACTGGCGAGTATTTCCAGTTGCGCATCGCTCATAGGCGCTCTCCATCCAGGGGGTGCATAACGGGTGCGGCCGTGAGGCTGACGAGCGCGGTGTACGCCGGCAGTTGGTTCGGGTCCGACAGTTCGATGGCGGCTGGCTGTTGAAACAGCCACTCGGTCTCGGTCTGTGCAGGGTTGACCACTGGCGTATCACTGAGGTTCAGGTCAATTCGCAGCTCACTGCCGTTGCGCAGTCGCCAGCGTGCACTGACCGCGCCATAGCCGAGCATTTGCGCGCCCAGCGCCTGGGTGCCGGAGAGATTGGGAATGATGTACTGGTGACGCAACTGCAGCAGTTGCCGGTAGAGCTCTTGCGTCTGCTGTTGGAGCGGCGTGCCACTGCCAGCCAGTCGCGGCTGCGAGGCGCGGAAGGTGTCCTCGGCATTCGGATCGGGAATCTGCTCGCGCTTGTGCGGGTCGGTGAAGGCGCTGAACGCGGCGAACTCATTACGCCGACCTTCACGCACCAGTTCTGCCAGCTCACCGTGGTGGCTGGTGAAAAACAGAAACGGTTGCTCGGCAGCGAATTCGTCGCCCATGAAGATCAGCGGAATCATCGGCGACAGCAGCAACAGCACCGTGGCCGCTTGCACTGCACGCGGGTCGGCGAGCTGATGCAGACGCTCGCCAAAGGCACGGTTGCCGATCTGGTCATGATTCTGCAGAAACAGCACGAAGGCGGTGGAGGGCAGATGCTCGCTAGGTTCGCCGCGAGGCTCGCCATGACGCGTGATATGGCCCTGGAACACGAAGCCTTGGCTCAGGCAGCGCACCAATTGTTCGGTGGGTTGCGCGGCATAGTCGGCGTAATACGCATCGGTTTCGCCGGTCAGCAGCACATGCAGAGCATTGTGGCCGTCGTCGTTCCACTGCGCGTCGTAATCGGTTTCCAACAGGCTCGACTGGTTCAGCTCGTTCTCGACGGTCAGCCAGACGTGCCGGGTCGGGTCGATCTGCTGGCGAATGCGCCGCGCCAGATCGCTGAGAAAATCCGGGTCTTCAATCGCGTGCACCGCATCCAGACGCAAGCCGTCGAAACGGTATTCGAGCAGCCACATCAGCGCGTTTTCAATGAAGAACTCGCGAACTTCGGGGCGACGGAAGTCGATCGCCGCGCCCCAAGGCGTGTGTTTGTCTTCGCGGAAAAAGCCTTTGGCGTAACGATGCAGATAATTGCCGTCTGGACCGAAGTGGTTGTAGACGACGTCGAGAATCACCGCCAGGCCATGGCCGTGGGCGCTGTCGATCAGGTGTTTGAGTTGCTCCGGAGTGCCGTAGGAGGCTTGGGGCGCGTAGGGCAATACGCCGTCGTAACCCCAGTTGCGATCACCGGGGAATTGCGCCAGCGGCATCAATTCGATTGCGGTAACACCCAGCGCAACCAGCCGCGCCAGATGCTGTTCGACTTCAGCGAAACCACCGAGCGCACCGACGTGCAACTCGTAGATCACCGCTTCGCTCCACGGCCGACCATTCCACGCCGTGTGTCGCCATTGATAAGCATGCGGGTCGACCACCACGCTGTGGCGGTCGAGATCCCCATCCTGCGCCCTGGAGGCCGGGTCGGGCACCTCCAGTTCGCCATCAATGCAGTAACGGTAGCGGCTGCCCGCCGGGCAGTTGGCCTTGATCACAAACCAACCGTCGCCCTGGGGCAGCATCGGCAACGATCTTTCAGCTTCCAGTTCCACACTGACGTAGAACGCGTCAGGTGCCCACAGCGCAAACTGCGTGTGTTCGGCATCCAGCATGATCGCGCCGTGGGGCCAGGTTTCTTGGGTCCTTGACGGCATTTTCTGCAACTCCCTGGCTATTTATGGCTGGCTTTACCCAACGCCTTGGCGACCAGTTGTTCGTAAAGTTCGGCGTACGGTTCGACTGCTTTGCTCCAGTTGAACGGTGCGGCCATGGCCCGGCATCGCATGGCATTGAGCAGTTCCGGGAAGGCGAAAACCTTGAACGCGCGGCTCAGGGCTTCCTTGTAGCTCTCGACGGTGGATTCATCGAAGAGAAACCCGGTAACGCCGTTTTCGATGGTGTCGGCAAGGCCGCCGGTATTGCGCGCCACCGGCAGCGAGCCGAAACGCTGGGCGTACATCTGGCTCAAGCCGCAAGGTTCGTAGCGTGAAGGCATCAACAGGAAGTCGCTGCCGGCGAACATGCGCCGCGCGTCGGTTTCGTTGAAGCCGATGCGCACACCGATCTGGCCAGGGAAGCGCAGGGCCAGCTCGCGCATGGCTTGTTCTTCTTCCGGCTCGCCACGACCGATGATCGCGATCTGGCCACCGTTCTGCACGATGAACTCGGACACCGCTTCAGTCAGGTCGAGGCCTTTCTGATAGACCAACCGCGAGACCACGGCGAACAGTGGGCCGGTGGAGTCATGCAAGCCAAACAGTTCACGGACGTGAGCGGCGTTGACCGCTTTGCCTTCCCAGTCGCCGATGGCGAACGGGGCAAACAGGTGTGGATCGGTTGCCGAATCCCAGCTCTCATCAATACCGTTCGGGATACCGCTGAGCAGGCCTTGCTGGGTTTTGGCAGCGAGGAACCCGTCGAGGCCGCAGCCGAAGTCCGGAGTAGTGATTTCCTGCGCGTAAGTGGCGCTGACGGTGGTGATGTGGCTCGAATAGGCCATGCCGGCCTTGAGGAACGACATCTTGCCGTAGAACTCCATGCCTTCCTGTTGCAGCGCATGGGCGGGAATCCCCAGCTCCGGGCAGGAACCGAGGCTGGTCACGCCCTGATAGGCCAGGTTGTGAATGGTGAACAGGGTCGGCGTGCGTTGCCCGCGCCAGTGCATGTAAGCGGGCGCGAGGCCAGCCGGCCAGTCATGCGCGTGCACCAGATCCGGGCGCCAGTGGATTTGCGCAAGGTTGGCGGCGATATCGGCAGCAGCGAGGCCGAGACGGGCGAAGCGGATATGGTTGTCCGGCCAGTCGCGACCGTTGTTGGCGCCGTAAGGGCCACCTTCGCGCTCATACAATTCAGGGCAGATCAACACATAGATCACCAGGCCATCGGGCATGTCCATGCGACCGATTTTGCAAGGTGGCAGCGCGGCGTGGCCACCCAGCTCGCCGATAATGTGGATCGGGTTTTCGCTGTGCACCACTTGCGGGTAACCGGGAATCAACACTCGCACATCGTGCAGATGGGCCATGGCCCGGGGCAGGGCGGCGGAAACGTCGCCGAGGCCACCGGTCTTGACCAGATCGGCGATCTCCGACGTCACAAACAACACTTTTTTCTTGTTGGGATTCTGGCTTGCTACCGGAGCAAGCGTCTTGGTGCCGGGTACGTTGATCTGTCGGCTGCCGGGAACACTGATGGTGCTCGATTCTCCAAGCGACTGGTGAGCACGCTCTCCCTGAATATCCAATGCCGCACTGATCATATGTATCTCCCGTGTGTGATCTGATTCTTGTCTCGAACAAGCTGTTTCGTGGCCAAGTCCTGTGGCCGGGCGCAAAGGCGCCACGCATCGGTGAGCAAATGCTGACCCAACACGCGCAAGCAGAATGGGTGGTGAGGCCGTTGCAAGGATTACACCAGTCGCTTTCGCCCAGTTGTTCTGATGACCTGTGGCGTGAAGCAAAAGTTTCGACTTTTTTTCGTCGGTATGACCGAGTGGTTTGGCCACTGAAAAATCAGTCTAGGCCAGATCCTAGAGCGGGTCAGGGCAAAGGGGTAAATTGTTCGACAATCGGTTGTGTCGGTATGTGAACGAGGGTTTGAGAGGGCGAATGCTCCGACGAAGGGCATGTTTTTCGTCCGGAGTGGGCCAAAACGGTGACTGGTTAGTCACGATTTTGTGCTAGGGGATGGGCGGATAGCACCGTTTTGGTGCGAGAACATTCTGGTGTAGTGTCGATGATGGCCTCTCCGCGAACAGGCCCGCTCCCACATCGGCACGCGTACACCCTGTGGAAGCGAGCCTGTTCACGAATCGGCCGGTTGAGCGCTGAACCTCTCAAATGAAAGACTCAATTCAACAATCGCACCGGCTCTCCAGCCGCCCACGCCTGAATATCCTCGATCATCTGCCCGAAGAACTGCTCGTAATTCTGTCGGCTGACATAGCCCACATGCGGCGTAGCGAGGACGTTTTCCAGCGTGCGAAACGGGTGCAGAGCCGGCAAAGGCTCTTGGTCGAATACGTCCAGCGCCGCGCCGGCAATGCGTTGTTTCTGCAGCGCCTTGATCAGCGCGGCTTCATCGACGATTGGCCCGCGCGCGGTGTTGACCAGCAGCGCGGTCGGTTTCATCCAGCCAAGCGCCTGGGCATCGACCAGGCCCCGACTGCGCTCGCTGAGCACCAGATGCACCGACAGCACGTCGGCCTGCTCGAACAATTGCTGCTTGCTGACGTACGTCACGCCGGCATTTTCGGCACGTTCGGCCGTGAGGTTTTCGCTCCAGGCAATCACCCGCATGCCGAACACCTGACCGAACTGCGCGACTCGCTGGCCGATGCTGCCCAAACCGAGAATTCCCAGCGTCTTGCCATGCAGGTCGCCGCCCAGGCCCTGTTGCCACTGGCCGGCGCGCAGGGCATTGGCTTCCTTGACCAGATCACGGGTCGCCGCCATGATCAGCGCCCACGTCAGTTCGGGTGCGGCGTGTTTGTAGCTGTCGGTGCCGCAGACCTGGATGCCGAGCGCGGCTGCCGCTGACATGTCCAGCGCCGCATTGCGCATGCCGCCGGTGACCAGCAACTTCAATTGTGGCAAGCGCCCAAGCAGATCAGCGTCGAAACGCGTGCGCTCGCGCATCACGCAGATCACCTGATACTTGCCCAGGCGCTCGGCCAGCGTGGCGTTGTCGGACGGGTAATCGTGCACAAAGCTTACTTCACCGATGCTCTCGAGCACGGACCAGTCGACCACGTCACGGGCCACGTCCTGCCAGTCGTCAATCACCGCAATCTGCACCGTCATCGGCTTACCTCATCATGGAGCGGAAGGGGTTTTGCCCAGCCAGCCGAGCAGCGCCTGATGAAATTTCTCCGGCTCTTCCATTTGCGGCGCATGGCCCATGCCCGGGAATTCGATCAGCGTCGACTGGGGAATCAGCTTGGCGACCTGTTTGCCGAGCACTTCGTAATGACCGATCTTCGCTTTCACCTCAGGCGGCGCGAGGTCCTTGCCGATGGCGGTGGTGTCGGAGGTGCCGATCAGCAGCAGGGTCGGCATCTTCAGATTCTTGAATTCGTAGTACACCGGCTGGGTGAAGATCATGTCGTAGATCAGCGCCGAGTTCCACGCGACCTGGGTCTTGCCCGGGCCTTTGCTCAGGCCGGCGAGCATGTCGACCCAACGATCAAATTCGGGCTTCCAGCGGCCGCCGTAATAAGTCGTGCGCTCATAGTCGCGAATACCCTTGGCCGTGACCTTCAACTCGCGCTGGTACCACTGATCGACGGTGCGATATGGAACGCCAAGGGCTTTCCAGTCTTCCAGACCGATCGGGTTGACCATCGCCAGTTGATCGACCTGCTCAGGAAAAAGCAGCGCATAACGGGTGGCGAGCATGCCGCCGGTGGAGTGGCCGAGGAGGGTGGCTTTCTGGATACCCAACGCTTTGAGCAATTGCTGAGTATTGGTGGCCAGTTGCTGGAAGCTGTACTGATAGTGCTCAGGTTTGCTGGATGTACAGAAGCCGATCTGGTCTGGGGCGATGACGCGGTAACCGGCATCGCTGAGGGCCTTGATCGAACTGTCCCAGGTCGCTGCGCAGAAATTCTTGCCGTGCATCAGCACCACGGTGCGGCCGTTGGCCTTGCCATTGGCGGCGACATCCATGTAACCCATTTGCAGTTTCTGCCCCTGGGATTCGAAGGCGAAATGTTTAAGCGTGTAGGGATATTGGAAACCTTGCAGCTGCGGGCCATAGGCAGGCCCTTCGGCGGGAGCGGTTTCAGTGGCTGCGTGCGCCATTAGCGGCAGTGCAGCGCTGAGGACGAGGCCGGGCAGCCAGCGGGAAAGCGTGACGGACATAAGCACAAACTCCTTGGAAATTGGCTGACTCTGCAAGGCCGGGATTACGCCGACGTTAAACAATGGCAATCATGCGGGCGGTTGGTTCAACCGAGCCAGCCCAGCGTCAGCAAGGCCAGCACGCCATAACGCGCGCCTTTGGCGAGCGTGACGATCAGCAGAAACCGCCCGAGTGGCTCACGCATGACACCGGCAATCAAGGTCAGCGGATCGCCGATCACCGGCAGCCAACTGAGCAGCAGCGACCAATGCCCATAGCGCTCGTAATGCTTGCGCGCCGTGGTCATATGCCGCGGACTGACCGGGAACCAGCGGCGATCCTGAAAACGCTCGAGACCACGGCCCAGCCACCAGTTGACCAGTGAACCGAGCACGTTGCCCAGCGTCGCCACCGCGAGCAGCCCCCACAGCCAATATCGCTCACTGATGATCAGACCGACCAGCAGCGCCTCGGATTGCAATGGCAGCAATGTTGCCGCGCCAAACGCGGCAAAGAACAGACCGAAGTAGGCTGCACCCATCAACGGGCCGGGTAATCCGCCACCACCACGTCAGCGCCGTCCTTCTTCAGGCCGATCACTTGGTACGCATCGCTCATGCCGTCCATTTCCATCCCCGGCGAACCCATCGGCATGCCTGGCGCGGCAACGCCCAGCAGATCGTCGCGCTTGCTCAGCGCCAGCACTTGATCGGCCGGCACATGACCTTCGACGAATTTGCCATTGATGATCGCGGTATGGCAGGACGCCAGGCGCGGCGGTACGCCGTGCTGCTGTTTAAAGCTGCTCATGTCGCTTTCGACGTGGTCTTCGACTTTGAAACCGTTGGCTTCGAGATGGCTGATCCATTTTTTGCAGCACCCGCAATTGGCATCGCGATGCACTTCGATCGGGATCAGTTCGGCGGCTTGCGCCAGGGAGGAGATGAACAGGGCGCTCAGGGCGAGCAGACGCAGTTGGCTTCGCATGGGGATGGGCTCTCGACTCGGTGACGGGCAAAAAGAACGCATTTTGACCGGTTTTTCCACCCCGGCATCAACTGAGTGTATCCAGTTGCTACAAGGCAGGCTGACAGGATGATTATGGATCAAGGCTGACAGGGGGATGAGGGAGAGGTGGCTGGATGGTCAGAAAGGTGTGACATGTTGATCGCAATGTCGATGCGAATCAGATCCCCGCTCCCACACTGGATTGTCTGCTATCGGGCAATCCAGTGTGGGTGGCTAAGACTCAACTGACCTTGAACCGCCCCATGATCGCGCTGACGCGGCTATTGGCTTCCAGCAACTGGCGGGTGTTCAACTCACTGGCCTGGCCGCTCTGGACCAACTCATCGACCATGTGGCGGATCTGCACCATGCTGCGGTTGATCTCTTCGGTGACCGCGCTTTGCTGTTCAGCGGCAGTGGCGATCTGAGTGCTGAGGCTGTTGATGTGGCTGACCGAACCGGCCATTTCGTCCAGACCCGAGTTGACCCGTGCCGTGGCGTCGGCGGCGGACTGGCAACTGGCCTGGGTGTTTTCCATGGCGCTGACTGAGGAACTCACGCCCTGGGTCAGGCGGTTCAACATTTCGTTGATTTCGGAAGTGCTGGCCTGAGTGCGTGCGGCGAGGGCGCGGACTTCATCCGCCACCACCGCAAAGCCGCGACCCTGTTCCCCGGCACGCGCGGCTTCAATCGCTGCGTTGAGGGCGAGCAGGTTGGTCTGCCCGGCAATCGCGCCGATCACGCCAAGGATTTCGGTGATGCGCTGGGCGTCCTGCTGCATGTTTTCAACTTTGTGTGTAGCGCTGGCGACCTCGTCAATCAGCGCGACCACGCTGTTGGTCGCTTCACCGACCACGACGCGTGAGCGATCGGCGTTCTCGTTGGCGCGCTGGGTGAACGCTGCGGTTTCGGCGGCGTTTTGCGCAACGCTTTCGGCGGTCGAGCTCATTTCGGTAATGGCAGTGACGGTCTGGTCGGTTTCCGAGGCGTGACGCAGCAGGATCTGGCTGGTGTGTGCCGAGGTGCGCTGCAGGTTATCGAGGCTCGAAGCCATGGCGCCGGTGGCCTGAGTGACTTCGCCGATCATGTTTTGCAGGTAGGCGATGAAGGTGTTGACCGAATGGCCGATCGCACCGAGCTCGTCTTCAGCGCGAATGGTGATGCGGCGAGTCAGGTCGGCGTCGCCGCTCGACAGCGAGTCGATGTTGGCTTTGAGGGCTTTCATGCGCTGCACCAGCTTACGAATCGCGTAAACCTGCAACAGCACCAGCAGGATCACCAGCGGAATCTGGATCAGGCTCAGGCTGTTGAGCACATCGTCGCGCTGGGCGGTGAGCATTTTGGTGGGCAGGGCGGTGGCGAGGAACCACGGTGTGCCCTCGATAGGGCGCATAAAGAATGTCGCGGCTTCACCGTTGTTGTCGAACTCCACCCGTTGCGCTTTATCGCGATTCTGCAGGCCGGTCTTGATCTGATTGACGAAGGTCGAGCTGGCCGCCAGTTCGCTGATGTTCTTCAATACGATCGGGCCGCTGATGCGCGAGCTGTTGCTGATGATCTTGCCGTCAGCCTCAACGATGAGCATCTCGGCATTAAGGTCTTTTTCCTTGCGCGCTACCAGGTCGTTGAAGAAGCCCAGGGTCACGTCGATGGTCGAAACGCCCCAGGCACTGCCGTTCTTGTAGATAGCCATGGCGCAGTTGGTGCGCGGCTCGGCACTGGCATCGTCTTTATAGGCAGCGGCCCATGCGCACTGGCCGCGCGGGGTGGCCATGCCGCCCTTGTGCCAGCTCTGGTCGTAGTAGTTGGGTGCCGCATCGCTGTTCCAGAACGTATTGACCTTGAGCTGGCCCGAGGCGTCGCGATGCCAGAAGGTGCTGAACTTGTTGCGCCCGGCTTCACGCTGGCCGGGCAACGGCCAGATGCCGCCGCCGAAGACTTTCGGTTCGCCGTACTGATCCACCAGCCCTGGCAACACTACATCGATGGCAGCGCTGTCGAGCAGCGGGATGGTCTGAGTGATGCTGCGTTGCTGCGCCTGTACCTTGTTCAGTTCGCCCTGAATCTGCACCGCGACCTCGGCGATGCGGTTGAGCACGACCTTCTCTTCGGTATCGCGCAGGGTCGGCGCGACCAATTGGCTGATGCCGGCCACGGTCAGCACTGACAACAGCAGGATAAACAGAACCAGAAACAGCGTGTAGCGAGCCTGAATAGTGCGCAGTGCGGGCATGGAACTGATCCTTGAGCGGCTTTTTGTTGAACGGCGGGAATTGAAACAGGGCGGGTATCACAGCGTATCGTCGTTCTGCGCCGAAGCTTTAGGTGCTTGCGTACCTAAACAAATGCGTAGCGATGACCGGTTGGTTTCGCAATGGAGCCGCCGTGATCTGCGCTAAACAAGAATCTTCGTGATGCGGCCAGACAGGTTCTAACCGAACTGGCGGCGCGGGCGTGGGTTGCGGCAAATCGACCGGGCAGCCTGAAGGTGGCCGATCCTGCAGCCAAAACACCTCAGCGTCTGTAACATGAGCCTCCGTTTGTGTCGCGTTTACTCAGAATCCTCAGAGCAGGTGGCCTGCAAGCGGACACATTTCTACGTTTCAGGAAACCGCAATGACCCAGAAGCAACGCTTGATTTATTCGATTCTGATCGCTTTGTCCGTACTGGCGATCATGCTCGGCCTGTCCTGGCTGCAAAACGCCGGAATGATCACTGAAAAAACCTTCCAGTACGTCGCGATTGGCGTGGCAGTGATTGTGGTGGTGATCAATGGCGTAATGCGCCGCAAGGTCAAGCCCTGACGTTTATTCCACAGGCCTTATTCGTCGCTGAGAACCGCAGCAGCCTGCGGGTGCAGGCTGTAACTCTTGTCGGCGTTGAAGGTGATCACACCTTCGGCGCACAAGCGTTTAAGCACTTCGCGGACGCTGAGAAAAGACAACGGCACGTCCAGATCGAGCAACTGGCTATGCACACCGCGCACGCCCAAGCGGCGATTGCTCTGTGCTGCCACCAGCAGCGCGTCGATGACTTTCAGCCGAATCAGGCTGGTGCGCAGGCCGAAACTCTTCAATAGAACGCGGATACGCTCGTTGCCCGGACGCTCGCCGCGCTGGGTGAAATTGTCGGTGTGCGTACTTATGGAAACGCTCTGTGGCGTCTGGCTACCGTCCGATGGTAGTTGCGAGTTGTACATGCGATTACTCCTTTTCAGAGCCAGATCGGGAAAGGTTTTGTTGCGTTCTCTAAACAAGACGTTTCAGCACGGCAAATCATGAAAGAAAAGATGTAGAAATTTCGTCGCCAATTCGTCCCAGCCTCGTGATGACGGCGCCGCCTCGGTGGTTTTTCGCGCTAAATATTTTTTTCTCAGCTTCGTTTCTTCGTCAGGCTCATTGCGCGTGGACGCAGGGGCAACCGACCTTTCGATCAGGAGCGAGCGTGATTATTTCCAGGCAACTCACCGGGCTGGCCCTTGCCGGCACCTTATTCGGACTGAGCCTGTCGGCTCATGCACTGAGTCCGGCCACGGACACCCGCGCCGACATTCGGCGTACCAGTTTCGGCGTGCCGCACATTCGTGCCGAGAACGAGCGCGGTCTGGGTTTCGGTATCGGTTATGCCTATGCTCAGGACAATTTGTGTCTGCTGGCCAATGAAATCGTCACGGTCAATGGCGAGCGTTCCCGTTACTTTGGTCCCGAACAGTTCACCGTTGAACAACGGGAAAATCGCGTGAGTGACGTGTTCTTCACCTGGCTCAACACACCTGCAGCGGTCGAAGCGTTCTGGCAGGCGCAACCGGCTCAGGTGCGTGATCTGGTACGAGGCTACGCCGCCGGTTACAACCGCTATCTGGCCGAACGCCGTCAACAGGGACTGCCACAGCAATGCCAGGGTGAATGGGTGCGTGAGATCCACGCCGAGGACCTGGTCAAGCTGACGCGGCGCCTGCTGGCAGAAGGCGGGGTGGGCCAGTTCGCCGAAGCCCTGGCCGGTGCGACCCCACCGCAATCCACTGCGCAGGTTCAGCGCAACGCTCAGGCCTTTCAATTGGCCGACGTACGTCAGCAGCGTTTCGCCCTCGATCGAGGCAGTAACGCCGTGGCGGTCGGCAGCGAGCGCTCGTTCAACGGCCGCGGCATGTTGCTGGCCAACCCGCATTTTCCCTGGGTGGGTGGAATGCGCTTCTATCAGATGCACCTGACCATTCCCGGCAAGCTGGATGTCATGGGCGCGGCGTTGCCGGGCTTGCCGATGATCAACATCGGTTTCAACCAGCATCTGGCCTGGACCCATACCGTCGACTCGTCGAAACACTTCACGTTGTATCGTCTGCAACTCGATCCGAAAGATCCGACCCGTTACCTGGTCGACGGCAAGTCGCTCGCGCTGAGCAGGCAGACAGTCACCGTGCAGGTCAAGCAGGCTGATGGCCAGGTCGTACCGGTGACGCGCGACGTCTACAGTTCGCAATTCGGGCCGATCGTGCAGTGGCCGGGCAAGCTCGACTGGGACAAGCAGTACGCCTACAGCTTGCGCGATGCCAATCTGGACAACGATCGTGTGCTCAAGCAGTGGTATGCGATGAACCAGGCCAACAGCATCTCGAATCTGCAGGACGCCGTGCACAGGATTCAGGGCATTCCCTGGGTCAACACTCTGGTGGTGGATGACAAAGGCCAGACGCTGTACATGAACCTCTCGGTGGTGCCGAATGTCAGCGCCGACAAGCTGGCCAAATGCAGCGACCCACGCGCGGGCCTGCACATGATTGTTCTGGACGGTTCCAACAGCGAGTGTGCCTGGGATATCGATCCGCAAGCGGCACAGCAGGGCATATTCGCCTCCAGTCAGTTGCCGCAGTTGCTGCGCAAGGATTTTGTCCAGCACTCAAACGACTCTGCGTGGCTGGCCAATCCGGCGCAACCGCTTACCGGCTATTCCCCGCTGATCAGCCAGGACGGACAACCGCTGGGCCTGCGCTCGCGATTCGCCCTGGATCGCCTGGGCAACCTGAGCAAAAAAGGCCCGCTGGGGATCAGGGATCTGCAAAGCATGGTGATGGATGATCAGGTGTACCTGGCCACGCAGGTCATGCCTGATCTGCTGAAGTTCTGCGCATCGGATCTGGGCAGCGATGCGGCGACACTAAAGCCTGCCTGCGTCAGCCTCAAAGCCTGGGACGGCCGCGCCAATCTGGATTCCGGGCTTGGCCTGGTGCACTTCCGGAACATCATGCAGGCGCTGCTTGAATCGCCGGACATCTGGCGCGTCACCTTCGATCCGGCTGATGCGCAAAACACTCCGCGTGGTCTGGCGGTTGAACAACCCGCTGTCGCCAAAGCGCTACGCGAGGCGATGCTGGCGTCGGTCGAACTGACTGGCAAAATGCGCCTGAAGCCGGACACGCGCTGGGGTGATATTCAAGTGGTCAGCAGCGGCGGGCAGCAAACGCCGATTCACGGCGGGCCGGGGACCCTTGGCATCTACAACGCGATGCAAAGCGTGCCCCGCGAGGACGGCAAACTGGAGGTGGTCAGCGGCACCAGTTATCTGCAAGTGGTGAGCTTCGACGAAAGCGGCCCACATGCCCAAGGGCTGTTGGCGTTCTCGTTATCAAGTGATCCGGCGTCGAAATACTCGCGCGATCAGACGGCGGCGTTTTCCAGAAAACAGTGGAGCGTTCTGCCATTTACCGAGCAGCAAATCCAGGCAGACCCGCAATATCAGGTGCAGACCATACACCAGGCACAAGAACAGGCAGGGAAGGTGGTAGCGCAGTAAAAGTTCATCACCTGAAACAAACGAAGGCCGCCTCCCGCAAGGGACGCGGCCTTCAGCTTTTCGAGGGACGTTGCGGCATCGAGTTGATCACCGGGTTACCTTCCTTGTTGCGGGTCAGGTAGACCGGCAGCACTTTCGGCAGGCTGTTGGCGAGGTTGTTCAACTCTTTGATGTTATAGACGCCGCCCACGCGGATCGCGCCGGTGCTGGTGTCGGCGAGCATCAACGGCTTGTCGAGGTAACGATTGATCAACGGCAGGGCGTCGTGAAGCGCAAGGTTGTCGAGCACCAATCGGCCGCTGCGCCAAGCCAGCGAGGTGTCGTTCGGGTAGGTCTGGCTGATTTGTGGCGTGTAGTCGCCATGTCGGTAGCGTGCCTGCATCGATGGCGTCAGGCGCAGACCGTCGCCCGGTAGATCGCGATTGCTGCTGACCAGCACCGAGCCTTCGATCAGATTCACCCGAACCTGGTCTTCATACATCCAGACATTGAAGCGCGTACCAGTCACACGGATCTTGCCTTCGCCGGCGCGAACCACGAACGGGTGTGCGGCGTCGTGACTGACGCTGAAAAACGCCTCGCCCTTGTTCAGGGTCACGCGGCGTTCATGTTTGTAATTGCTGAAGGTCAGGTCGGTGTTGAGGTTGAGTTCCAGCTGGCTACCGTCACTCAAAGTGATCTGACGGACATTGTCGCTGGCGGCGTAATGCTGATAACTGTTGGGCAACCAGCCCAGACTCCAGCCGGTGTAGGCCGCGAGCGGCAAGGCGAGGGCGCAGGCGCCGGCAATGACCGCGAACCTGGGCCATGAGCGCGAAGGCTTGCGTTGTGCAGCGAGTGCCTCGGGCTCGGTTCGCGGCAGATCTCCGGCGACTTCCCAGATCTCTTGCATGGCCTGGTATTCGAAAGCGTGCAAGGGATGCGCATCGTGCCATGCCTGGAACGCGCGACGCTCTTCGTCCGTGCAGTCAACGGCGTGCAGACGCATGCACCACTGCGCGGCGGCATCGGTGATCGCATCGTATTCGGCTTCCGAAAGAGTGTCTTGGGTCATTGACTCGTCCTGATTTCGCTCATTCTAACCTCGCTGACCCGCTGCCGAGAACATCCGTCATGGCATTTACCCATCAACGTGGAACTTATTTTCCCCTGTGGCGCCCAAAAACACAGGAAGCAAGTGCCTACTATCCATAAATGGAGTGAAAAAATGATCAAACAGACATTCGCAGCCCTGATTGCCACCGCCGGTCTGCTCAGCGCCGGTGCCGCCTTGGCGGACAAGCCAGGCGCTGGCTGGATCACCATCGAAAAAGCCATCGAGGTCGCCAAGACCAAAGCCGGTTATGTCGAAGTCTATGAGATCGGTGCCGACAATGACGGCTACTGGGAAGGCGAAGGGCGCAAGGCCGACGGTATTGTTTACGAGTTCCGAATTGACGGCGCTTCGGGCAACGTGTTGCGTGATCAGAAGGACTGAGTCCTAACTGCTGGCTGTATAAAAGTGCGCGGGTGTCGAACCTGCGCACTTTTTTGTTTACGGCTCTGGTTGCGGGGATTGCGTCTGACTTGCGACAGAGACAGAGACAGGCACTGGGGCCGGTAAGGGTATGGCTGCCGGCAGCGGGTCCAGTTCTCTGCCGATATCACTCATCAGCAACGCGATCGAATCAGCGTTGGCCAGTACCACAGCAATGCGCGCCTCATCCGAGACGGTGCTACGAAAAGCCTTGCGGGCGTCTGCAAGGTTTTTGCTCTTGGTAAGTCGCAGAATCTTTTTGTAATCATCAGCGTGCGACGGCACCTGGTCCACACCGATCCAGGCGTTGCTGGCGTTTTCCACTGCGAACAGGCGTTCAGACGCTGTAGAGCGCGACAAGGACTTGCGCCTGAGTTCGAGATCATCTTTAAGCGTTTGCCCATCTGCAGTGCTCGTGTCAATCAGATCGGGATAGGGACTGATCGCGTCTACCCCCGCAAAATCTTCGCTGTCGCACACCAGATGCGACAGTTCGTGAATCAGCGTCACTGCCCGAGCGTGAGAATCGACGTTGAACCGTTGCGGCAAGTAGGCGGTATAGGCATCCTGCTGCGGGTTGAAGAAGTTCTCGGTGAGGTGAACTATTTTTCGCTTGTCCTGTTTGAAGACGAATGCAACGGTGTTGTCGGAGTAACGGGAATTCAAACCAGCGAAAAACCGTTCGGTATGGAGTAAGTCATCTTTGGGGTCGGCCAGCTCATGGCAGAGGGGGATCAGCACTTTTTTGATGTTTGCAAGCAGAGCAGGTGTGACTTGCGAGACGTCGAAAATCCCCTTCAATACAGTTTCCAGGCGACTGCCGCCCAGGTTGTCGCGATATAAGGCCAGGTTGTGCAGACAGTTCAGTGCGTAGCGTCTTGCCCGGCCTATGGCTTGCTCGATGACAAAGGCCCTGGCGGGGTAGCGGCGATTGATCTGTGCCATCCCTTTGGCCTGAATATCCATTTCTATCCAACGGCTTGTCTCGACTTCGATTTGTACGAGATCGCGCCGCTTCGATCGGCACAAGTGAACGGGGTTGCCGGTCCGCGCAATCACCAGTCTTTGGTTTTTCTCTTCGAGAGCAGGCCCTCTGCCGCCCTGCTTGACCTGCAAATACCAGGTTTTCTCAGACTCGACCACCGGGTAGACCTTGCCAGCAATGGCCGCATATTTCTGGGTTGTCGACGTGTCTCCATACACCAGCTTATTGCTCTCGAGTTTGAGACTTTGCAGCGCTTTGCTGGTTTCAAGTGACTGTAGCTCCACCCGAGCGGTTGAAACGGGTGACACTTTCGCCCATCGAGCGGCTACTTTGGCTGTTGTGTCTGCGTCGGCAGCAGGCTGAGCTTGTGGCGCAAAGTCGTCGGTGGCCGTTTCTGCTTCTGCTTCCCAGGACAAGCGGCCCAGACTGTAAAGGGATATCGCGCCGGCTATAAAGTTTTTCAGAGCGTCCGCCCAATGGTGATTTTGAAGGGCTTCGGCAGATGTCTTGAAGTCTTGGTAGCTTTGCCAAAGGAAAAACACAGACGCGAGCTTCGCCGGCAACAAGTGGGGTACCAGGCGCACGCCTTTACTGAACAGAATTTTCGCCGCTTCCCAATCCGACTGGGCATTGATCTGTGGCTGGCTACCGAGCAGGTGCGGCACGAGACTGAGCGTGTCCTTGTGAAACAGCTCAAGCGCATTATCGTTGACGGCTGTGCTTTGAAGCGTGATCTCGCTGGGTTTGCCAATCGTGGTTTGCAACAGGTTCCTGAATACGGCCTGCTGATTCTCTGGCAGACGCCTGATGATCAGATCCTGGAAAGGCCCGGGGGTGTTCAATGCTTCGATCAACTGCGCTTCGTTTTCAAATTCACGCAATACGAACCTGGAATAGGGCGCATACAAGACCCGTGGCCCCGTTTGTCCCGCGCCCGGCCCGATGACGTACAGGCCGAGGGCGTCAACGGAAGCGGCGCCGGAGGTTTTGATCAACGAGAGTGGGCTGACGATGGCATGTGCTCCGTCGACGGTGGCACGGGCAATGCCGTCCGGCATATCGAGTATTTGGCAGATGTAGTCGTAACCGCTATCGGACAGTTGCTGTTGCAGCTTCAACGTGTGCGCGTGCTGCATCAACTGCCAGGGTAATTGGCGGAGGAATCGTTGTTTGCTGAGGCGCGCAGCCTCAGTGTCGCCCGACAGCGCTTCGGTCACCTTGCGCGTATAAGTTGTGGCGACTTCCAGCGATAGCAGCAGTTGACGCACGGCGGCCTGATCGAAGTTTTTCGGTAACGCCGTGGCTGTTTTTGCGGATACTGAAAAACCTGTGTCCTGCACGATGTTGTAGTGATGCTGGGCAAATTCCAGCAGGTCGCAGGCTGGGCCGGCAAGCGTCAGGTTAGGGGTGATCTGGATGTCTTGAGGACGGAGCCGGTTATTGGGGAATCTGGCATCGAGCAGTGTCTTCAGTGTCTGCTCTACGTGAGTGGCCAGAGTCGGAACGCCTTCAATGAAGTCCTTGCCATCGATAAAGGCTCGCCGCACCTCATCCAGCAGTGCAAGTTGCGTGCGCTGTTCCTTCACCGGGGCCATGCGCAACCAGTCGGGGTAGTCCAGATGCCGGGAAACGGAACGAGCGATATCGATGGCCCGCAGCAAATTGGTATCGATGACGTTGGCTTTCATTTGCTTGAGAAACTTCGCCAGCGTGTCTTGGTCCTTGATGCAAATCCGTAAAAATTCACACTCGGCCATGTAATGGTCAATGGCCGATTGCATGCGATCGCTTGACACGCTGCCGTCAATCAACTCGAAAGTGCCGAGCGTGTACGGCTGATCCAGGCGACGCAGCTTCGCTGGCAGATTTTCCAGCAAGGTTGAACTCAGGTTTGTGTCGTCTAGCCTTCGTTGCAATTGCTGGCGCGCAACGGCGATGTCGGCGAACGACTCGAGGCCGTTAGCCGGCGTCCACAGAATGGCGCGGCCGGAATGCGCGACGTCCAGGCCGCCGCGTTCGGTCAGCAACACACAGTAGGCAAGCGGCAATGCGTCAGTCTGGCCTTCGCATTTCAAGGACATTGTCCAGGCGTCCGGGCGAAAGCCATTGAGCGACTGGCGTTCGGCGCGGGTGGCGTGGGCAGTGTCGAATACGGTTTCGATGATTTTTCGTTCGGCCTGCGGCCATGAACCATTGAGGTTTCTCAGGTGTGCTTCAGCGCAAATTCCCGCCTGGTAAGCCTGCGCCAGTTTCCACAGCATGCTTTCCACGAAGCCGCGCTGTTCACCGCTGCTTGCAGTCGGTTGATTGTTGAATTCATCAGTGAGGGGTTTGAGCCGTCCTTGAAGCTCTTTCGTCAATTGCGCCGCCTTGTCTGCCTGCACCAGTGATGATGGCGGAGCGCTGGAAAACGACGGCCGGGTGCTCCAACGCTGATTGACGTCGAGTTTGAGCAGGCGCTGATGGAGCATCGAGCGGATATCCAGCGCCTTGTCGAACAGTGCATGAATGTCTCTGGTACGTTCACTCTGGCGAAATTGCTGCAAGGCAAACTCGACGTTTTGCCGTTGTTTGGTGACGATGGCCTCGAACAAGGTAGCCATTATTTCGCCTCCGATGTTTTCGCCTGACACCTGGGCATTGGTAAAACCAAGGTAGTGATCGCGCTCCTCCAGACTCATCAGCCCATACAGTTCGTCTTCGTGCCCTGCAGTATCGAGTTTGGCACTGAGCGTCTCTTTGAGATCGGCATAGTTGGTCAGGACTTGCAGGCCTTCGCTGGGGGTGAAGAGATATGCGTTCTCATGATTGATCATCAGCGAGCCGGCCAGCTCGACCTGAGTGGCGGCCTCGCGCAGACACACGGTTTCGAAGGTGGGCCTGCGTACGGCCACGTTCGGCTCACGGATCAGACTGTGGAGCGCATCGAACTCGCTGGCGCTGAGGATTTGTGTCTCGCGCTTGATCATCAGATCGGCGCGTGCCTGGTCCTGCAAAGCCTGGCTGAACAATGTCCGTCTCGGCCCCCCTTCCAATGAGGCGGCATTCCAGTAGCTCTCGAGCTGACGAAACAACAGCATGATCAGTTTGCCCGACGCGGTCTTGATCGCTGTTTCCCATGCTGATTGATCATCCGTGGCTGGGAGGCGGGCAGGATTGGAGAACTCAATGGTCTGACCTTGCGGCCATTGCTGACGGCGAAAGTGCAGCAGCAGCGCTGCACTGAGCGATAGCGATTCGACCCAATGCCTGGTTTCTCCGGAAGAGGGCGCAATATCCACGTAAAAATTGACCCGGGTGTCACTCTGTCGCAAGTCGCCAAAGTGCCCTTCGAGTCGTTCATCGAGAATCTTTTCCAGCAGGGAGGCGAGCGACGGCAGGCGCTTGAGTTCGTCAAGCAAGTCGCGCGAACAGGCTTGCTGAGCGAGAGTGATCGAGTTTTGTTGCTCCTCGAATACATCGCCTTCGATCGTTTCGCGGGTAACGCTGATAACGCTTTTTTCCACCAGTTCCTTGCGCTGCGAAGCGCTGAGGAACGCCAACAGATCGTCCTGTTCATCGGCATTGTCCAGGCGCGTTTGCAACGCCTGCGTCAGCGCTTCGTCATCACTGTATTTCTTCAGCCCGTCGTAGGGGGTGTAGAGAAACATGCCGTCGTCGTCGTCCGGGCCGCTGCCGAGAATGAAGCTACCGGCCAACGGTACGGGCAGTTGCTTGTCGGCGTTAAGCAGAATGCGCTCGGCGAGCATTGGCGGGGTCTGTTCGCTACGCAGGGCGTGGGTGGCCAGTTGCACGTGCGCGAGCCAACTGAAGTCTTTGCTGTTCAGACCATGGGTTTTGGCCAGATCAGCATGCAGGCCGGGGGATTTCAAAATCTCGGGAAACAGCAGAGGTGCGGTCGAACTGGACATCATAGGGCTCTGAACGGGGCGCCATCGGGCAGGGACTCAACCATAGATCCGCGACCGCGAGCACTGGCGGTATTCAGTTACCGCACCTGCCAACGGTAAATGTGTGTTCGACAGCATCAGCATTGTCGTTCAATCCAAGGGTTGACAGCCGACAGCTCTGGCGCGGTTAATCGGTGGTCAAATCGACCGTACGCTGTTGTTCCCTCCAATAATCATTCTGGAGCTTCAGATGTCTGCGCCACACGATCATGGTTCGTCCTCGTTATCCGTCGAAGCACTCACGCAACTGCTGGAAACGATTTTTCTACGCCACGGCACCTCCAGCGAAGTGGCTGGTGTGCTGGCGGCCAATTGCGCCAACGCCGAACGCGATGGTGCCCATAGCCACGGTGTATTCCGCATTCCCGGTTATGTCTCGACCCTGAAGAGTGGCTGGGTCAATGGCCATGCCGTGCCCCGGGTTGAAGACGTCGCGCCCGGGTTTGTCCGCGTCGATGCCGGCAATGGTTTTGCCCAGCCGGCATTGGCGGCGGCCCGATCGCTGCTGGTGGAAAAGGCTCGTCACGCCGGGATCGCGGTGTTGGCGATCCGCAACTCACATCATTTCGCCGCACTCTGGCCGGACGTTGAACCCTTCGCCGACGAAGGTTTGGTGGCGTTGAGCGTGGTCAACAGCATGACCTGCGTAGTGCCCCATGGTGCTGACAGACCGCTGTTCGGCACCAACCCGATTGCCTTCGCGGCGCCGAGAGCCAATGCCGCGCCGATAGTTTTCGACTTGGCCACCAGCGCCATTGCCCACGGCGATGTTCAGATCGCTGCGCGCAACGGCGAAAGGCTGCCGGCCGGCATGGGCGTTGATAGCCTCGGCCAACCGACTCAGGATCCCAAGGCAATTCTCGAAGGCGGGGCGTTGTTGCCGTTTGGCGGGCACAAGGGGTCGGCGCTGTCGATGATGGTCGAGTTGCTGGCGGCGGCGTTGACCGGTGGCAATTTTTCGTTCGAGTTCGATTGGTCCAACCACCCTGGCGCGAAAACCCCATGGACTGGCCAACTATTGATCGTCATCGATCCGAGCAAAGCGGCGGGGCAAAGCTTTGCCCAGCGCAGCGAGGAACTGGTGCGGCAGATGCACGGGGTCGGACTCAAGCGCCTGCCGGGGGATCGGCGGCATTTGCAGCGCGGTCGATCAATGACCCAAGGGATCGACCTGGATGAGCAGACGTTGCGGCAGTTACGCGAGTTGGCGGGAGAATAGTTCGCGCAGGCATAAAAAAAGCGAACCGCAGGGTTCGCTTTTTTTTTAACGCTGGACTCAGCGACGGCCGAGCAGCAGGCCCACCACAAGGCCGAAACCGGCGGAAACCGCCACGGTCTGCCAAGGATGACCACCGATGTAGTTCTCGGTGGCTGCAACGGCGGGTTTGGTGCGGTCGCGCACGCTGGACACCGAATCCAGCGCCAGCTGCAGTTTCTGAGCAATTTGTGCACGCAGCGTTTCCGCCTCTTCGCCTACCAGTGAAGCGCTGCTCTTGAGCAGTTTGTCCGATTCTTCGATCAGAGCCTGAAGCTCGCTGAAAGCTTGATCCTTGATTTGCTCTTCGGCAGCTTGCGAGGCAGTTTTACGGGCCATTGGATGACTCCTTGCAGGTGAATGGACAGTGACCAATGGAGTGTAGCGGCAGGCGAAAAGTTGCATGTCATTCGCGGACAAGGGAAAAACCTGCACTGGAGATTTCCGCCGAGCGTGTAAGATGTCGCCATTTTACGCAGCAGGATAAATCCCCATGAGTTTCAATCTGGCCGACAAATCCCTCGCAGAGCGCGCCGCGCTGGAAGATGAGAAATCCCGTCTGTTCGAACTCTGGCAGAACAATCTGGGTAAAGCCAAAGGCGAAGCCGCGCGCCTGTTTGGCGAACGCTCCAAACGCAAGGGCAAATGGGCCGAGTGGGTTCGCGCCGAACTCGACGGCATGTCGCCACCGGAGTTCGCCAACATGGTGCGCAGCGAAGTCAATCGCCTGATGGCGGCGAACAAGTAAACCGCTTCACACCTGGCTGAACGTGGCGGCAATCGCCTCGCGAACCTTGCCCAGCACCGGATCGATCTGCGTGCTGGTGCGCCAACCCAGTTCCACCGGATAGCGCGGCAACGGCAAAGGGCAGGGCAGCAATGCCAGCCCGCTCAGCGCTGCGATGCTTGCGGCAGCATGGGTTGGAATGGTTGCTACGGCCTGACTGCCCTTGAGCAGAAACGGCAGCGCGGCAAAATGCGTGGTCGACGCGCAGACCCGGCGGCTCAATCCCACTGCCGCCAAACCCTCATCGGTGATGCCGATAAAGCCTCCCGACGACACCAGAATGTGCTCGCGCATAACGAACTCCTGCAACTCGATGTGCTGCTGGCCGGGCGCGAGACTGGCCGGGTCGACGAGGCACGCGTAGCCACCTTCGCCCAACACCTGACGGCTGAGCAGGCGCTCGGCAAACCCGCCAGCGGTAATCGCCAGGTCGATGCTGCGCTCCATCAGCGCGCGGGCGACGATCTGGCTATGGGTCTGGCGAAAGATCAGCCGCAGCTTCGGCGCGCGCCAGGCGATTTCCTCGATCAAGTGGCGACCGTAGGCAATTTCGAAATCATCCGACAGACCAATCGCAATCGAACGCCCGTCGTATTGATTGGCCGCTGGATCGAGCATGGCCAGACTTTGTCGGCATTTGTTCAGGGCATCGTTGATCACTGGTTTCAGCTGATTGGCTTGCAGGGTCGGCGCCAGTCCGCGCCCGGTGCGGACGAACAACTGATCGCCATAGACCTCGCGCAAACGGCGCAACGCCGCGCTGACTGCCGATTGCGTCACGCCCAGGCGCAGTGCGGCGCGGCTGGCGCTGGACTCCTCGTGCAGTGCCTCGAAAACTTTCAGCAGGTTCAGGTCGATGTCGGCGATATTCATTTGGCTCATATCATTCAGCAGCGGGCAGGGCTTTATTCATGATCGCGTGCCGCTGGAGAATCAGCAACACCTGAACCTGATGGAGTTACACCATGCCCAAATCCATTGTTGCCGCGCTGCAGATCGGCGCTTTGCCCGGCGGTAAAAGCGAAACTCTCGAACAGATCCTGAGCTGGGAAGACGCGATCCGTGACGCCGGCGCTGCGCTGGTGGTGATGCCCGAGGCCTTGCTTGGTGGCTATCCGAAAGGCGAGGGCTTCGGCACTCAATTGGGCTACCGACTGCCCGAGGGGCGTGAGGCTTTCGCGCGTTATTTCGCCAATGCCATCGATGTGCCCGGCGCCGAAACCGAAGCGCTGGCCGGATTGTCAGCGCGCACCGGGGCCAACCTGGTGATCGGTGTCATCGAGCGCGCCGGCAGCACGTTGTATTGCACAGTGCTGTATTTCGACCCGCAGGCCGGGCTGATCGGCAAACACCGCAAGCTCATGCCCACCGGCACTGAACGACTGATCTGGGGCAAGGGTGACGGCTCGACGCTGCCGGTGTTCGACACCCAGGTCGGCAAGCTCGGCGCGGTGGTCTGCTGGGAAAACATGATGCCGCTGCTGCGCACGGCGATGTATGCCAAGGGTGTCGAGGTCTGGTGCGCGCCGACCGTGGATGAGCGCGAGATGTGGCAGGTCAGCATGCGGCACATCGCTCATGAAGGCCGCTGCTTCGTGGTCAGCGCTTGTCAGGTGCAAGCCTCGCCGAATGCGTTGGGCGTTGAGATTGCCAACTGGCCGGGCGATCGCCCGTTGATCGCCGGCGGCAGCGTGATCGTCGGGCCGATGGGCGATGTCCTGGCGGGACCGTTGCGTGGCGAAGCGGGGTTGCTCACGGCACAAATCGACACCGATGAATTGATCCGTGCGCGGTATGACTACGATGTGGTCGGCCACTATGCGCGGCCGGATGTGTTTGAGTTGACCGTAGATGAGCGCGCGAAGCCGGGGGTGCGGTTCAACTCCTGACCTTTGAGCTCTCACAGGGGGCAGTGCCCGGATCTGAAACAGTCACCAGCACGTTTTACCACGTCGCCGCACTCGCCTTGGGCAAACTCAACTTGCCGCTGTCGGTAAAGCGCATCGTGCCAAACACTCCGCCAGCCAGCTTGCCGCGCAGCACGTAGGGCAGGTTGTCGAGGCTCTGCGTCTGGCTCAGGCCCAACGTTTGGCGCAGGAACGAGAACGCCGAGACGCTGACCGGCACTGTGACAATCGCTTCAGAGAAACGCGGTATCGTGCCGCTCTGATCGCTCACGCCCGAGGCCAGTGGATGACCATTGACCTCCAGGTCCAGCGCGACGCCGTTGTAGTCGATCGCGGTCTCATTTGGATTCTGCACCCGCAGCTTGATGGCGAAGCGCACTTCCAGTTCCTGGCTCGGCAACGGTTCGAGGCCGACCACGTTGATGTTCACCGGATCGCGATTGGGGAACAGCGCGCAGGCACTGAGCGACAGCAGCAGGAGCGACAGGATGACGGCGTGAACGCGGCGCATAAAAATCTCTCGACAAAAAAGGGCTGAACCGTCGCCGGTGCAGCCCTTTTTTTCGAGGCGCGACGTCAGCGGTTCAATGGTGCGACACCCGCCGCCTGGCCGGGTTCAGCTTTGGCGGTGACGTCGGGGTTTTCCATGACCTGCAGAATCGACGCTTCCGGGTCGAAATCGTCTTCTTCCAGCTCAATGAATTCTTCGGGCAGGAAGATGTTCAGCACGATAGCGCACAACGCACCGACGGTGATCGGCGATTCGAAGATGTTGCGCAGCGCCTGCGGCAGTTCACGCAACACTTGCGGCACCGCCGCGATACCCAGGCCCATGCCCAGCGAGATCGCCACGATCAGCATGTTGCGCCGATGCAGGCCGGCCTCGGCAAGGATCTTGATCCCGGCCACGGCGACGGTGCCGAACATCACCAGCTCGGCGCCGCCAAGCACCGGTTTCGGCATCAATTGCAGCACCGCGCCGATCATCGGGAACAACCCGAGAATCACCAGCAATCCGGCAATGAAGAAGGCAACGTAGCGGCTGGCCACGCCGGTGAGCTGAATCACGCCGTTGTTCTGCGCAAAGGTGACCATCGGCATGCTGTTGAACACCGCTGCCATGGCCGAGTTGAGCCCGTCGGCAAGCAGGCCGGATTTGATTCGGCGGATGTACAACGGGCCTTTGACCGGTTGCCGCGAAATCATCGAGTTGGCGGTCAGGTCGCCGGCCGCTTCCAGTGGCGAAACGAGGAAAATTACCGCCACCGGCACGAACGCCACCCAGTCGAAATTGAAGCCGTACTTGAACGGCACTGGCACGCTGACCAGCGGCACCTCGGGCATCGCAGCGAAATCCACCGTGCCCATCAACCAAGCCACTACGTAGCCGAGGGTAAGACCGATAACAATCGCGCCCAGACGCAGAAACGGCACGTCGACGCGGTTCAACACGACAATGGTGCCAATTACCAGCGCCGCCAGAAACACATGGCTGGCAGCGCCGAGGTCAGGTGCGCCGAAGCCGCCGGCGATGTCGGTCATCGCCACTTTGATCAGTGATAAACCCATCAGGGTGATGATCGTGCCGGTCACCACCGGCGTGATCAGCATGCGCAGCTTGCCGATGAATTGGCTGAGTACTACTTCGATGAATGCAGCGAAGAAACACACGCCGAAGATGGTCGAAAGGATTTCGTCAGTGCCGCCGCCGCGCGCCTTGACCATGAAACCGGCGCTGAGAATCACGCTGATAAAGGAAAAACTGGTGCCTTGCAGGCAGAGCAGGCCGGAGCCCACCGGGCCAAAGCGCTTGGCCTGGACAAACGTGCCGAGGCCGGAGACGAACAGCGCCATGCTGATCAAGTAAGGGATCTCACTTTGCAGGCCCAGCGCGCCGCCCATGATGAGGGTCGGGGTGATGATGCCAACGAAACTCGCCAGCACGTGCTGCAGCGCGGCGAACACCGTGGCGGTCAGGTGCGGACGGTCGTTGAGGCCGTAGATCAGGTCGTTGTTGCGCGGGGTTTTATCGGAGGCGGTCATGGTCAGGTGCGCGCCGCGAGGCGGAGCCGGGTCAGAAAATGGGTGCGCAGAATGCCGCAAGCGGACGGCGAGGGCAACGAGCAATAACTGCCTGAAAGGTCAGGTTTTACTGCCTCTCCCTTGTTCTGATCGTTCCCATGCTCCGCGTGGGAATGCAGCCCGGGACGCTCCGCGTCCCTTCCAGAGCTGGAACGCGGAGCGTCCCTTGAGGCATTCCCATGCAGAGCGCGGGAACGATCAAACGTGCCTCGACCGGCAATGGAAAATCGCCCGTGGCATACTCCCGCGCATGACTTTCGACTCCCCCCTCAGTGCCTGGCAATACGCGGTTGAACACAAGGGTTTCATCCAGGATGAAGCCCAGGAACACGCGGTCTGGGCCTTGCAGAAATGCCACGAAGCCCTGCATGCCGGCGTCCGTTCGGTCAGCGGCGTGTACCTGTGGGGGCCGGTCGGGCGCGGCAAGACCTGGCTGATGGATCAGTTCTACCAAAGCCTGCGGGTGCCGGCGCGGCGACAGCACTTTCATCACTTCATGGGCTGGGTGCATCAGCGTTCGTTTCAGCTGAGCGGCATCGCCGATCCGCTGCGCGCCCTGGCCAGAGAACTCGCCGCCGACGTGCGCGTGCTGTGTTTCGATGAGCTGTTCGTCAATGACATCGGCGACGCCATCATTCTCGGGCGACTTTTTCAGGTGATGTTCGACGAAGGTGTGGTGGTTGTCTGCACATCCAACCTGCCGCCGGACGAGCTGTACGCCGATGGTTTCAATCGCGACCGTTTCACTCCGGCCATTGCGGCGATCAAGGCGCATATGCAGGTGGTCGCGGTGAATGGCGCCGAGGATCATCGCTTGCATCC
Organism: Pseudomonas sp. TSRC2-2; assembly: GCF_049897785.1. Taxonomy (NCBI): domain Bacteria; kingdom Pseudomonadati; phylum Pseudomonadota; class Gammaproteobacteria; order Pseudomonadales; family Pseudomonadaceae; genus Pseudomonas; species Pseudomonas sp. TSRC2-2. Next base: position 149,219 of record NZ_JAFCWZ010000010.1, read on the forward strand.
GGGCACGATCGAACAACGCTATTTTGTCCGCACAGCCGATTCGCCAAGCGCGCTGAGGGCTGTTTTCGAAGCGCTGATTGCGGGTGAAAGCAGCAGTGAAGATCCCGTCGCCGTCGGCCATCGCATGCTCAACGTGGTAAAGGCCAGTGAATCCATTCTGTGGTGCCGTTACCACGATCTGTGCGAGCAGCCTTTTGCCGCCATGGACTTCATCGCTCTGTGCGATCGCTACCGGGCTATTCTGTTGAGCGAAGTGCCAAACCTCAGCGCGCAGAAGCGCGAGGGGCGCATCGCCCGCGGCACCGAGGACGGCGCCGAGCGCGTGGTCGCCGGCGATCGGGAGCTGCCGCAGTTGTCGGTGCATGACGACGGCGTGCGCCGCTTCATCGCGCTGGTCGACGAGTGTTACGACCGCAAAGTGCCGCTGTACGTCGAGGCAAGCGTGCCAATGGACGCGCTGTACACCGAGGGTTACTTGCAATTCCCGTTTCGCCGCACGCTAAGCCGCTTGCAGGAGATGCAGTTGCAGCGTTTCGCCGAAGCTTGAAAGAGGAGGGCGCACAGATGAGCCAACCGCTGTCCCATCATTTGCTGACCATGGCCTATCAGAATGCGTGGGCCAATCATCGCCTGGCCAAGGCCTGGATCCAGCTTGAGGCCACAGAACTCGCGGCGCCACGGGTAAGCTTCTTCCCGAGTATCCGCCTCACGCTCAATCACATCCTCACCTGCGACTGGTTCTATGTCGACGCGTTGGAGCGCGAATTGCGCGGTGACGAGCCGCACCCTGATTGCTACGTGTTCTTTAATGCGGATGAGCCGTTTACCGACGCCGCCGTGCTGCGTGAGGAACAGGCACGCGTTGATCGCCGGCTGATCGCCTATTGCGAGCAACTGCGCGATGCCGATCTGCCAAGAATCGTCACTATCGCTCGCGACGAACCGCAACATGACAGCCGCCTGCGCATGCTCTCGCACTTGTTCGAACACCAGATTCATCATCGCGGCCAAGTGCATGCCATGCTCAGCAGCACGACGGTGAAGCCACCGCAACTGGATGAATTTTTCTGTGTCGGTGAAAGCACATTGCGCGCCGAAGACTTCGCCGAACTGGGCTGGACTGAAGAACTTATCTGGGGCCACTGACCGCGAAAGATCGCAGCCTCGTTGCACTCGTCAACTCCTACACATATCGGACCGTAGGAGCTGACGAGTGCAACGAGGCTGCGATCTTTTGATCTTCAGCTTTTCAAGTTGCCCTCTCAGGCGCACCCAAGCTAATGTCCCCCCTAGGCCTTCCAGCTAGCACCTTGCGCGCCGGGGCTCTTTGTTTATCGGGGATGGAAATGGATTCCGCAGAAATACTTGTACTTCAGGCCAGTTACACCAACCCGGTGCACGCCGAAGCCATCGGCATCGTGCTCAACCACTACGCCGAAGATCCCATGGGCGGCGGTCACCCGATCGCGCCCGAACTGCTGCAACGCCTGCCCGAAGAACTCGCCCGCCGCCCGCATGCCTTCAGCGTACTGGCCTTCGTTGGCGGCGAACCGGCCGGGCTGGTCAACTGTTTCGAAGGCTTCTCGACCTTTGCTTGCAAACCGCTGGTCAACGTTCACGATGTTGCCGTGGTCGGCAAATTCCGCGGCCTGGGGCTCAGCCAGAAAATGCTGCAGAAGGTTGAAGAGATCGCCCGCCAGCGTGGCTGCTGCAAAATTACCCTGGAGGTGTTGGAGGGCAATACTGTGGCGCAGGGTTCATATCGCAAATTCGGCTTTGCGCCGGGGATGTTCAATCCGGATCACGGACGGATGCTGTTCTGGACAAAGGATTTACCGGCCTGAAAGGCCCGCCAATTACCAGCCCGGACATAAAAAAAAGGCGCCCAGGGCAGGGCGCCTAAATATCATCTCCCTGGCCAGAGCGGAGCCACGGGAGGTCCATCGGTTGCTCGGTAAAGCTCAGTCGCGATAAGACTCGGTTACCTGCGCCGTCTGGTCAGCAGGAACGCGAGTTTCTTTCGCGTTGGCATCGGCCTTCTGCTCGCTTTGTGCGTGCTGGACCGGGAAATTGCTGTAGTGATAACGCATGCGCTCGGCACCGCCTTCAGCGAAGGCGCTGGTAGAGCCGACAGCGAGCAGGGCGGTGAGGATGACTGTGGTGGTTTTCATATTGCCTCCTACTGAACAAGTGGGAGTCGGTTCGTCCTTGAAGCAGACCGCGATAGAGAGTCTGGGTCGCGACCATTAACAATGGGTTAACGCTCGCTCAGCGCTATATTGCGGCGTATTACAGAAACACCATGACCGGCGGGCACAAAAAAGGGCCTTGCGGCCCTCTGTCGTTTTACTTCTGCGCTACTTCCGCAGGAACAGGGTGCGGGGGCTTCATCAGACTGAAGTCAATCAACGCCCGCCTCGGTGCCTGATACGGGTCACCAATCAGCAGCTTGCGCGGTACGAAGCTGTCGCTGACCAGGCTTTTGCTGCGATCCAGCTCATCGGAGCTCAACCCGGCCAAGTCCGCCCAGGTGTGAATGAACTGCGAGCTGCTGTACGGGCGGCTGAGGTCGCCGGCGAAGTTCCAGTCGTGGTTTTCCTTCCACTTCGGCGAGGCCCAGGCCATGAACGGAATGGTGTACATCGGCGCAGTCGGTTTGTTTTCGTTGCGACCCAGGGTGCTGTGGCCGGCTGAGTCGAAGACGTCTTCGCCGTGGTCAGAGAGGTAAAGCAGGAAGCCATTCGGGTCGGTTTTGGCGTAGTCCCTGATCAGGCTCGAAACCACGAAATCGTTGTACAGCACAGCATTGTCGTAGCTGTTGTAGGTCGGTACCTGATCGTCACGTACGCCGGCCGGTACGCCCTGGCGATCCTTGAACTTGTCGAACGTCGGTGGGTATCGGTACTGGTAGCTCATGTGCGTGCCGAGCAAATGCACCACGATCAGCTTGCGCGGCGCTGCATCGGCCAGCGCTTTGCTGAACGGCTCGATGACGTCGCCATCGTACTGGGCCGAGTTCTGGTTGCGGTTGTTGTTGAGATACACCTGCTCGTCGGCCTGTTCGGAAAAGGTCGTGAGCATGGTATTGCGCTTGGTCATGGTCTGCTGGTTGGTGATCCAGAAAGTCTTGAAACCGGCCTGTTTCATCACGCTGACCAGCGACGGTGTCGACAGGTACAGGTCGGGATTCTGCTCGTCGGCAAAGGTCAGCACCTGCTGCAACGCTTCGATGGTGTAGGGGCGCGGTGTGATGACGTTGTCGAAGATCGCCAGTTGATCCTTGAGCTTGTCCAGTTCCGGCGTTGTATTGCGCGGGTAACCGTAAAGGCTCATGCGCTGGCGATTGGTCGATTCACCGATGACCAGCACCAGCGTCGCCGGCTGACCGGCCGAAGCGTCCTTGAGGTTTTTCAGCGGTGGGATCTTGCTCGCACTGTCGAGCATGCCTTGCATGTCCCCGAGCGTTTCCAGATAACGGTGATAGGCCACGGCCATCTGCCACGGCACGGCAGGCTCGATGCGGGTTTCGAATTTCTCGAAGCCTTCGGCAAAGTTGCCCATGCGCATCGTCTGTTTGATGAGCGGGTAGCCGGCCACGGCAATCACGATCGCGGTCGCGGCAACCAGCGCGCGACCACGGGGCATGTACACCGGGCGCAGCCGCGTCCACAGGAAGTACGCGACCGCGGTATGGGCGAGGAACGCCGGGATCATCCACCAGGCAAAGTATTGCGTCATGTACTCGCCGGCTTCCGACACGTTCGACTCGAACATGATGAAGATGACGCTCTGCGAGAACTCCTGCTGGTAAATGAAGAAGTAACCCAGACTGGCCATTGAGCAGCCCCACAACACCACACCGATGATCGCCGCAAGCACACGAGTCTGTTTGGGGAATAGAAGCATCGGCGCCAGCCACAGCGCGCTCATCACGAATGCCTGACGAAATCCGGTGAAGCCGGAAGTGCCGGTCAGTTGGATCAGCAGTTGGGTAATGCCCGAGAAGTACCAGAAGAAGATGAACAGCCAGATGAATCCGGCCCAGTCGAAACCGCTCGCAGTCGTTTTGCTGCGTTTGAACAATGCCATTCAGCGCTCCAGCTCAATCATCAGACCCACGCCGGAAACGCTTCCATGACACCGACGAACGAGGCCGTACACGCAGGCACGGCCAGAATGGGGCGGAGTATCCCCAAGGGTATGTGAAAGATTTGTTAAGCGCCGCTTCGGATTTGTATCAGGCGGTCAGAGGGTGCAACGTGTCGGGAACGACGGGGGCCGTTCCCGAAGCAGGCGGGGATCAGGCGTGGGGTGCGCGCTGCACAACCGGACGTGGTTGCGGCTGCGAGCCCTGGGTCAGTGCGCGCAATTGCGCCAATTCGTGCTTCAACTGGTCACGCTCGTCTTTCAACTGGCGCAATTCATCGCGACGGATCGTAACGTAGAGGGTTTGTGGCGGCATTGCTGTGTGTACTGTGCCCATTGCTCACCTCGCAAATGGCGTGCATCAACTGTAAGTCACTCCTCGTTCCGAGGCGCTTGACTTACTATCGGCGCCAATTTTGATTTCTTTTGCCCTTAAAGGGAACTTTTTTATTTTTCATGGTCGGTGTGTCTTCGGCAGGATTCGGGGCGTTATCACTCTGGATCGGGCACAATGCCCGGAAACTTCATCGCAACGCTCTGGACTAACCTCCATCAGTCGCGTTGGGCTATAACCAATGACACACATTTATTTGTAGTAAGGAGCATCAGCACATGCAACTCGGGATTATTGGACTGGGCCGCATGGGCGGCAATATTGCGCGACGTCTGATGCTCAACGGTCACACCACCGTTGTTTACGACCGCAATACCGCTTTCATCGACAACCTGGTCGCCGAGGGCTCCACCGGCGTCGCCGACTTGCCGGCTCTGGTCGCCGGTCTCGACAAGCCGCGCGCTGTCTGGGTCATGCTGCCGGCCGGCGCACCGACCGAAGACACCATCAACACCCTGAGCGAACTGCTCGAACCCGGCGATACCATCATCGACGGCGGCAACACCAACTATAAGGATGACATTCGTCGGGCCAGAACCTTGAATGAAAAGGGCCTGCACTACATCGACGTCGGTACCTCCGGCGGCGTATGGGGCCTGGAACGCGGTTATTGCATGATGATCGGTGGCGACGCCGAAACGGTCCAGCGTCTTGACCCGCTGTTCGCCGCTCTGGCGCCGGGCATGGGCGACATCCCGCGCACCAGGGACCGCAAGTCTGATGACCACCGTGCCGAACACGGCTACATCCACGCCGGTCCTGCCGGTGCCGGGCACTTCGTGAAGATGATTCACAACGGCATCGAGTACGGCATGATGGCCGCGTTCGCCGAGGGCTTCGACATTCTCAAGACCAAATCCAGCGAACGTCTGCCGGAAGATCAGCGTTTCGACCTGAATGTGGCAGACATCGCCGAAGTCTGGCGTCGTGGCAGCGTCGTATCGTCCTGGCTGCTCGACCTGACCGCCGATGCACTGGCCAGCGATCCAAAGCTCGATGGTTTCTCTGGCTCGGTCGCCGACAGCGGCGAAGGCCAATGGACCATCGAGGCGGCGATGGAGCAAGCGGTGCCGGTGCCGGTGCTGTCCAACTCGCTGTTCTCCCGTTACCGCTCGCGCGGGCAGGGCACCTTTGGTGACAAGATCCTGTCGGCACAACGCTTCGGCTTCGGCGGCCACGTGGAGACCGCGAAAAAATGACCCGTACGATCCGCAGAAAATCCAAGGCAGAACCCGCACCACCGACCACGCTGTTTTTGTTCGGTGCCCACGGCGACCTGGTCAAGCGCTTGCTCATGCCAGCGCTGTACAACCTCAGTCGCGACGGCCTGCTCGACGAGAATCTGCGGATCGTCGGCGTTGATCACAACGCAATCACTGATGACGCCTTCGCGCAGAAGCTCGAAGACTTCATCCGTACCGAAGTGGCGGCGAAAGTCGGCAAGGGCGATCAGATGCTTGATCCGGTCTTGTGGGCCAAGCTCGCCCAAGGTATCAGCTACGTCCAGGGTGACTTCCTGGACGACAGCACCTATTCAGCGTTGGCGGCGAAAATCGCCGACAGCGGCACCGGCAATGCGGTGTTCTATCTGGCCACCGCGCCGCGTTTCTTCAGTGAAGTCGTGCGCCGTCTCGGCGCTGCGAAATTGCTCGAAGAGACCCCCGAAGCATTCAGAAGGGTGGTCATCGAGAAGCCGTTCGGCTCCGATCTGCAGACCGCCGAAGCCTTGAACGCTTGCCTGCTCAAGGTCATGAGCGAGAAGCAGATCTACCGGATCGACCATTACCTGGGCAAGGAAACCGTGCAGAACATTCTGGTCAGCCGGTTCTCCAACAGCCTGTTCGAAGCGTTCTGGAACAACCATTACATCGACCACGTGCAGATCACCGCCGCCGAAACTGTCGGCGTCGAAACCCGTGGCAGTTTTTACGAACACACCGGCGCACTGCGCGACATGGTACCCAATCACCTGTTCCAGTTGCTGGCGATGGTCGCCATGGAACCGCCGGCCGCTTTTGGCGCTGACGCGGTGCGCGGTGAGAAGGCCAAGGTGGTCGGGGCGATACGTCCCTGGTCGACGGAAGAAGCTCGGGCCAACTCGGTGCGCGGCCAGTACAGCGCCGGCGAGCGCGAAGGCCAGCCATTGAAGGGTTATCGCGAAGAAGCCAACGTTTCACCCGACAGCACCACCGAAACTTACGTGGCGCTGAAGGTGATGATCGACAATTGGCGCTGGGTCGGCGTGCCGTTCTACCTGCGCACCGGCAAGCGCATGAGCGTGCGCGACACCGAAATCGTCATCTGCTTCAAACCGGCGCCGTATGCGCAGTTCCGCGACACCGAAGTCGACGAGTTGCAGCCGACCTACCTGCGCATCCAGATCCAGCCGAACGAAGGCATGTGGTTCGACCTGCTGGCCAAACGGCCGGGGCCGGCACTGAACATGGCCAACATCGAACTGGGTTTCGCCTACAAGGACTTCTTTGAGATGCAGCCTTCGACCGGCTATGAAACCTTGATCTACGACTGCCTGACCGGCGACCAGACGCTGTTCCAGCGCGCCGACAATATCGAGAACGGCTGGAGAGCCGTGCAGCCGTTCCTGGATGCGTGGCAGCAGGACGCCAGCGTCGAGGCCTACGCGGCAGGTGAAGATGGCCCGCAAGCAGCCGAAGACCTCCTGACTCGCGATGGCCGCGTCTGGCATGGCCTGGGATGAGTGACTTGGCGAAACAACCCATCCGTTTTCTGCTCAGCGACATGGACGGCACCTTGTTGCTGCCTGATCACACACTGAGCCAACGCACCATTGACGCCGTGCGCTCGTTGCGCGAGTCCGGCGTGCTGTTCAGCCTCGCCAGCGGGCGCCCGCCCAAAGCCATGCTGCAACAGATCGAGGCCTTGGGCGTTGATCTGCCGACAGCTGCATTCAATGGTGGCACCATCGTCAAACCGGACGGCACGCTGTTGGCCGCGCATTATTTACCGGCGACCACGGCATTGATCGCACTGGCACTGTTCGCCGATCAGCCGGACGTGGAAATCTGGGTGTTCAGCGGCGGCGACTGGCTGCTCAAGGATCCGCTCGGGCCAATGGTCCCGCGTGAGCAGAACGGCCTCGGCTATCCGCCGGTAGTCGTGGAGAGTTTTGAACCGTATCTGCAACGTATCGACAAGATCGTAGCGACCAGCAACAACACCGAACTGTTGATTGAGCTGGAGGCGCAACTGTTGCCCAAGGTCAACGGCATGGCGCAGGTGTCGCGCTCACAGCCTGTGTATCTTGATGTCACCGCACTGGAGGCCAACAAAGGCACCGCGCTGACGACGATTGCCGAATACCTCGGCGTGCCGTTGGAACAGACCGCGGTCATCGGCGACGGCGGCAACGATCCGGCAATGTTCAAATGCGCCGGATTATCGATTGCCATGGGCCAGGCGGAAGAGGCCGTCAAGCGCCAGGCCGATGTCGTCACCGCACCAAACACTGAAGACGGCGTGGTCCTGGCGATCGAGAAATACATTCTTCCGCAGTGATGCAACACAAACCAATGCGGGTGCGAGCGCAAGATCCCGGCAACACACAAAACCAATGTGGGAGCGGGCTTGCCCGCGAAAGCGGTGTGTCATTCAACGAATCTGTTGGCTGACACTCCCTCTTCGTGAGCAAGCCCACTCCCACAGTGTTTGGCGGCACGCGCGAGATCCCGGCAACACACAAAACCAATGTGGGAGCGGGCTTGCTCGCGAAAGCGGTGTGTCATTCAACGAATCTGTTGGCTGAGACTCCCTCTTCGTGAGCAAGCCCACTCCCTCAGTGTTTGGCGGCACGCGCGAGATCCCGGCAACACACAAAACCAATGTGGGAGCGGGCTTGCCCGCGAAAGCGGTGTGTCAGTTAACGAATCTCTTTACTGACACTCCCTCTTCGTGAGCAAGCCCACTCCCTCAGTGTTTGGCGGCACGCGCGAGATCCCGGCAACACACAAAACCAATGTGGGAGCGGGCTTGCTCGCGAAAGCGGAGTGTCAGTTAACGAATCTCTTTACTGACACTCCCTCTTCGTGAGCAAGCCCACTCCCACAGGTTTATTCAGTGTTGGTCAGAGCCAATAGCTCACTGCATACCAACCCAGAGACCCCATGACCACGGTGTACGGCACCGCCATCCACACCATCCGCCCGTACGACAAGCGCACCAGCGGCGCGATCGCCGAGGTCAGCAGGAACAAAAACGCGGCTTGACCATTGGGTGTCGCCACACTCGGCAGGTTGGTGCCGGTGTTGATCGCAATCGCCAATGTCTCGAAATGCTCGCGACTCATGTGCCCGGCGAGGAACGCCTGTTTCACTTCGGTGATGTAAATGGTCGCGACAAACACGTTATCGCTGATCGCCGAGAGCAGGCCATTGGCGATAAACAACATGCCCGGCTGTTGCTCCACTGGCAGCGCCAGGACCCACTGGATCAGCGGGGCGAACAGTTGCTGATCATGGATGACCGCCACCACCGCGAAAAACACCACCAGCAGCGCCGTGAACGGCATGGCGTCCTTGAACGCACCGCCCAGGCGATGTTCGTCAGTGATCCCGGTAAACGCAGTGATCAACACAATCACCATCAAACCGATCAGGCCGACTTCAGCCAAGTGAAACGCCAGGCATCCGATCAGAATCAGCGCTGCCGCACCTTGCACGAGCAACGCTGCCGTTTGGCGTGGCGTGCGCTCGGCGTTGTCCTCGGCAGCGTAGTTGGCCAGCACCGTACGCACGTTATCCGGCAGCAGGGTGCCGTAACCGAACCAGCGCAGCTTCTCCAGCAGCACGCACGTCACCAGACCCGCCGCGAGCACGGGCAGCGACACCGGGGCAACTTTCTGGAAGAACTCACCGAAATGCCAGCCCATCTCATGACCGATCAACAGATTCTGCGGCTCACCGACCAACGTGCAGACACCACCGAGCGCCGTACCGACCGCGCCATGCATCAACAGGCTGCGCAGAAAAGCGCGGAATTGATTGAGGTCTTCGTGATGCAGCTTCGGCAGCTGGCGGTCATCTGTGAACTCACTGTCCTGGCGCGGATCATTGCCCGAAGCGACCCGGTGATACACCGAGTAAAACCCCACAGCCGCACTGATGATCACCGCCGTCACCGTCAACGCATCCAGAAACGCAGAGAGAAACGCCGACAAGAAGCAGAACATCAGCGCCAGAATGGCTTTCGAACGCACGCCCAACAGCAGCCGCGAAAACAGAAACAGCAGCAAATCCTTCATGAAGTAAATGCCGGCCACCATGAACATCAGCAGCAGGATGACCGGGAAGTTGTGCACCAACTCGTCATAGAGCGCTTGCGGCGTGGTCATTTTCAGCAGCAGCGCTTCAATCAACAACAACCCGCCCGGCATCAATGGATAACACTTGAGCGCCATGGCCAGCGTGAAAATGAACTCGATCACCAGCAGCCAGCCTGCCGCGACCGGGCCTACGGTGAACAGCACCACGGCATTGAGGATGAGAAACCCGACGATAGTCGCCTTGTACCAACGTGGCGACTGCCCCAGGAAGTTGTGCGCTAACGCCTGGGCGATTGAACCGGACATCGGCTGCTCCTTTTATTAAGAAGCGCGAAAGTTGCCGGATGTTTCAGGGAAGATCAAGTCGCCGATCAACTCGCCCCCCGCGTTGGCCGTCGAATACTCACTGATTCAGATAACGCGCGACCATTGCCCGGTAGTTGCCATCCAGCGAATACCCGCCGACAACAATGGCGCCGTCCGTTTGCACGGCCAGGGAGTTGGCCGTATCGAGACTTCGGCCCAGTCGCGTGCGCAGCCAGCCGCTACCTTGGCCAAACGCTGGATCGAGGCTGCCATTGCGTTGATAGCGGGCGACCATGAAGTCCGCCTCGACCCCGCCGATGGTCGCCCCGACAGCGATAATTCGACCGTCGCTCATCAACTGGGCGGCGTTCCACTGGCAGCCACTGGGACCGATATCCAGCACTTGGGGCAGGCCATGGTGACAATGCGAGTCCGGACGGCCGTTGGCGTGCAGCACAAATGTCAGGCAGCGGATCGGATCGCGGCTGCTGCCGAAACAAAGCAGCCTGTCGTCGGAGTCGATGATCTGACTGACCTGTGCGCTATTGCCGTGCGCCTTGAAGGCCAAGAAGCCGTCCACGGCAAAGTGCTCATCCAGGCTTCCATCGGGGCGATACACCGCCAGCAGGCCTTGTTGCGGGAAGTCGATGGAACCTGCGACGACGATGCGCCCATCCTGCTTCAACAGCAGCGTGCTCAACCAGGTATTGAGCAGCAGGTGGCGGACCATGACAAATCCGCGCCCGTTGAACGATTCATCCAGACGGCCATCGGGCTGCAGACGAATCAGCATCCCGGCGTGATCGGCGAGGCTGAAATGATGGTTGGCGATCAGTACAATGCGGCCGTCTTCCTGCACCGCGAAATCACAGGCTTCGACACCCGGCACGCCCGGCGGCAACCAGTTGTCGCGGGTGCCGATGGACAGTTCGCCGGGAAGCCGCACGACCTGGAAGCCGTCATCGCCAAAGGTTCGGTCTGGTTGGCCGTTGGCATCAAACAGGGCGAGGGCGGGCAGGGTGCGATGGGCGTTTTCATAATGCAGGCCCGCCAGCAGCGTCCTCCCGTCAGGTAACACCTGAACCTTGCCGGCCCTGGCCTCGAAATCTCCGACGAAGCTGCCGATCACGCTACCCTGGCTGCCAAAGGACAAATCCGCCGAACCATCGGCCAGCAGCCGCGCCACGCCAAAACGACTGCCTCTTGGCGTGCCAACCTTGGCGGCGACCAGAATCCGTCCCTGTGCATCAAGCGCGACATGCTGGGTCTGGCTGGACAGACTGCCGGCGAAGTACACCTGCGCGATACCGCCAATAGCGAACGACAGGTCGAGCGAGCCGGAGTTGTTCCATGCAGTGGGCAGCGCATAAGTGTTCAGGGTAGTCATGCACGCGTCTCCTTGCGAGTGAACCGATACCCAGTGATTGGGAGGCTGACTGCACGAGCGAAACATTCAATCCCTGAACCGCAAGAAGTACAACTGGGCAAATCAACAGAACGACGGTCGCACTGTGCCAGAACAGTGTCTTGTTGAACCAGTCGCAAGCGAGCCAAGTATTCAAGCAACCTGACCCGGGAACTAACGGTTTGCGACAATAACAAGGGCGGATGACTTTAGGTCATCCGCCCTTGTTCGATCATCAGTGTGGCATCGACCAGGATTGCAACAGGTGGCCGTCTTCGCTTAGTTCGGCGCGGGCCTGCTGCAGCAGTTGCTCAAGTTGCGCCGGATCAGAGTAGGCGCTGCTCGGAATCTGTTTGCGACCGATGTGGGAATTGGTGCGGTCGACGACGGTCAGGCTCAGTTCGCCATTGCCGTCTTGTGGCGCCCAGGCCACGCACTGGAAAGGCTTGAACGCGTGGTTGGCAATCAAAAGGGCTTCGTTGATACGGAGCGGGGCAGTCATGGGTTCTTCTCTCTATTAGCGCCCAATCAAGTGATGTGCCGTCGGTTGGGCTTACCGTGCGGCGGGTTACTTGTACTGATGCACGCAACCGGGGGGTGGGTCACAAATGACACAAAGATTTTTTAACTTGAGTGCGCGCGAATCAGGATCATTAAATAGTCGATAGCTAACTAACAACTGCAGTTCTTATAACTACTTTCACACCTCGCCTATAAGCAATCGGTACAAGCCTGCGTCAATATCTTGCTAGTGTTACAACCGGGTCTGCCAAACGACTGTTTTTACGATCATTTATCAAATTTGGCGCCAAGGAACAGTCATGAGCGAAGCGCCTGCGTCGAGACGTTTACTGGTGGTCGATCCCTGCGACGACTGCCATCGCCTGTTGCCCGGATTGCGCGCCGTGGGCTGGGATGTCGACAGTTGCAATTTGGAAAACGCCGCCGCTCGCGCCTGTGATGTCGGCCTGCTGCGCCTGCAACCTTTTCATCTGGAGCGTCCCGAGGCGGTCAAAGAGCTGATCAGCCGCAGCGGCACCGAGTGGATCGCCGTGCTCAACCAGGAAGTCCTGCGTTTACAGAATGTCGGCGACTTCGTCTGTGAATGGTTTTTCGATTTCCACACCTTGCCCTTCGATGTTTCACGCGTCCAGGTAACCCTCGGCCGCGCGTTCGGCATGGCGCGCTTGCGCGGGCAGGGGACGATCCATGTCGACCAACCCGAACACGAATTGCTCGGCGACAGCAAACCGATCCGCGAACTGCGCAAACTGCTGAGCAAACTGGCGCCCACCGAGTCACCCGTGCTGATTCGCGGTGAAAGCGGCACTGGCAAGGAACTGGTCGCCCGCACGCTGCATCGTCAATCCCAGCGCCATAACAAACCATTCGTAGCGATCAATTGCGGGGCAATTCCCGAGCACCTGATCCAGTCCGAATTGTTTGGCCATGAGAAAGGCGCTTTTACCGGCGCGCATCAGCGCAAGGTCGGGCGCATCGAAGCCGCCAATGGCGGCACGTTGTTCCTCGATGAAATTGGCGATCTACCGCTGGAACTGCAAGCCAGTCTGCTGCGTTTTCTCCAGGAAAAGCACATCGAGCGGGTAGGCGGCAGTCAGCCGATACCGGTGGATGTACGCGTGCTGGCAGCAACTCACGTTGACCTGGAAGCAGCGATCGAGAAGAAGCGTTTTCGCGAAGACCTGTATTACCGGCTCAACGTCCTGCAAGTGGTGACCGCGCCCCTTCGCGAACGCCATGGCGACCTGTCGATGCTGGCCAACCACTTTTCGCATTTCTACAGCCATGAAACCGGGCGCCGGCCTCGTAGCTTCAGCGAGGATGCGTTGATCGCGATGGGCAAGCATGACTGGCCGGGAAATGTGCGCGAGCTGGCTAACCGGGTAAGGCGCGGGTTGGTTTTGGCGGAGGGGCGGCAGATTGAAGCCCGGGATCTGGGATTGATCAGTCAGCATTCCATTGCTACCCCAATGGGCACGCTGGAGGATTACAAAACCCGGGCGGAACGGCAGGCGTTGTGTGATGTGTTGAATAGGCACAGTGACAATTTGAGTGTGGCCGCGAAAGTCCTCGGAGTTTCGCGGCCTACTTTTTATCGGTTGTTGCACAAGCATCAGATTCGTTGATTAGCTGAAGATCAACGGATCGCAACCTTCTGCAGCTCCTGCACGGAACAATGTAAGAGCTGCCGAAGGATGCGATCTTTTGCTTTGCGTTAGAAGTAATACGGGAATTTCAGGCTGAACGAAAAGTCCGGTGCATCATCCGTCATGCCAATCGACAAGTTAGGCACGATCGTCAGGTTGTCCGTGGCTGCAATGGTCATGCCGACGTTGAAGTAACCGGCGTTGGCGTCACTCGACACTACCGACTCCCAATCACCGCCGTCCTGCTTCAGCTTGCTTTTGCGCTGCACCAGGTCGGAGACCGAGAACGACATACTCATCTTCTCATTGAGTGCGAAGGCGATACCGGCGCCGATCTGGAAGCTGTCGCCGATGCGCACTTTGCCTGGGGTTTTCTGATTGATGGTGGAGCTGATGTCGTCGAACGACTCTTCGAGGTTGTGCGTGTAGGAAAGGCTGCCGAACAGCACCGCCGGGTCGAAGGTCTTGACCAGCGAGATGCCTGGGGTGATCGACCAGACGCCGTTGCCGGTGGGCAGGGTATCGGGGACGAACAGGTTGGAGTTGGCATCGGTCTGGCGCAGTTTGATGCCGAACGGGTCTTTGCCGGTTGGCGCCTTGACGCGCAGGGTGACAACGGCGTCCGGGGTATTGACCGACTCGTCGAGGAACTTGTAGGCGATACCGAAGTTGACGTCGCCAATGGTTGGATCCTTGGTCACGGTTTCTTCAGTAGTGACACCGGCCGCGCCCTGGTTGCCGCCACCGGATTGGTAAGTCGACTCGCGGTACACCACCGGCACGTTCAGATCGAACTGCCAGCGGTTGTCGAAGTTATAGCGGCCGGTGAGGTCCAGGGTCCAGGTGTCGGCCTTGATCCGGTCGAGGTTGATGTTGCCGAGGAAGATTGAATCCAGCGCAAGGAAACCGTTGAGGATCAACTGGCGGGTGTCGTAGCGCGAATAGGTCAGGCCGGTTTCGACGCTGAACTTGCCCCCACCGAAGAAGCCGCTGGCTTCGTCATACAGGTTGGAAACACTCTGCGCCGGTTGCGAATCGTCGGCCAGCGATTGACCGTAGGAAGCACCGCTGCCCCCGGCGGCGCCTCCCGATGCAGCGGCCGCACCGGTGCCTGTGGCGGCTGCGGCGGCGACGCGATTGCCTTTCATGTCGGACGGCGATTTGGCCAGCCGTTTTGGCGGTGGGGCGGCGGGTTGTTCTTCTACCTGGCGGACCCGTTGTTCAAGTACCGCCAGGGCTTGTTGTTGTACTTCGTATCGTTGTTTCAGTTCCAGAAGTTCCCGTTTCAGGGCTTCTACGTCGGCGTCGGGTGCTGCTTGCAGCATTGCCGCCGGTAGAAGGGTACTCAAACACACTGCAGCACGCAGTGATACTGATCGATACATGAATAAGCCGTCCCTTTAAGCCCAATGATCGAGACTCAGCGTAGTTCAATATCCGATATTGCGTAGGGCCCCGAGTTGAGTCAGGTTGCAGTCCAGTGCACCGGCGCTTCTGCCGTTATTGTTAAGTACGACGTTGAGTTGCGTGAGGTTGTTGACCACGTTGGCGCTGCCCAGCAAGCGGGTGTTCTGCAGCAGCCCGCCCTGGGCGACCTGTTGCAGCGCGGTGCCTTGGTTGCCGCTGGCCTGAATCGCCATTTGCACGCCACCGCCATTGGCTGAAACCGCAACACTGCCGGCGCCGTTGCTGCCGGTAATGGTCTGACCGGCGACGAGCGCCTGACCTTGCGACGGCGCCAGTGCCGGCGCCTGACTGGCTTCGCTGACATTGATCGCGACATTGTTGTTGGCGGTGTTGCTATCGCCCGCCGCGCGCACGCTTTGGGTCACGCCTTGCGTGCTGTTGAGGCCGGCGCCGCCGATGACAGTGCCGGTGCCCAAGGTGGGCGTGCTGCCGTTGCCCGACTCCTTGATGGTCGAGACATAGAACTCCGGTTTGACGGTTGCAGCCTGGATCTGCATCGAGGTTGCGGCCCCGATCAAGTCGCCGCTGGCGTTGCGCCAAGTGCTGCTCATGACAATGCCGAAGCTGATGATCCGCCCCGGCATGACGTAACGACCGCGCAGCTCGGCGAGCTCCTGGTCTTTGATTTCGATGGGCTTGAATCCGGCATGGGCAAAACCTGACGCACTCGCGGCCAGGCAGGCGGCGGCCAGCCAGTATGAGGTTTTCATCTGCAGCTCCCGGGACGTCCAGTCCCATTCTCTAACTCGGCGATTAAAAGAAGTCGCTCTGAATGAACCCGAAATCCATCAATTCCGCATCTTTGACCGGGTTGAAACCGTCCAGCGAGTTCTTCGCCGTCAGCGGCACCGGAGGGCTGCGCAAGGCGTTGGCCTTGTCGTAACCGGGGCCGACGATGGCAAAGACAATGCCGTTCCAACCTTTGACAAAGTCATCGTGCTTGTAGCGCTTGTGACCCAGAACCGGATCACCGATGTAGACCCAGTCCTTGTCCGAACGCTGCAGGACGACGAAGTGCTTGTAGCCGCGAATGTCCATCAGAACCACCACCGGAATGGTCACCGCTTCGAGTTTCTCGGGCGGGATCCGGTAGCCACGGGCGCGCATGCCGATACTCTCTACGTAGCGCTTCATGTCGAGCATGGAAAAACCCTGGGTTCGCACCAGGTCCTGGTCAGCGTTGACCAGCATGCCTTTGATGATGTGCTCCTCATCGACGTCGAGCCAATAGGCCTGGCGCAGGACCGTCGCCAGTGCAGCCGCGCCGCAGCTGAAATCGGTTTTCTGTTCGACGATGTCGGCAAACTTGCGCTCACGAATACTTTGCACGTCCTTGTAGACCAGCACGCCACCCGGCAGGGCAGCGACGGGCATTTGCGCCGCCTGAGTCAGACCGCACAGACAAAGCAGAGCGAGGAGGGCAGGAGTCCGCATGATCGAATACGCCTGGTGGAACCTGGGAAAAAGCCCCGTTGCCGGGGCTTTCGTTTCGATCGCGATTACATGCAGGCCTTGCAACCTGCAGCGATGGACAGCGAGTTGCTTTGTTGGTTGCCGACACCGGCCGAGACGTTGGCTCCACCGTTACCGGAGAAGTTGTTCATCGAGTTGGTCATGTTGGCGTTGTTGACGACAGGGGTTTTCCAGCCGTCTTTGGTCAGCACTTGTTGGGTGGTGACGCCAGCGAGGCCAAAAGTACCCACGGCTTCGAACTTGGCTTTTTGATCATCGTTACCGCCGTGGCCGCCGCCACGGTTACCCCAACCGCCATGGTTGTCGTCTTCGATGGTCGCGGTGCCTTTGGCTTTGAACGTGCCAGCGGCTGCATAAGTACCGGTAAGGGTGTCGGTTTTGTATGCCTGCACGCCTTTGTTTTCTACAACCAGGCCAGTCGAGGACTGGTTGGCTGAGGCTGCAGCGGTGGCTACACGACCGCCGGACACAGCGATGGCGAGGTTGTTTTTCTGTTGGTTGAAGTTGCCCGAGCTCACGTTGATGCCGATGTTGCCCGAACCGTTGTTGCCGGCATTGTTGAGCGTGGCGTTGTTGAAGGTGGAGGCGTTTTTCACGTAGTTGTTGTTGTTCACCTGAGTCGCGCTCGAGGCTGCAACAGCATTGCCGAAGATGAAGCTTTCGTCAGCGGTGGCCAGCGCCGCAGCGTTGTCCTGTTGGTTGCCGTCGCCGGCTGCAACGTTGGCGCCCATGTTGCCGTTGGAGCCGTTGAGCGAGTCGCTGGCATTGGCGTTGTTCAGGGTGCCCTGGTTTTTTACCACGTTGCCGTCGCTGTTTTGCGCGTCGAGTACAGCGGCGCCAGCGCCTGCGGTGATCTGCAGCAGTTGTTCAAGGTTAGGTCCCTGAGGCTGGCCGTGACCATTGCCGTGACCATTGCCATGCCCGTTACCACGACCGTCGGCCTGTGCTGCCATTGCCATCACTGCTGCGAGTGCGAAAACCAGTGGTTTGAGAGCCATTGTAGGTTTCATGGTTGTTTCTCCGTCGTGCTTATTAGTTGGTTAAGTGTTGGGGCTTTTCTAATTGCACTGCTTGGTGTTTGGGTCAGTCAGCGACCCGGATGCTCAGGGTGTTAGCCATGCGGTTCCCCACCCCGGCACTCTGGTTCACCTGAATTACCCCGCGGCTGCCGGTGAAGGCCTGATCACTGGTCGTGACCTGGCGACTGCCGATTGAGGTACCAGTTGCTCCTGAGCTCGGTAAAAACGCCACGTTCTGTTGCGAAAGGGCGCTGTCGTCAACGCTCTGCGGGCCGGCACTGATGCTGACCCGGGTAACGTTGGCCATTTGATTGTTGGCGCCGGCGCCCTGGTTCACGCCGAGGATGCCGTTGCCATTGCTGAAAGAGCTGCCGCCGATGTTGGCGCTCGCGTCGATGGCGCGGCTGGCGGGCGCGTCGATGTTCTGCCTGACGCGGGTGCTGGCATGGGATTCGGTGCCGATGGCAATCGCCTTGACGTTGGCTTGTTGCATTTGATCGCCGGCGGCCTGGTTGACGTTGAAGTTGCCGCGATACTGCGCACCGGAATCCTGAATATTTGCCTTGTTGACCGAAGCCGGATCGGCCATGGCGCTGGTGCAGCCGAGCAGGGCGAGAAGCAGCAGGGTGCGATTCATGTCATTGGCCTCCGGCCATGCGAGTCAGAGGCGCCAGCCCGGTGCTCATCGCGCGGTTGACAGTGTTGGAAATCGACGCGCCGGAGCCACCGCCACTGCCAGTGCGCATACCGGGCAGGCCGTTCTGGTTGGTCAGGGTGTTCATGCCGGGCAGGTTGGAACTGGGCGTGGTCATGTTGCCGCGAATCGATGAGCCGCTGGCGACGCTGGCGAAATCGCCATCGCTGAGTTCGGTGCTGCTGAGGGTCTGATTGATCCGCGCCGAAGGGTTGGCGTTGACCGTGGTCGGGTAGGGGTCTTTACCGCCATTGCGGCCGATCGGGATCGGCTGAACATCGCGGTTGAGAACGATCACGCCGTTGCCTTCAGCCTGGGCGTCGACGCTGATCAATGCGCTGGCTGCTGATCCGATCAGCAGGAGGCAGGTCAGGCTTTTATTGAATGTCCCCACGGCTGCGATTCCTTCTTCAGTGGGCTGGGTTGTTCAGCGTTGTGAAGGAGAGAGCGAAAGCTGTGCCGGTTTTGAATTGATCTGTGTTTTCAGTTACTTGGCTGATCTGCAGGATGGCCTGTAGCGGGCACTGTTTCAGCGCTGAGACACCTCAGTGGGCGAGGGAATGGCGACTGGCGTTACAAAGCTCTGGAACAAGGGTTTGCGCCGATGTGTTTCATCGACGTAACAGAGGACGTGACGCAGTCATGAACCACGTTTGGACGGGGACTTTGCGCGCTCAGGAGTGTTTCAAAAACGGACAGATGTGCTCGAACTGGCGGCGTGTTGACCTTAATCGGACAGCAAACGCTCGACCGCCGCGAACGCTTGAGTCTGACGTTCGACCCAGTTGCCTTCGATGACTTGCAGCGGCTGGTGGTGCTGAATCAACCAGGCGCGGGTGGCTTCGTAGAAGGCCATGCGATCTTCAAGATTTGGTTGGCAGCGCTGGCCGTCTTCGGCCCAGTCGATCTGTTGCGGCGACAGCAGCAGGTGCAGGTCGTAATGGCGTGTGAGCAATTCGGGTTCCAGCCAGGCGGGGCAGTCGCCGAACAGGGTCTGACTCCAGAGAATGTTGCTCAGCAGGTGAGTGTCGAGGATCAGCAGGGAGGGCTGTTTCGCACGCGCCAGATCTTCCCATTGCAACTGGCCTCGGGCGATGTCGGGGATATCCGCCAAACAGGTGTCGCGGGGATTTTGCTCGATGAACCGACGCACATATTCATCAACGCGCACGCCGCCGAAGCGCTGTTCCAACCCTGCCGCCAGCCAGCTCTTGCCGGTGGATTCCGGGCCCGTGAGCACGACGACTTTCATGTGCGCAACGCCGGATCGGCGCGCCATTCTCGCCAGCCTTGTACGGCGAGCAGGGTAAACAGCGCATAGAGGCCAGCAGTCAGGTACAAGCCTTTATAGATGAACAGGCCGACAAAAATGACATCGAGGACAAACCACAGCGCCCAGCATTGCAGGCGTTTCTGCGCCATCCACAGTTGCGCGACCAGACTGAAACCGGTAAGCGCGGCATCGAGCCACGGCTGCGCGGCGTCGGTCCAGTGCGCCATCGCCGCGCCCAGCAGTACGCTGCCGATCGCACCAGTGGTGAGGCCCAGCAGCAACGAGCGCGTGTCGAGGCGGCTGACTTCGCGACCGTCATGCATCGTCCCGGCGCGGGTCCATTGCCACCAGCCATAGATCTGCAGCGCGGCGTAGATCACTTGCAGCAACATGTCCGAATACAGCTTCACTTCAAAGAAGATCCAGCTGTAGAGCAACACCATGACCAGCCCGATGGGCCAGCACCACGGGTTCTGTTTGACTGTCAGCCACACGGCGATCACACCGAGGGCAGCGGCGAACAGTTCAAGCCCGGACATGAAGATTCCTTTGGGGGAATGAAGAAGGGGGCGGATTGTACTGCATTCACCCAAACACTGAAGAACCCGCTGGGAAGGAACCAGCTCGCGAAATGGCCTGTCCAGCCGACATCTTCTTCGCCTGAC
Organism: Pseudomonas sp. TSRC2-2; assembly: GCF_049897785.1. Classification (NCBI taxonomy): domain Bacteria; kingdom Pseudomonadati; phylum Pseudomonadota; class Gammaproteobacteria; order Pseudomonadales; family Pseudomonadaceae; genus Pseudomonas; species Pseudomonas sp. TSRC2-2. Next base: position 169,528 of record NZ_JAFCWZ010000010.1, read on the forward strand.
CGGCCGCTTTCGTGAGCAAGCCCAGTCCCACAGGGGTTGCGGTTATGCGCGGATTCCCGCCAACCCCACCCATCTCATGTGGGAGCGGGCTTGCTCGCGAAGACATTGAGTCAGACACAGAAAATTCGCCTGACCGGCCGCTTTCGTGAGCAAGCCCACTCCCACAGGGGTTGCGGTTATGCCCGGATTCCCGCCAACCCCACCCATCTCATGTGGGAGCGGGCTTGCTCGGGAAGACATTGAGTCAGACACAGAAAATTCGCCTGACCCGCCGCTTTCGTGAGCAAGCCCACTCCCACAGGGGTTGCGGTTATGCCCGGATTCCCGCCAACCCCACCCATCTCATGTGGGAGCGGGCTTGTTCGCGAAGACATTGAGTCAGACAAAGAAAATTCGCCTGACCCGCCGCTTTCGTGAGCAAGCCCACTCCCACAGGGGCTGCGGTTATGCGCGGATTCCGGCCAACCCCACCCATCTCATGTGGGAGCGGGCTTGCTCGCGAAGACATTGAGTCAGACACAGAAAATTCGCCTGACCGGCCGCTTTCGTGAGCAAGCCCAGTCCCACAGTGTTTGGTGGCGTGCGCGAGATTCCGGCAACACACAAACCTACTGTGGGAGCGGGCTTGCTCGCGAAGACATTGAGTCAGACACAGAAAATTCGCCTGACCGGCCGCTTTCGTGAGCAAGCCCACTCCCACAGGGGTTGCGGTTATGCGCGGATTCCGGCCAACCCCACAGGTTATGGGTCAGACCCGGAACTGGCGCAGCAGCCCGTTGAGCTGTTCGCTCAGTTGCCCAAGCCGCAGACTGGCCGCACTGGATTGCTCCGCCGCCAACGCCGTGCTGTGCGAAAGGCCGGCCGCCTGGGTGACGTTCTGATTGATGTCTTCAACCACATGCGCCTGCTGCAACGTGGCGCTGGCGATCGAAGCATTCAGGCCATTGAGATTACGCAACGCCTGGCCAATTGCATTGAGGCTCGCACCGGCCAGTCCCGCCTGTTCAATGGTCAATTGCGAGGCCTTGCTGCTGTCGCCGATCACCTTCACCGCAGCTTCGGAGTGATTCTGCAGGCGCTCGATCATCGACTGGATTTCCGCTGTCGACTTCTGCGTGCGCTGGGCCAGCAAGCGCACCTCATCGGCCACCACGGCAAATCCGCGTCCTTGCTCACCCGCACGCGCCGCCTCGATCGCGGCATTGAGCGCCAACAGGTTGGTTTGTTCGGCAATCGAGCGAATCACTTCCAGCACGCTGCCAATTTGCGTGCTCTCGGCCGCTAGCGTGCGAATCACTTCCACCGCCTGATCGATCGTGCCGGACAACTTGTCGATCTGTTGCAGGCTGCCGTCAATGTTGATCTGCCCCTGTTGCGCCTGCGCTTCGGCATCGCGCATTTCTGCGGCGGCGTGTTCGGCGTTTTTTGCCACGTCCTGCACGCCGTAAGTGACTTCGTTGATCGCTGTGGCCACCAGTTCCATCTGCTGCGATTGCTGCTGACTGCGCTCTTGCGCCTGCGAGGCGTCGTTGCCCAGGTCACTGGAAGACTGGCCCAAGGCGCTGGCTGAAACCTGCAAATCACCGATGACTCTGCGCAACTTGGCGGTGAAAGCGTTGAAATGATGAGCAAGCTCAGTGACTTCATCCTTGCCATGGGTATCGAGGCTGCGGGTCAGGTCGCTCTCGCCGCTGGCGATGTTGGCCATCGCATTAACGGTCTCCTGCAGCGGACGAACGATGCTGCGGGCGATGAGAATCACCAGCAGCGCCATGATCAGCGCAATCGCCAGACCGATTGCCGAGGCCTTGATCATCTGCCCCTTGAATTCGGCCTGCACATCGTCGACGTACACGCCGGAACCGATCACCCAACCCCACGGCTCGAACAGTTTCACGTACGAGGTCTTCGCTACGGGATCCGTCGCCCCCGGTTTCGGCCAGCGATAATCAACCATGCCGGCACCTTTGGCCTTGGCGATAGCGACCATTTCGTTGAACACCGCAAAGCCGTCCGGGTCGCGGATCGCCGAGAGATTCTGGCCTTCGAGTTTGGGATTGGTCGGGTGCATGACCATCACAGGCGTGAGGTCGTTGATCCAGAAATAATCGCTCTGGTCGTAGCGCAGGCCACGGATTGCGGTCAGCGCCTGCTTTTGCGCCGCGTCCCGGGTCAGGGTGCCGGCGGTTTCCAGGCCATGGTAATAGGTCAGCAGCCCGCTGGCGGTCTGCACCACGTGTTGGGTTTTCTGCGCCTTGGCGTGATAGAGGTCGTCGTGGATCTGCTTGAGCATCAGCACGCCCAAGGTCAGCAACATGACCACCGCCACAATCAAGATGAGCCACAAGCGTCGGCTGATCGACACACTGCGCAAGCTGTTCATAACGCTGTCACTCCGGATTCTTGTTCTTGTAATAAATGATCGCCAGCATCCAGCCGCAGCTGAGTGCTCGGGGCTGCGCCAGCCAAGCCACGTCGCGCAGGGAGCGCTATTAAGGCTTGTCTGTTAGGATTTCGGCCCCGCGCGCGAAAACCTGAACCCGGTTTTGATATTTCACGGAATTTTTACTGATTCGTGTGGATCCTGTGCGCGCGCAATCGCTACAGCTTTTACCGGCTACGCTGGACGCAGTGAACGAAAAAATACTATCGGGGCATGCCTCGCGCATCGCTCTCTGGGGGATTGATGGATCTTTGGACCGCCTTGCAGGCACTGATTCTAGGAGTTGTAGAAGGGCTGACGGAGTTTTTGCCCATTTCGAGTACCGGACACCAGATCATCGTCGCCGACTTGCTGAATTTCGGCGGCGAACGGGCCATGGCGTTCAATATCATCATTCAGCTCGGGGCGATTCTCGCGGTGGTCTGGGAGTTTCGCCGCAAGATCCTCGACGTGGTCATCGGCCTGCCGACCCAGCCCAGCGCTCGGCGTTTTACGGCTAATCTGCTGATCGCGTTTTTGCCCGCCGTGGTGCTCGGAGTGATCTTTGCCGATCTGATCCACGAATACCTGTTCAATCCGATCACCGTAGCGGCGGCGCTGGTCATTGGCGGGATCATCATGTTGTGGGCCGAACAGCGCCAACACGAAGTGCATGCCGAAACCGTCGACGAGATCCGCTGGACCGATGCGCTGAAAATCGGTTTCGCGCAGTGCCTGGCGATGATTCCCGGCACCTCGCGCTCTGGCTCGACGATCATTGGCGGCCTGCTGTTCGGCCTGTCGCGCAAGACCGCCACCGAGTTTTCGTTTTTCCTTGCCATGCCAACCATGGTCGGTGCGGCGGTGTATTCGGGCTACAAATACCGCGATCTGTTTGTGCCGGCCGATTTTCCGGTGTTCGCGATTGGTTTCGTCACCGCATTTGTCTTCGCCATGATTGCCGTGCGCGGCTTGCTCAAGTTCATTGGCAACCACAGCTACGCAGCGTTTGCCTGGTACCGGATTGCCTTCGGCCTGTTCATTCTGGCGACCTGGCAGTTCGGCTGGGTGGACTGGTCGGCAGCGAAGGCATGAGTGATTCCCGCATGCGCCGCCCGCAAGGACAACCTTCGGGTGGGCGCCTTCAGCAGGTGAAGTTGAAGCTTGTGGTGCTGCTGGTCGTCTGTGCGCTACCGCTGTTCGGCTCGCTGTCGATGTGGCTGAGCGGCCTTTCACGGGTGCCGCTGGCGGCGTACGGCACGGTCAGTGTGCTGGCGTTTCTTCTGTACTGGGCCGACAAGCGCAAGGCCCGCGCCGATGCCTGGCGCACCCCGGAAAACATCTTGCACGCGGTAGAGCTGGCGGGCGGTTGGCCGGGTGCGCTGATCGCGCAGCAAGTATTTCGGCACAAGACCCGCAAGGTGTCGTTTCAGATTCTGTTCTGGGTGATTGTGCTGCTGCACCAGGTGTTCTGGATTGACCAGATTTTTCTCGGTTCGAACCTGTTGTCCCTGTTCTGAAACCCGCCGAAATCCCCTGCAGGAGCTGGGCCGCGTTTACAGCAGCAGGCCGATTTGAGTTTTTTTAGGCAACTTGCTCACCACCAATTGATGCGAACGCTGCAACAGCCCCTGCAGTTCCACGGCACCCAGCGGGTAGGGCGGATGCATGATGATCCACTGCGCCCGCGCCAGATACGGCGCCGGTTGAATCCCCGGACGGTCGCAATGGCCGAGAAACAGATCCTTGTCGACCTTGAACGCCAGCGAGTCGCCGCGTAATCCCTGCAAGGCAAACATCTTGTTGCCGGCAATCGAGAACACCCGCACGCCGCCCCATTTGTAGTCTTCCCGCGCGCCGGGCAGGGCCAGACAAAACTCGGCAACTTCGGCTTCGCTCATTTTTCCCGGTTTCATAGCAACCGCTCCCCGCAAGCATTGAACGACTCGACCAGATGATCGATCCACGCACGTACCGCGGGCATTACCCCTCGCCGGTGCGGATACACCGCTTGCAGCCAGCCGCCGGGCAATGACCACTCCGGCAGCACCTGCACCAGCGTGCCGTTACGCAGTTCGGTCTCGCAGAACATCATTGGCAGCACGGTAAAGCCCTGGCCGGCCAGCACGCAGGCCTTGCGCACCACGAAGTCATCGATGCCCAGCCGCGCCTCCATACTCAGATCGACGCTCTTGCCTTGTTGGTCGAGCAAACGTACATGGACCATGCGATCGGCTTCCAGGGCGCCGAGTACTGGCAGGGTTTTCAGGTCCTGCGGATGATTGATGGTCTTGCCCTGCATGAACGCCGGGCTGGCGATCACGACCGCTTGGGCCTGACGCAAGCGCCGCGTGACCAGCAACGGATCTTCATCACCGTGATCGCGCACACGCAACGCCACATCGATACCTTCTGTGACCAGATCGACTCGGCGGTTGAGCAGCACGACCTCCAACTGCACTTGAGGAAACTTGCCGAGAAAATCGCTGATCACCGTCGGCAGCATTTCATGGGCAAGCCCGGTCGGGCACGACACCCGCAAGCGCCCGCGCGGTTCGCTGGACATGCTCGCCACGGCTTCGTCAGCCATTTCGGCTTCCAGCAACATCGCCTGACAGTGGCGCAAATAGCGCTCGCCGACAGCAGTCAGGTTCAGTTGGCGCGTGGTGCGTTGCAACAGACGTGCGCCGAGGCGTTCTTCCAGTTCGGCAATTCTTCTTGAAAGCCGCGACTTTGGAATGCCAAGCAGGCGTCCAGCGGCAGCGAATCCGCCGGCTTCGACCACTTTGGCGAAGTAGTAGAGATCGTTGAGGTCCTGCATGTGTGCTTCCAACCGTTCTATCAGTGGGACGAACTATCGCATTGTCAGCGACTAATCAGCTATTGGTTTGTTGCGTAGGATTGTCTCCATTCCGTCGCCACCGGCGATTCTTTCAGGAGAACCCACATGAAACTGTTGCACATCGATTCGAGCATTCTGGGCGACAACTCGGCTTCCCGTCAGTTAAGCCGTCAAGTCGTCGACGCTTGGCAAGCCGCCGAGCCGAGCGCCGTGGTCACCTACCGCGACCTGGCCGCTGATGCCATCAGCCATTTTTCCGCCAACACACTGGTTGCCGCTGGCACCACGGCTCAATTGCGCGACGCTGCGCAACAGCACGAAGCCGAGCTGAGCGCTTCGACCCTGGCCGAATTCATCGCGGCCGACGCCGTGGTCATTGGCGCGCCGATGTACAACTTCACCGTTCCAACCCAGCTCAAAGCGTGGATCGATCGCGTTGCCGTAGCTGGTCAGACGTTCCGCTACACCGAAGCCGGCCCTGAAGGCCTGTGCGGTGGCAAGAAGGTGGTGATCGTGTCGACCTCCGGCGGCATCCACGCCGGTCAGGCCAGCGGTATCGCTCACGAAGAATATCTGAAGCTGGTGCTGGGCTTCCTCGGCATCACCGATATCGAGATCGTCCGCGCTGAAGGCCTGGCTTATGGCGAAGAAGTGCGCAACAACGCCATGGGCGCTGCGCAAGCGAAGATCAGCGAGCAACTGTTCGCCGCCGCGTAAGGCTTGCGTGAAGAACAGCTACTGTTCAGGCAATCCCCAAAAAACTCTGTATTCTGGTTCTGCAAGGGCCAGATGCGGAGTTTTTTGTTTCCGGCTGTTACATAATCTGGCCCGGGTTATGCAGTTTCGGCACATCAGACGATGTGGTCCAACAGGGTGGGGCGTTCATGAGGCATCTTTGTGCAATGTTGCTGATTTGCCTGCTGGGCAGCCTGAATTCAGTGCAGGCCGCGCCGGGACGCCACCCTGTCTGGAGCGTTGGGTATCACGAAATGACTTTTCTCGACCCGCTTGATCTGCAACCGATGCGCGCCATTGCTTTCTACCCGTCCAGCGACGGCGAGCACATGAGTTTGCTTGAGGGTTACTCGGTCGAGGCCGGCGAAGACACCAAAGTGGCGATGGGGCGTTTCCCGATGTTGATGCTCTCCCACGGCAACACAGGCACGCCGCTGGCCTTGCATGATCTGGCGACATCGCTGGCACGCAAAGGCTTTGTGGTGGTGGCGGTGATTCATCCCGGTGACAACTGGCGGGACCATAGCCGACTCGGCACGTTGAGCAATCTGTACGGGCGGCCGATCCAGATTTCCCGGGCGATCACCGCGACGCTCGCCGATAACATGCTGGCGCCGTTCGTCAATGCTGATCAGGTCGGTGTGATCGGTTATTCGGCGGGGGGCGAGACCGCATTGATACTTTCCGGAGCGCAACCGGATCTGGATCGCCTGCGCCGCTATTGCCAGGAACGCCCGGACGATCACGACGCCTGCAATACGCAGGGCGAGCTGATTGTCGATCGCGACGACTTGCAACCGGTGGCCGATCCACGGGTTCACGCCTTACTGCTGATGGCGCCGCTGAGCCTCAAATTCGGCCGCCATACCCTCGCCGATGTGCACGTGCCGGTGCTGCTCTACAGCGGCGACGGGGATAAACTGGTGGCCTTCGATAAAAACGCTGCCGCCCTGGCGCGCAAACTGCCTACCGCGCCGGACTTCAAACTGTTGGCAGGGGCGGGCCACTTCGTGTTCCTGGCACCCTGTAATGAAGAGCAGATCCGCGCCATGCCGGCGTTGTGCACCGATGCTGATGGCGTCGATCGCGAGGATATTCACCGCAACCTGATTTCCGAAGCGGGACGGTTTTTTGCCCATGCGCTGGGCAAATCGACGCGGGCAGGAATGCAGACTGCGGATCAGTAAGCCCGCCCCCAACACCCAATCGATGCCGAGAGCGGGCTTGCTGTCGCGCTGATCAGGACAGCGGCGGCGTGCGTGGCGGGATCTGGCGCTTGCTGCCGGTGGATTCGAACGCGGCGGCGAAGCGCAACAGATTCGAATCGTCGTAAGCGCGGCCGGCGAAGGTCAGGCCGACCGGCATACCGATGTCGGCCATCACGCCCATCGGTACGGTCACGGTCGGGACGCCGAGGTGGCGGATCGCGAGGTTGCCGTTGGCCACCCAGACGCCGTTGCTCCAGGCGATGTCGGCCGAGGCAGGATTGATATCGGCATCCGCCGGGCCGACATCGGCGACGGTCGGGAACAGCACCGCGTCGAGGCCGAGCTTGTCCATCCAGTCTTCGAGGTCGACGCGCCGGGTCTGCTCCAGGCCGCGCAGGCCATCGGGCACGGTAGGAATTTCATTCCACGGCGTGATGCCACGTTCGGCCATGCGCACATATTCGTCCATGCCGGCGGCCAGATCGCCTTCGCGGTTGGGTAGGGTGCCCGGGTCGTGCGGGAAGATTTTCGGCCCGTCGACGTCGACCAGACGGTTGAGTGTCGGGTCGCCATTGGCCTGCAGGAAATCGTCGAACGCCCAGGCAGTCAGATCCCACAGTTCATGGTGGAGGAATTCTTTCGACACTAGCCCACGGGTGAACACGGTTGGCGCGCCAGGACGGTCGCCTTCGCAGTTGGAGACCAGCGGGAAGTCGGTTTCGATGACTTCGGCGCCAGCGGCCTCAAGGGCCTGACGCGCCTGCTGCCACAAGTCGATCACGGACGCGCGGGTGTTGATGCGCTGGCCGGTCGGGCCACCGATGCCGGGGGCTTCGCTGGTGCCGGCGTCCGGGTCGGCATTGATGTACATGCGCGGGATGGCGAAGCGTTTGCCGGCCAGCGCTTTTGCGTCGGCGGCCAGTTCGCGGTACGCAGCCGGGCGTACTTCGCTGACACGCGGGATCGGCACCCAGGGTTGCAGGCGCCACAGGTCGCCACGGGTGTCCGGGTCTTCGGCAACGACCACTTCGAGTACTTCGAGCAAGTCCGCCATGGTCCGCGCGAACGGCACGACGACGTCCATGGTCGGCGTCAACGGCCAGTTGCCGCGCACCGAGATTACGCCGCGCGAAGGGGTATAGGCGCACAGGCCGTTGTTCGACGCAGGGCCGCGACCGCTCGACCAGGTTTCCTCGGCCAGACCGAACGCAGCGAAACTGGCAGCGGTGGCAGTGCCGGCACCGTTGGACGAGCCAGAGGCGAAGGGCGCAGTGAGGTAAGCGGCGTTGTACGGACTTTCAGCACGACCATAGACGCCGCGCTGCATGCCGCCATTGGCCATCGGCGGCATGTTGGTCTTGCCCAGGCAGATCGCCCCGGCAGCGCGCAGGCGTTCGATGGTGAAGGCGTCGCGATGGGCGACCAGATCAGCGAACGCCGGGCTGCCGGAAGCGGCGGTCAGGCCCTTGACCAGATAGCTGTCCTTGGCGGTGTAGGGAATGCCATCGAGTGGGCCAAGGGTTTGACCTTTGGCGCGGCGGGCGTCGGAGGCGCGGGCTTCGTTCAGCGCTTCAGGATTGCGCACGACGACGGCGTTGAGTGCCGTCGGGGTGTCGGCGCCATCGTAGGCATCAATACGCGCCAGATAGGCTTGCACCAGCTCCACAGCGGTGGTCTGGCCGGATTCGAGGGCAGCGCGCAATTGGGCGATGCAGACTTCGGTGACTTCAATCATGGGGTCACCTGTTGAGCGTGGATGTTCTGGGCAGGGGTATTCATAGCGGTTCTCGTGGCACGGCTTTAAGCGACAAGGTCAAGACTGGCGCCTATTTAACACCATGCAGCGGGCGGAGTAATCGGTGGTGTGATGGTTTTGTTGGTAGGTGGCCTGAGCATTCGTGTTGCCTGACCTTGCGCTTTCCCGAGCAGGCTCGCTCCCACATTGTCTTGTGTAAACCGATAATCCCGCTCTCCACAGGAAGACCGCGCCAACATGTTCTAGGCTCAGCGCATCCGGAATGCTGCGCCCTCAGGAATGTTGCCATGGAAGAGAAGCCGCTGATTGCCTTCAACAGCTCAAAAGCGTTGCTCGACGTGCTGATCCGCGCCGGGTTGATCGCGACCCTGGTGCTGTTCTGCTACGACATTTTTCATCCGTTTCTCAATGTGATGCTGTGGGCGCTGATACTCGCGATCACCTTGTATCCGCTGAACCAGACACTCGGGGCGAAACTCGGCAACCGTTACGGTTGGGCGGCGATTGTGCTGGTGTTGCTGGGGCTGGTAATCCTGATGGTGCCGCTGAGCCTGCTCGGCGCATCCGTGGCCGATTCGGTGGAGGCGGGCATGCAAACCGTGGAAGCGGGGCACTTCGAGATTCCGCCGCCACCCGCCAATGTTGCCGACTGGCCGCTGATCGGTGCGCCGTTGTATGGCATCTGGATGCACGCTTCGCAGGACCTGAGCTGGGTGTTCAAGGAACTCGCGCCGCACCTGACCAGTTGGGGCCGGGTGCTTTTGCATCAGGCCGCCGGCGTCGGCGCAGGCATCGTGGTGTTTGTCGTGGCGCTGATTGTCGCCGGGCTGATCATGACTCACGGCGAACGTGGCCATCGCACAGCGGTGGCGATCACTACGCGGATTTCCGGCCCGGTGCGTGGCCCGCAGATCGCTCAATTGTGCACCTCGACCATTCGCGCGGTGGCGCAGGGCGTGGTCGGTATCGCCTTCATCCAGATGATTTTGATAGGCGTGGCACTGGTGATCATGGGGGTGCCCGCTGCCGGCATTCTGGCTTTGATGGTGTTGCTGCTGGGCATCATGCAACTGCCGGTTCTGCTGATCACCGTGCCGGTGGTGGTGTTCGTCTTTGCCCATGACGGCGTCGGCGCCGGGACGATCATATTTGCCGTGTGGATGGTGATCGCCGGGCTTTCGGACAACGTGCTCAAACCGATGTTGCTCGGACGTGGCGTGGCTGTGCCGATGCCGGTGGTGCTGATCGGCGCGCTGGGCGGCATGGTCACCAGCGGCATCATCGGCCTGTTCACCGGGCCGGTGATTCTGGCGGTCGGTTATGAATTATTCATCGGCTGGGTTTATCAACCGACCGACGTCAGCGAAGTGCTGGACGAAACCTCCCACGACAATCAGCCATAAGGAAAGGCGCATGCGTAACGGGCTGATGGTGCTGGCGATGATGCTGGCTGCAACACTGTGGTCCGGGCTCGGCCAGGCACTTGAAGACACCACGACAGCAAAGGACGAAGCGGTAGAACTGAAGGTGGCCAACCGCAGCATCATGCTGTTTCGCGCGACCATCCTCGGCGAGGCGCCGGCCTCACGGGTCAAGCGGGCGAAGCGGGTGATCAGTGAAGCGCTGGAGGAAGACCCGGGACTGAAGATCAGCACGGATTCGATCCAGAACAGTTACATGGTGCTCATCGGCAATACCCGGGCGTTTATCGTTGCGCCCAAGGATGTCGACAGCCTGGCCTATTCCTCGGTGCAGGAAGCCGCCGAAGGCGCAGCGGAAAAACTGCGTCAGGTGGTCAACGAAACCCGTGAAGCGCGTAACGTGCAGATGATTGTGCGTTCGCTGGCGCTGGCGGCGGTGGCCACGCTGATCTACCTGGCGCTGCTCTGGTGCCTGTCATGGCTGCGCCACAAGCTGTTGGCGAAACTGCCGGCGCTGATGGATCGCCACACCCAGGCGCTGAAGGTCGGGCGGGTGCAACTGATCGATTCGAACTTCCTCTACCCGTTGGTCAGCCGCTGTCTGCTGTTCCTGCGTTGGTTGGTGATTCTGCTGCTGACCTACGAATGGCTCGGCTTTGTGCTGTCACGCTTCCCGTATACGCGGCCATGGGGCGAAAGCCTTAACAATTATCTGGTGGAACTGGCCGGTTATCTGCTGCAGAGCATCGTCGACGCGATACCGGGCCTGGGCGTGGCGCTGGCGATTTTCTTTATTGCCCGCGGCGTGACCGCATTTACCCGACGCATTTTGCGTCGGATGGCCGCGCCGGGGACGTTCAGCTGGCTCAACCATGAAACCCTGCAGCCGACGCAACGCCTCACAGCCCTGGCAGTCTGGCTGTTTGCTCTGGCGATGGCTTATCCCTATTTGCCCGGCGCCGGTACCGATGCGTTCAAAGGCCTGTCGGTGCTGATCGGCCTGATGATTTCCCTTGGCGCCACCAGCGTCGTCGGGCAAGCGGCGGCCGGGTTGATCCTGACCTATACACGAACCTTGCGCCCCGGCGAGTTTGTCAGAATCGGCGAGTACGAAGGCACTGTTACCGAACTGGGCATGTTCACCACGCGGATTCGCACCGGTCTCGGTGAAGTGCTGACGCTGCCAAATTCAATGATCACCGGCACCGTGACCAAGAACTACTCGCGCACCGTGCAAGGTCCGGGCTACGTGGTCGACACGGTGGTGACCATCGGCTATGACACCCCATGGCGGCAGGTCGAAGCGATGCTGCTGGAGGCGGCCAAACGCACTCCGGGCGTAATCGAAGATCCGCCGGCGCAGGTGTTCCAGACAGCGCTGTCGGACTTCTATCCCGAGTATCGACTGGTGGCCCAGGCCATCCCCAGCCAGCCGCGACCGCGTGCGGTGCTGTTGAGCATGCTCCATGCAAATATTCAGGACGTGTTCAATGAATACGGCGTGCAGATCATGTCGCCGCATTACCTGGGCGATCCGCAGCAGGAAAAACGCGTGCCGCCGGAGCAGTGGTATACCGCGCCGGCGCAGGCACCGAAGGAGCAGTGATCCCTAGAACCGCCAGACCATACCGCCGCCCAGCACGTGCAGGGCGGCGCTTTTATATTCGCCGGAGACCGAGCCGCCAGAGCGCGCTTTGGTCTGTTGCACGTCCATGTCGCCGAGGTAGATCAGCGTGTAGCTCATGTGCACATCGACATCGTCCTGCAATGCATAGCTGACCCCGGTCGCCAGCCGCCACGCTTCGTTCATCGGGTTGTCGACGGTGCGATCCTTGTCATCCACCGCCGAGGAGTCGTAACCCAGGCCGACGTTCCAGCGCAGTTTCGGGTTGATCTGATGCTGCGCGCCGATCGAGGCATGCCAGGTGTCCTTGTATTGGCGCTGCGCAGTTCTTGAGGTCGAGCCCAGGCCAGTGTCGACTTCCACGCCGACCTTGCCGAAATCGCTCCAGTCCTGCCAGCCGAGGCTGCCGAGCAGCGTCCATTGCGGATCGAGCTGGTAGGACACGCTGGTGGTGACGGTCTGCGGCACGTTCATGTCAACGTTCAACTGATCGGCGTCGAGGCGGTTGAGCGCCAGGCGCAGCAGAGGATTGGTGATTTTCTTCAGCTCGGGTTTGTCTTCGAATTTGAGCTTGATCTTGCTGGTCCAGGCCAGCCCGAGTTTTGTGCGTTCGTTGAGGTTGTAGAGCACGCCGACGTTGGCACCCGTGCCCCAGTCGGTGTCCTTGTAGCGCAACTGACCATCTTCGGCGTTGCCCAGACCGAGCACGTTATTGTTGACGGCCACTTCGGTGCGGAAGTAGCCAAGCATGAAGCGCGGGCCGAGGCCGACGGACAGGTCGTCGGTGATCTTGTAGGCATAAGTGGGCTGGAATGACACGCCGATAATGGCCGACTCCTGAGCGAAATAGCGCCCGGCCCAGTCATCGTCGTAGTCCAGCGCCAGTCCGAAATTGCCGTACATGCCGAAGCCGATCGAGGAGCGATCATCGAGCTGGTGGCTGATGAAGAAGCTGGAGCCGGGCAGGTACTTCAAGGCGTTGCCGCCTTCGTTGCCGCCGAAGGTATTGGCATTGTCTCGGGAGAAACTGATATCGCCGAGAATCAACTGCGCATTGAAGTTGATCTGGGTGCCGGCCAGTTGGCTGATGCCCGCCGGGTTGGTCATCAGAATGCTCGGATCACTGGCCATGACCGCGGAACCGGCGTTGGCCAGGCCGCTGCCTTCGTGGCCGGCTTCGTAAATCATGATGCCGCCGGCTTCGGCCTGGAGGCTGGCGAAGAGCAATCCGCCAGCGACCGAACTTTTCATCAGCTTGAACATGTGAACTCCTTGAATGGCATGCGATCCGGTTTCAAGGCTAGCTCAAGCTCGGCGCGGCGTCGGACAGATTGCCGACGCCGTACCGTTCAATCGATGCGCGGATGCTGGAGCGCCAGTTCCTTGCGCTTGGCTTCCAGCGCGGCGATCTCGGCATCAATGTCTTCGATTTTCTGCTCGATGTTGTCGTGGTGTTCCTGCAGCAGTTCCTTGGCCTCTTCGAGGTCGGAAGCCGCTGGGGCGGCGCCGCGCAGGGGTTTGTTGGCGGTTTCCTTCATGGTCACACCGGTGACCAGGCCGACTACCGCGATAACCATCAGGTAATACGCAGGCATGTACAGGTCGTTGGTGCTTTCCACCAGCCAGGCCACGGCAGTCGGGGTCAGGCCGGCGATCAACACCGAAACGTTGAAGGCACTGGCCAGCGCGCTGTAGCGGATGTGCGTGGGGAACATCGCCGGCAGGGTCGAGGCCATCACACCAATGAAGAAATTGAGCAGCACCGCGAGGATCAGCAGGCCGGAGAAGATCAGGCCGATGCTGCCACTGTTGATCAGCATGAACGCCGGAATGGCGAACACGAACAGACCAATGCTGCCGACGACGATAAAGGGCTTGCGGCCGATCTTGTCGCTGATGAAGCCGATCAGCGGCTGCACGAAAAGCATGCCGACCATGATCGCGATGATGATCAGCACGCCATGGTTTTCGCTGTAGTGCAGGTTGTGGGTCAGGTAACTCGGCATGTAGGTGAGCAGCATGTAATAGGTGACGTTGGTCGCCGCCACCACGCCGATGCAGGTCATCAGGCTGCGCCAGTGTTTGGTCGCAACTTCCTTGAACGAGACTTTCGGGCCACCGGCAAGGCCTTCACGGTCGCCTTGTTCGAGTTTTTCCACGTGCTGCTGGAACGCCGGGGTCTCTTCCAGCGCGTGGCGCAGATACAGGCCGATCATGCCCAGTGGCAGGGCGAGGAAGAACGGTATCCGCCAGCCCCATTCTTCGAAGCGCTGTTCACCGAGAATGGTCGAAATCAGCACCACGACCCCGGCGCCGAAGACGAACCCGGCGATCGAGCCGAAGTCCAGCCAACTTCCGAGGAAGCCGCGTTTGCGATCCGGGGCGTATTCAGCGACGAAAATCGAAGCGCCGGTGTACTCGCCACCGACCGAGAAGCCCTGAGCCATTTTCGCCAGCAACAGCAGGATCGGCGCCCAGATGCCGATCGAGGCATAGGACGGAATCAGGCCGATGGCAAAGGTGCTCAGGGACATGATGACGATGGTCGCGGCGAGGACTTTCTGCCGACCGTACTTGTCGCCCAGCGCACCAAAAAACAGCCCACCCAGCGGACGAATCAGGAATGGCACGGAGAAGGTCGCGAGCGCGGCGATCATTTGCACGCCGGGATCGGCGCCGGGAAAGAAGACCTTGCCGAGCACATAGGCGACAAAGCCGTAGACGCCAAAGTCGAACCACTCCATGGCATTGCCCAGTGCGGCGGCGGTGATCGCCTTGCGCATCTTGGCGTCGTCAACAATGGTGATGTCTTTCAAACCGATCGGTTTGACGGTGTTCTTGCGTGATTTCATTGCGATGTTCCCGCTCGCTGATCCAGATACCGCTGCGATGCCATCTCCATGATGGCGCCGGCTGTTCTGGCTCAGATACATGCGGACACGAAATAATTCACCGATCGATGGAATTAATTTCGACACATGTGCTGCATGGCCTCGAACCCTTTGGGAGTGGGCTTGTACACCAAGGCGGGGTTGCATTCAGCATTGCAGTGCCTGATCTGGCGCTTTCGCGAGCAAGCCCGCTCCCACAGGGGATTTGTGAGTTGCCGGGATTTTGCGAACGTCGCCAAACAGTGTGGGAGTGGGCTTGCTCACGAAGGCGGGGTTGCATTCAGCGTTGCAGTGCTTGATCTGGCGCTTTCGCGAGCAAGCCCGCTCCCACGGGGGATTTGTGAGTCGCCTGGGTATTGCGTACGCCGCCAAGCAGTGTGGGAGTGGGCTTGTACACCAAGGCGGGGTTGCATTCAGCATTGCAGTGCCTGATCTGGCGCTTTCGCGAGCAAGCCCGCTCCCACGGGGGATTTGTGAGTTGCCGGGATTTTGCGTACGCCGCCAGACAGTGTGGGAGTGGGCTTGCTCACGAAGGCGGGGTTGCATTCAGCATTGCAGTGCCTGATCTGGCGCTTTCGCGAGCAAGCCCGCTCCCACAGGGGATTTGTGAGTTGCCGGGATTTTGCGTACGCCGCCAAACAGTGTGGGAGTGGGCTTGCTCACGAAGGCGGCGGCGCATCCAACATAAGGTTTACAGCGCAGCTTTCACCTGCAAGCCCACCACCAGCGCATTGTCGATGTCCTGCCCGGAAAACGCCCCGGGTTCAATGATGTATTGCAGGTTCGGGCGCAGGGTCAGCCATGGGCTGGCCTGGTAGCCGTAGCCCAATTCAATCAGTTGCTCGGCGCTGTCGAGATTCGGGAACGCAGCACCTTTGGCCATTGCGTCGTCCTGTTGCACATCACGGCTGCGCGGGTTCGGCACGGCGCGGCCATAGCCTAGGGCTACGGTGTCATGCGGGCGGCCTTCGAACGGTTTGTACAAAACCACGCCGGTGCCGTACCACTTGCTGAACGGCGAGGCGGCTTTACTGGCCGCCGAATACTGGCCGAACGCATGCAGACTGCGGCCTTCGGAGGTCGGCGAGCGCCACACCGCCTGATCGATCAACAAATAATGCCCGCCACGACCGGAAACCTCATCGTCGCTGCCAATACGCTTGACGTCTGAGCTGTCGTAGTAATAGCCGACCTTGTACTCGCCCGGCAGATCGCCGGCGTGTTTGTACACCAACTCGATCGGCACAACGGTGCCGGTGGTGTGTTTCGGCCCCAAATGCCAGGCGCGACTCGAATTGCCATTGCTCTCGGGGTCGACGTTGAACGCCGCCACACGCAGTTGCCAGGAAGAGGACAGGTCATATTTGACCCGCACGCCCAAATGCGCGTTCGGGTAGTTTGACCAGCCGCTGCCACCAGACATGTTCAGCGGATGCCCGCAGAAACCGGCGTTCATGAAGTTGCACAGAATGCCGCTGTCGAGGCCGCCGAGGTCGTTGCCCATCGCCATGTAGCCGAGTTTGATGTTGAGCGCCGGGGTGAACAGGCTGCGCTCGTAACTCAGTTCGGTCAGACGCGTGTACAGGCCGCCGTAGTTTTCCTGAATCGGCAAACGGTTGCCGACCAGATCTTCCGAGGCGCTGTTGCCGCGTCGGTCGTTGATGGTCAACTGGACCTTGCCGGCATTGTCGACACCGTAGAGCTTGCTCAGATCGAACTGCACGCCGAGCTTGATGTTCTGCGAATAACGCGCCGAGCGGTGCAGGCCGCCGTCGGCGTTGTAAGCGGTTTCGCCGCTGTAATCGCCGGTGAACTTGACGCCGTCTTCGTCGAGCTGATGGCGCAGGCCGCCCCAGTCACCGGAGAGGGTGCTGCGGGTCAGTAGATCGGAGTCGCTGGCGGCCAGCGCGGGGAGGGCAGTGGTGCAGCTCAGGCCCAGCAACAGGCCAGTGGAGAGTCGGGTACGAGAAAAGCGAACAGCCGATGACATGTGAATCCTTCCTGGTGAAATCTTCAACGCAATAAAACGGCGACGCGGTGCCTTGGGGCACCGCGCGCTTGGAGGAGGTTGGAGTGCTGCAGCGAATTACGGCAGCGCGTAGGCCATCACGTAATCGCCACGATCGGTCGACTGGCGTGCGCCGCCAGCGGTGACGACGATGTACTGCTTGCCGGTTTTCGGCGAAACGTAGGTCATCGGGCCGCCCTGGCTGCCGACCGGCAGACGGGCTTTCCAGACTTCTTCACCGTTGCCGCTGTTGAAGGCGCGCAGGTAGAAGTCCTGAGTGCCGGCAATGAAGATCAGGCCACCCTGGGTCGACAGGGTGCCGCCGAGGGTTGGCAGGCCGATCTTGATCGGCAGGTGCATGCGGATGCCCAGGGGACCGGTGTCTTCAACGGTGCCGACCGGAACCTGCCACGCGACTTTCTGGGTCTTCATGTCGATCGCGGTCAGGGTGCCGAAAGGCGGCGCCTGGCACGGAATGCCGGCCACCGAGAGGAAGCGGTTCTTGTTCACTGCGTACGGCGTGCCTTTGAGCGGAACTGCGCCCATGCCGGTGTTCAGCGCTTCGCCACCGCCAGCGGCCTGGCCTTTGTTCTGCGACGGGATCATCTGGATCCACAGACCCAGGCGCATGTCGTTGACGAAGATGAAACCGTGCACCGGGTCAGTGGAGATGCTGCCCCAGTTCATACCACCCAGCGAACCGGGAAAGCTCAGCGATTTGTCGGTGCCCGGCGCGGTGTACAGACCGTCGTAGCGCATGCTCTTGAAGTCGATGCGGCAGAGCAACTGGTCATACGGCGTGGCGCCCCACATGTCCGATTCAGTCAGGTGCTGCGCGCCGATCTGCGGCATGCCCACGGATTTCGGCTGAGTCGGCGAGTACGGCTCGTTCGGGATGTTCGCGGCTTTCACCGGTACTTCCTTGACCTCGGTCAGCGGCTTGCCGGTGGCGCGGTCGATCACGTAGATCTGCCCGGCCTTGGTGCCGATGACCAGCGCCGGAATACTCTGGCCGTCCTTGTCGAAATCGATCAGGCTCGGCTGCATCGGCAGGTCGAAGTCCCACAGATCGTTGTGCACGGTCTGGAACACCCAGCGTTCTTCACCGGTGCTGGCGTCCAGCGCAAGAATCGAGGCGCCGTACTTGTGGTCCAGTTCGCTGCGCTCGACACCATAGATGTCAGTGGACGAGCTGCCCATCGGCAGGAACACCGTGTTGGTCGCCGCGTCGTAAGACATCGGCGCCCAGCTGTTCGGCGTGCTGCGCACGTAGGTGCTGCCGTCGGCCGGCGCGTTGCGGTCCTGCGGGTTGCCCGGGTCGAACGCCCAGCGCATGGCGCCGGTGATCACGTCAAAACCACGGATCACGCCGCCCGGCATGTCGCTTTGCACGTTATCGGCAACGCGACCGCCGACCACAACCGTAGTGCCAGCCATCAATGGCGCGGACGACAACTGATAGTAGCTGTCCGGGACGTCACCCAGACCGGCTTTCAGATCGACCTGGCCGTTGTTGCCGAAACCCTGGCAGAACTCGCCGGTGTCGGCATCGACCGCGATCAGGCGGGCATCGATGGTGTTGGTCAGCAGACGACGCTGGCAGTTGGCGGCCGGCTCAGGTTTGGATTCGATGATCGGCGAATTCGCTGGCTGCGCGATGGCAGCGGTGCGATCGAAATACGCCATGCCACGACACCGCTGCCAGACTTTCGACTGGGCGTTGATCTGGTTCTTCCAGATTTCCTTGCCGGTGTCAGCGTCCAGTGCGATCAGGTTGTTGTGCGGGGTGCAGATGAACACCTTGTTGCCGACCTGCAGCGGGGTGAGCTGGTCTTCAGCGCCATTGCCATCGCTTTCGGCGACGTCACCGGTGTGGTAAGTCCACGCGACTTTCAATTTGTCGACGTTGTTGCGGTTGATCTGATCGAGCGCGGCGAAGCGGCTGCCACCTTCGGTGTTGCCGTAGTGCGCCCAGTCTTTTTGCGCTTTGGCCGGTTCGACCGGGGTCAGCCCCGGACCGGTACCAGTGGCGGCAACCGTTGGATGGGCGACGAACATGTTGCCGGCCGCAACGGCCACACCGACCGCCAGCACCGCGGCAACGGCGTACGCGCCACGACCCGCCACGCGGCCATTGGCGCGCGCCAGCAACGGATAGACCAGAGCGACGACCATACCGATTGCGCTGAACATGAACAGCCGCGAAAACACCGGCCAGAACACCAGCCCGGCGTCAGCCACGGCCCAGATCGCGGTGGCCACCAGAAACGCGGCGAACAGCCAGGCGCCAGCAGTTTTCTTCAGTGCGATCAGCACACCGGCAACGGTCATCGCCAGACCGCCAACCAGGAAGTACCAGGAGCCGCCCAGACTGACCAGCTTCACTCCGCCGGCCGCGAGCGCCAGACCGAGCAGGGCGATGATCACGCCAAGGCCGACCAGAATGAACGTTGAAACGCCTGAGACGCGTTGACTGTGGTTCACATTGAAAGTCCCGTTTGAATGAAGCGCGGGATTATAGCGGTAACTAACCATTCAGTTAACCGCAGTTTTGCCATGAAACCCGGCACTTCTGTGAATCAAGCGTGGTGCAGGTTGAGGAAAACGCAAGTCGAGAGGGTTCTCTCCAAGGTTCAACAGGAGGAGCGTGTTGGGCGTGAAATTGCAGCGTGCATGCTCAGATACCGCAGTGAATTCAAACCTCACCTCAGCCTTCTCCCCGAGGAAAGCGAGCTGATTTGCGGCCTATGGTCACCTCGGTATTGCAGAGTCGGATTCACCCGACCAAACAAATCGGTCAGTTTGTTCCTCCTGTGGCAGAAGGCTAGGGTGAGGGGCTTTGGGGATCCATCGTGATGGCGACCTTGCCCTTGGCCCGGCCTTGTTCAACGTAGTGCAGCGCATCAACGATCTGATCGAACGGGAAGGTGCGGTCGATCACCGGTTTGATCACCCCCGCCTCGATCAGCGCGGTGATTTTCTGCAACTGGTTGCCATCGGCACGCATAAAGACAAACGAATAACCCACCCCGTGTTTGCCCGCTTTGCGGCGAATCCCGCTGCTGAGCAGACGCATGGCCAGCCCAAGCAGCCAGGACAGACCCTGCTCGTGAGCGAACTGCGCCGTCGGCGGGCCGGACAGGGAAATCAGCTGGCCACCCGGTTTCAGCACCTTCAGCGATTGTTTCAGCACATCGCCGTCGAGGCTGTTGAGCACCACATCGTAGTCGCGTAGGTCGTTGGCAAAATCCTGCTGCTTGTAATCGATCACTTCGTCAGCGCCCAGCGCCTTGACCCACTCGACATTTGCCGTGCTGGTGGTGGTCGCAACGAAAGCGCCAAGGTGTTTGGCCAGTTGAATGGCGGCCGTGCCAACGCCACCGGAGCCGGCGTGAATCAGTACTTTCTGGCCCTTCTTCAACTGGGCGACGCCGACCAGTGCTTGCCACGCCGTCAACGCCACCAGCGGCATGCCCGCTGCCTCGGTCATATCGAGATTGACGGGTTTCCAAGCGACCGCTGTCTCATCGACGGCGATGCGTTCGGCAAACGTGCCGCTCCTGATTTCAGGTGCACGCGCATAAACCTTATCGCCCGGCTTGAAACGCTTGACCGCCGCACCGGTGCTGAGCACCACACCGGCGACATCGTTGCCCAATATCAACGGCATTTGATAGGGCAGGATCATCTTGAATTCACCGCTGCGAATCTTCAGATCCAGCGGGTTGACGCTGCTGGCATGCACTTGGATCAGCACATCATTGGCGCCGACCAGCGGCTCTGGGACGTCGCCAATGCGGCCGTTCTGCTTGCCGTAGCGCTCGATGAAAAATGCCTTCATTGAAGATGCTCTCGTTGTAAGGAACCCGCCGCAATTGCGGCGGGTTCGGTTGAGGTCAGGATTGCGTCAGATAACGCTGCGCCACTGCCGACTGGCGGATCTGCCCCAACAGGCCCTGCCGCGCGGTTTGCAGGGCATCCCAGCGATCGCCTTCGTGCAGCGGCGGAATGGTCACGACTTCGCGACGATCAAAACCGACCAGCGCGGCGTCGACCATGTCGCCGACTTCCATGATGTCGGTGAGGGTGTTGATGTCGATACCGGCACGGTCCCAGATCTCCGTGCGGGTGGCGGCGGGCAACACGGCTTGCACGTACACGCCCTGTGGCGACAATTCCAGGCTCAGGCCCTGGGAGAGGAACAGCACGAACGCTTTGGTCGCGCCATAAACGGACATGCCGAACTCCGGCGCCAGGCCCACCACTGAGCCGATATTGATGATCGCGCCGTCGCCAGCCTTTGCCAGACGCGGGGCGACGGCACTGGCCAGCCGCACCAGCGCCGTGGTGTTGAGCGCGACCAATTGCGCCACGCTGTCGGTGCTCTGTTCGATGAACGTGCCGGATTGCGCGGCGCCGGCATTGTTGACGAGGATGCCGATGCGCGCGTCGTCACGCAGACGCGCTTCGACGGTCTGCAGATCGCCGAGGCGGGTCAGGTCAGCCTGCAGCACCTCAACGTTGACGTTGTGTTCAGCGCGCAAAGCGGCGGCGAGGGTGTCCAGGCGCGTCTGATCCCGGGCGACCAGCACCAGATCGTGCCCACGTTGGGCAAAACGTGCGGCATACACCGCGCCGATGCCAGTGGAGGCGCCGGTGATCAGAACAGTAGGGCGAGTAGTCATGGTGTTGGCTCTTTTCAGGGGAAGACTGTTTTCGGGCTTTTAGGATGATGACCGAAATCTAAGCTGTCAACGGTTTTGATTATGCCCAACATCTATGTATCATCGGCGCATGATTTTTCAGCGCTGGAGGTATCCAACATGCGCGTATCCAAAGCTCAGGCACAGGCCAATCGCGAGCACATTGTCGAAACGGCTTCCATGATGTTCCGCGAACGCGGTTATGACGGGGTTGGCGTGGCTGACCTGATGGCGGCCGCCGGTTTTACTCACGGTGGTTTCTACAAACACTTCGGCTCCAAGGCCGACTTGATGGCCGAAGCATCGGCCAACAGCCTGGCGCAGTCGCTGGCCGGCGCTGAAGCAATGAGCGTGAAGGATTTCATCGACGTGTACGTCTCGCGTGACCATCGCGACGGCCGGTCGACCGGTTGCACCATGGCGGCGTTGTGTGGCGATGCGGCGCGGCAGTCAGGGGATTTGAGGGCGGCGTTCGCCGAGGGCATCGAGCGCATGTTGCAGACGCTTGGCGAGAAATACCCGAGCGCAGCAGATGCACCAGAAGGTGAGGGCAGAACCCGAATGATCGATTTGCTCGCCCGTGCGGTCGGGGCAATCATGCTCTCGCGGGCCTGCCCGGATGACTCGGCACTGGCCGATGAGATTCTGACGGTGTGTCACGCCTCGATGACGGCGTCGTTGCCAGTCATCAAGGCGCCGGAAGATAAGCCGCAACACAGCTGAAGCAAAAGCCGCTCAGCCTGACCCCCTCTCGGAGGAAGAGGGCTGGGCGGGCGGCGTTGCCAAAGCCGTACGCCAGCGCCTTGCGTGAAGACACTCAGGCATGGAACGGGTAATCGACGTACCCGCGCTGATCGCCGCCGAAGAAACTGCTCGGATCCGGCGTGTTCAGCTCAAGCCCATCATGCAAGCGACGCGGCAGGTCCGGGTTGGCCAGGAATGGCCGGCCAAAGGCAATGATGTCGGCGCGATTGGCCTTTAGCGCCTGTTCGGCAGACTCGGCGTCGTAACCGCCAGCGAGGATCAACACGCCGTTCCAGGCCTGCCGCAGCTGGGCGATGATTGCGTCCCAGCGCGGGTCGAAATTCTCGTCCTTGACCGTGCCGACCATGGCCGGCTCGACCAGGTGCAGGTACGCCAGATTCCACTGGTTGAGCGCTTCGACCAGATAACCGAAGGTCGCCTCGGGCGTGTCATCACCCATGCCCATGAAACGGCCCATCGGCGTCAGGCGTACGCCGACGCGTTCGGCGCCGACTTCCTCGGCAACGGCGGCAACCACTTCGAGCAGAAACCGCGCACGGTTCTCCACGCTGCCACCATAAGCATCATCGCGCTGGTTGCTGTTGCTGTTGAGAAACTGGTCGAGCAGATAACCGTTGCCGGCATGGATTTCCACGCCGTCCATGCCCGCGTTCAACGCGTTGCGCGCGGCGCGGCGATAGTCTTCAACGATGTCGGCAATTTCTGCGGTTCCGAGGGCGCGTGGTACCGGCACATCACCCCACACGCCGTTGCCGTGTTCATCGACGATAAAGGTCTTGCCCGGCACTGGCAGCGCGCTCGGGGCTACCGGCAGACCGGCGTCAGGCTGGAAACTGGGGTGCGAAACCCGGCCAACATGCCACAGCTGCATGAACACAAGACCTTTGGCCTCGTGCACCGCCGTGCTCACTTCACGCCAGGCCTGGACTTGCGCATCGGTGTAGATCCCCGGCGTCCACGCATAGCCCTGGCCTTGCCGAGAAATTTGCGTGGCCTCGGTGACGATCAGCGCGGCACTGGCACGTTGGCGGTAGTACTCGGCGTTCATCGCAGTCGGTACGTCGCCCGGTTGGCCGGCGCGTGAGCGGGTCAGGGGCGCCATCGCCACGCGATGGGCAAGGGTGTAAGGGCCGAGGGCGATGGGTTGGAACAGGCGACGGGTCATGGGTAGCTCCGGATGTCGATAAGTGGGGTTCAAGCGCGGCCGCCAGGTGCCGCGCGCCGTGCAGGTAACTTAACCGGGGGTGGCGGGGCTGATAATCCGTGGCCGGCGCTACGCAGTGTTGCGCGGCACGCAACGGCGCCCGCGCTCATCGGGCATGAGCGCGGGCGGGGTTCAGGCAGGTTGGCTGGAACGGGTCAGCGGCAGGTTCAGCCAGCGCCGGCCCGTGGCATTGCTGACCGCGTTGCCGAGCGCGGCAGCCATTGGCCCCTGAACGATTTCAGCGGCACCGAGGAAGGGTTCGCCCGGTTGGTCGAGCAAGTGCACATCGACTTTTTTCGGCAATTGCGTAAACCGCAAAATCGGATAACCGCTCCAGTCGTAGCTGCGAATACCACCAGCGTCGTAGGCAACTTTTTCATAGAGCGTCCAGCTCGTCGACTGGACGATGCCGCCCTCGACCTGATTTCGCAGACCATCGGGGCTGACGATCTGGCCGACGTCGACCGCTGTCACCACATGATCGACACGGATCTCGCCGGTCTGCGGATGCACTCGCAATTTCACCGCGAGGGCGCAGTAACCCATGATGTTTTTGTAGCGGGCGAAGGCAAAACCGATTCCCGCGCCTGGCTCACTGCTCTTGTGTGGCCAGCCGATTTCGTCACGCACGCGCTCGATCACGGCACGAGCACGCGGATCGCTGAGATGAGCCAGCCGCAACGCCACCGGATCGAGCCCGGCCTTGATCGCCAACTCATCAATACCCGCCTCAATGGCGAAGATATTGATATGCGCACCGAGCGAGCGCATGGCCGAGGTGCGAAAGGGCATGGTGGTGACGAAGTTCATGTTGATTCGCGTCGCGCTCACCTCGTACAGCGGCACCGCGTTGCGATCACCATCACCTTCGGGCTGGGCGATCGGCACCGATGGCGCCGAGGCGAAGGGGTCGGCTAACAGGCGCGCGGGCAGCAGGCGTCCGGCGTTGACGATGCGTTCGTTGTGCGGCGTGGTCCACAGCTCGTAATTCCAGTCCTGCAAACGGCCCTGACTGAGGCCGGCATCGACTTCGGTGACCATCGCCGAACTGTACGGCTCCCAGAGATTTTCCTGCTCGCGCATCCATTGCACGCGCACCGGCGTGCCCGGCAGGCGCATGGCGATCAGCGCGGCATCGGCGGCGGCATCATCGGCGCCGTTGTGGCCGTAACAGCCCGACCCCTCGGTATGAATGCAGCGCACACGCTCCGGCGGCAGACGCAGCATTTCGGCGATGCCGGCGCGCAATGGATAGACGCCCTGGGTGTGGGTCCACACCGTGAGCACACCATCGTTGAACCAAGCCACCGCACAGGACGGGCCGATCGAACCGTGCATCAAATATTGCTTGGTCACTCGCGCCTTGAAGCGCGTCTCGGTCGCGCTGCCGGGATTGCCGTTGTTGCTGATTGGATAGCGCTTGGAGGGCAATTGCTTGAGCAAATCATGAATCCCGGCGGCTTCGGGAATCGCCTCGCCGCCACTCCAATCGGCGCTTTCGATGCCGCTGCGCATGGCCTTGATCGCTTGCCACTCATCACCGGCGACCACGGCCAAATAGTTGCCGTCGCGAATCACTTTGACCACACCGTTCAGTGCCTCAATGGCCGCGGCATCGAACGCCTGAAGCGTGCAGCCGGGACGAGGCGGGCGAATCACCCGCGCATGCAGCATGCCCGGCAAGCGCATATCCTGCACGAATGCCGCGCCGCCGCTGACCTTGGCCGGAATGTCGAGGCGCGGCAGGTTGTGCCCGATCAGTTTGAAGTCGGCCGCCGCCATCGCCGGTGATTGCGCCTTCGCGTATTGGTGCACGTCGACATGTTTGACTGCATCGGCGTAAGCCATGCGCTGCCCGCCCGGGCCTTCGATCACGCCATCGCGGGTGCTCAGTTGCGCAGCATCGACTTGCCAATTGCGCGCGGCGGCCTCGACGAGCATTTCGCGTACCTGCGCGGCCGCGTTGTACAGGGCGGTGCCGCTGTCGAAAATGCTGTGGCTGCCGGCGGTGTAGCCTTCGTTGGGCGTCAATGCTGTGTCGGCGGTGAGCAAGTTGATCGCGCTGGCCGGCACCTGTAAACGCTCGGCGGCGATTTGCAGCAACGCGGTTTTCACTCCGGTGCCCAGCTCGACCTTGCCGGTGTACACGGTGATGCCGTCGGAGCCGATGCGAATCCACGCGTCCAGAAAAGCGTTGGTGCGCAGGCTACCGGGCAGATCCGGCGCCAACACCACAGTACCGAGGGTGTCGACTTCGGTGTCGGCCAACACACGCCGCGCTACCGGCATCAGCGTGAAGGCCATGAGCAACGCACCGCCGCGCAGGAAGGCCCGGCGGCTGGGGTTCAAGCCGTTTGCTTCGCTCATGTCAGGCTCCCGTTGTGCCCGGCCACCTGTTTGATCGCTTCGATGATGCGCAAATGCGTACCGCAACGGCACAGATTGCCGGCCATGTGTTCGCGGATGGTTTGTTCGTCCGGGTGCGGATCACGTTCGAGCAACGACTGTGCGCGCATCAGCATGCCGGCGATGCAGTAACCGCATTGCGCGGCCTGCTTGTCGATGAACGCCGCTTGCAGCGGGCCGGGTTTCTCCGCGCTGCCGAGGCTTTCCACGGTGCGAATCTTTTTGCCTTCAAGGCCGGCGCACGGCGTCAGGCAGGCGAACACCGGCTGGTCTTCGACGATTACCGTGCACGCGCCGCACTGGCCCAGGCCGCAGCCGTATTTAGCGCCGTTGAGGTTCAAGTGATTGCGCAGCGCGTACAGCAGTGGCATGTCCGGTTCCAGCTCCAGCGGCTGGGCGGCTCCATTGACGGTGAGAGTGATCTGGCTCATTTCGTCTCCTGACGTAACGCTTCGATAGTGGAAGAGAGGTCGGCCCACGGCTGCTCGGGTCGGGCTTGCTCACGCAGGTACGCCGCAAGTGCGCCGAGCTGCGCGTTGTCGAGGCTGGCGGCAAACGGCGGCATCACCGGGCCGGGCGCGCCGGGAATGGCGGGCACGCCTTCGAGCACGGTCTTGAGAAAATTGCGCGGGCTGGCCGCTTGCAGCACCGAGCTGCTGTGCAGGCCTGGGCGGCCGTCGATTTCCCGCATCGGCGCGGCGGCTGCGTGACATCCGGCGCAGGCGCTACTGAAGAGCAGCGCGCCGGTTGTGTGATCCGCTGGACTGCTCGGCGGCCTTTGCGCGGTGGTTTCGCTCACCGCGTGCGGGTTTTGCAGGCTCAGCAGGTAGTCGGCAATCGCCTCGGCTTCGCTGGCCGGCAAACGCGCCAGGCTCAGGCTGACCGGGCGCATCGGGCCGGCGGGGGTGCCATGGCCATCGGCCACGTCGGCGCGAAGATAGCCGACCAATTGCCCGCGATTCCATGGGTTGGCGCGTTGCCCGAGGCCAACCAGCGCCGGCGCTTGCCAGCCATCGACGCTGCCGCCCTGCAAATATTCCGAGGATTTTTCCGCGCCGATCAGGTTCAGCGGCGAATGGCAGCCAGCGCAGTGGCCCGGGCCGTCAACCAGATAACGTCCGCGATTCCATGCGGCGCTGTGTTCTGCCAGCGGCGTGAGCGGCTCGCCATGTAGAAACAGCAGGTTCCAGAACGACACCAGCGGGCGGATGTTCATCGGGAAATTCATCTGGTTCTGCCTGGCGGGGGCGTGTACGGCGGGGCCGTTCATCAAGTACGCGTAGGCATCGGCGATGTCTTCTGCGCTCATGCGCCGGTAGTGCACGTAAGGAAACGCCGGGTAAAGAAAGTGGCCATCGCGAGCTACGCCCTCGCGCATCGCCCGTTCGAAGGCCGGTAATGACCATTCGCCGATACCGGTCTGCGCATCCGGGGTGATGTTGGTGCTGTATAGCGTGCCGAACGGCGTCACCAGCGGTAGGCCGCCGGCCAGGTATTCGCCGCCGGGACGGGTATGGCAGACCGCGCAATCACCGGCCTCGACCACCCGTGCGCCGCGTTGCAACTGCGCAGTATCGAATGACGTCGGGCGTTTGATCGGCGCGATCGCCGGGCGCCACATCAGCGCGACGGCGATGATCAGGCCGATCACCGCGAGCACGGCGACGCTGATCCACAAAGTTCTGGATTTGAGCAGATGGCTGTTCATGGTCGGCAGAACATCGCGGCGGGCAGTGGCAGGACGAGTGCAGTGCGGGTCATGGAAACGCTCCTTGTAGCAGCCGGGGAAGGGCGCCGATGCGGACGTCTGCGCCAAGAGCCAAAGCGTAGAGAAGACGCTTGCTGCGGAGAATCATCGGCCCGCGCAACAGCGCGTTGCGTCACAAGCAACGTTGCGCTCGGCGCATCAGTGCGTTGCCAGCAGCACGGATTCTCGTCGCCGCTGGCTGACCGTAGCCTTGGCAGCACATTCCCGAACTCAACGAGGTGTCACCATGCTTACGGGCAATCCTGCCGTTGCGGCCCCGGCCGAACAGCCTGCTTCACTCTCTGGCCTGATGGTCGCGTTTTTGGCGTTCTGCTGCGGCGCGGTCGTGGCCAACCTGTATTACGCGCAGCCCATCGTCGAACTGATCGCGCCGCAGATCGGCCTGTCCAGCGCCAATGCGAGCCTGATCGTGTCGCTGACGCAGTTCGGTTACGCGCTGGGCTTGTTGCTGCTCGTGCCGCTGGCCGACCTCATGGAGAACCGTCGTCTGGTGGTCGGTTTCACCGTCGCTGCGAGCGTGACGCTGCTGTGCGCTGGGCTGACTCATTCGCCGTCGCTGTTTCTGCTCTTGTCACTGCTGATCGGCCTGACGTCGGTGGCGGTGCAGATCCTCGTGCCGCTGGCCGCGCATCTGGCGCCGGAAGCCAGCCGGGGCCGCGTTGTCGGCAACATCATGAGCGGCCTGCTCTTGGGGATTCTGCTGTCGCGGCCGCTGTCGAGTCTGTTGGTCGAAGTGTTCGGCTGGCGCGGGGTGTTTTACAGCGCAGCGGCGCTGATGGCGGTGATCGCGTTGATTACCGCTGTGGCATTGCCGTGCCGCGTGCCGACGCACAAGGCCACTTACGTCGCGTTGATCGGTTCGGTGTTTGCCCTGGCCCGACGCTATGCGGTGTTGCGTCAGCGGTCGCTGTACCAAGGCTTGCTGTTCGCCAGTTTCAGCCTGTTCTGGACGCTCGCGCCGATTGAGCTGATGCGTCATCACGGCTTCAGCCAGGCGCAAGTGGCGATCTTTGCGCTGGTCGGTGCGGTGGGTGCGATTGCCGCGCCGATTGCCGGGCGCCTGGCCGATGCCGGGCACGGTCGTCGCGGTACTTTGGTTGCGTTGCTGCTGGCGCCGTTGTCGCTGCTGATCGCCGCGCTGCCGGGCAGTGGTTACGTGTGGCTGGTGGTGTGTGCGGTGCTGCTGGATTTTGCCGTGCAACTGAACATGGTCCTCGGCCAACGTGAGGTCTACGCCCTCGACCCGCATAGCCGGGCCCGCCTGAATGCGGTGTACATGACCAGCATCTTCGTCGGCGGCGCTCTCGGCTCACTGGTCGCCAGCCCGCTCTACGAACACTTCGGCTGGAACCTCTCGGCCGTTGCCGTGGCGGTGTTGCCGGCACTGGCGCTGGCGTTGTTCCTCGGCCGCAAGGCTGATCGGAGCTGAATTTCAGGCCCACCACAAAATCAATGTGGGAGATGGGCTTGCGCCCGAAAGCGGTGGGTCAGCAGCGCATGTTTCGACTGGCAGAACGCCTTCGCGAGCAAGCCCGCTCCCACAAGGATTACGGGCACACCGCCTGATCGCTGGCCCACCACAAAACCACTGTGGGAGGGGGCTTGCTCCCGAAGGCGTTGGGTCAGCTTGCACATGCATTGACTGACCCCACGCTTTCGCGAGCAAGCCCGCTCCCACAAAGTGAGGCACTTCGAGATGGAATTGTTTTCCGCACCCGGCGCCCTCAAGCACGACGATACAAGACGTGTGGCGGACGCTGATGCACAATCAGCGGCGTTCCCTCACCACCGGACCCCGCTTATGGACAAGTTGCTGGCCTTGAAGATGTTTGTTGAAACCGTGCGCTGCGGGGGCTATTCCTCGGCGGCGCGCAAGCTCGGGATTTCGACGTCTTCGGTGACCCGGCAAGTGGCCGGGCTGGAAAACGAGTTGGGCGCCAGCCTGCTCAATCGCACCACGCGCAACACCAGTGTCACCGTCGCCGGCCAAACCTATTTCGAAAAAGCCGTGGCGATTCTCGATGCCATCGACGAAGCCGATGCGGTGGTCGCTGATCGTGGCAGTGATGCCCAGGGTCGCTTGCGCATCAGCGTGCCGGTGGAGTTTGGCCGGCGGCTGATCGCGCCGCACCTGAGCCGCTTGCTCGAGCGCCATCCGGGGCTGGAGATCAGCCTGTCGTTGAGCGATCAGGTCAGCGATTTGCTCAGCGAGCAGATCGACGTTTCAGTGCGGCTCGGCTCGACGGTAGTCAGCGAGGACATCGTCAGCAAACGCGTCGGCCACTTTCAGCGCTGGATCGTCGCCAGCCCGGATTATCTGGCGCGCAGCGGCGTGCTGGAGCATCCACGAGACCTGCTTGAGCACCAATGCCTGCGTTTCGATTACGGCGGCAGCCATCACCACTGGACCTTCCAGGGTGACGAAGAGCCGATTCAGCTCAACGTTCAGGGTCGCCTGCAAAGCA
This sequence comes from Pseudomonas sp. TSRC2-2, assembly GCF_049897785.1. NCBI lineage: Bacteria > Pseudomonadati > Pseudomonadota > Gammaproteobacteria > Pseudomonadales > Pseudomonadaceae > Pseudomonas > Pseudomonas sp. TSRC2-2. Next base: position 199,746 of record NZ_JAFCWZ010000010.1, read on the forward strand.
ACAACGCCGACATCCTTCGCGAAGCCGCGATCGGTGGCGGCGGGGTGACGCTGCTGGCCGACTGGCTGGTGCGCGACGATGTCGCCGCCGGGCGCCTGACGCGCTTGCTCGAGCACTACGAGGTCAACCCCGGCAGCGCCAGCAGTTGCATCAACGCGCTGTACTTGCCCAATCACCGCGGCTCGAGCCGGATCAACGTGTTCATCGATTTCCTCGTGGAAATTCTCAAACCCGCCGCACCCGCCGTTTAGCGCTGCACACACTGTTGCTGCGGCCGCTTGAGACTGCTTGTATGCTTGCGCCCCGGAACACATGGCCGCCGTGAGTGCCGACGTTCGAATGATGGCTGGAATGGACACCGGACTTCCCTAAGGTACTGACGTGAAGCGTGATACTCGCCTTGTAATGCTCCTGCTGCTGGTGATCGGCTGTTCCCTGACTTCGCTGACAATCTGGAAAGTCTGGTCTTCGCGTGAACGCGCGCTGGCGGAAGTCGACGTGCATGGTTTGAACCTGACCCAGGCGCTCAACACCTACACCGAAGGCATCGTCCGGCAAAGCTCGCTGCTCTTGCTCGGGCTGGTCGAGCGTCTGGAAGCCGAGGGCGATGGCCCGGCGCAGATTCAGCGCATCAAAGCCCTGATCGACAGCCAGCAGTCATTAATGCCGCAGCTCAGCGGTATCACCATTTATGACCGGCACGGGCATTGGCTGATGTCCTCCAACCGACCCATTCCAGCCGGTGCGAACAGCAGCGACCGCACCTATTTCAGGCACCACCGTGAAGACCCGAGCCGCGAGTCGTTCATTGGGCCGCCGATCCAGAGCCGTTCCAATCACGAGTGGGTGGTGACCATCAGCCGGCGTTTCAACGACGCCGATGGCCAGTTCGCCGGGGTGGTGTCAGTGACGCTGGGAGTTGAAAACTTTCTTCGCGTATTCGGCAAGCTTGACGTTGGCCAGGACGGCGCGATCGGTCTGTCGTACACCGACGGCACGCTGCTGGTGCGTTACCCGTTCCGCGAGCAGGACATGGGCCGCAACTTCTCCAAGTCGCCGATCTACGCCAAATACCTGATCGACCGCTCGGTCGGCACCGCCTCGTACACCTCCAGCCTCGACGGCGTCGAGCGCTTGTACGCCTTCCGCAAAAGCGAAACCTTGCCGCTGATCACCACCGTAGCTTTAGGCAAGGACGAAGCGCTCGCGGCGTGGCGTATCGAAGCGGCGTTGTCGGCGGTGGTGGTGGTCGGGCTGCTGGGGCTGACAGGGCTGATCGGCTGGTTCCTGATCCTTGATATCCGCCGCCGCACCGAGGCAGAGGAAGCGTTGCGCGATGCACAGCAGCAATTGCTCGCGTCCAATCGCCAACTGGAATTGCTGGCGATGAAGGACGCGCTGACCGGTCTGGCCAACCGCCGCTGCTTTGATGAAACCCTGGCGGTGGAAGCCCGGCGGGCGCAGCGTGACGGGAGCTCGCTGGCCCTGCTGATGATTGATATCGACCACTTCAAATTGTTCAACGATGCCTTGGGTCACGTCGCCGGCGATGTCTGTCTGCAAGCGGTCAGCAAGATTCTTGAAAGCTGCGTGCGGCGTCCGTCTGATCTGGTCGCACGCTACGGCGGCGAGGAAATGGCAGTGATCATGCCCGCCACCGACAGCGCCGGTGCGACGGTGGTAGCGCAACTGGTGCTCAAGCGGTTGCAACAGGCGAACATTGTCCATCCGGGCGGCCCGTTCGGTCGGGTCACGGTAAGTATTGGTATGGCAGTGGCAATGGGCGCGCAGCTGGATTCTCTGTCGGCGTTGATCGAGGACGCCGATCAGGCGCTGTATCGCGCAAAAGCGGCGGGGCGCAACGCTATGGCCGGACAGGCCTGAGGCGCACTAGAAAGCTTCGCCATTATCCAGTTTCGCCAAGAGCATCTGCCCGCGGTGCCACAGTGCATCCTGTTTGGCCAGCGGCATGCGATCGAGATTTTTGTACATCATGCCCATGCGCTGATTGCCACGCAGGACGTCGCCGTGACGCATGAGGAAATGCCAGTACAGCGCATTGAACGGGCAGGCGTTCTCGGTGCTGGTTTCCTTGACCTGGTACGCGCAATCGCCGCAGTAATCCGACATCCGATTGATGTACTGGCCACTGGCGCAGTAAGGCTTGGAGCCGAGGTAACCGCCGTCGGCGTGCATGACCATGCCCAGGGTGTTGGGCAGTTCGACCCAGTCAAAGGCGTCCATGTAAATCGCCAGATACCACTCGCAGATTTGCTTGGGCGCAATCCCGGCGAGCAAGGCGAAGTTGCCAGTGACCATCAGCCGCTGGATGTGGTGCGCGTAGGCATGTTGCAGGCTTTGGCCGATGGCCTGGCGCATGCAGTTCATCTGCGTGTCACCGGTCCAGTAGAACTCCGGCAACACGCGCGAATTGCCGAACACATTGCCCTCGGCGTAGTCCGGCATCTTCAGCCAGTACACACCGCGTACGTATTCACGCCAGCCGATCAATTGTCGAATGAAGCCTTCGGCAGCGTTGAGGGCGATGCTGCCCGCCCAGTAAGCGGCCTCGACATCGCTGCATAGCTGGCGCAGATCGAGCAGGCCGATGTTCAGCGCCGCGCTGATCCGCGCGTGAAACAGGAACGGTTCATCACTGGCCATGGCGTCCTGGTAATCACCGAAGCCGGCCAGCGCATAGTCGAGAAAGTATTGCCACAGGGCCTGTGCGTCGGCGTGGGTCACCGGGTAGTTGAAGTCATCCAGCGTGCCGTAATGGCTGGCGAAGCGCTCGCCGACCAACGCCAGCACCTCTTGGGTGATTGCATCATTGGCGAAACGCGCCGGGTAGGGCGGTTTGGCGTGTTTGGGCAGGGCCTTGCGATTCTCCGCATCGAAATTCCACGCACCGCCGACCGGCGTGCCGTCGCCATTGAGCAGCAGCCGACTCTTGCGCCGCATCTCGCGGTAGAAAAACTCCATGCGCAGTTGCTGCTTGCCGCTCGCCCACTCGGCGAACTCCTCGCGCGAGCAGAGGAAACGGCGGTCTGAATGCCAGTGCACAGGCAAACCTGAATCCTTGACCGACTGTTCGAGGCGCCAGTCGCCGCATTCGGTGACGTGGATTTCCTCGGCGCCGGTGAGGGTTTGCCAGCGCTGTAATTCCGCCGGGACTGCGCCGCTGTTGTCCGGGTCGTCAAGGGTGACGTATTGGACGCGGTAGCCCTGGCTGCGCAACGCCTCGGCAAAGTGACGCATGGCGCTGAAGATCAGGGCGATTTTTTGCGGATGATGGGCGACGTGGGTCGCTTCCTCCATGACCTCGACCATCAGCAGCAGGTCCTGCTGGGGATCGAGGTGCTGCAGGGAGGCCAGGTCGAATGACAGCTGGTCGCCGAGGATCAGGAGCAAACGGTGGGCAGCGTTCATTGGGGAGATCCGTTAGGGGCCTCCAATGGTTATACAAATATATAGTCATGTACAGGTTTGGGGCAGTAATGGAGTTCACATCCGGGAGGGGCTTGCCCCCAACGGCGTTGGGTCAGCTTGCACCTGCATTGACTGACCCGACGCATTCGCGAGCAAGCCCGCTCCCAAAGAGATTACGGGCACACCACGCGATCGCTGGCCCGGCACAAAACCCGTGTGGGAGGGGGCTTGCCCCCAACGGCGTTGGGTCAGCTTGCACCTGCATTGACTGACCCGACGGATTCGCGAGCAAGCCCGCTCCCAAAGAGATTACGGGCACACCGCGTGATCGCTGGCCCAGCACAAAACCAGTGTGGGAGGGGGCTTGCTCCCGAAGGCGTTGGCTCAGCCTGCACATTTGTTGGCTGATCCACGCTTTCGCGACCAAGCCCGCTCCCACAGGGATTACGGGCACACCACGTGATCGCTGGCCCAGCACAAAACCCGTGTGGGAGGGGGCTTGCTCCCGAAGGCGTTGGCTCAGCCTGCACATTTGTTGGCTGATCCACGCTTTCGCGACCAGCTCCCTCAGGGAGGGTGTGTTGGTTTGTCAGGCTGGGTACGTCGGGTAATCGATATAACCCTCGGCACCGCCGCCATACACCGTCGCCGGGTTCAACTGATTCAACGGCCAGTCATTGGCAATCCGCGCCGGCAGGTCCGGGTTGGCCATGAATGGCCGGCCAAACGCGACGAGATCCGCCAGCCCCGACTCAAGCAATTGCGCCCCGGTTTTGGCGTTGTAGCGCCCGGCCTAAATGATCGCGCCGCTGAAGGTCTCGCGCACGGCCTGGCGAAAGGCATGCGGCATCGCTGGGGCATTGTCCCAGTCGGCTTCGGCGATGGACAGATAGGCGATGCCCACGTCTTCGAGAATCTTGATCGCGGCAATGTAAGTGCTGTGCGGATCTTCCTCGACCAGACCCAGATACGTGCGCGCTTCATCGGTTGTGCTGAACAGCGGCGCAAAACGCACACCGACCTTGTCCTTGCCGATGCATTCGGCAACACCGGCCACCACTTCGCGCAAGAAGCGCAAGCGATTATCCAGTGAGCCGCCGTACTGATCGGTGCGCAGGTTGCTGTGGGCGGAGATGAACTGGTTGACCAGATAACCGTTGGCGCAATGCAGTTCGATGCCGTCGAAACCCGCCTCCATTGCGTTGCGCGCGGCCTGGATATACAGCTGAATCAACTCCTGCACTTGCTCCGTGCTCAGCGCGCGCGGAGCCGACGGCGGTACCAGTTCACCAACACCGGGCGCGGTTTCTATGAACACACTGACGCGATCCGTGGCGACCGCAGAGGCTGACACCGGCGCGTCACCATTGGGCTGCAATGCGGTGTGCGAAACCCGGCCGACATGCCAGAGCTGGGCGAAGATCACACCATCCACGGCGTGCACCGCCTCGGTGACTTTGCGCCAACCGGCGATCTGCTCAGGCGTGTGAATGCCCGGCGTCCACGCGTAACCCTGGCCGCGCGGTTCGATCTGCGTGCCTTCGGTGACCAGCAAACCGGCACCGGCGCGCTGCTGGTAATACCCGGCCATCAATTCGTTGGCGACATTGCCCGGTTGCGTGCTGCGCTGGCGGGTGAGAGGTGGCAGGACGATACGGTTTTTCAGGGTGTGTGTGCCCAATTTGGCAGGCGTGAAGAAAGCGTTGTTCATGAAGTAAGCCTTGAGTCTGATTAGACCAGTCGACTAGTGACTGGGCAAAAAAACAACGCCGGGCTGTACGCACGCGGCGTTGATCGGGGTGGAGCGACGGGTTCAGCCGAGCATCTTCAACAATTTGTCGGCAACGGCGGCGGAACTGGCCGGGTTCTGCCCAGTGACCAGTTGCCCATCTGCCACTACATGCACCTGCCAGTCGGCGACTTTCGAATAGCGCCCGCCCAGACGCTGGAATTCGTCTTCGATGAGGAACGGCACCACGTCAGTCAGGCCGACCGCGGCTTCTTCGGCGTTGGTAAAACCGGTGACGTCACGACCCTTGACGATTGGCTGGCCGTCAGCGCGCACCACATGGCGCAACACGCCCGGTGCGTGGCAGACAAAACCGTGCGGCTTGTTGGCGCGGTCGAAGGCTTCGATCAGTGCGATCGAGGCCTTGTCTTCGGCCAGATCCCACAGCGGGCCGTGGCCACCTGGGTAGAACACTGCGTCGAAATCTTCAGCCTTCACATCTGCCAAACGACCCGTGCTGGCCAATGCTTTTTGAGCCGCCGGATCAGCGCGGAAGCGATCGGTTTCGGCAGTTTGCGCGCCGGGCTCATCGCTTTTCGGATCAAGCGGTGGCTGGCCTCCGGCAGGCGATACCAGCGTGACATCGGCGCCGGCGTCTCTGAACGCGTAGTAGGGCGCGGCGAACTCTTCCAGCCAGAAACCGGTTTTCTTGCCGGTATTGCCGAGTTGATCGTGGGAAGTCAGAACCATCAAGATTTTCATAGAGCACCCTTGGGTTGGTCAGGCATCGGCACAAGGCGAGGAATTCGCTCAGCGTCGGCGCCGGATGAATTTGTGTGTCGGGGCGCAGCATAGTAACCAATTAGACCAGTCGTCTAGTAATTTTTTCAGAAAATGTTTTTGCTCGTCGGTTATGGCAAACTCTCGATCCTGAAAAGTATACGACTGGTCTATTGTCTGGAATTTTGCGCACCATGAAGCCGACCTTTGACGACACCCGCCAACACTTGCTCGACACCGGCCACCGGATGATGGCCGAGAAAGGCTTCACCAGCGTCGGCCTCAACGAGATCCTGCAGACCGCCGGCGTGCCCAAGGGCTCGTTCTATCATTACTTCAAATCCAAGGAGTTGTACGGCCAGGCGCTGCTCGAGGACTACTTCGTCGACTACCTCGCCGACATGGAGCGGCGCCTGACGCTGCCAGGGCTGAGCGCCTTCGAGCGGCTGATGGATTACTGGCAGGGCTGGCAGAACCGCTGCACCCTGGAAGGCCACGGCGACGAATGCCTGGTGGTGAAACTCAGCGCTGAAGTCGCCGATCTGTCCGAATCGATGCGCCTGACCCTGCGCGACGGCGCCGAACGCATCGTCGCGCGCATCACAGAATGCATCGAACAGGGGCAGATCGACAAAAGCCTGCCCCAAGGCGATGCGCGCAAGTTGGCGGAGACGCTGTATCAGCTCTGGCTCGGCGCCAGTTTGCTGAACAAATTGCAGCGCACCGGTCAGTCGCTGGAAACCTCCATGGCCATGACCCGGCAGTTGTTGCGAGTCTGAGCGTGCCCGGGGGGTGGGTACTTAAGCTTGAAGGCGGAGCCACCGGCCTCTTCGCGAGCAAGCCCGCTCCCACAGGTATTCGCGGCGGGTGCAAAACCCCGGCAACACACAAAACCCATGTGGGAGCGGGCTCGCTCGCGAAGGCGGTGGCCCATTCAACACTTTCATCGCCTGACCCAATGCATCGCGAGCAAGCCCGCTCCCACAGGTATTCGCGGCGGGTGCAAACCCCGGCAACACACAAAACCCCATGTGGGAGCGGGCTTGCTCGCGAAGGCGGTGGCCCATTCAACACTTTCATCGCCTGGCCCAATGTATTCGCGAGCAAGCCCGCTCCCAAAGGGGACCTGTGTTGATTTTGGAATTGGGGACCAGCAGTCCATTCAAACTCAGGCAGGCGCGCTGTCTTCGGGCAGTTGGGCATACCACTGCGCATACGGGGTATTGCTCACCTTGCGTCGGTTGTAATCCGGGCTGTCGTCGTCCCACCACACCGGCCCGCGTTCACCCAGCGCGACTTTGACCTCGTCCACTCGAGCTCTCGCTGACTTCAACGCCTGTGCATCGTCCGCACGTTTCGCCTGTTTCACCGCACGCCGGGCCGCCATTAGATCTGCGACCAGCGACTCGCGTTCGGCGGGTGGCAGCGATGGATTGCTGCAACGCCAGAGCTGCTGCTTGACTACGAAATAGCGGCCATCGGGGGTGGTGGGGTACACGATAATTCCCTTACTCGCCGGTTCTACCAGCGTACCTACCTTCGACGTCCCCTCAGTCACGCACGTTCCGTTCAGTCCCCAACGCTGAACAGCAATCCTGACCAACATGACAAATAAGAATAAGTTTCAATTACCAATGCGCCGGTATACCATGCGCCGCGTTTTCATTGGCGGTTTTGCCCTTCGTTCTGGCCTATTCGTAAAGGTTTACACCTCATGCGTCGAACTCTGCTTTCCATCTGTGTGCTGCAGGCGTTGTCTTCTTCCTCGTGGGCTGAGTCAGCCGAACCGACTTCTTCAACGCTTGAGCTGGACGCCACCGACGTGGTTGGCACAGCAGATTACGAACGGGCAGACGACCCGGTGCAGGGCTACCGTGCCACGCGTTCGGCCAGCGCCACGCGCACCGACACTTCGATTCATGAAACACCGCAATCGATCAGCGTGGTGAGCAGGGATGCTGTCGAAGACCTCGGCGCCACGCGTTTGCAGGATGCCCTGGATTACGCCGGCGGCGTCGGGCGGGCGAACAATTTCGGTGGGCAGGGCCTGACCACCTTCACCGTGCGCGGTTTCACCACCGGTGAGTTCTACCGCAACGGTTTCCCGATCAACCGCGGCTACCCGAACATGCCTGACGCCAACACCATCGAGCGTCTGGAAGTGCTGCGTGGTCCGGCGACCATGCTGTATGGCCGTGGCGATCCCGGGGGAACCTTCAACGTGGTATCGAAACAGCCGTTGCCCGAACGCACCGTCACCTTGGGCAGCCAGTTGAATGACCAAGGCATGAAGCGCGGCACCCTCGACGCTTCCGGGCCGCTGGATGAAGAAGGGCGCCTGGCCTATCGCTTGAATGTGGTGGGCGAGGGCGGTGATACCTTCCGCGATCATGTCGAGACCGAACGCTACGGCATCACGCCGGTGCTGACCTGGCAGGCGACCGACGCGACCAAGCTGATTTTCGAAGGCGATTTCATGCGCAACAACGCGCCACTCGATCGTGGCGTGACGCGCTATCCGGCGCAGATCGGCACCGCCTCGCGCGACACGTTCTTTGGCGAGAAGGACGTCGGCAAACTGCACAACGACAACAACATGGCCCAACTGCGCTTCGAGCACATGCTCAATGACGACTGGACTCTGGGCGGTGGTTTCCAGTGGCTCGACGGTTCGCTCAAGGGCAACGCGATCGAGGCCAACGGCATTGCCGCCGACGGCCGCACGTTGGGGCGCAACTTCAACTACCGCAAGCTGGAATGGACCGACAAGGACACCCAGCTCAACCTCACCGGGCACTTCGACACCGGCGGCCTGCAGCACACCTTGCTCACCGGCATCGAATACGAAGATTACGATTACAAGTCGATCATCCAGCGCTCCAGCGGCGCGGTCAGTGCCTACCCGATCGACATCTTCAATCCGGTTTACGGCCAGCCGCGCCCGGCGCTGACCCGTACACCGACCCACGACAAAGAAAACCTCAAGACCTACGCAGCGTTCGTGCAGGATCAGGTCGCGCTGACGGACAAACTCAAAGTGCTGGCCGGCGCGCGTTTCGAGCGCTTCGAGCATGACTACGAAACCTACGTGCCGGGCGGCAAAAGCTGGCAGGCCAGCGACAATGCCGTCACCCCGCGCATCGGCGTGACTTACGATCTGAGCGAAACCCTGGCGGTTTACGCCAACACCGCGCGCTCGTTCAAGCCCAACACCGGCGCCAGTCGCGAAGGCGGCGGCTTCGCGCCGGAGAAGGGCAAGTCTTACGAGATGGGCGTTAAGTGGGAAGCGCTCGATCAGCAGCTGAGTGTTGACGCGGCGATCTACCAGATCGAAAAACGCAATGTGCTGACCACCGACCCGGTGGATTCAACCTTCAGCGTCGCCGCCGGTGAAGTGCGCAGCCGTGGTTTTGACGTCAATGTCACCGGCAATCTCACCCCCGAGTGGCGAGTGGTCGGCGGTTACGCTTACGTCGACGCCGAGGTGACCAAGGACAACACGCTGCGTTCCGGCACGCGCCTGCTGAACATCCCGAAAAACAGCTTCAGCCTGCTCAACATGTACGAATTCCAGGCCGGCACGCTCAAAGGCCTCGGCCTCGGCACGGGCCTGAAATACGTCGACGAGCGCGCCGGGCAGACCGCCAACACCGCGTTTTCCATGGGCAGCTACACCGTGGTCGACCTGCTGAGCTTCTACAAAGTCAACGACAAGGTGCGGCTCAATCTCGACGTGAAAAACATTTTCGATCGCGACTACGAAGAAGGTGCCTTCGGTAACGTTTACGCCTATCCGGGCGCGCCAAGAACCGTGCAGGTCGGGATTTCGTACACGTTGTAAACCGCCGCAGCGGTTGTCGCCGCCCTCATGGTGGCCTGAGAGTGGCATGTCGAAATCAGACATCGACATGCCACACTCAGGCTAGTTGTACGGCGGTCGGGCCACGTAAGGTGAAGCATCATTTCGTCGGCAAAGCCTCTGCGTCGCTGCTTTCGCCTGGTGTCGACACAAGGAAATGATGATCGCCTGACGCTCAGTCAGTGGCCCAAACGTCGATCATGAGAACAATAAGAACCCATGAATAGCCTGAACCCCAAGGATTCCAACGGCCAGTTGGCGCAAGGTTTCAAACCGCGTCACGTCACCATGCTCTCCATTGCCGGCATCATCGGCGCAGGACTTTTCGTTGGCTCAGGCCACGCCATCGCCGCCGCAGGACCTGCGGTGCTGCTCGCTTATCTGTTCTCCGGTCTGCTGGTCGTACTGGTGATGCGCATGCTCGGCGAAATGGCCGTTGCGCATCCAGACACCGGCTCGTTTTCCACTTACGCCGATCAAGCCATCGGCCGCTGGGCCGGGTTCACTATCGGCTGGCTCTACTGGTGGTTCTGGGTGCTGGTGATTCCCATCGAAGCGCTGGCCGCCGGGCACGTCCTCAATCAGTGGTTTCCCCAGGTCGATGCCTGGCTGTTTGCCTTGCTGTCGATTGTGCTCCTGGTGATCACCAACCTGTTCAGCGTGTCGAAATACGGCGAGTTCGAATTCTGGTTCGCCATGGCCAAAGTCATTGCGATCATCGGTTTCATCGGCTTGGGCTTTGCGGTGCTGATGGGCTGGATCCCTGAGCGTGAGGCCAGTGGCTTGAGCACGCTGATGGCCGAGCACGGCGGCTTTGCGCCGAACGGCATGTCGGCGGTGGTCGGCGCGTTCATCACCATCATGTTCAGTTTCATCGGCACCGAAGCGGTGACCATTGCCGCAGCGGAATCAAACAATCCGGCGCAGAACATCGCCAAGGCCACGCGCTCGGTGATCTGGCGCATCGGGATCTTCTATCTACTGTCGATCTTCGTGGTGATTTCCGTGGTGCCGTGGAATGACCCGCAACTCGCCTCGGTCGGTTCCTACCAGCGCGCACTGGAATTGATGAACATCCCCAACGCCAAATTCCTCGTCGACGTGGTCGTGTTGATCGCGGTGGCCAGTTGCATGAACTCTTCGATCTACATTTCCTCGCGCATGCTCTATTCGCTGGGCCGACGCGGCGATGCGCCGCCGGCCTTGAAAGTGACCTCGGCGGCCGGCGTGCCACGGGCTGCGGTGATCGCCAGCACGGTGATTGGCGCGGGCGTGACCTTGCTCAGCTACTTCATGCCGGCCGGTTTGTTTCAGTTCCTGCTCGCCAGCTCCGGTGCGATTGCCTTGCTGGTGTATCTGGTGATCGCCATTTCGCAGTTGCGCATGCGCCGCCGACTGGAACGGGAAAAGGTCGAAATGACTTTGCGCATGTGGCTGTTTCCCTGGCTGACCTGGCTGGTCATCGCCTTTATCTGCGCCGCTTTGGCGGTGATGATGATCACGCCCGAGCATCGCCTGGAAGTTACCTCGACCATTGGCCTGGCATTGCTGATCTCGTTCATTGGCTTGGTCACCAGCCGCCAGCATGGGCCGGCGACCAGCGTGGCGGCGGTGGGCAAAGCCTAAGCAAACAACGCCTTGAGCCCACGGATAAACCAGCCGTTCGGGCTCGAAGGCAGAGGCTCGCGCTGATTGGATGAGCCAGTCAACGCGCAGGTTTCACCGGCGAGCGAGCCCATCAGTTGCGGCAGTAAATAACTGCGCTCGCATTCACTGGCGGACAGTCCGGTTTTCTCTTGCGGCCAAACGACGTTGGTTTCGGCAAGCGGCTTCATGGCACACCTCCTCAAATTCAAACATCCACCATCAGGGTGTCGCTGCCCTGCGCCGGGGCGGCGCAGCAGATCAGCACTTCGTCGTCCGCCAGACGCATGGCCGGCGGGGTAAGGTAATGCACCTGGCCGCTGGTAAGGCGGGTTTTGCAGGTGCCGCACGAACCGCCGCGACAGCTGAACTCGGGGTTCAAGCCACGCGCCTCGGCCAGTTCCAGCAAGGTGCCGCTGCCCGGTTCCCAGCGTGCTTCCTTACCGGACGTGGCGAACAACACCTTGACCGGTTCTTGCGCGACCGGCACTTGCGGCGGCGCTGGGGTGCTGATTTCGACATCGCGGATCAGCGTCGACGGGCCGAAGGTTTCGGCGTGGATGCGATCGTCGGCAATGCGCATTTTGCGCAGGCCGTCGTACAGCGCCTGGGTAAAACTGCCCGGGCCGCACAGGTAGAAATCGTAGTCATCCAGCGGCAGCAGGCTTTTCAGCAAGGCGATGTCGATGCGCCCGGCGTGATCGTAACCCTGCGCTGTTGCCGCCAGCGGCGGTTGGCTGACCACGCGCAGCACTTTGACCTTGTCGCTGGCACTCGCCGCCAAGGCATCGATTTCTTCGCGAAAGGCCAGATCCTCAACGGTGCGACTGCTTTGCACCACCCAGGTCGGGCGCATGCGGCTGATGCGTTTGCCCTGATACACCACTTCGCGCAGCATCGACAGCAATGGAGTCACCCCGACCCCGGCGGCCAACAGCACCAGTGGCCGGCGTTCGGTGGCGTCGACGGTGAAGTCGCCCTGTGGAGCGCGGGCTTCGATCAAGTCCAATGCCTGAACCCGATCATGCAAGTGTGAAGAAACCTTGCCATCACGTTTGACGCTGATGCGCAGGAACTCATCGGACGGTGCGCTGGACACACTGTAAGTGCGGATCGACGCGGCGTCCTGGCCGTCGAGCAAGACCTTGATCGGCAAGTGCTGGCCCGGTTCGAAGCGCGGCAGGCCGAAGCCGTCGTTGGCTTGCAGGTAAAAGGAGCGGATCTGCGAACTGTCATCGACCACCCGCGTGACGTGCAGCGCGCGCCATTGATTGCGCAGCGCCTCGGCCTGCAAACGCTCGCGGGTCTGTTCCCAGCTGCCGGTCATTTGCGAATTGGGCGAATCGCCTTCCGGCTGCTCGGCCCAGCGCACTGGCAGCGCGGCCTGACGGTAAACGATGCGCTGCGGCTTGAAGCGCCACAGACGCTCGGCGCCCTGGAACGCAGCGATCTGCGGATCGTCGAGCAGCACTTCTGCGCTGCCGGTCATCTGCAACAGATCGCCGCTTTCGAAATCGATAAACGTCAGCCCGGCGCGTGGGTTGAGCAGGATGTTGCCCAAGGTGTTGAAGAACAGATTGCCGGAGAAATCCGGGATGGTCAGGGTGCCGTCCTCGTCCATGTGCACGAAGCCGGATTTGCCGCCGCGATGGGACACGTCGACCTGGCGCTCGCCGTCGCGCACCACGTAAGTGGCCACGTAGAACGAGTCGGCGGCGGTGATCATGTCGCGCACCAAGGGTTCGCTGACCGGCAAGTCGAGCGCGGTGTAGGTGGTCTCGTCGACGAAGGCGTAATGGCGCAGATTGATGTAGCGCGGGCAGTTGCCGTAAGCCTGGGTCACGCCGATCTCAAGGATGTTGTCATCGCGGCGGCTGATGTTGCCGTTCATGCGATTGCGCCGACGGGTGTGCAGCTCGATGCCGAGCATGCCGATCGCGTCGCCGGGCTGCAGGCCTTGATTCGCCGGATCGTTAGGCTGGGCGTCGAGTTTGATCTTCAGCACCTGCGGCGACGGCGAATCCATGAAGCCCGGTTGACCGGTGCGCAGCGTCGCCCACGGGTCGCCCTGGCCATCAACGGCGCCGAGCACGACGAAGGGCAGTTGCGCATAGAACTCGCGGTGCTGGTCGGGCATCCAGTCGCGGGCCAGTTGCCGCTGGCCGACACCGACCATCATCTCCACCGCGCCAACGGCACGTTGCAGGGTCAGCTCACCTTCATGCCAGGGCGAGGGCTGCGGTTTCGACGCTGTGTCCATTTCGATTCTCCTCGGGGTGCAAACGGGCCGGTGAGCCGCCAGGGGCTGAAGCTCAAGTTGGGCTCATGTTCGCCCTCGGCCGGTTGCGAGGGAATGGCCAGAAACTGCAATCCACTGTTTCAGTCAGTGAAATGATCCATGCGCTCGCTCAAGCAAAAGCGTGGATTATTTCACTGGCTGAAATGCCCGATTGTATTGAGTGAGGATTCCGCGATTTGCGGCGCGGGAGCAGGATGAGCTCCATCGACACGATCAGCGGGTCGAACTCGAATAACTCAGGAGCACGTCATGTCTCAGTCAGCCGTCAAACTGTACCGCCATCCGTTGTCCGGCCACTCGCATCGCGTCGAGTTGATGCTGTCCCTGCTGGACGTTCCGACCGAACTGGTGTTCGTCGACCTGATGAAGGGCGCGCACAAAACCCCTGAATTCCTGGCCCTCAACCGTTTCGGTCAGGTGCCGGTGATTGACGACAACGGCACGGTGCTCGCTGATTCCAACGGCATTCTTGCGTATCTCGCCGGCAAATATGGCAACGGCCAATGGCTGCCGAGCGACCCGGTCGAGCAAGCCAAGGTGCAGCGCTGGTTATCGGTGGCTGCCGGGCAGATCAGCTCGGGGCCTGCGACGGCGCGTTTGATCACTGTGTTCGGCGCCGGTTACGACGCAGCTGATGCAATCAAACGCTCGCATGCACTGTTGCAAGTGATGGAAGACGAGTTGGCCAACAGCGCGTTTCTTGCTGGTAACAAGGCAACCGTTGCCGATGTGGCCGCGTACACTTACGTCGCCCACGCGCCGGAAGGCAATGTCTCGCTGGAGGATTACCCGAGTGTGCGGGCATGGCTTGGGCGGGTCGAGGCATTGCCGAAATTCGTCGGGATGCAGCGCACAGCGGTGGGCCTGCAAAGCGCTTGATGTCAGCACACGCCAAACCCCTGTGGGAGCGGGCTTGCTCGCGAAAGCGGTGTGTCATTCAGGATCGATGTTGACTGAGCTGACGCCTTCGCGAGCAAGCCCGCTCCCACAGGTACACCGTGCGCCCTACCAAACGCAGTGTGTGACTTGACCCCGTGCAGTGCACGGCGGTAAGGCTGCAAAGCGCTTGATGTCAGCACACGCCAAACCCCTGTGGGAGCGGGCTTGCTCGCGAAAGCGGTGTGTCATTCAGAAACGATGTTGACTGAGTTGAAAGCCGTGAACAGGGTTTACGGCTGACGCTTCAAGGTTCACCTCAGCGATGGATCACTTCGCGGTCGCAGCGGTTTCGATCAGGCTGGCGACGGCTTTCGGGTTGGACACCATCACCACGTGCGACGCGCCTTTGACCACAACGGTTTGCTTGGAGTGCGCGCGCTCGGCCATGAATGCCAGGGCTTGCGCCGGGATGTTCTTGTCCTGGTCGCCGTAGACGAAGTACGACGGCACGGTTTTCCACGCGGGCTCGGTGGCGGCTTCGTTGAGCGCGGCGACGGTCACCGGACGTTGGGTCGCGGCCATCAACTTCGCATCTGCCGGGGAAACGTCGGCAGCGAACTGTTCGTGGAATTTCTCCTGCTGGATGTACAAATCCTTGCCGCCATCGGCCAGTTCAACCGGGGCCGACAGGGTCGGGCCGAGGGTGCTGCCGGGGAAACGCCCGGACAGCTCTGCTGCGGTTTCACCTTTTTCCGGGGCGAACGCGGCGACGTACACCAGCGCTTTGACATTGGCATTGCCATAAGCGGCTTCGCTGATCACCGGGCCACCGTAGGAGTGGCCGACCAGTACCACCGGTGTTTTCACGCTGGCCAGCACATCCGCCACCGATTGCGCGTCACTCTTGACCGAGCGCAGTGGGTTGGCGGCGGCGATTACCGTGTAGCCATCCTTCTCGAGAATCTTGACTACGCCGTTCCAGCTGCTCGAATCGGCGAAAGCGCCGTGTACCAGCACCACGGTAGGTTTGACCGGCGCGGCGAACACGGCAGTGGTACCAAACATGGCTGCGGTGAGGGCGAGGGTAGCGAATACTTTGTTCATGGTGATGTCCTGTCGATTGATTAAGGTCGGAATGAAAACGACAGGGTTATTTAGCGCGCTAAATGTGTCAGTTCTGTGTGCGCATGACCCAACTTCGCATGCGCGTGTATCTGTGTCGGTGAATGCTACACAGTGATACAAAAGCCGCTGACAGCAACGCCGTTCAGAGGCCGGACAGCGGAGCAGTTGCTGCTCCGCAAATGTTCATGCATCAGGCGTTTGCAATATCTCTATCCATAAGGCGCCTTTGCCTGATGCGGCTTCACCGACCCGCTTCAGTACGCCATCGTTGCCCACCGCGTAAGTAGCGACCTTGGCGCTTTTTTCGCCAGTCACCAGCAACCAGCGGCCATCGGGGGAGAAAGCGATGTTGCGTGGTTGCTGTTCTTGCACCGGGTAGCTTTCGAGAAACTTGAGCCCTCCGGTTGCCGGATCCACGGAAAATGCCGAAACGCTGCTGCTGGTCCGCTCGCTCATCAGCAGCAGTTTTCCATCCGGTGACATGCGCAGGTCAGCCGCCCAGATGCGCGGGGTCGGGTCGTCTTTCAGATCGTTGTTGCGCGCATCACGGACTTTGCCGTGAGCCAGTTTCAAGCGCTCGGGAATGCCATTGGCTTCAGCGATTCTCGTCAACGCGCCGCTGGCTCCGTCGATGGAAAACGCAGTTACGGTGCCGCTCATTTCGCCAACGACGTATAGAAATTTGCCGTTGGGCGAGAACGCCAGGTGCCGAGGGCCGGTGTTGTCCGGGACGCTGACCGAGCCGCTGCCGATCGGGCTGAGCTCGCCAGTCTTGGCGTCCAGGCGATATTGCAGCACCTTGTCGGTGCCCAGGTTGCCGGCGTAGGCAAAGCGATTGCTCGGCTCGGTGCGAATCGAATGCGCATGCAGGCCGGTCTTGTAGCGAACGATATCAGCGGAAGGTTGTTGATCTTCGCCGATCGCTTGAACGCTGAGCGTATCGGCGCCATAGGATGCCGCGAGCAGGTAGCGACCTTTTCGGTCGGTCGAGAGGTAAGCCATGCTCTCTGCCAGAGGCGCCTGGGTAAATGGTGTCAGGTGGCCGCTTCTGGAATCGATCCGATAGCCCAGAACCTGGAAGGGTTTGACCCGCAAGGCTGCAAACAGCACTTTGCCGTCCGGGGACAGGGCCATGGGATTGACCTGATCACCGGCCCGGATCTGCTCGATGAGGGTGAGCGCCCCGTTGGCCTGATCGAGGCGGTACTGCGAGATCAGACCGTCACCGGGACTTGAGATATACGCGTAAGTAGCGGCGTGGGCAGACACGCTCAGCGCCGAGGCGAGGGCAGCGATCAAGAGGGGTTTTTTCATCATTTCCAGCCTTATTGTTTTTGTGATCAGTCATCCTATGAGTGATTTACCGGGACATCAATGGCTTTCCGGTAAGCCTGCAACGTCGCCAAGCTTATTTAATGTGCGCGTAATAGATGGCTTTGATCAGAAGAAATGATCGAAGAGCGTAGTCGTCATCGAGGTTTGACACATTTTTACATACTCTCCCATTAGCGTTGTTGTACGACATCCTACCTAATGTGCGCAGTGCAACAACTCTCACAAAAACAATAACGGAGATACCCCTATGACGAGCATGGCTCCACTCGATCATCAGGCCGCTGCGAAACCGCAAAACCTTTTCCTGCGAACGCTGAAACTGCTCGGCCCCGGCATTATCGCCGTGCTGTCGTGGCTCGGTGCGGGCGATCTCATCACGTCTTCAGTGGCCGGTGCGAATTACGGCTACGCCATGATGTGGGTGCTGGCCGTCTCGTTGTTGCTCAGATACCTGATCGTCAACATCATTGCCCGTTTCCAGTTGTGCAATAACCAAGGCATGACCATTCTGCAGGGCTACGCCCAGCTCAACCCGGTGTTTGCCTGGTTCATGCTGGTTTATGCCCTGTTGATGGGGCACTTGATGAACGCCTACATGATCAAGGGAGCAGGGGAGTCGCTGGCGATGCTGTTCAAGATCGACCAGCCATTGCTGTGTTCGGTGGCGGTGGTGCTGGCGGTCTGGATGTTGGTTGGGCGCAACATCTACACGATGATCGAAGGTGTCATGAAACTGCTGCTGGCGATCATGACGCTCGCGTTCATCTCCTTGGCGGTGATGTCTGGTCCGGATGTCAGCGGCATCATCAAAGGCACCATCGGCTTCAGCATCCCGCCTGACGAAGGCGTGCATGGCGCCTTGCTGGTGGCCGTCTCGGTGATTGGCGCAGTTGCCGGTTCGATCGCCAACTTCGTGCACCCCTATGTCATGCGTCAGAAAGGCTGGACCGGGCCGCAGCACAAGCGCATTCAACGTAACGATCTGCTGTTTGCGGTGTTCGTCGGGATCATCATCAACCTGGCCATCTGGATCGTCGGTGCAGAAATCCTGCGGCCCAATGGCATCGAGGTGAAAACCTTAGGCGATCTGGGCAAGGCGCTGGAAATCTTCTTCGGCCCGATCGGCTGGTACGTGTTCTTCATCGGTGTGTTCGCGACGTTGTTCGCCAGCATTTCAGGCAAGACCACGGCGTTTCCGATGCTGATCACCGATGCCTTCCAGCATGTTCGTCCTGAGCGTCGCGAGAAGTACGGCAAAGAGTTCCATCATGACCCGATGCACAAGTGGTTCATGCTGTTCATTCTGGTCACGCCGCTGATCTGGTCGATGCCGGGCATGCCGGATTTCGTCACGCTGACCATCGGTGTCAGCGCATTGAACATCATTGGCTTGCCGGTGATTTCCCTGGGCTTGCTGATCATGTCCAACCAGAAATCACTGCTGGACAAGCAATACCGCAACAACCTGTTTGAAAACATCGCGCTGCTGTTTGCTACCGGTCTGGCACTTTGGGTGGCTTTTCAACTGGGCGTTGATCTGTTTACTTGATAAGGAAAAACCGAGGGGGCAAAAGCCCCCTCGAATTGCCGCTTACAACGGCAGGTCCATTTCGATCCTGCGCCAGGCTGCTTCGGAAAAGCTGTACACCGAGAATGCGATCAGCCCCAACGCCATCAGCATCAACAGCACACCGCCTGCCGGCAGATTCTGCAAAGCGTCGAGCGCTTCCTTCATGCCAGGTGGGTTCGTGGCCTGGTAAACCGAGCCGCTGACCGCCATCAACACTGCAATCTCGATAAACACCACACCTCGGGCGATCAGGCCAAAGCGCGACACCGGGCGCACATAGCGCATCACTTCCTCATCGGCTTCGAAGTACTTCTCGAACGAAGCCTTCCAGCCTTTGATGATGTGCGCGATACCGACGCCAAGCGGAATCAGCGCGATCAGGTAGATCAACAGGTTCGAGTGCTCGAATGACAGCAGATGCGCAAGCAGATCCTTGGTCTTGCCATCGCCGGAACCGCCCGAACTTCTGAGGCCGCTCACCAACAGGCCCAAGGCAAAGAGAGCCAGCGCCGCGTTAACCATGCCGCCAGCAAGCAAACCTGCGCGAATGACCAAGCCTTTGAACTCGGTGCCGTGGTGGTCGACATCGCGGATTGCTTGCAGCGCACGCCAGGCGGCGAAGGCCAGCAGGCCGGCAACCACAATCCCGATCAACATGTAGCCGAACGGCTGACTGAGCAATGCTTCGAGGCTCTTGTGGCTGTCTTTCGGTTTGGTGGAATCGTGGGCGGCGAGCAGCGCGAAGATGCCAATGATCAGATACAGAACGCCGCGCGCGGCGTATCCGCCTCGGGCAAGCAGGACAAGCGTTTGGTGAGTGGACATGGGGGTTATTTCCAGGGAATCGATGTGAAGCAGACCCGTGGACGGGGCAGGGGTTCGATAAATGCGTCGCCCGTTGGCGACGCGCGCCTTATCAGCCTGCCATTCAGCGCTCGCCAAGCTTCAGCGTCATAAAGGCGTGGTCAGAGAAAACGGAATGCGCAGCTCTTCGACTGGCCCTGAATCCCGACCGCACATTTCGTCGTGCACGCATTGTTGCACCAGCACGCAGGGAAACGCCGGAACGGTCTGCAGCAAATCGCGCAAGTGGGTGATCGAACGCAAATGCATCGGCTTGGCAGCGTCATCGAGCAAGGTGAACTGGCCTTGATCCACGCGAATCCTCGCCAGATAAAAACCACCTTCGAGTGACAGCAGCTCCAGTTCGCGAACTTCACTGTTGGCCGCACGTTCGGTGAGGGTTTGCAGGTTCATGCTTCACTCCTTGCCTGCCGGGGCAGGCGCTTTTCATCGTCGAGGTACGTGCGGTTCATGGATTCGCTTCAGCGCTCTGACGACGGAAGAACACCGTCACCTGGCCTACCTCCACACCCAACTTGGACATGCTGGTGCGGTTGATCAATGTGTTCTCGTCGATCAGGTACATCCAGTCGTCCATGCTCATCTCGTAGGTCGAGTCGTCGACTGGCAGGTTCAGGCGATAACGCCAATGGAAGGTATTTCCAGCAATCTGACCCTGTGCAACACCGACCACATCATGCGCGCGGCCGCTCCACTGACCATTACCCCCGGGAGTGAGGGTCCAGACTCTACGCTCACGACTGCCGTCGCTGTACACAAAGCGCTCGTCGAGGATCAGGTTGTCGCCTTCGCGACGACTGACAATGTCGACCTCGAAACGCTTGGCGACTTCGCCATTGCGCTTCTGGAACATGCCCCAGGCTTTGACGGGCTGGCTGAAAAAGTGCTCAAGACTCAGTGCCGGTTGCTGATCTGCGTAACGAGCAACATCGACACTGCCGCAGCTTGCGATGCTGAGCGCCAGGCCTAACAGCAGGAGGAATCGGGTCATCTTGCTACTCCTTGAGCTTGTACAAACAACAGGATGTGTATAGGCCTAGCGCCGCCCGATGAGCTGGAGAAATTCCTGTCGGGTCGTCGAGCTGTCGCGGAAGGCGCCGAGCATCACCGAGGACGTCATGATCGAATTCTGCTTCGCGACACCACGCATCATCATGCACATGTGCCTGGCTTCAATAACCACCGCAACGCCGGCGGCATCGGTGATCTGCTGGATAGCTTGAGCAATCTGTTGAGTGAGGTTTTCCTGGATCTGCAGGCGCCGCGCGAACATATCGACCACCCGCGCGACCTTCGAGAGCCCTAGCACCCGGCCAGTGGGGATGTACCCCACATGCGCCTTGCCGATAAATGGCAGCATGTGGTGCTCGCACAGGGAATAGAGCTCGATGTCGCTGACGATCACCATTTCATCGCTCAGCGATTCGAACAGGGCACCGTTGGTAACGCCTTCCAAACTCATCGCGTAACCGTTGCACAGATACTGCATCGCCTTGGCGGCTCGCATGGGCGTATCCAGCAGACCCTCACGCTCGGGGTTTTCACCCACGCCAACGAGGATTTCACGGTAATGGCTGGCTAATTGTGGGCTCATTCGGGTTACTCGTGGCGGTGCTGAGTGAGGGCAAACGTGGCGGCGAAATATTGTACGTGAGCGTTACATCTGTATAGGTTTTATTGAAGATAGGCTGAAATAGATCAACTGACAACGAGTCGGTGGTTTTTTTGTGCGGGCTTGAATTTTCAGGCGGGACAAACCGAAGGGCAGGTTTAGTAAATGGCTTGCTTGAGGCGGACATAGAGCAAATTGGACAGGGAACGTACACAGCGACTGAGCCAAGCAGTCACTCGTCCGCGATCTCAATGTCCCTTGAACGCTAGGCGGGGGTTTGTCGCGCTGCCGACACACTGGATCGTCGGTCCGCCCGCTCGCCGAGCCGCCACCCCAGCACAGCCCAAAGCAACGCACACAACGCGCCGACCAGCGCAGCCATGCCTGCCCCCTGGCCGAGCGCGTCCAGTGCGCTTTTCGCCCAGGCACTGATGGCGTCGCCGGCGCGGTAGACCACGGTGTCGATGACGTTCTTTGCCTTGTATTTGCTTTGAGCATCGAGCGGGGCGAACAGCATCTCCCGGCCTGGGCGCACGAAGGCGTACTCACCGATGCGCCGCACGATCATCAGCGCGGCGATCAGACCAAAGCTGGGGGCGAAGAGCAGCCCGATAAACCCTGCGCACATGACCAGCGGCACCATGGCCAATAACACGCCGACGCCTAGCCTTTGGGCGAGGCGCCCAGAGATCAGTAGCTGGCAGAGCAGGGCGCCCACTTGCACGACGAAATCGATGATGCCGAACACGCGCACCTGCGCCTCGCGGTCCGGAAAGTGTTCGGCCACGACGCGTGCCTGCTCGAAGTAAAGGAAGGTGGAGACAGTCGCCAGCAGCACCACAAAGGCGCAAATGCCGAGCAGATAGGATGATTTCAAAATGGCCGTCATACCGCTGAAGGGATTGCCCGGCAACGGCCTGCGAGGGCTTTCGCTCGGCGCGGCATCGGGGCGTCCTGCGCCACCGCGTTCACGCCAGCGCATCAACTGGCGCTTGAACCACATCGCAGCGCCGAGCAGAACAGCGGCCAACAGCATCAGGCCGGACTCGCCCACTGGACCGATCAGCAAGGCACTCAGTGCAGGGCCACTCAAGCCGCCAACGCTTGCGCCCGCTGCGATGAAAGCAAACAGGCGTTTGGCCTGGGCACTGTCGAATACATCGGCCATCAGGCTCCAGGCGACCGATACGACAAACAAGTTGTAGACCGATATCCACACATAGAACACGCGCGCCAGCCACGGGCTTTCCTCGCCCAGGAACAAGGCGGCGAATAACAGCAGGTTGGTGCAGAAAAATCCGTACACCCAGTCCACTAAATGCAGGCGCGGCACGCGTGCGCTGAGCCAGGCGAACAGCGGAACGGCCGCCAGCATAACGAAGAAGGTTGCGGTGAACAGCCATTGCAAGTTCTCGATGCCGGCAGTGATGCCCATCGATTCGCGGATCGGACGGAGCATGAAATAGCCGGCGAACAGGCAAACGAACAGCAGAAAACCATAGATCGCAGGGCGCAGCTCGTGAACCTTGGCATTGATGACGGCGCTGGTGCGGTGGGCGAGAAGGGACATATCCATGTTGCGCTCCTGTAGGCGTGCCAGCGGGCTCAGCGGTAGGTGACGCCGGTCAGTCGCTCGGAAAGTTGCCACAGCACGTCGGAGTTCGAGCGATCGGCAGCGGCTGCGGGCATCTTGGCGAAGCCCAGCGGCCCGCGCTTCTCGTTGTCTCCGGTGGGCCCGTAGTAAGCGCCGCCAACAGCCTCCAGCGCCGTCGCTGCATACAGCGTGGGCAGCGCGCCCTGCGCTGCGCAATGATACCTGTCGCGCTCTACAGCCCATTGTTTGCCGAATTCACTGTCCAGGCCAGGCCCACGGGCGATCAGCTCGGTCACGGCGACGCCGGGGTGAGCGGCGATGCTGCGTATCCCCCAACCGGCGGCATCGCTGCGCTGCTGCAGCGCAATACTCCACTTTAGAACCGCCAGTTTCGATTGGCTGTAGCTAGCGAAAGGGTCGTAATTGCGCTCAGCCTGCAGGTCATCGAAGTTCAGGACTGCGCGCCCTGCAGCGATGCTCGACAGGCTGACCACCCGACCATCGTCGCTTTGGCGCAGCAGAGGCATCAGCAGGCCGGTCAAGGCGAAATGCCCCAGGTAATTGGTCGCCAGCTGCATCTCGTAACCGTCGGCCGAAACGCCTCTAACCGGCGGCGACATGATCGCGGCGTTGTTGATGAGCACGTCGAGCCTTGGCAGGCGCTCTTGTCGCAGAGGGCTCAGGCGCCTTCAGCATCGTTTCGTAAGGCCAATCACCCATTGGCCGGTCGTTGCCTGTTTTGTATTTCTCCGCGTGATTTCATTCAAGCGTAGATCAACTCGAGTATGCCCGTAGTTGACGGTGCCCGCGGTAAGGCGGGCACCGCTTCCAGCATTGGAAAAGGCTCACCCGCCTGTTTACCAGTTGTAACTCAGTTTGGCGGTAATCTCGCGGCCCGGGTTGTAGAAGTTGGCTGTGCCGGAACCGACGACGTGCTGCTCATCCAGCAGGTTGCTGACGTTCACCGCCAGGTCGGTGCCTTTGGCGATCTTGTAGTTGAAGGCGGCGTCGAACAGCGTGGTGCCGTCGCTTTTGCCGGAGTTGGCTGCATCGAAGTAATAAGCGCCGACGTAGCGCGCACCCAAGCCAACGCTGACATCAGTCGCGGGCACGTCGTAGTAGCTCCAGAGCGACGCGGAGTGCTTGGGTGCCGTGGCGAACTCGTTACCCTTGAGCGAGCTGCCGTCGTACAACGAACCGCGCAGTACCTCGGACTCCATATAGGAGTAGCCGCCGATCAGGCTGAGGTTCTGCGTCACCTGTGCCTTGGCTTCCAGGTCGAGGCCCCGCGCCCGTGATTCGCCCACCGTCTGCTGCTCAATGATGCCGCTCGGCAGCACCACGGCGATGGTGACGTTTTCCTGGGTCAGGTCATACACGGCGGCGGAGAACAATGCGTCCATCCCCATCGGCGCATACTTCACGCCGACTTCGTACTGCCTGCCTGTCTGCGGTGTCACGCCAACCTGAGGCGGCGAGACGGATTCGACCATGCTCACATAGGTCGACACTTCATCGTTGACGATGTAGGTCAACGCACCTCGGTAGGAGGTCTCGGAGAAGGTGTCTTTCTCAGTCGATTGCAAGCCTTTGCTGGTCAGGTCCATCGAGTCGTTGCGCACACCCCCGGTGACGATGAAACGCTCGTAGAACGACAGGTTCTGCTGGAGGAATACGGCTTTGGTTGTCGCGTCTCGTTTGTTGACGGCATACGGCGTGATCGAGCGTGGCACACCCGTAAACACAGGGTTGGCAATGTCGATCGGGGTCGTCAGCGCGTAGACCGAGCTTTCCTTGGTGGTCGAATCCAGGTATTCCACGCCCACCAGGCTGCTGCTGTCGATGTTCTCGAAGCGGGCATCGTATTGCAGCATCAGATTGCCGTTGAACTGGTCGGCGTCAGTGTCCGTTCCAAACAGGTATCGATCGACGCTGGTACCGACACGTGCAGCGCTGTCGCTGAGGTACACGTAGCCGAAATCATCGGTCAACTTGCTGTAACGCAGATTGCTGCGCAGTACGAAGCCGTTATCGAAGTCATGGGTGACGTTACCGCTGAGGCTGGTGCGCTCGACGTCATGGAAGTTGTAGCTGGGCTCACCGTAAAACTTGCTGCGGTCGTACTCCCTGTCCAACGGATAACCGCCGCTGTTGGGCGAACTTTCGGTTTTCAGGTAGTCCAGAATCACCGTGGCCGATGTGTAATCCGTCGGGGCCCAGGTCAGGCCACCCATAAACAACTGGTTGTCGTCCTGTGAGTGATCGTACTCGCGGTCGCTGTTCTGGCCTTTGGCAGTAAAACGGCCGGCCAGGGTTTTCTCGTCGTTCAGCGCATCGCCGACATCGATGCCTGTCTCGACATGATCGAACGAGCCGTAGGTGACATAGCCCTGGCCAAACTTCTCGAAGCGCGGCTGCTTGGTCACGAAATTCACCGAACCGCCCGGGTCCGCTGGGCCGAACAGCGTCGAGTTGGCACCGCGCAGAATCTCGATGCGCTCATAGGCGAACGGATCTTCGCGTACGCCGCGCATCGAACTCAGGGTCAAGCCGTCACGGTAGGTGGTGGCCTGAAAGCCACGGATCTGAAAATAGTCGTTGCGGTCATCGGTACCATAGAAATCACTGACCACGCCCGGCGTGTATTGCAGCGCCTCTTCCGTGGTGCTGACGCTGCGTTGCTGCATTTCCTTGTTGGTCACCACCGACACCGACGCCGGTGTATTGAGAATGCTGGTTGCTACCTTGCCGCCGACCCAGAGCTCCTTGGCGACCACCGAGTTGGTGTCGTCGTCGGCACTGACCCTGACCTTGGCATTGATGATGAGCGGGGCGAGGCGGTAGTCCTCGACAGCCGTTGCGTCGAGTTCCAGCGGGCCGGCGGTTTTTGCTTGAGGGGTCAGCAGGTAAGCATTCGGGCCTTGCTGTTCGATCTGCAATTCGCTGCCCTGGAGCAACGATGACAGCGCTGCCGATGTATCGAGCGTGCCATTCACGCCAGCCGTGTTGCGGTTCGCCACACT
Source organism: Pseudomonas sp. TSRC2-2 (assembly GCF_049897785.1). Lineage (NCBI taxonomy): Bacteria > Pseudomonadati > Pseudomonadota > Gammaproteobacteria > Pseudomonadales > Pseudomonadaceae > Pseudomonas > Pseudomonas sp. TSRC2-2. The sequence continues at coordinate 225,488 of NZ_JAFCWZ010000010.1, forward strand.
CGACGCGTCGAAGGAAAGACTGATGCCAGCCTCGCGTGCAAAGCGGTCAAGCGCCGGCGCCAGTGGGCCGGGGGCGATATTCCACTGTTTGACTTGATTGCTGTGATCAGCGCCCGAGGTTTGCGCCAGCGATGGCAATGCATAGCTGCTCACGATCAAACCCAAAATCGCACCGTGCATGGCACGACTTAATGGATGGCGCTGCGAAACAGGGGACGAACTCATTTTCTCGCTCCAAGAAAGGACATCGGCAGACTGGCCTGTATTCCGGCCTTCCTTAGAGGTCGAACGAGAATGAGAAACCACCTCATTATTTTTCAAGTAGCAGAAAAATATTCAGGTGGACTCAGGTGGCAGCGCTCACGGTGACCCAATAACGGGTTCGGTAATCAATGTGCAGGCGCAGTGACTGCGCGACCAAAGCCAAGACCCGATCGTTGTCGGCGAGCTGGAAAGTACCCGAAACGCGACGATCGGCGACCTCTTCGGCGCAGCGCAAGACTCCGGGGCGATAACGCGACAACTCCGCGATGAAGTCACCGAGGCGCATATGGTTCGCACTGATCACACCGTCACCCCAGCTCCATAGATCCAGGCCGTTGTCGCTGAACATTCGGGTGCCGCTTGATGTGAACAGCAGCTGGTTTCCTGCCGAGACGCTTCGGCTCGCAGGCGTTTGGCTGGTTCCGGGGAAAACCGTAACCGATCCTTCCTGAGCTGCGATCAGAGTGCCGTCGTCACGCTCGCGGACCAAAAAGCGGGAGCTATGGGCTCGCATGATCCCGTCGCGTGATTGCACCCACAGCGGTCGCGCTTGCGGTGAGTGTTGATCTGCGCCGACGTTCACGATCATTTCACCACGTCGCAGGATGATCAGCCGCCGCTGGGCGTCAAAATCGCTGTCGACGGCGCTATCGCTATTGAGCTGGATGAGGCTGCCATCATCGAGTTCGAAACGTCGTTGCTCGCCGGTGCTGCTGCGCTGTTGTGCAAGCAGGGCGGGCAGGGGGGTGTAGTCGCGGCCGAGCCAGGCTGCCGTGCCGACGGTCGCCAATACGCCCAGCAGCTTCAGGCTTTCCCGCCGGCGCATTCCATGCTTGGCGCCATCAAGGGCCTTTCGAGCCAGTTGAGCTGGCACGCCTTCGAATTCATCTCCAAGCGTTTCCATACGCTGCCATGCCAACGCATGCTCTGGGCGCTGATGCAGCCAGTGCTCAAAAGAGCGCTGTGTCTGTTCATCGGCTTGATTGAAGCGAAGGCGCACCAGCCATTGGATCGCCTGCTCGACAATGGCCGGATCCAGCGCCTCGGGCTCAGGCCTCGACATAACGCAAGCGATAGCAATGTTGCAGGGCCGTGGCCAGGTCGCGTTCCACCGTCGCGCGGGAGACACCGAGTTTTTCGGCGATTTGTGCGCAGGTCAGACCGTCGAGCCGGGCAAATAAAAAGGCCTGGCGAACTCTTGGTTTAAGCGAGTCGAGCAGACGGTCTATGCGCTCGAGCGCATCGAGAATCATCAGCCGGCTCTCTTCCGAGGGAACCTCGTGATGAGGCAGCAAGGTGATGCTTTCCAGGTAAGCACGTTCGAGTTCGCGACGACGATACTGATCAATCATCAGTCCGCGTGCAATGCTGCTCAGATAGGCGCGTGGTTCGCGCAGGGCGCCGGACTGATGACGGTGTTTGAGCACACGGACGAAGGTGTCTTGCGCCAGGTCTGCGGCGTTATCGCGACAGCCGATGCGGCGGATCAGCCAGCCCTGTAACCACGAGAAATGGGTGCGATAGAGCAGCCCTGGATCTGCAGTACCTAGTGTTTCGTCGCTACGCATCGGCATCCCGGGACATACATGATTGATAATGAATCGCATTCTACTCACGCGATGGGCCCGAGAGCAAATACGTCGCGTTCGGCGTCTGTTTTGGGTGAAAAGACGCCTCAGGTTCCTTTCTGACGGGGACAGTCACGTCTTCGACTCCGTCAGTTGCTGGCGGTACTCAGTGGTGGTAATTCCGGCATAGCCCCAGTTATCGGTGTCGACCTCTTCAATGACGATATGAGTGAGGTGCGGGTCCTTATTGAGCACGGTTTGCATGGTTCTGGTTATCTGAGCGATGACTTGAGATTTCTGTTCTTTGGTGACGCCATCGCGAGTGATGCGAACGCTGATGAAAGGCATGGGAAAGTCTCCTGTTGGCGCCCCATCGACATGATGAGGTGGCAGTGGATGGACTTTAGGGCGTTGCTTTCAATGAATAAATGAGGGGCAGAGAACATCACTTACAACGCTGTGTAACCAATGACGGCCTGGCCTGTGGCATTGGTTTTTTGCTTTGTGTCTGGATATCCGATCGGCTGCGTTCTGCCGCTGACACGCGGGAGGATTTCACGGCGCAGTCTTTCCCATGCGCAGCGACGAAGGCTGTGGAGCATGGGAATGACTGGATGCCGCAGAGGAGGGCTGGGCGAGGGCGCGTAGGTGGAGTTTCGCAATGGGCCACTCGTTGCAGCAACTCAGGGGCTGCCGACAAGTTCCGCTCCATCTCTGGTCTGAAACCGCCTACGGTATCAAGCGCATCTCGCGTAGTTTGTCGAACACGTCAAAAAATGCCTGATCGCTTGCCTGGTAGGCAGTGAAACCCATCATGCGACTTTTCGACATGTCCGTGACTACTTCGATGGGGCGGCCGAGGTCTGCATCGGTATGCCATGGGGAAATCAGGCGATCAATGTCGGGTTCTTTCAAGCCGTGCTCCGCGACTATTTGCGTCCATACGGCTTGATCGTCAGCCATCTGCTTCTTAAGGGGTGAAAGCGAAGCGGGATAATCGGCAGCAGGCAAGTTGAAGTATTCGGCGATCCGGCTCCACATCCATTTCCACCGGAATACGTCGCCATTAGTGACATTGAATGCCTGGTTGGCCGCAGCCGGCGTGGTGGCTGCCCACAATTGTTGTTTCGCCAACTGCCGCGCGTCCGTCATGTCGGTGAGGCTGTCCCACTGCACTCTGGATCCTGGAAACACAAAGGGGCGATGGGTGTGTTTGCAAATCGAGGCGTAGACAGCGAGGGTAGTCGCCATGTTCATCGCATTGCCGACAGCCACCCCAGTGACGGTGTGAGGGCGATGAACGCTCCAGGTGAAGCCGTCCTTTTCGGCAGCGGCGAAGAGCTCGTCCTCTTGGGCGTAATAGAAATTCTCGACATCCAGACGGCCCTGCTCCTCGCGAAACGGTGTCTGCGGCAGGCTGCCTTTACCGTACGCTTCGAACGGGCCCAGGTAGTGTTTCAGGCCAGTGACCAGTGCGACGTGCTTGACACTTTTGGCTGGGCGAATGGCGGCGAGGACGTTGCGCACCATGGCGGCATTGACGCGTATGTTCTGCGCTTCCGTGGCTTGGCGCGACCATGTGGTAATGAATACATGAGTGGGCTTCAAACCCGCCAGCGCGCGGTCCAGCGAAGCCGGATCCTGAAGATCTGCCGCGACAGGGATCACGCCTTGCGCTTGCGACGGGTGCCTCGATAGCGCGGCGACTTGCCATTGGTTGTCGATGAGTAACTGCGTGATGGCGCTGCCGACGATGCCGCTGGCGCCCACGACTAAAGCGGTCTGGGTCATAGGTTTCTCCTGGATTCAGATTTCGGAGTACGTCCGGGTAACAGAGGTTCAACCTGAAATCCGTTAGAGTGTCCGCTCCCCCCCGTTGAAGCCTGTGAAAAATGAATCGTCCGCTGTTTGTCTCTCTGGATGGCCCCAAAGGCGTCGGCAAAACCTCGCTGTTGGAGGCCATCACTGAAGTCTTGAGGGCGGACAACCAGAAAGTCATCCGATTGTGCGAGAGAAAAAGCGACCCGTTCAGGGGCGAGACCATGCGTTTGGTGAACAGGTTCGTCCGGCATCCTGACCGGGATCTGGAGCTGGAAGTCTGCCAACGCCTGGCTGATAGCCGCAGCTGGATTTCCCGGCACGTGCTGAGCAAACAACCCCCCGACAGCATTATCCTGATCGATCGCTGGTATCCCTCCGATGCTGCGTTTCGCCTGATAGTCCCGTTCGCCGAAATCCTGCAATTGAACCTGGATCGCAGCGTTCAGGTGCCAGACCTGCATGTCGGGGTGGTCACAGCGGCGCAGATTTCGTGGGCGAGGGCGGGGGCACGACGGCGCGGCTTGAGCAGTACAGTGCTTCGTGGCCTGGAAGAGCATGCCGCTTGTACTCGGGCGTTTGAGCAAGCCGCTATCGATCAGGGTTGGTTTTTATGTCGGAACGAGGGAACGATCGAGGAGGCGACGAGGCGGGTGGTCGCGCAGATAAATCAGGTGATGAGCTCCCGGTGTGTCCCCTTGGTCTGACGGCAGACCATGCCCTGCCGACGAGCGGCGCAAATATGACAAAGTATTTCACTGTTGAGCGAGGTCAAGTAATCAGGTTTATTCAGAGGTATCAAGATGAGATTTGCACGCTTTTGCCAGGCACTTTCCACTTGGGCAGGTAGCCCCAAGACCTTTTTGACTGCGATCGTTTTGATCATCGCCTGGGCTGGAACAGGGCCGTATTTTCATTACAACGACACTTGGCAACTCATCATCAACACCTCGACCACGATCATCACTTTTCTGATGGTGTTCCTCATTCAAAACACCCAGAACCGCGACAACGATATTTTGCATCTGAAAATCGATGAGCTGATACGAGCCACGAATGAAGCTCAGAATGCCACGTTGGGCCTGGAGAAGATGGAGGCGCGCGAACTCAGAAGGCTCCGTGATCGATATCGCGCGTTAGGCGAGTCGAGTCAGGTCGATGTAGCGCCTGCCCATGACGATCCGGGTCGTTAAAATACTGGCTGCGAGTTTTTTCTTCTCCATCGTGACGATTCACAAGCGGCAATGTTTGCGGTCTTCAATCGTTCAGCACGGCTGGAAAATGCGCGCTCTGTTCCGGGTAGTTCACCGGTAGAACACTCGGCGTCAAAACTCAAGGGATCGGGTATTTTCAGGATGTACTCACGCGCCTGCCAACTCAGCGCGCGAGTGCGATTGGGCAACTGTTGCCACTGTGGGCCAGTCCGGATCAAGTTTTGAAAAGCTCCGCGCCCATGAAATCGATGAATGCGCGCAGCTTCGGCGACCGGTGCTTGCTCGATGGCCAAAGCATGCGGAAGGTGCCCTGATGCTGGTTGAAGTCGTCCAGCACCGTCACCAGTTCGCCGGCCGCAATGGCATCACGCACCATGAAGTCCGGCAGGCAGGCGATTCCAAGGCCATCACGGGCGACGTGAAACAGGGCCTCGGTGGTGTTGCATACCATCGAGGCCAAGAGGACGGGTTCTGCCTCGCCCTCCTGCCTGCGCAAGGGCCACGACTCGAGCTTTCCGGTACTCGGGAACTTATGTTGCAGGCAGGCGTGGCCCGTCAGGTCGGCGGGCTCGCGCGGAGTGCCGCGCGCGGTGAAGTACCGGGGCGAGGCAACTAGCAGCAGCTTGAAAGTGCCCAGTGCGCGGGACATCAGCCGGGAATCAGTCGGGTCTCCGGTGCGAATGACGGCATCGAACCCGTCCTCGATTACGTCGACCATCCGATCCGAGAAATCCACGTCCAGTTCGATGGCGGGGTAGCGGTGCATGAAGGCCGTCAGCGCCGGCATGACCAAGCTGCCTACCAACGGCATGCTCAGGCGCAGCTTGCCTTGGGGCGCTTGCCGGGTTTGCGACAGTTCCAATTGCGCCGCCTCGACCTCGCAGAGGATGCGTCTGCAACGCTCCAGGAACAGCGTGCCCTCGGCGGTCAGCGTGATACTGCGCGTGCTGCGGTGCAGCAGGCGTACGCCCAGTCGCTCCTCCAGCCGGGCCACGCTCTTTCCCACGGCGGAAGACGAGACGCCGAGCACGCGCCCAGCTTCCGAAAAGCTACGGGCTTGCGCCGCCTGCACGAAGAACGCGATGCCATTGAGCGAATCCATTCTTCACCGTTCTAGGAAAATTTGTCCGATATGTTCGGAACCTTAGCCCATTTTTCTTAATCGAGCCCGCACTTACCCTCACGGCTGCACAGGTTGGATGCGGCTGTCCTGGCTTTCGAGATATGTGACGCCTGCCTGACCCTCTAATGACTCTCTGCGGATGTTTCCCATGACACAAGCCCTGACCGCCACAAGCGGTACCACCGGACGCGACTGGCTGCAACTGCTTGCCGCCTGCCTTACCGGCATTCTGATCCCGCTGTGCTTCACCGGGCCGGCCGTCGTGCTGCCGTCAATCAGTCAGGAACTGGGCGGGACGGCGGTGCAACTGAACTGGGTGGTCAACGGCTACATCCTGACCTACGGTAGCGCCATGATGGCGGCCGGCAGCCTGACCGACACCTATGGCCGCAAGCGCGTGTGGCTGGTCGGCCTGGCGCTATTCGTGCTGATAACGTTCTCGATCCCGCTGGCGCCGACGGTCGGCTGGATCGACGGGCTGCGCCTGGCGCAAGGGCTGGGCGGCGCAGCCGCCTTCGCGGGCGCCATGTCCTCGCTGGCACAGACCTTCCACGGCCCGATCCGTACACGTGTGTTCAGCCTGCTCGGCACCACGTTTGGCATCGGCCTGGCCTTCGGCCCGCTGGCGGCTGGCTTGCTGGTGGAGGTGGCGGGCTGGCGCTGGGTGTTCCTGGCGACGGCGCTGATCGGCGTGGCCGGTTTCCTGCTGGTGTGGGTCAGCGCCACAGAGTCCCGCGACCCAGACTCTACCGGCCTGGACTGGCCCGGCGCCCTCAGCTTCACCGCCGCGCTGAGCTTGTTCACCTACGGCATCCTGCTAGCGCCGGAAGAAGGCTGGCGCAGCGCTTCGGTGCTCGGCACGTTATTGGCCTCAGTGGTGCTATTCATCGCATTTGTACGCCTCGAACGCCGTGTCGCGCGCCCGATGCTCGACCTTTCGTTATTCGCCAGTGGGCGCTTCGTGGGCGTGCAGGTGTTGGCCGCATCGCCGGCCTTCTTCTTCGTCACACTGATCGTGATGCTGCCGGGCCGCTTCATCGGAATCGACGGACTGAGCGCATTGGAAGCGGGCCAAATGATGATCGCCCTGGCTGCGCCGCTGCTGGTCGTGCCGTTCCTTGCCGCGTGGTTGTCGCGCTGGTTCACCTCCGGCATGCTGTCTGGCGTCGGGCTGCTGCTGGTGGCGGCCGGACTGGTCTGGATGGGGCAGGTGTTGTCCGGCGGGGCCGGCCCTGCGCTGGTTGCGCCGCTGGCCTTGATCGGCGCAGGCATTGGCCTGCCTTGGGGGCTGATGGATGGCATGGCCGTGAGCGTGGTGGAGACAGAACGTGCAGGTATGGCGACCGGCATCTTCAACTGCGTGCGTGTTTCGGCCGATGGGATTGCCATCGCGGTGGCGGGCGCGATGCTGGCGTTCTTGGTTCAGGGCGGATTGCTCGGCACTTTAGTCGCGGCCGATCCAGCCGTTGTGATCGAGGCCGCCAATCGCGCCGCGCTCGGCGATCTAGCGCATGCCAGTGCCCTTGTCAGCGGCGAGCGCGCCTTGCTGCTTGCGACCTACGACCGGGCATTGCGCTGGGTCTCGTACATCCTGGCTGCATCTTCGGCACTGACTGCGCTGCTAGTGTTCGCTTTGCTGGGTCGATCGCGTGCGCATGAAGAAGTGGTACCCGCGGCATGAATCCGATTGGGACAGGCTCTCGGCCCCCCGACCGCACATAGCATCGGCTATGCGCGGGTATCCAGCGGGGAAGGCTCGGCCCATCTTCGGTTTCATCACCCCAATGGAAGGCTACCCGGAGTTCTCCGTGCCCACGTTGGAGACATGTGTTATTGACTCACCAAGCCGTGTTCGCCGGACGCTTACCCACATATGTCACCGGCCCGGGGTCAGACCTGCAGAGACAACTTGCCCCTCTATGAAGCTCATCAAACGATGTTCGGCCACACGCGATTGGTGACGTGTCTGACTTAACCTGCTATGACAGCGTGGCGCCAAGGGCGTTGTTCAGCGCTTTTTCAGAGGCTGGCTTGTTACTCTGGCGAATGACAGTCAATAGAATACCTCTTCGAGTCGTCGATCCGTTTCAAACGTCAAGGAAGCCAATGCGCAGCGCACTCGTGGTAAACGGTCGTCCACATCCACATGAACAGGGAGATCTCCCCGTGCCTTGGTGGAGTTTTACGAAAACCGTTTTGGCGACGACGGCTCTCTCGTTAGTCCGTGACCGCTTTATAGGGTTGGACGACCTCGTTTTTGATCAGCCCTACACATTGCGCCAGCTACTTCGGCATGAGGCAGGTCTGGCCGACTACGGCGAGCTTGGCGAGTACCACCGGGCCGTTGCGAACGGTGAGTCGGCCTGGTCTGTAGATGAAATGTTAAAACGCCTTGATGGTGCTCGACTGCGATACACCCCCGGAGCCGGGTGGCGTTATTCGAATGTGGGTTATCTGCTCATCGGAAGGCTCATTGAACGGCTGACTGATCTCACGCTTGAGGATGCTGTAAATCAACGGGTACTCGCTCCTCTGGGATTGTCCAACGTCCGCTTCGCTAGAACGCCAGCAGACTTGCAAACAAACCACGGGGTGGACACTCTAAACTATGACCCCGCCTGGGTTTACCACGGCCTGTTAATCGGCCCCGTTTCGCAAGCGGCATTGTTTTTGGATCGACTCTTCTGCGCAGACTTGCTTTCAGCGGGCTTGCTCACTGAGATGCGAGGAGCACGCACATTGGGCGGGCCCATTCCCGGACGTCCGTGGATCGCACCGAGTTATGGCCTGGGTTTGATGCAGGGAACGCTTGAGGGTGGATTTGCCCTAAGCGGACATACAGGCTGCGGGCCAGGTAGCGCGATTGCTGTCTACTGGGTTTGTGATGGAGAAGTGTCGGCCAGTGGCGCTGCTTTTCAGGTAGACGCCAGTGAAGGTGCCGTCGAAGCGATCGTTGTTGAACAACTGATGCAAGCTCTGCGACAGACGTTTAAGGAACTCTAATTGCTTATAGCGCTGGGCCCACCATAGGCAGGGGTGATGGCGTTGAGCCTACTGCCGGCGCCTTGGGGCCGATCGCTGCAAGCCGACGATGACAACTGGGTAGGCTTAGAGCTTATTGGGCAGGGAAGCAATTCATGAACAAATACGGTGCTAGGATCGACAACGCTCCCAAGGGTATAGCACTGATTGTCGGCGCTGTTTTTCTGCTTGCCCTGGCCGATGCAGCAGTCAAATACTTCAGCGCCAAGCTGCCCCTATGGCAGCTGTTCTTGATCGTGTCTTGCCTTTCGGTTCCCGCCCTGGGCACTTGGCTTGGCCGACGCATCCGCACAGGCCGCCTCAGAATTACTTCCGTTGCGTGGATAATGGCCAGGAGTCTTCTGCTGTTATTGATGTGGGTGACTTACTACTCGGCACTGCCGTTAATCCCACTATCGGTCGCTGCCGTTGCAATCTACACGACGCCGATTTTTATAGCCCTTTTCTCCACCTGCTATGGCGGTGAGCCTTTGTCTCCAACCGGCTGGGCTGCTGTGGGGTTAGGTTTTGTGGGCGTAGCCTTGGTGCTGCGCCCAGGTTCCGAAATCTTTACGCTGGCGACGTTGCTGCCTGTCGTTGGCGCTGTTTTTTACGCACTCGCGATGGTGGTGACGCGCCGACATTGTCGCAGTGAGCATCCTCTGGTATTGGCGCTAGGATTGAATGTCGCTTTCCTTTTTGCCGCCTGCATGGGAGGTATCGCCTCGCTGAACGTCAGCGAGGCAACGGTTGCTCGCGCTCCGTTTTTACTCTCTCCATGGCAGACGCTCGGTTGGCAGGAGACAGTCTTCATTTCCTGTTATGCCTGCATGTTGATTCTGATAAATACAGCTACCGCTAGAGCCTACCAGATTGCACCTCCCGCACTTGTCGGCACCTTTGACTATGCCTACCTGGCTTTCGCTTGCTTGTGGGGTTACGTGTTGTTTAACGAAGTGCCGGATTCTTTTACATGGGCTGGCATGCTGTTGATCTTGATCGCAGGTTGGACGATTTTTCGCGTGCAGAAAGACGTTGGATAAGCGCCCGTTATCGCGCAACTGACGCAGGTTGTGCGCGAGGAGGGCGGGGAGCTCTAAGATTCTGACTTCACCGGTCGTCTGGGTGAACGCACTAACTACGCAAGGCAATGTCATAATGATGTCACGTGGAGAGCGCCGATGTTTTTACCCACTCACTCAATATGCGTGACACTATGCCTTCGACTGACGATTTTCGGTTCAACGCCCACCACCTCTTGCTTGATCTGGATGCAGCCACAAATCACCTCATGATGCTCGTCGTGGCGCACGAAGTGACAGGGAGCCGCTGGGATGAAGCTGTGTCTCGTCACAGCCAAGCTTACACAGCATGGGCCGCTATCCTCACCGGAATCCAAACCGATCCGCTGCCTGCCCTCGATGGTCGACCGGTAGCAGGGGAGAGCTCTACCGCTAAGTAGCCTCCAACGGTCGAAGATCTGCAGAAGTCTCCACCGTGCCAATTGCCGCTCTTTATTACGGACCGAAACCCGCCCAAAGCTGCCACTCAGCGCGACTCGATAATTCCCACCCAACCATGCATCATCATGCTCACTACGATCGCGCCGTGGAATCGAAGCGATATGTGCAGAACGTGCCCGCCCGTAGAGAAATTATCCTTTTGAAATGGAAGTCATCTCATGCTCGAACGTAACAAACTGGTGCCGGAGTTGATGGTCACCAACCTGGATAGCAGCTTGGCTTTTTGGGTTTCTTGCTTGGGGTTCCAAGTAGCCTATCAACGCCCGGAAGATGGATTTGCATACCTTGATTTGAACGGTGCTCAAGTAATGCTTGAGCAGATTAGTTCGGACGCGGGTCAATGGCTGGCTGCGCCGTTGACCAAACCGTTTGGAAGAGGCATGAATTTACAGATTGATGTTGAAGCCGTCGCACCCATCATCCAAAACATTGATCAGGCGGGATTTCCCCTCTATCGACAATGCAAGGACACTTGGTATCGGGCTGAGAATGTAGAAGTGGGCCAGCGCGAATTCATCGTCCAGGATCCCGATGGTTATCTCGTAAGATTAGTAGAGCGGTTGGGTGAGAGACCGGCTAGCTAAATCTGACGCCGAGCCAAGTTGACCGTCAGCTTCGGGTCGATTGCTGCCTTTCACAAAGGGCTGAAACCGTTCAAAAAACGGACCTTCTGGATTACCCACTTTAAGCACGCTTGCCCTTAAACTCGGTGAATTTCAATCTCAATTCCCTCACTCACATCCGGGGCACGAAAGTAGCTCGTGATCAAATCGAACTCAGCGTCAGTCGCTGCAAATTCATGCTCGGCGCGGCCATATTCAGCACGTCGATGACAAGCGTGCCGACCAGTTTCCGAATCTGACGCGAAAGCCGCACGTAATCGATCACTGATTTGATCTGATCGGGATAGAGTTCTGAGAGCCAATAATCTTCACTGAGCAGAATAGCCGAACGTTCGGATGCCAAGGACTTGGCCAATGTCGATTTGCCGGACGCAATCTTGCCTGACATCAGGTGCAGTATTGGTTCACGCATGAGAGACGTTTCCTTGTCGAGTTTTCATGATGCTCATTGAAAAAGCGTCGAAGCAACTAGAGCTACCGCTGTGGCGCTGCAGATCACGCCTGGATTCCCTGTTCTGGATCACGGTAACCGCAGCGATTTCAGGCGGGGGGATCCAGCAGGGAAATCAGGAGCGGTTCGATGCTGTCGGGTTGTATCTCGAGAATTGCCAGCGTGACCGGCAATTTGAAACGCCGAGGGCCGGCGCTTCCAGGGTTCACGTATAGACGATCACCGCGCCATTCGATGCGCGGTTTGTGCGAATGGCCGGTGATGATGAGCTTTATGTCTGGATCCAGATCGGCGGGGACGTCGGCGATGTCGTGGATAAGGAGAGTGTGCCAGCCGTTGAGAGTGCAGGTCAGACGGTCAGGGAGGTCTTTAGCCCATGGGCTGCTGAGATCATTGTTGCCGCGCACGGCATGGACGGGAGCAATTTCGGACAATTGGGCGAGGATGTCCGGGTTGCCGATGTCGCCGGCGTGGATGATCAGGTCACAGCCTTGGAGCGCGCCGATGGCTTCGGACCGGAGGAGATTATGAGTGTCGGATATCACGGCGGTTTTCATGGGCCAATTCTCCGTGGACGTTTCATGTAGGAGTGACTGTGTTCGACCCAAAGCTGACCTTCAGGTGGGTAAATTTCTTCACCTCGTGAATGGCATCTTCAAGGACTTTAAGTGCCTCAACGAAATCGGCCCTCAAGTCGTTGTTAAGGTGGCTCATAACAAACATCCCTTCGATTATGGTGACCTGCGTTCCGTTCCCGTCTGGTTGATTGTTGCCCAAGACCTGATCTTTGCGCACGCGCTTGGGAAGCTAAGGTCGACCGTCCGCTCTTGGGTCACGCTTTACCTGTTTTCTCGTACGAAGCATCGACGAACGCGATGTGCTCATCCCAAGCAGCTTGAGCTAGATGCCGGATAATTTCAGCGAGCGTCTCAACATCCCCCCTGAGCTTCGATGCAGGCCAAGCGTCCGGACGACCAGTCGATGACGGAACACTGTGGATACTTCCTTAGCAGTGCGGACAGCGCTTCCTGAGGAGGCTCTTTGTGGAAATACATGAAGTCAAAGTACGGGGCACTGGCATTCTGAAGCGGGTACACCAGAGCCCGGGGCATTTGATTGGCCGGGAAAGCAAATTCGGACATTACGATGCCCATTCCGGCCCACTGTGTTGGATGTCGCGAAGTACTTCGATGATCGAATGACAATCGGCTATTCGAATCATGCGATCAGGGGCAAACGTCAGCCAGGCCCAGGCTGGGTCGCCGCGCTCCAGCGGTGGAGTCCAAAGCGGGTAGCCGCAAGCCTCGCCAGTTGAAAGTCTATAAAAACCCGCACTCCGGCGAAGTCGTAGAGACGAAGGGCGGCAATCACAAACGCTCAAGAAGTGGAAGACAAAGCACGGCGCCGCGACCGTTGAGTCATGGCTGACCAAGTGATTTGTTGATTGAGCGAAAAGGCCCCATAGGGCCTTTTTTTGAAACTCTTATTTGGAGATCGCTGTTACCTGATCACTAATAAGCTGGGCCAAAATTCGCACAGGCTCCGTAAAACTCTGTCGAGACCGATGTACGAGCCCGATATCCCGATGAAAAGTGTGTTGTCCCAAATCGATCGCTCGCACACCCGTGGGCCATTCCTGATGGGGTTTTGTCTGTGGCACCAGCGCTATGCCTACACCCTTTTCAACCAGCTTGATGATGGCGTCCAGTTCATCCAGTTCGCAAACTTCCTGCATGGTGAAATGCATCTGCCGCAGGAAACGGTCAACCTGTCTGCCGCCGAAGGATGATCGGTCATAGCGAATGAATGGCTGGCTGGACAGCAGTTCCGACCAGTCTTCTCCCTCCACGTCACGAGGCACGATCAGTCGGTAGGGCTCTAGCGCCAATGTCGTCCAGCGTAGGTCACTTTGGAGGGAGAAGGGAGGGCGAATGATGACGGCCATGTCGATCTCGCCGGCGTCGACGAGGTTCACCATCTCCATTGAAAGGCCTGGGATGACACGTGTGCGGCACTGCGGACACTGTTTGTGAAACTTCGCGAGCGCATCGGGCAAATAGGAGCGCTGCACGGACGCGATCGCACCGATGTTGACCAGCACGCTGGGATGCTCGCCCAACGTTGTAGAGCCCAGATTGTCATAAAGCCTCAGCAGCTCTTGCGCCTGCAGAAGTATCTGGTGGCCCATTCTGTTGAGATGAGCCGAGCGTCCTTTCCTGTCGAAAATTTCGAACCCGAGCTCGGCTTCCAAGCGCTGGATTTGCGCGCTCACAGCGGCTTGAGTCAGGCCAATCTTGTTGCCGGCAGCGGCGAATGTGCCTTCGCGCGCCACAGCGATAAGTGTCTTCAGTTCTTTGATCATTCACAAATATTAGTTGTGTTTCTAAGAAATATATATTGATTTTTATGTTTTGTTTCCCGTCCTACGATGTCTCCCATCCCCGGCAAGGCTTAATCCAGAGAGCCAATGACGTGGAAATGTTCGCCAACCAACAAAAAATATTTGGAGTTCTGATGAGCCTCTCGCCATTCCATCTTGCTATCCCTGTTTACGACCTGGCTGCAGCTCGCACCTTTTACGGTGAGGTCTTTGGTCTTGAAGAAGGGCGCTCCAGCACGCAGTGGGTAGATTTCGATTTTTATGGTCACCAACTGGTGATTCACGAACATCCTAAAACCGCTTCCCAGGAAAGCGTGCATAGCAACCCGGTTGACGGACACGATGTTCCAGTTCCGCACTTCGGCATAATTTTAGGTTGGGAACAGTGGGAGGCACTGGCCGAACGTCTGAAGTCGTTTGGTACTGAATTCGTGATCGAACCGTACATTCGTTTCAAAGGCCAAGTGGGCGAGCAAGCCACCATGTTTTTGTTTGATCCGTGCGGCAACGCTCTTGAGTTCAAGGCTTTCAAGGATATGAGCCAGCTCTTCGCCAAGTAACAACAGCCATGGCACAACGGCGTTGTGCCATTTGATCTCAAATGAGCTGGAAGCTCATGACTCTAGCAACTGCGAATAAACGCAGACCTTTCACTCCAACAAGAAGGCTAGACATGAAACGTATTCCCTTGGTGTGGCAAATCGTTGCCGGGCTGTTGCTTGGCGTGCTTGTCGGTTGGTACTTCAATACGCATCCGGACTATCAGACATGGGTGAGTGCGGAAATCCTCAAACCGCTCGGAGATATCTTCATCAAGATGATGAAGATGGTGGTTGTACCGATTGTGTTCTGTTGCATGATTCTGGGCATCGCAGGCGGTGGCGATAACAAATCGTTTGGCCGCATGGGGATAAAATCGCTGGGCTACTTTTTTGCAATTACGGCCTTGGCCATCGTCATCGGCTTGTGTTTCGCCAATGTTTTCGAGCCGGGGACGAGCACCGACATTTCCGGTATTTCGCACGGTACCGCATCGATCACTCTGGAGCCGTCCAAAGGCGCATTGGTCATCTTGCAGAACATCGTCCCTGACAATGTGCTGGTTGCTATGTCAGAAGCGAAGTTGTTGTCCGTGTTGTTTTTCGCGGTGCTGTTAGGCATGGCACTGAACGCTCTGCCGAAGGACAAAAGCGCACCCTTCATCGCGGTAATTCAGAGCCTTTCCGATGCCATGTTCAAGGTTGTTTCCATCGTCATGGCTTACGCACCGATCGGTGTGTTTGGAATGATCGGCGCGACTGTGGCGACGTTTGGTTTCGCCTCATTGTTGCCGTTGCTCAAGCTAATCGGGGTGGTTTATCTGGCGCTGATAGTTTTCGCGTTGGTGATACTCGGCGGCATTTGCTACTTGATTGGCGAAAACATTTTCAAGTTGATCAGGTACTTTCGCAATGAGCTCATTCTGGCGTTTTCGAGTGCCGCGTCAGCCGCCGTCATGCCGCAGTTGATGACGCGATTGGAGAATTACGGTGTACCGCGTCGGATCGTCAGTTTTGTGGTGCCGGTGGGTTATGCGTTCAACCTGGATGGCGCATCGATTTTTCTCGGTGTAGCAACGATCTTCGTGGCGCAGCTCTATGGCATCGATCTATCTCTGTCGCAGCAGATCCTTCTGGTGGTGACGATGGTGCTGACCTCAAAGGGAGCAGCAGGGGTGCCTGGGTTTGCCATCATCATCCTGTCAGCGACATTGGCGTCCGCCGGATTACCGTTAGAAGGCGTGGCGTTGATCGCAGGCATCTTCAGGATTATCGACAGTGGTACCACCACGCTGAACGTATTGGGCAATGCCATTGCACCGTTGGTTATCGCCAAGTGGGAGAAGGTTGCACTGAAACCTTCTCAGCCGCACACGGCAGCAAGCGTTTAGTCGCGTTCGTCAGATACTGAAAATGGTTACTAGACGACCGGTCTAGTTTTTACTAGGCTGTGCGCACTATGAAAAAACCTAATCAAGACATGCGACAACACATCATCGATGTAGCGAAGTCATTGATGACCCACAAGGGCTACACCGCAGTCGGTCTTATGGAAGTGCTGAAGGCGGCGGGTGTACCCAAAGGGTCGTTTTATCACTACTTCACCTCCAAAGAGGAATTCGGCCAGGCACTATTGGACGAATACTTTCAGGAGTATATCGGGCGGGTAGATGTTGTCATGGCGGCGCAAGGGACGGGCGCCGAGCGGCTCCTTGGCTATTTGCGCTATTGGGCGAAGACGCAGGCGTTCGATCATCCCGAAGAGAAATGCCTGGTGGTGAAACTCGGCGCCGAAGTGTGCGACCTGTCGGAAGACATGCGCGGCGTATTGGAGGAGGGCACCACGCTGATCGTCGAGAGAATCACGCGATGTGTTCAGCAAGGAATGGCTGATGGCTCCATCACTTCGACTCAGGATGCAGAAACATTGGCTGAATCGCTGTATCAATTATGGTTAGGGGCATCACTTTTGGTGAAGGTTCGCAATACGACGGCTGCCTTTGATACGGCACTGATCACAAGTAAGCGCCTGCTGGCATAGGGGCGGTTTTTTTTAAGCTTTTAACTAGACGACCGGTCTATTCATTTGGAGTTTTTATGACTGATATTGCCGCAGACACCGACCTGTTTTCCCCCATGACGATGGGGGCGATGCAACTGGCTAACCGAATTGTCATGGCGCCAGTGACTCGCAGTCGAATGGCTGACGACGGCGTGCCGAACGAAATGCATGCCACTTATTACGCCCAGCGGGCCAGCGCGGGCCTGATCATCGCCGAGGCCACGAACATTTCTGCTCAAGGGCGTGGCTATGCCATGACGCCCGGTATCTGGTCGGAGGAGCAGGTCGCAGGCTGGAAAAAAGTCACTGACGCAGTGCATGCGGCCGGCGGGAAAATCGTTAGTCAGTTATGGCACGTAGGTCGCTTCTCCAGCGTTGAGTTGCAGCCAAACGGCGAAGCGCCGGTCGCGCCCTCAGCGATCAAGGCTGAAGGTACGACCTATACCAACAATGGCATGGTCGAAGTGTCCATGCCTCGGGCGCTTGAGACTTCAGAGATCCCGGGGATCATCGAGCAGTACAGGCATGCGGCAGAAAATGCAAAACGCGCCGGTTTTGATGGCGTTGAAGTCCATTCAGCCAACAGTTATCTCCTCGACCAATTCCTGCGCGATTCCACTAACCAGCGCACTGACCAGTACGGCGGCTCTATCGAAAATCGGACACGACTGACACTTGAAGTCACCGAAGCCGTGGTCGCAATTTGGGGCAGTGACCGGGTCGGCATCCGCCTTTCGCCCGTAACTCCTGATGCAGGTAACACGCCTCCAGACGGCAACGTCATGGCGACCTACGGTCACCTCATTCAGCAGTTGAACAGATTCAACTTGGCCTATCTGCATTTCGTCGAAGGCGCGACAGCCACCTCTCGTACCGTTCCTGAAGGGGTGGATCTGGACGCGCTGAGTGCGCAGTTCGAAGGGCCGTACATTGGCAACAACAACTATGACCTGGAAATGGCGCGGGAGCGCAGGGCGCAAGGGCGGGTTGATGCCGTGGCGTTTGGTCGATTGTTCATTGCCAATCCCGATTTGGTAGATCGCCTGCGTCGGGGTATCGAGCTGACCATCGCTCCGCGCAAGAGTTATTACGGCGGAGGCGCCAAGGGCTACATCGATTGGCCAACGGCCAACTCCAATTAATTGGAGATTCCCTTTTGCGTCAGTTCGGCGCGGGGAGGCTTCGTCGCGAAAAAATTTCGCCGCACAAGAGGTACTCAAATATGAATTATCTGCAAAACAAGGTTGCCATCGTCACTGGCGCGTCTTCCGGCATTGGTGCTGCCACCACCCGCGCGTTGGCCGCGCATGGCGCTCGCGTCGTGGCAGCAGCACTCGATCAGGCTGGGTTGGAAGCGTTTGTTGCCGAGCTGCGTGAGGCCGGGAGCGACGTGGTCGCTTTCACCACAGACGTTACCCATCTGGATCAAACCAAAGCGCTCGCGAAGTTTGCACAAGATACCTATGGCGCAGTGGACATCCTGGTCAACAACGCCGGTCTGATGCTCTTTTCCAACTGGGTCGATCTGGCCGTGCAGGATTGGGAAAAGATGATCGATGTGAACATCAAGGGCTACCTCAACACTACTGCTGCTGTGTTGCCATTCATGCTCGAACAGAAAACCGGGCAGATTCTCAACATGGACTCCGTTGCAGGTCACCAGGTCGGCCCGGCGGCGGGTGTTTACAGCGCTACCAAGTTTTTCGTCCAGGCCATGACCGAATCCATGCGAAAGGAGTTGGGCGTGCAGCATGGCATCCGCGTCAACACCGTCAGCCCGGGCGTGATCAATACCGGCTGGGCGGACAAGGTCAGTGATCCTGAAGGGCGTAAGGCTGCCCAAGAGCTGAACCGGATTGCCATTGCGCCGGACGATATTGCCCGCGCAGTGATATACGCGCTCAACCAACCGGAAAATGTCACCGTCAACGATTTGATCATCTCGCCGACTCGCCAGGATTGGTAATTGTCGTTTGAGTTTTCCGTGCCCGAGTGACCAAAAGGGTCACCGGCAACATGCAACCAGGAGTACATCATGAGCAATCCAACTTACGTCCAGGAATACAACGCGATCGTTGCTGTTCTGAGTCAGTACAACGAAGGTGGTGCCAAGGCTGACAGCACTGTGATGAAGCCCGCGTTCAACGAGCAAGCAACCATGTTTGGCGTCGACGGCGACAAGCTTGTCGGCGGCGCGATCCAGAATCTGTACGACGTCATCGACAACTCTTTCCGCCCATCTCCTGAAGCCAAAGCCGCGATCGTTCGCGTCGACATCGTTGGCACTGCCGCCAGTGCGCGCGTTGATACTGACAACGTTTCGGGGTATCGATTCACCGACTTCTTCAATCTGCTGAAGGTAGAAGACAAGTGGACGATCGTCAGCAAGATTTACCACACCCATCCGACCGCTTGAGCATTTGAGCGCGTCTGGCGACGTGTGTTTTACGTCGCCCAATGAAAGGAGAGAACCATGTCAAAGAACATCAAGGCAGTACCAACCTCCGAGTACAACGCTGTCATCGCTACTGCCAATCAATACGTTGAAGGTCTGCGTCTGGGCAGTGCAGAAGGCGTTGCTCAAGCTTTCCATAAAGACGCCGTGATGTACGGTTTCACCAACGGTGAACTGCTTGGCGGCCCGATCGAGAATCTGTTTGATTTCGTTCAGAAGAACGGCAGCGCCCCAGAAATTACGACTCGCCTCGACATTCTGGCGATCACACTCACGACAGCCGTGGTGCGTGTCGATATGGAAAACGATGCGATCGGTGCCGACTACAACGACTACCTGACCCTGATCAAAATCGACGGCACATGGAAGGTCATCGCCAAGGTTTATCACCAGTTCGAAGGTTGAGCGCTCACCGATCCCGGTTGAATCAATCCCGGGATCGGAGCTCGTTCATCGTCAAATGGAGAAGCGATCATGAGTAAGGTTTTCATCATCGGCGCCGCTGGCAAAGTGGGGCGGCGATTGGTTAAGCAGCTCGTCGGGCGAGGTCACGAGGCGATCGCACTGCATCGGAACCCGGAGCAGGAAAGTCAGCTTGCGGCCCTGGGCGCGACGCCCGTTATAGGCAATTTGCTTGAGCTTGATCCCGGGCAAATGGCGCGACTTATGTCGGGCATTGATGCCGTGGTCTTCACTGCAGGGGCAGGCGGCGCAGGTATGGATCTGACTAATGCGATTGATGGTCGGGGATTGGAGTTGGCAGTGGCCGCGACAATTCAGGCAGGTGTCCGGCGTTTCATTCTGGTCTCGGCCTTCCCTGATGCGCTGCGTGGTAGTCCATCATCCGAAGGGTTCGAAAATTACATTGCCGTGAAAAAACGAGCTGATGTTCACTTGGTTGGGACGGGTTTGGATTGGGTAATTGTGCGTCCAGGAACGCTTCTGGATGACCCAGGCACTGGCAGAATCCGTGCTGACGTTGCTATTCCTTACGGTGAAGTTTCGAGAGATGACGTAGCAGCGACACTTGCCGAGTTGATCGAACAGCCCAGGGTGAGTCGAGTCATTATCGAGCTTACTCAAGGAGACATACCAGTCTCCGACGCTGTTCGCAGGCTTGGTCATGAGCGTTGTTTGCAATGAAATTAGTTTTGATTGGCGCTACGGGGCTGGTTGGAAGCGAGGCTCTGAAACAGGCGCTCGACGATTCACGTATCAGCCTAGTGGTTACGCCGAATCGCCGTGCGCTTACAGCACATATCTGAAGGGAGATACACGATGCCGATGGTTGAGTTTTCCGGTGTCTTGGACAGCAATGTTGGAAATGCCTGGAGCGTGTTGAAAAAATTTGGAGAGATTCATAAATGGCATCCATCGATTGTCGAAAGCAGCATTGAGGACAACCAACCTGATGGATTGGTCGGCTGTATTCGCAGACTCACGCTGGCCGATAGCGCACTTGTCAGGGAGCGTTTGTTATCGGTCGATGATCACCATTCAACGCTATCCTACCGCTTCGAGGAGGCTCCATTACCGCTGGACAACTATGTTGCCACGGTAAAGTTGGCCTCTCTCACTGGACAGCCCAAGACGTTCATCAATTGGTCTGCAAGCTTTGATCTGCAAGATGCGAATACGGCAGACGCTTACCAGGAACTCATTCGAGAGCTGATCATGGATGGCCACAACGGTCTTCAGTTATTTCTAGCTCAAGTCTTAGAAGGGCCCATCTCATAAGCGCTGTGGAGCTGTTCCAAAATCCAGCCCGCGCCTAAAGCCCGCATAAGCGGGCCTTGGGTTTGAATCAAAGTTACGATTGATGTGCGCTCAACGCTGAGTAACTGTTCATCAGATTGCGGTAGTTGGGAATCCGCTGCGATAGCAGGTTACCCAGGCCTTCAATATCGTTGCGCCAGTCACGGTGCAGCTCACAGGCCACCGAAAACCAGTTCATCATTTGCGCACCAGCCTGGGTCATGCGGCTCCACGCGGCTTGCTGCACTGTGGTGTTGAAGGTGCCGGACGCATCGGTGACCACGAACACATCAAAGCCTTCGGCCAGTGCCGACAGCGTCGGGAACGCTACACAGACATCCGTTACGACACCGGCAATGATGATCTGCTTGCGCCCGGTGGCTTTGATCGCTTTGACGAAGTCTTCGTTGTCCCAGGCGTTGATCTGACCTGGGCGAGCGATGTATGGCGCATCCGGGAACATCTCTTTCAGCTCCGGCACCAGCGGGCCGTTCGGGCCTTGTTCGAAGCTGGTGGTGAGGATCGTCGGCAGGTCGAAGAACTTGGCCAGATCCGCCAGCGCCAGCACGTTGTTCTTGAACTCGTTCGGCGAGAAGTCCTGCACCAGCGAGATCAGACCGGTCTGGTGGTCAACCAGCAGCACGATAGCGTCGTCTTTGTTCAGGCGGTTGTAGGTGGCGATGCTCATGATGAATTCCCTTTGAAGTAAGTGAATATTGTCGTTCAACATGGGCACAGAATAAGGATTAGAGCTGTCTCGAAAAAGGCGCTGGAAACGGTCTAACTGTCCACTGCATTAGGACAATAGCAAGGGCAATGTTAGGGGGTATCGATCCTCGACAGAGCGCCGTTCCGCATCAAGCATCAAAAATGCTTTAGCCCATCCTTGCTTGTCGCTCATTCGGGCGAGGCCCGGCTCAAGATGGCTTCTTAAGCCGAACTAAACCTGTTTGATTTGTCCGGCATTCTCACTAATCGGCCACAAAGCGCCGCGAACGTTATCTCCAACTTCAGCGTTTCCTTGGACTTCCACATAAAGCGTTAACTCTATCAGAGCAGCCTCTAGGGCGAGCTGACTCTGGTACATCCTTTTCAGCACGTCTGATAACCAATATTTCGGCTGCCGTATGCTTGAGTCGCCATTTCAAAACGTTTCATTGAAGGGCGCCTAAGCGCCCTTCAAATACTCGGATTACCCTTTAACTGTAAAACTTCGAAACAAGAAAGCTTGTTGAATCATTTATAGTTCTCGAGATGCGTTTCAGGGCCGTCTTTTGCTATAGCTTGGGCTTTACCATAGCTCTCCATCAAGCATTTATATTCTGGGCAGATATGATTAGAGATGATTTCCGCGAATCTCGAACCTTCAGGGCGATTCCAGGTTTGCATAAGTTCCGCAACTATGGCGAAGGTATCCGTGGGAATCGCGCCTGCTTGAGTTACACGGGCGATAGTCGTGTCTGTGGCAAGCTTGCTCCAGTTTCCTGATGCATCAACAACGCAATAAGCTTTGTAACCAGCTTGCACTGCGCTTACTGCTGGGAATGCCATGCACACACTCGTGAGTGTGCCGGCGATGATCAGGGTTTTACGCCCTGTCTTCTCGATTTCCTTTACAAAAAGAGGGTTGTCCCAAGTGTTGATCTGCCCTGTGCGCGGCACGTAAACCGCGTGTGGTGCATGTTCGTGAATCTCAGGAATGAGCGGGCCATTGGGCCCGTCAGGTACGGATGCGGTGGTGATGACGGGAATGTTAAGCAAGGTCGCGGTTTTCGCGATTGCTATAACGTAATTGCGCAGATCCGGAATTGATACATCGCGAACGGTGTTAAAGAGACCGCTTTGGTGGTCAATCAGCAAGATAACCGCATCATTCGGATCTAGCATTCCCTTCGTAGTAGACATGTGTCACCTCGTGTATGGTTAGCTATGCATTACCCTCTCGGAGATGGAGGGTCTCTTGCCAGCCAGACAAAAGTAGACGCTGAACAGGCGAGCCGCAAGTAGTTACATTTTTGTTACTGTAAGTGAAATTGTACTGAGGTGTTTCATGGCAACCGAAAAAAAAGTGAGCTGTCCTGTCGAGACAACATTGAAAGTTATAGGAGGGAAGTGGAAGGTAATGATCATCCATTTCCTTTTAGAAGATGTAAGAAGATTCGGCGAGCTCGCCAAATGCTTAGGCCGCATACCTCCTCGGACTCTCACGCAGCAGTTGCGAGAACTAGAGGAGGATGGTCTTGTATTGCGAACGGATTACGGCGAAGTGCCTCCTAAAGTTGAATATAGAATCTCGCCACTCGGGAAGACATTGTCACCCGTTCTGCATGCGATGGGGGACTGGGGACAGTTTCTGGAAGCAGAGCTTGCACGTACAAAAATGGACAAAGCGGGTGATGCCTGACAACGCTGATGAGGTATTTCGGCATCGCCACACTTTTTGAATGTGTGTACCCGTCGTTCCTCAAAAATCAATTTTGAAACCCAGCATCGCATCATACCCGTGGCTGTCACCATCGAACCCTTGGCGATAGCCCGCCGACGCAGTAAAGGTCGTGCGCCGGTTGGCCTGATGATCTATGCCGACATTAACCTCGCCCCACGTACCCTGAATATCCGATTCAAAAGGTATGTAACCCGATTCGGAGGAAAACTCGGTCTTTGGCTGTCCTTTGAATTCGTGCCAGATGCTGGGCCGAATCCAAGTGTTGGTACGTCGTGGAGTTCTATCCACGCTGTCCGTGTCCCAGTCTTTAGCGATCCGTACGCCTGCTCGCCCGATAAGAGAATCGACATCGCGGAAACGGATGTTGGCGCCGACGTCGTTGCTGCTATCGAGATCTACATGGCTATAGATGGCTTGCAGCTGCGGCTCCATGTACAAGTTTTTGTCTACCTCAATCGGATATCCATTCTCCAGAGAGGCGGTGTAGCCCCATCCGCGCGTCTTGAGTTTGCTCAGGTCATTTGGCCTGGCTTCGATGTCGAAGCGATTGATTTGCGCCACGCCATCAAGATACCAACCGGAGGGGCCGAAATGCGTCCAGTAGGCCCCCACGCCGTATGCACGCAGGGTGTCCGATCCGGCGGGGCGGCGGGTGTAATGGCTTACCCCAGCATCAAGGGTGCCGGCTGAAAGCGATAAGCCGGCCTGTTCATGACTACCATCGGGCCTTTCTTTACGGTAAAGATCAGTGCCGACCTGAAAAGCTGTGAGGTCATAATTATATTCGGGTGTCCGGCCCAAAGAGTTTTTGCTATCTCCGTCCTGTTTTCCACTTCGGTAAATCACTCGGCCCCAGCCCATTGACGGCGCCAGGGTAGCTTGATCGTCTTTGGGTAACGGTTCGCCGGTATTCAGACGCTCTTCACCGACCCGCTCATGCAACGTATCCACCATGGTTCGCCCGTACACCAGCGCCAGTGCCGGAACAGCACCGTAGAGTGAAACTTCGGGGCGATAGTTGGGGACTGGTGAAGGGGCCGGAGTTGGATCGGGAGTAGGTATTGGATCGGGGTCAGGCGTTGGATCTGGAATCGGCGCATCCGAACGCAGGAACCAGGTGTCCTTCGTGCTTCCGTCCTCAGCGCCTTGTTGCAGGCGATATTCATAAGGCCCGGCGACGACACGTCGAGCCAGGCTGAATGCGTTTGGATCGCTCGCGCTCTGTGTTTTATCAAGCAACTCGACCACGGCGATGCCGTTGCCCTGGGTCAATGCACCCTGTCCGTCTACGTTGCGCACCGCAATACGCGTGGCACCTCCAGCGCTGGTTGCGGTGGAGTCAACCACCAACATATCCGAGATGCTGTTTGTACCTCCGGCATTGAGCGTGGAATTGAGCAGCAGTGCTCCGCCGTCCGATACAAATACTCCGCCCCCATTGTTTCCTGCAGTGTTCGCTGCGCTGATAAGGAGCACATTACCGACAGTTCTGCTGCCCGAAGGTAAATCGAGCGTGCCGCTGTTAGTGAAGCTAGTTACACCAAGCAACTGAGCCTGTACAGCGCCACCAAGTGTCGGCGCGTTGGCCGCTTGACCAAGCGGCAAATATGCACCGCTACTACTGAAACTGACGATTCCAGCTTGTGGCTGCGTAGCCAAGCGAATCAGGCCGCTGTTGAAAATATTGTTGTTCCCAGAAGAGCCCAGATTACTAGCTGCCACCCCCCATGTATCGCGAACACCGCTCGCCGTGCTGGCGGCGAAGTTTCGCAAAATCCACGTTCCGCTGTTTCGAATAGTGCTGTCAGAAACGGCGGCATTGACCGATCCGGTCATCTGCCCCGTACTGTTGAGGGAAAACGTATTACCTATGGCTGTTTTATCTGCCCGCACTGCCGAATCGCTGAGCGCACCGATGACACCGGTATTATTCACCGTCTGTGTCGCGCCGCCCAAGGCGATCCCGCTACTTTCTCCCCAGCCGCCTTGAAGGGTTGCAGCGTTGCTGACGTCAACGCTGCCTCCCTCGGTCGACGCATCAATCGCGGACGAGCCGGTTCCGCGCGCGCTTATAGACCCGCTATTGTTCACCGTCATGATTGCCGCGCCGGAGGCTAGGGCAAAGATGCCCTGACTATTACTAGCTCCCAGCGTCTGGATCGGCCCGGTATTCAAGATATTCTGCGCGCCGGTGGTCGAGAAGGTGCGAATCCCCCGTTGCTGATCACCACGTGCAATCAGTTCGCCGCTGTTGCTGACGCTAATTGTGCCGAGGCCGCTTCCGCCGTTGAACGCATTGCCCGCAAGTAACGCCGCGCCTGCACCATTCACGTCGATCAGCGGGCCGGTGAACCTGATCCCAACATCGCCCCCCAAGGTTAAAGCTTGGATACCGAAAGAACCTATGCCGCTGCCGTCGCCCGAACCCGCGTCGGAGTGGGTGATGATCGTGCCACCGGCATCGACATTCACCGTTCCCGCTGATAACTGAGTCGTGGCGTAAATGCCATTAGCATTGCTGTGCAGGGTTTCGATGCGATTGCCACGATAGTTGACCTGGACGTTGCCCCCGGTCGAATCAACGCGAATGCCGCCCGCGCCGAAACCGCTGGCAAAAATATCGCCTGAGTAATCGATCAGTGCATTGTTGTTCTCAGCGCTCACGATGATCCCGTATGCGCGGGTTGTGCTGGTACTTCCGAAGACGTTGATATCGCCGCTGCCCTTGACGCTGACATCACCCGTACCGCGTTTGATGATGTAGATCGCTCGCGAGCCGGCGGTGTTACCGGTGCTTCCAACGTTGAGCTCGGCATTGTTTTCAACGCTGATCGAACCGGTAGCGCCGACATTATCGTTGACGTAGATACCGTGACCGCCGCCACCGGTGGTGGTGATAGCGCCGTCATTGACCACAGCAATGCTGCCAACCGTGGCGAATGATCGAATGCCGAAACCGTTAAGGCCGTTAGTCGAAAGCGTTCCTGTATTTGTAAGGCGGGTGTTGCCGGTGCCGCCTTCAGTGAACAGGCCAAACGCGTTCATTCCGAGACTTTGCACATTGGCTGCGTTGATCAGATTGGTGTTGCCGTTCACTGCGCGAGTATGGACTCCGGCGTGGTTACCGATGCCCGCTGTAGGCAGGGTATCGTCAGTGATTGGCGGGCCGGCGGATAGTGCGTCGTCATTGTTAACGAGGATGCTTACACCCGCGCCGACATTTACGTTGTTATCGCCATTCCCAGTCGCTTTAGTCCAAATGCCGTTACCACCCAGCAGAGTGATTTGACCGTTGCCCTGGTGCAACACGTTTATCGCTCCACCGCCGCTAGCATTGACATCGATGCCGTCGTGTTCATTGCCGACCACGGTGTTGAGTATGTTGAGCGTAGTGCCTGAGGCGACTGAAAACGATGAATTGCCCGTACCCGCATTCGTAATCGCAAGGGCGTCCAGGCCACTCCCGCCCACGTTAACAGTCGTGATGCCGCCTACTACGTTCAATGCCGCAGTACTGCTCGTACCAGCGCCGATTACATTGGCGAACACCGCATTAGCGGCCGTAGGTGGAGCGCTATTCACCGTAGTTGCATCAAGCGTCACTGTGGAATTTGCATTGTTGCCTCGACTCAGGATCGAAGAGCCCGCCGTTGTGGTGACGGCAGTTCCTGGTTGAGTAGATATCAACGCCTCGACACCTGCTGCGGGCGTACATGTTTGACTTACGGCGTAGCTACTAGGCGCAAGAGGGCCGCAAGCAGCTTCTGTTTCTGACACAACTAGCGCGTTAGAAAAAGTAATCAACAAAACGCTTGGTAGGCGAAAAAGAGAAAAACTATTGAGCGACCGACCAGACGCGCTGCGCATAAAACCTCCATGTTATCGCTGCTTCTTGATCATTTATTTGCGTGAAGGCCTTGAAGAGAATGGCTGTCAACGTGGCCTAAGTTATTCACCTTAGCTCATATCCTGAGCGTCGATGCCAAGCAGTCTAGGCCAGACAGCAGTTCTCCTCGGCACATACGAGTGCTGGGTCGATTGCAGGATTTTATTTTCCATGGCGCCTTGCGCAATCGTGAACTGCGGCTAACGTCAATCAGTTGGATGAAATCAATCTCGACCTTTGACCTCATGAGCGACTGTAGTATGGAAAGGAACCCCCTAGGTAAAGTCCTGGCGCTCGCGGTAGGTTTGGTTTGTACGCACGAAGCGCTTGCCGATAATGCTGATACTGCTAACAAGAGTAACAACCCCTTGAACTTGGCCCCGGGGCTCAACCTTCAGGATTACTACACACCTAAGCTGTATGACACCAACGTCCATACCAATGACGCGTTGGTGCGCGGAACGCTGCCTGTCGCTCCAAACGATTTTTCACCTGTTCCACAATTGCTCAGAGCGACGATGCCAATCAGTACCCGCCCAGACCCGCATGGTGGATACAGCACAGGTATTGGTGATTTGAATCTTTTCGATATTTTCTTGCTGAAAACGGAAGGCATTCAACTGGGTATAGGCCCGCAGATAACAGCGCCAACTGCGGCCCGAGACGAGTTGGGAACAGGAAAGTGGCAAGCGGGACTCGCAGCCGTTGCTATTGATGCTTCGCCGAGTGGCTTACTAGGTGCATTGGTTCAGTACCAAAGCTCCTTTGCCGGTGACAGTGACAGAGCCCACGTCGAGTCGGCCACATTCCAGCCCTTTGTCATCCATAACCTCCCCAAGGGCTGGTACCTGCGCTCGACAGGTACTTGGACTTTCAATTTGATGGACGACACGCATTACATTCCGATTGGGCTCGGGGTTGGCAAAGCGTGGAAGGCCGGCACCAATATCCTCAATGCCTATGTTGAGCCTCAATGGACTGTGCAGCATGAAGGCCCAGGAGTGCCTCAGTTCACCGTCTTTGCCGGCCTCAACGTCACTTTTGGTAAATGAATAGCCTCATGGAGAGTCAGGAATGACGTCGTTACGTGGTCTGCTTGTTACTGCCTCGGCAGTGTTGTTGAGCCCGCTCGCCTATGCCGATTTCACCGCATCCTCTAGCGAGGCCGAAGCCATTGCAAAGGAGGCTTATCTCTATGGCTTTCCTGTCGTTGAGATGTACAAAACCTTGTATGCGCAAGCCGTAAAGGCTGACGGCCCGGATTTCAAGGCGCCTTTCAACAAGGTTGGCAATACGGCTCGGGTGTTCACACCCAAAGACACTGCTTTCGTTACCCCGAACTCAGACACCCCTTATTCATTCGTATGGCTGGATTTACGCAGCGAGCCGCAGGTGCTCACGATGCCTGCGATAGAAAAAAACCGGTATTACTCAGCGCAAATGATCGACTTGTACACCCACAATTTCGATTATCTGGGTACCCGCACTACTGGTAATGAAGGGGGGGATTTCCTCGTCGCCGGCCCTGGGTGGAAAGGTTCGACTCCGGCGGGCATCGGTAAGACGCTTAAGAGCGAAGGAGACATTGTCTACGTCCTCATTCGAACTCAGCTGTTCGACGAAAAGGATCTGACTAACGTCAAAAAGATCCAGCAGGGATACGCAGTCCAGCCTCTGAGTTCTTATCTTAAAAAATCGGCTCCCACCGCTGCGCCAGATATCAACTGGCCCCAGCCGCAGGCGAACATGAGCGAAACCCCAGCGCTGTTCCGCTATCTGGATTTCATGCTTGGTTTTGCACAACCAGTCGCAAGCGAGAAGGCGCTATTCGAACGGTTCAGCAAGATTGGCGTCGGGCCGGGAGAGAAATTTGATGAAGGCAAGCTCAGCGCAGATCAGCTAGCCGCACTGCAACGTGGCATCGATGCGGGCAAGGCTGAGTTTGCCGAATTCAAAAAGACCAAGATTGATACGCACCAAGTCGAAAGTGGTGATTTTTTTGGCACGCGCGAACACCTTAAAAACAACTACCTGTACCGGTATGTCGGTGCGAACGTTGGTATCTTCGGCAATTCCTCGTCTGAGGCTAGCTACATCGGCTATTTCACCGATGCTCAAGGTAGCCCGGTCAATGCCGCGCAGAAAACTTACACGCTTCACTTCAACAAAGGTGAGCTACCGCCAGCGCAAGCGTTCTGGTCTCTGACCATGTATGACGGTAAGACCAAGCTTTTGGTGGACAACCCAATCAACCGTTACCTGATCAATTCCCGGATGCTGGATCAACTTCGAATGGATCCTGATGGCGGACTCACTCTTTATGTGCAACACGAGTCACCTGGCAAGGACAAGGAAAGCAATTGGCTACCGGCCCCGAATGGCCCGTTTTATGGCGTCCTGAGGATCTACATGCCGACTGCCAAATTTTCTGAAGGGCAGTGGAAATTGCCAATGCTGATTCCGGCTGCGAAGTAAATCATTCAGTTGCTCAGGAGCTGTTGCATGCAGTCTAAGAAGTATGTTCGCCACTCGGTGGGCATGGCGCTGATAGCAATCCCTCTGTTTGGTCATGCAGACAACGCGCGGGATTGGCAGAACCTGCCCACCGATCTGAATATGGTGTTCGGTTACTACAACCGTATCGACACCAACACGCCGATTGATACGTCACTGCCCATCAAGGGGCTGTCACTGGACGCCAATCTTTACATCGCGAGATACGCCCGCTCTTTTGCAGTGGATGGACGCAACAGCGCCATTCAGATTCTGCAGCCCTATGCTGACATTTCAGCGTCATTCGATAACGCGCGATTTTTCGATGGCACCAAGCACAACGGAGGCATGGCCGATACCCAAGTCGTGCTCGTGCACAACCTCTTTGGTGGCCCTGCGCTGACCAAGGAAGAGTTTGCCAACTGGACGCCTGAAACCTTTCTGAGCGGAGCACTGTGGGTCACGGCGCCAACGGGGGACTACGACAAGGATCGCATCATCAATATCGGGTCGAATCGGTGGGCCTTTAAGCCTGAGCTGGCCTTCGGTACACCTCTGGGCCCGACCTGGCTCGAATTCAATACGTACGTCTCGCTGTACGGAGACAACGATGAATATCAGGGCGACAGCAAGCTCGAGCAGAAGCCTTTGTATGCCGTCGAAGGGCATTACAGCTACACGATCAATCGCGCGCTTTGGGCATCGCTTGACGCTACCTACAACCGAGGCGGCGAAACCAAAATCGATGGGAACTGGCAGGACAATAAACAAGAAAACGCCTTATTGGGTGCCAGCGTAGGATTCATGCTTTCTCCCCAGTTTGGAGGCCTGATTGCCTATTCGGACACCGTTTCAGAGCGTACAGGCTCTCCCGATGTAAACACCTGGACGTTGCGTCTTCAATACGCATGGTAAGGCGAGTAACGCCTCAACCTACGTTACGGCCTTTAACTTGGAAGTTATAAAAATGCAGAACACCTCAGTCCGTGTAGCTTCTATCTTTCTGCTTGTGGGGATTTCTTGGTCAGTGAACGCTGAAGTTGCAGCCGAAGACGCAGCGATCAAACCGGTGACGGTTGATAATTTCGTCCGGGCAGAATCGGATTTGTATATTAATTCTCTGATCAAACAGGGTGGGCTTGGCAAGATGCTGCATCGCAGGGAGTTGGCATCGATAGACCACCAAACGGTTGTCCGATTGAACAGGGACACGATGTACTCTTCCGGTGTATTCGATCTCGATGCGGGGCCGGTAACGATCACCCTGCCGGATCCAGGCAAGCGGTTCATGGCGATGCAAGTGATCAACGAAGATCATTACGTGCCGAATGTTTTTTACGGCGCGGGCAAGCATGTGCTAACCCGCGATTCCGTTGGTACCCGCTATGTAGTGACGGCGATCCGCACCTTGGTTGATCCCAAGAATGTGGAAGACGTAAAAAAGGTGCACGCGCTGCAGGACGGGATCAAGGTAGAACAGGCCAGCGCAGGCAGCCTTAGCTTTCCAAAATGGGATGCTGCCAGCCAGAAGAAGGTTCGTGATGCGCTTTTGGTGCTTTCCTCAACAATTCCTGATTTCAAAAAAGCATTCGGAACGCCCGAGGAGGTTGATCCTATTCGTCATCTTTTAGGCTCGGCCTCTGCATGGGGTGGAAATCCTGATAAAGACGCGACGTATCTCAACGTGACGCCCGAGAAGAACGACGGTAAAACCGTATACCGTCTGACGGTCAAGGATGTCCCTGTTGATGGTTTCTGGTCGGTGAGTGTTTATAACGCTCAAGGTTATTACGAGAAGAACAAGCAGAACGCCTACACACTGAATAACCTCACTGCGAAGCAATCGCCCGACGGTTCTATTGTGGTTCAGTTCGGCGGGTGTGAGGCGAGTACAGAAAACTGCCTGCCCATAGCTGAAGGCTGGAACTACACCGTTAGGCTCTACCGTCCTCGCGCAGAGATCCTGTCTGGTGCTTGGGATTTCCCATCACCACAGCCTATGTAAGGCGATAGGGAGAAGGATCGGGTGCGGGCATTGTGGTCAATCTTCATGCCCCATTCGGCCTCAACCGGATTGGATCCGCTCCCTCGCGCTAGGCCTAACGACTCGCCGGTTAGCTTCAGACTTTTCGGCTGATCATCGTATAGCCTTTATGCCACTTCCTGACGTTGATGCTGCAGACCTGAGAGCAGGGAAGGGCACGCAGCTAATCCTGCATCGCGCTCTAGCTGCCTTGCATCGTAGTCACCCCAAGACGCCCAAGCAGCATCTGGATATCGGTCAGTGAATGCTCCCAGCTCGCGGCCAACCTCCACATAGGTGCTTGCGCCGTCCACGTCTGCTTGTTGAATGGATGTCAGCTTTTTGCAGAAGTCGGTGAGTACGGGATCAATCTGCGGTAGAACGAGCAGATTTGAGAGGCATTGATCTTCGTGGAACCTAGCTCCGTGGGGCCTGTTTTTTTCGGGGCTAAAGTCGATGGAGCCGATCTGCGCAACGCGAATATCGATGAGTGCATATTCACCGGCGCCACGGGAGCGTTCGTGAGCGGCGAAATCCTCTGTCACAACTGGGACGTTGGCCCAAAGGGAGTCATCCATGGCTGCCAAACGATGATCTGAATCGTAACCTCCATATGTCCCGCGCACGCGTCCACATTGAACTCTGGGCGTCGTGGGTATCTACGAGGGAGATTTACTTTTTCCAGCTAGACGGATCATTAAGCAATACGTGTAGAGCACATGCATATGGATATCTCGAGAATTCATGGAGTTTCTTAGATTCGCAACGGTCATAGCTTAAGCAAACACGCAGAGGTGGTGTTCTGAACTCAGCCTGCGCCATCTGCATACATAATTTAACATAATATACATTACACGTAACAATATATTACTGAATCAACGTGGCTACCCAAGATATTCACATCTGGATCGTCATCTCAAAACGGCTTCCTATACAAACCACGTTTTACCCGATCCGTTCTTCTCATCATGTGCCTGCTTTTTAAGGGGCTCTTCGTGCTGCGGAAATTTGCGCCGTCAATTTTGCACCATCGCCGATTTCCATATCAGCGAAATCAAACCCTGGCGAAACTGCTTCGCTGATCAAACCAAAGCCATTTGATCCTGCGAGCAATCGCGAGGCTTTCCAGGTGCCACCCGGTACATGCAATAGCAGTTGCTGGCCTGCGGAAAGATCGCTGCCCATTACCAGCGTTTGCAGTAAGCCGTGAGCGTGGATCAGGTTGTATTCGATTGCATCGCCAAGGTGCAAATGCTGCGTTTGGAGGCAGTCGCGATGATCGGCCCGATGAGTTTTGCGGTAATAGCCGCCTTCGACATGAGAATCAAGATTCAACGCAGCAATCGCATCAATTGCGTTCGGCTGACGCTGAATCATGGCCTTCCCCGTCATATTGCCTGTGTTTTTGTTTAGCTCAACTAAACGGTCATTTAGTGTAGTTAATGTATTATCGACGATGATCGATGCATTTACCCTCCTCCATCAGAAATCTATCGTCGCCGAGAGCAGATAAGTTCTCGGCGTCGACAGGGTCAATCCCGGCTCGCTATCATCCGAGGCACCCGCCGAGCTCCAGTAGCGTTTATCCAGCACATTTTCGACATTCGCCCGCAACGTAACGGTCTTTTCGTCCAATCTGAAAGCATAGCGTGTGCCTACGTCGAACCGCTCCCAAGAGTCGATTTCCTTGTCGTTCGACTGATCCAGATACTGCGAACTCGAGTAAATCCCGCGACTGGTCAGTGTCAGCCCCTGCACGTTTGGCACATCCCACTCCGCGCCAAGGTTGACGTTGTATTTGGGGGTCGCCGGTGCGCGATTGCCGTCGAATGTACCGTTGGTGGTCTGGGTCAGTTCGCTGTCGATGTACATCACACCACCCAGTAATCGCACGCCCTTGAGCGGTTCGCCAAACACGCTCAGTTCCACACCGTTGTTCTCGCGCTTGCCATTCGGGCCGAAGACTCGCGTGGTAGCGTTGGTTTCGTAGGCAGGTTGTTTGATGCGGAACACTGCTGCCGTCAGCGCATAGGCGCCCGCGTCATACTTGGCGCCGACTTCGACTTGGCGACTGATGAATGGCGGAAAGATTTCGTCTTCGTTGATCGAGGTCGATGGCGCGATCTTGCCTTGGCTCAGACCTTCCATGTAATTGGCGTAGAGCGACAGTTTGTCTGTCGCCTTGAACAGAACACCGCCCGATGGCGAGACCTTTTCCTCATCGTAGGCCGTATCGCCCTTGACGCCGTCGCTCCAGTCATCGACTTTGACCCGCTGCCAACGCGCACCCAGGGTCAGCAACAAGCGATCGTCGAAGAAGCCGAGCGTGTCGGACAAGGCCACACCGCTGAAGCGATTTTCCGTGTAAACCTTGGCGTCATTGCGGGTCGGTGTGCCGGGTCTGGCGATTTCCACCGGGTCGTAGAGATTGCTGCGCCCGGACGCGTAACGAGCGCCGCCGTTTTCGAAGTCCATATAAAAGTAGTTGGCCGCCAGGTTGACTTCATGACTGACCGCACCGGTATGGAACCAGTTGCGCACTCCGGCCGTGGCCGTGCGGACGTTTTCGTCGCGGGTGAAATCTCGCGGCTGTACGCTGAAGTCACCGGCGTCGTTGCTCACCGACACCGCGTGGCGCAAAAAATCGTGATTGCTTTTACGTGCGCCGACGCTGCCATACAGCATGACCGAATCGCTGACATCAAACTCGCCGTTGACCGTGCCGAACGTGTCCCTGGTGCGCGCCTGACTCCAGGGTTGCGCATAGTTATCGCGCACATTATTGGCGTTCGGCACCTTGGCATTGGCCGCGACCTGCACGCGTTCCTGCGGTGCGTCGGTGTCGCGTTCGGTGTGGCCGATATCGGTGGAAAGTCGCAAGCGTTCACCACGAAAATCCAGACCAAGGACTGCCATGTCGCGATCGACACTCTGATGATCCCATTCGGTATCACCGGACTGTTTAACGCCGTTGAAACGCAGACCGAATTGATTGTCTTCGCCAAAGCGCCGTCCGACATCCACTGCGCCACCGATTTGGTTGTTGGAGGCGTAATTGGTCGTCAGCGAGGTGATCGGCTTGTCGGTCGCGCGTTTCGGCACGACGTTGATCCCCCCTCCTACACTGCCCCGTGGCGAAATCCCGTTGATCAATTGGCTCGGGCCTTTGAGGATGTCGACGCGATCAGCCATTTCCATGTCGATGGTGTACGTCGGCAACACACCGTAGAGACCGTTATAGGAAACGTCACTGTTGAACAGGCTGAAGCCACGGATGGTGAATTGCTCATAGCGCCCACCGGCCGGGTTTGTCGCGCGTACCGAAGGATCGCTGCCGATCAGCTCGCCGAGCGTGCGCGCCTGCTGATTTTTCACTGTTTGGCTGGTGTAGGTGGTCATGCTGAACGGAGTTTCCATGAAATCCCTGGAGCCCAACAGCCCTTGCGAGCCACGCCGCGCCACCTGGCCTCCGGCAAACACGTCGGCATCCGCCGGGTCGTTCGCGCCAAGAATGGAGGTAGGCGCAAGTTGCAAGGTGCTGCCTTCTGCTGCGGGCACCAGCGTATAAGCCTGATCGGCAACCGGTTGCAGCTGCAAACCGGAGCCCAGCAACAACCGGCTGAACCCCTCCTCTACACCGAATTCACCGGACAACCCGTTGCTGTTGCGGCCGCTGACCAGCGCCGGATCCACCGAAAGATTGACTCCGGCGAGACCGGCGAACCGCGTCAGCGCCGCACTCAGGCTACCGGCCGGCACCTGATAACTGCGCCGGCTGCCATCGTAAGCCCAGCTCGATTGAATCAATAAGGGGCTGGCACTCAGGCTCAGCAAAAGGCTCAACTGCAACAACGGACGCAAACGACCTGGGAATACTGCGGGCATTGGAAGAAGCTCTCGATTTTGTTCACTTGCCTGGAATGACCAGCGAGGCGAAAAAAAGGGACAGGCTTCAGCCAGTTTTTTCTGCACGCGGCACCAGCGACACCCAAAATCGCGTCTGCGTGTGCACATCGACGGGCAAGCTTGCGGCCAGCAGTGACAGCACCTGGTCGGTGTCGTCGAGGCGGAAACTGCCCGTGATGCGCAGCGATTCCAGCGCCGGATCCCAGCGCAGCACGCCCGAGCGATAGCGACTCAGTTCGCGCAGGAACTCACCGAGCGGCTGGTTCTGTGCCATCAACACCCCGTCGCGCCAGCCGGGCATCAACGTGTCGAACGCCGTCACCGCCCCGGCGCCGGACGCTTGCAGGCTGACTTGCTGGCCCTGCTTCAATACCAGCGCCGGGCCGTGCAGCGGCTGCAATTGCACCGAACCGCGCAACACGCAGACCTGGCAACTGCGGGTGCTGAGGCGCACCGAGATGTCGCTGTGACTGACGATCATTCGGCCAAAAGGCGCGTTGACGATAAAGGCTGATTCGCCCGCCACATTGAGCGCCATCTCGCCACGGATCAGCGTTAACTGGCGTGCAGGCAGATCGACGTTCACTGCGCTGTCGGTGTTGAGTTGCAATGAAGAGTCCTGCGCCAACTGCACTGTTCGTCGCTCACCGGTGCTGGTGTGCAAATCGGCGCGCCAGACATCCAGCGGCAACTCACGGCCGATCAACCACGCCGCCGGCACCAGCGCCGCCACGCCCAAGGCACGCTTGAGAGCCGCGCGCCGCGCTGGGTCCGGCCGATCCAGCGTGGCCATGGTCAGCGCCGGCGGCAACCCTGCGAAACGCTGACGCAGCTGCTGGATTTTCTGCCACGCATTTTCGTGGCGACTGTTGCTGCTGCGCCAATGCTGCAACCGGGCGTGATCTTCATCGCTGGCACCGCCGGACTCGAGCAATGCCAGCCATTGCGCCGCCGCCCGCGCCACTTCGCGCGTTTCATCGCTTGGAGTAACGCGCATCACAGCTCCACCAGCAGGCAATGCTCGTAGGCCTGAGCCATGTAACGTTTGACGGTACGTTCAGAAACCTGCAAGCGCTCGGCAATCTCGCGGTAACCGAGGCCTTCGAGTTGGCTCCACAAAAACGCCCGGCGCACCGCGCGCGGCAAGCCATCGAGCAACTCATCCAGTGCCTGCAGGGTTTCCAGCAGCAGCCAGCGCTGTTCCGGCGACGGCGCGCAGTCTTCAGGCATCAGCGCCAAGGCATCAAGGTAGGCTTTTTCCAGATGGCGCCGCGTGTAGAAATTGCTCAGCAGACGTTTGCCAACGGTGAGCAAATACGCGCGCGGCTCGCGCAACTCGGCCAATGGCGGTGCGTTGCACAAGACGCGAAGAAAGGTATCCTGGCTCAGGTCAGCCGCATCCCACGCATTGCCCATGCGCCGACGCAACCACATTTCCAGCCAGCCACGATGCTCGCGGTACAACTGCTGCAGGCTCTGCTCCGCCGGTAACGTGGATTCAATCATCTCAAGAGACCCTGCGCGAAGGTGGATTCAAATGAGACTGATTCTATTTAACTTCACCAAGGACACAAAGCCTTTTTCTGCTCAGCGCCTGAGCGTCTCGCTCGGAAGCTCTTTGAACAGCGCTCGGTAACTGCTGGAAAACCGCCCCAAATGCCAGAACGACCAGCGCATCGCCACCTCGGCAACCGTGGTTTGCGTGGGTCGCCGCCTGAGCAATTCCCGGTGCGCACTGTTCAACCGGCGCAAGCGTAACCAGTGACTCGGGGTCATTCCGGTGTAGGCCTTGAACGCCTGTTGCAACTGGCGCAGCGGTACCCCTGCGACGTGAGAAAGTTCGAGCAGATTGACCGTGTCCTCCGACGAATCAGCCGCCCACTCCCCTACTCGCTGCATGATCTTGCGTTCGTCGTTGCGCCGCAGCAATCCGCCACGGTCGAGCGTGGTTTGAGCGTTGTCAAGGATGAACAGGCAGTCCTCAAGCAGCTGCTGCGTCAGGCAACTTTTATCAAGCGGATCAATTGCTTGCGACAATTTTGTGAGAATCGAGCTTAACCAGCCGCTGAACAAAGCGTTCTGGCCGCAATTCAGCGGCGCCATGAACAAGCCTTCGAGTTTCGCCACATCCAGGCCGTGGTCGCGGACAAAATCCGCTCCGAACACCACCGCGATTTCGCGGTAGTTCTCTGGAGTGATCCAGATGTTGCGGCTCTCTTCATTGAGCAGATACAGCGCGTTGTCGCTGCGATCGAAACAAAATGCCAGCGCACCCGATGGCGCACTGAAATTCTGCTCCACCCGGGTGTTCATCTGCTCTTCGTAGACCTCGACGCCCTGCAGATCGAGATAGCGAATCTGTCCGGCAAAATGCCCCGGCGACATCTGCTGGTAATGCTGAATCCAACCCGGCGTGGCGCGCACTTGTTCGGCCACATCGGCGGTGTTGAACGCTTGAACCTGGAGCGGATTGCACGTTGTCATGGGTGGACCTTGCGCACTCTTTTGGTGCGCTTGGGTGCTGCTGAAAGTGGATAGATGGAATCACAAGCCGCGCCCAAGATAGTCGCCAACGCGCCACAGGGGAAGGGGCGGAAGATGAAACCCGCCCTCCCCGGCGTCTACAAAACCAATAACGAGGTCTTTATGAACGCCCCTTTCGATCAGCTGTTCACCTGGCTGAAAGATCACAAGATTACCGAAGTCGAATGCGTGGTCAGCGACTTGACCGGCATCGCCCGCGGCAAGATTGCACCGACCAACAAGTTCCTGCATGAGCGCGGTATGCGCCTGCCGGAGAGCGTGCTGCTGCAAACGGTAACCGGGGATTTTGTCGACGACGACATCTACTACGACCTGCTCGACCCGGCTGATATCGACATGGTCTGCAAACCGGTTGCCGATGCCGTCTACGTCATACCGTGGGCGATCGAGCCGACCGCCATCGTCATCCACGACACCTTCGACAAGTTCGGCAACCCGATCGAACTGTCGCCGCGCAATGTGCTGAAGAAAGTCCTGCAGCTTTACACCGACAAGGGCTGGAAGCCGATTGTCGCGCCGGAAATGGAGTTCTACCTGACCCAGCGCTGTGAAGATCCGGACCTGCCGCTCAAAGCGCCGCTGGGTCGTTCGGGGCGTGCGGAAAGCGGTCGCCAGTCGTTCTCGATCGATGCCGCCAACGAA
The DNA here is from genome assembly GCF_049897785.1 of Pseudomonas sp. TSRC2-2. Lineage (NCBI taxonomy): Bacteria > Pseudomonadati > Pseudomonadota > Gammaproteobacteria > Pseudomonadales > Pseudomonadaceae > Pseudomonas > Pseudomonas sp. TSRC2-2. The sequence continues at coordinate 264,224 of NZ_JAFCWZ010000010.1, forward strand.
TTCGATCCACTCTTCGAAGACGTCTACGACTGGTGCGAACTGCAAGGCCTGGACCTCGACACGCTGATCCACGAAGACGGCCCGGCGCAGATGGAAATCAACTTCCGCCATGGCGATGCACTGGACCTGGCTGACCAGATCACCGTGTTCAAACGCACCCTGCGCGAAGCGGCGCTCAAGCACAACGTCACCGCGACGTTCATGGCCAAGCCGATCGGCGACGAGCCCGGCAGTGCCATGCACCTGCACCAGAGCGTGGTCGAGATCGCCACCGGCAAGCCGATCTTTGCTGATGCCGAAGGCAACATGAGCGAGTTGTTCCGGCATCACATCGGTGGGCTGCAGAAATACATCCCGAAAGTCCTGCCGATGTTCGCGCCGAACGTCAATTCGTTCCGCCGCTTCCTGCCGGACACTTCAGCGCCGGTCAATGTCGAGTGGGGCGAAGAGAACCGCACGGTGGGCCTGCGTGTGCCGACTTCCGGGCCGGAGTCGATGCGCGTGGAGAACCGCTTGCCCGGCGCCGACGCCAATCCGTATCTGGCCATCGCCGCAAGCCTGCTGTGCGGCTACATCGGCATGGTCGAACAGATCGAACCGAGCGCGGCGGTCGAAGGCCGCGCCTACGAACGCCGCAACCTGCGTTTGCCAATCACCATCGAAGAAGCCCTGACGCAAATGGAAGAGTGCCCGAAAGTAGCCGAATACCTGGGCAGCAAATTCGTTCGCGGTTACGTCGCGGTGAAACGCGCTGAGCACGAAAACTTCAAACGCGTGATCAGCTCGTGGGAGCGTGAGTTCCTGCTGCTAAGCGTCTGACGGCCTTCTCAGAAGAAAATGGCGAAGGTGTGAGTTATTGATCGTTCCCACGCTCCTGCGTGGGAATGCATCCCGGGACGCTCTGCGTCCCATCCAGAGCCGAACGCGGAGCGTCCGTTGAGGCATCCCGACGCAGAGCGTGGGAACGATCATTACAAGAAGAGGTGTCGATATGCGTCTGTTGAAATCCGTACTCCCGGTCGCGCTGAGCGTGCTGTTCAGCGCCACAGCCCACGCCGAGCCACGGGTCAGTGTCTACAACTGGACCGACTACATTGGCGAAACCACCCTCGCCGACTTCCAGAGCAAAACCGGGATCAAGGTGATCTACGACGTCTTCGACTCCAACGAAACGCTGGAAGGCAAACTCCTCGCCGGTCGTACCGGATATGACGTGGTGGTGCCGTCCAACCACTTTCTCGCCCGTCAGGTGACGGCCGGGGCGTTTATGAAGCTCGATCGTTCGCAGTTGCCAAACTGGCAGAACTTAGACCCCAAACTGCTTGAATTACTTGAGAAAAATGATCCAGGCAATGAGCACTCGGTGCCCTATCTGTGGGGTACCAACGGCATCGGTTACAACGTCGACAAAGTCAGGCAAGTGCTCGGCATCGACCACATCGATTCCTGGGCCGTGCTGTTCGAACCCGAGAATCTGAAGAAGCTCAGCCAGTGCGGCGTGTCGATGATGGATTCGGCCGACGAGGTGTTTCCGGCCATTCTCAATTACATGGGCATGAACCCGCGCAGCGAAAACCCTGAGGACTATAAAAAGGCTGAAGCCAAGCTGCTGAGCATCCGTCCTTACATCACCTATTTCCATTCTTCCAAGTACGTGTCGGACCTGGCCAATGGCGACATTTGCGTCGCGTTCGGTTACTCCGGCGATGTTTTCCAGGCCGCCAACCGCGCCCGGGAAGCCAAAAACGGTGTGAATATCGCTTATGCGATTCCCAAGGAGGGCGCCAACCTGTGGTTCGATCTGCTGGCGATTCCCGCCGACGCCAGCAACGCCAAAGAGGCCCATGCCTTCATCAATTACCTGCTCGACCCGCAAGTGATCGCCAAGGTCAGCGCCACCGTCGGCTACGCCAACCCGAACCCTGCGGCCAAGCCATTTATGGACCAGGCACTGGTCAACAATCCTGAGGTTTATCCGCCGCAATCGGTGCTCGATAAACTCTACATTTCCTCGACTCCGCCCCAGACGATCATGCGCCTGATGACCCGGTCGTGGAGCAAAGTGAAGTCAAACAAATGAATCAGCACAGCGCACAACACGCCCGCTCCTGGTACGCCGCTTCCGCGAGGGCGAGCACGCCCTACCCTGTGCTGGACGACGATCTGATTGTCGATGTCTGTGTGATCGGCGGCGGCTTCACTGGCGTCAACACCGCCATTGAACTGGCGCAGCGCGGTTTGTCGGTGGTCCTGCTTGAGGCGCGGCGTATTGGCTGGGGCGCCAGCGGGCGTAATGGCGGTCAGCTGATTCGCGGCATTGGCCATGACGTCGAGGGTTTCGCCCGCTACGTTGGGCGCGACGGCGTGCGGTATCTGCAGCGCGCCGGCATCGATTCGGTGGACCTGGTGCGCCAGCGCATTACGGACAACGCCATCGACTGTGATCTGCGTTGGGGCTTTTGCGAACTGGCCAACACCGCCGCGCAATTCGCCGCGTTCAAGCAGGAACAGGACAGCCTCGGCGAACTCGGCTACGCCCACGCCACGTCGCTGGTAGGCCCTGAGCACATCCGTCAGCAAGTGGTCGATGCCGGTGGATACGCCGGTGGGTTGATCGACATGGGGTCGGGTCACCTCCATCCGCTGGATCTGGTGCAAGGTGAAGCGCGGCTTGCGGCTTCGCTGGGCGTGCGCGTTTTCGAGCAGAGTCCGGTGCTGGAAATTCTCCATGGCGCTACCGTCGAGGTGCGCTGCGCCACCGGTTCAGTGCGGGCCGGTAGCCTGGTGCTCGGCTGCAACGCGCATCTGGACGAACTCGAACCGAAGCTCAGTGGCAAAGTCCTGCCCGCCGGCAGTTACATCATCGCCACCGAGCCGCTGGACGAACTCCGCGCCGCACAGTTGATTCCACAGAACCTGGCGCTGTGCGATCAAAAGGTCGGGCTCGATTATTACCGGCTCTCGGCTGATCGACGTTTGCTGTTCGGCGGCGCTTGTCATTATTCCGGGCGTGATCCGGCGGACATCGCCGCCTATATGCGGCCGAAGATGCTCAAAGTGTTTCCGCAACTGGCCGACGTGGGCATCGATTATCAGTGGGGCGGCAGGATCGGCATCACCGCGAACCGCTTTCCACAGGTCGGACGGCTCAAACAGCACCCGAACGTGTTCTACGCACAGGGTTACTCCGGCCATGGCCTGAATGTCACCCACTGGTGTGCAAAGTTGCTGGGCGAAGCCATCCAGGCCGGGCACAGCCAAGGCATGGATGTGTTCAGCGGCGTGCCGCACATGACCTTCCCCGGCGGCCCGGCTCTGCGTTCGCCGCTGCTGGCGCTGGGCATGTTCTGGTATCGCTTGCGCGAAATGCTCGGTTAACAGGCGCTTACACATTCCCTAAGTTAAAGCGGCTGTTGATTTGCTCTATCGCCAAGCACTTCTATATTGATGAAGTGCTTTTGCGTTCCTGACGCTCAGTGCCCGATTAATTGAGGAGGACATGGATGAAGTCGTCAGCCAGCGACGAACCGCGAGCACCCGGTCAGGCGCCGATCAAAACCCGCCGTTTCGGCATTTCGCTGGTATGGATCGTGCCGATTGTGGCGGTGCTGGTGGGCATTTCGCTGGTGATACACAACATCCTGCAGGAAGGCCCGACGATCACCGTCACCTTCAAGACCGGCGATGGCCTGACCGCCAACAAGACTGAAGTCAGGTACCGCAACGTGGTCATCGGCCATGTCTCAGAGGTCGAACTGGCCGACGATCATAAAAATGTCAACGCCACGATCAAACTGGCCAAACAGGCCGAAGCCTTCACTCGCGAGGATTCCCAGTTCTGGGTGGTGCGTCCACGCATCGGCGCTGGCGGCGTCTCGGGCATCGATACGCTGCTGTCGGGTGACTACATTGGCGCCGACATCGGTCAGGCCAGCAATCGGGCAAAAAACTTCAAAGGCCTCGAGAACCCCCCGCCGATCACCTACGGCGAACCGGGCAAGCGCTTCACTCTGCACACTGCCGACCTCGGCTCGCTGGACATCGGTTCCCCCGTCTATTACCGCAAGATTCCCGTTGGCCAGGTGGTCTCCTACGCGCTCGACCCGGACGGCAAAGGCGTCAACATCGAAGTCTTCGTGCATTCGCCCAATGATGCCTACGTCACCGAAAATACCCGGTTCTGGAACGCCAGCGGCATCGACATCAATGTCGGCGCCAACGGTTTTGCGGTAAAAACCGAGTCGCTGTCGACCTTGCTGGTGGGCGGCATCGCTTTCCGAGCGCCGGACTACAGCCCCAACGACACGCTGGCCAGCGAAGACAGGAATTTCGAACTGTTCGCCAACCAGACCGCTGCCCTCGCCCCGCCCGACGGCAAGGCGCAGTATCTGGCCCTGCGTTTTGATCAGGCCTTGCGCGGGCTCAAGGTCGATGCGCCGGTCGAGTTCCTCGGCATCGAAATCGGTCGAGTGGTGGCAGTCAACCTCGACTTCGACGAGGTCAAACGCACCTTTCCAGTCAATGTCGGCATCGTTATTTATCCGCAGCGACTCGGCCGCGCCCACGCAAAAATCCTCAAGACCTACCATGGCGACGAAAACGACGAGGCCACCGGCGCGCGCCTGATCGGCACATTCATTGAAAACGGTCTGCGCGCCCAGGCGCGCAATGGCAACCTGCTCACCGGGCAGTTGTATATCTCGCTGGATTTCTACCCCAAAGCGCCGAAGGTCGCGTTCGACCCTACCGCACGACCGGTCACTATTCCGACCGTCCCAGGGAGCCTCGAACAGTTGCAGGAAAAACTCGAAGCCATGGTCAACAAGATCAACGCACTGCCGGTGGAGCGCATCGCCAACAACCTCGACGGCAATCTGGTCGAGTTGCGCAAGGGGCTGAAGCAGTTCAACGCCAGAACCCTGCCGGGTGTACAGAGCACTCTCGCCGACGTCAGCAAGACGTTGCAGTCCGCCAATTCGACTCTCGCCGAGGATTCACCGCAACGCGAGCAACTGACCGAGACCCTCGACGAGCTCGGGCGCATGTCGCGATCGTTGCGTGAGCTGTCGGATTACCTTGGTCGCCATCCTGAGTCGCTGATTCGCGGGCGTCCCGATAACGCCGCACCGCTGGACCTCAAAGGACCGCCACGCAATTGAGCACAGGAGCTGCCTCCATGGCTTTACCGTTGAAGATCACCGTGCTCGCTGCGTTCGTGCTACTGACGTCGTGCCGCAGCGACCCGATCAGCTTTCACACGCTGACCCCGGCGCAACCGGGCGCCAGTCGCAATGGCGCCGACATCGCTATCGAAAGCATCAGCGTGCCGCCGCAGGTCGATCGCGCGCAGATTGTGATTCGCCAAGGCAACAGCGGCGTGGCCATTCTTGATACCGATTGGTGGAGCGCCACGCTTGCCGATGAATTACGCGGCGCGCTGGCCGATCAATTGAGCGGCGGCGTCGGCCAGCATCGAGCCTCCGTGCGCGTCGATGTACAGCGCTTCGATTCGATTCCCGGCCAGTACGCCTTGATCGACGTGAAATGGCGAGTTCGCCCGCTGGGGGCGGCGGACGCGGCGATGCTTACCTGCCGTTCGGTCCTGCAGACGTCTTCAGGGCCGAGCATCGAAGACCTGGTGACTGCGCAACAGAACAACGTCAAACGTCTCGCTGCGCACATCGCGCAGACTGCCACCGGCTCGCGCTGCCCGCCGCAAAGCTGACACCGTCTATAAATCGAAGCGATCCACCGCCCGCCGCCGCTCATTGTCATCGCGCACGTCGTAGTTGGCGGTCGTCTGGATATTGCTGTGATGGGCAAGCTTCTGCGCGATCGACAGGTCGTGCTCTTCGATCACCCGGGTGATGAATGAACGACGGAAATCATGGGGCATGATCTTCACCCCCACCTGAGTACCACGCTGGCGGGCGATGTAGTAAATCGCGTGTTTGGTGATGCGCTCGCGGGTGATGTGGCTGCCCCGGCGAATGCGGTTGAACAGAAACGCATCGTCGCTCTCGCCTTCCTTGAGCTGGGAACGACGCAGCTGCAGCCAGGCGTCGAGTTTGGCAAATGCCCAGGCCGGCGCGTACTTGATCAACTGCTTGTTGCCTTTGCCGGTGACCGTCAGACTGCGTTCGCGAAAGTCGACCTGACTCAGATCCAGATCCACCGATTCCGACTTGCGCATGCCGGTGCCGTACAGCAACGCAATCACTGCTGCGTCACGCAAGCCCTGCGGGCGCGGGTCGGCAGCGCAGACTTCCATCAGTTCGTGAATCAGCGTGCGCTTGAGGTTTCGCCCCTGAGACAAGCGTGTACCGGCAATGCCTTTGACCGAACGCATCTTCAGCAGGTGATCCTGCGTGATGAGGCTCATGCGCCAGGCTTCGTTCATCACGCCGCGCACCGCGTTCACGTACAGCGACGACGTATTCGGCGCGTAACCGTCGGCACGCAAAGCGGCGACCAGCGCCACCACATCTTCCGGTTGCAGGCCGTGCCAGGGGATTTCTTCGATATCGACATCTTCGAAACCGAGGCGGTCGGCGGCGTCTTGCAGCACATAGCGCATGGTCAACTGGCTGGAAGGCGCCAGTCGAGCCAGGTAAACGGTCAGCGGATTGCTGGTGGACGGTGCGGGCTGGGTACTCGACAAATCACTCAAACGAAACGGCCTTGAAATAAAAAACGATTCAACAAAAACAATAAATGTATGAAATGGAACGTAAAAAACGGCCTGACTCAATGACAGGGGTTGCCGCCAAAGGGCGACAACCTGACGTTCGAGGTCGTAAAAGTCAATCGGGCATTCCCCGAACGGTCGGAATGCTGCCTCCTCTGCGGTAGGCGAACTGAAACATCGCGCTCTTATCTTCAATGCAGGGAACTGCAAGCAGGAGTGCGGCATGAAGATCACGGTGTTTGGCAGTGGTTATGTCGGTCTGGTGCAGGCGGCGGTGCTGGCTGAGGTCGGTCACGAGGTCGTGTGCATGGATGTCGATGCGCAGAAGATCGAGCAGTTACGCGAGGGCCACGTCAGTATTTTCGAGCCAGGGCTGGCCAGCCTGGTACGCGAGGGCCTGGATTCGAAACGCCTGTTATTCACCACTGATGAGCGGTTCGCGGTGTTGCATGGGCGCGTGGCGTTTATCGCAGTGGGCACGCCGTCACGCGAGGACGGTTCGGCAGATCTGCGCTTTGTGCTGTCAGTCGGCGACGCTATTGCTCAACATCGTGAGCAGCCATTGATCGTGGTGGAAAAATCCACGGTGCCGGTGGGCACGGGCGATGCCTTGCGCAATTACATCGAAAAGGCCCTGATCAAGGTCGGCCGACTGCTGCAGTTCGATATCGTCTCCAACCCGGAATTCCTCAAGGAAGGCTCTGCCGTTGCCGATTGCCGGCGCCCGGACCGTATTGTCATTGGTTGCGAAGGCGCGGAAGTGCGCGAGGTGATGCGCGATCTGTACGCACCGTTCAACCGCAACCATGAGCGCATCCTGTTCATGGACCTGCGCAGCGCCGAGCTGACCAAATACGCCGCCAACTGCATGCTGGCGACCAAAATCAGCTTCATCAACCAGATCGCCGAACTTGCCGAGCACCTCGGTGCGGACATTGAAGCGGTGCGTCATGGCATCGGCGCCGATTCGCGGATCGGCTATCACTTCATCTATCCGGGTTGCGGCTACGGCGGTTCGTGTTTTCCCAAGGACATGCGCGCGCTGATTCACAGTGCCGAGCAGGCGCATTGTTCCAGTGATCTGCTGCAAGCGGTCGAGGCGATCAATCAGCGGCAGAAGCACAAGCTGTTCGAGCGCATCAAGGCGTTCTACCACGGCGACTTGCGCGGCAAGGCCTTTGCTCTGTGGGGCCTCGCGTTCAAGCCCAACACCGACGACATGCGTGACGCGCCGAGCCGGGTACTGCTCGAAGCTTTATGGGCTGCTGGCGCCAGCGTGCGTGCGTTCGATCCCGAAGCCATGCAGCAAACCCAGAGGCTTTATCCAAACGAGCCAAAACTGATGTTGATGGGGACGCCTGAATCAGTATTGGCCGGTGCCGACGCGCTGATCATCTGCACCGAATGGCAACAGTTCAAGGCGCCGGATTTCGAGCTGATCAAACAGCGTCTGAACAGCCCGGTGATTTTTGATGGCCGCAATCTGTATGACGCTGAACGCCTGGCGCGTAACGGTTTTCAGTATTTCCCGATGGGCCGCGGTGAGTCGTGCAAGTTACCGATTACGTTGCGGCAGAGGCCGGCGGCTTCGGACGTGGCTTGAGCTGGCCCTGTGGTGTCCAGCTGAAGTTGTGTGTGGTGCCATGGAGGTTGACCGGTGGCGCCTGCACAGAGAGGATGGCGTTCGCCCAAGGCTTCCCGAATAAGGACATTCCCCTTCCGTGGCCATCTATTCTCCGTTCATTCGCCGATTGATGATCAGCTCGCTGACCGTGGTCATCAGTCGCGCACTGATCAGTCCGCTGCTGACCTTGTTTCTCAGCAACAAACTGGGGCTCAATCCGCAGGATGTCGGCTTGCTATTGGGCATCGCCGTGTTCAGCGCCACGTTGCTGTCGCTGTACGGCGGCTACATCATCGACAGGCTCGACAAGCGCCAGTTGCTGATCCTGACCATGCTCTCCAGCGGTATAGGCCTGATCCTGCTGACCGTCGCGCAGAATCTGTATCTGGTCACCGTGGTGCTGATCATCAGCGAGACCGCGTCGGCGCTGTTTCTGATCGGCAGCAAGGCGATCCTCAGTGAACACCTGCCGGTGGGCCAGAGGGTCAAGGCGTTTTCGCTCAATTACACGCTGACCAATATCGGCTACGCCGTCGGCCCGATGCTCGGCGTGGTGATTGCCGGGGTGCAGCCATCCGCGCCGTTCATCGTTGCCGGCGCAATTGCCATTGGCAGTATTTTTCTGCTGTTCGGCGGGGCCAGGGATGCCCGCCCATTATCTGTCGGCAGCGCGCCGCAGAGTTTCCTCAACACCTTGGTGATCCTCAAAAATGACCGGACGATGGTGTTGTTCACCCTTGGCTGCCTGCTCAGCACATTGGTGCACGGGCGTTTCACCCTGTACCTGTCGCAATACCTGCTGGTCGCCCACACCCAGCAACAAATGCTCGACACGATGGCCGCCCTGCTGGCCTGCAACGCAATCACGGTCATCGTGCTGCAGTACCAGGTCGGGCGCTGGCTGAGTCGCGAACACCTGCGTCACTGGATTGCCGGCGGCACCGCGCTATTCATTATCGGCCTCATCGGTTTCAGCGTGGCCGACAGCCTGCTCGGCTGGTGCGCGGCCATGTTCATTTTCACTTTGGGCGAGATGATCATCTACCCGGCCGACTTCCTCTTCGTCGACACCCTCGCCCCGGAGGCATTGCGCGGCAGCTACTACGGCGCGCAAAACCTCGCAGCACTCGGCGGCGGGGCGAGCCCGGTCATCTGCGGGTTTCTGCTGATGCATACGCCTGCGCCGAGTATGTTCTTCGCCCTGAGCGCGCTGGCAGCGCTAGGCGGCTATCTTTGTTTTGTCAGCGCGCGCCGCGCTGCTTCAATTCAAAAATAGTGCACTAAAACTGCATTTATATGAATTTGTCAGCATCCACTTTGATCGGCAAACTACGCGCGTTCCTCCCCCAATGTTGGAACGCTTCGAGGGCTTTCCGGATATGCCGGACAAGTCCTTTTTTTTGCCTCGAATTTTGCAAAGGATCAGTTCTACATGCTTGCTCGCTGGTTGCCCGCCGCCATCAATACCCGCCCTACTGAATGGAGCCGTGCCGCGATCGGCATGGGCCTGGGCACGTTGTTCAGCGTGTGGATGTGCGCGCAGGTGTTCGGGCACGACGTTGCGTTTCACCTGATCGGCCCGCTCGGTGCTTCGGCGGTGCTGCTGTTCGCCGTGTCCTCCGGCGCCCTCGCCCAACCGTGGTCGATTCTCGGCGGGTACTTGTGCGCTGGAGTGGTTGCCTTGCTGGTAGCCCATGTGCTCGGTCGAACGCTGGGTAGTGCCTGCCTCGCCGCTGGCATGGCGGTGATCCTGATGTGCTGGCTGCGTTGTCTGCACCCACCGGCCGGCGCCTTGGCGCTGACACTGGTGCTGGCCGATCCGGCCACCATCGCCATGGACTGGAAAGCCATGGAACCGGTGATGCTCGGCGCCCTGTGCATGCTTGCCAGCGCGCTGGCCTACAACAACCTCACCCGCATCCGCTATCCGAAACGCGCTGCTGAACCTGCACCGCCAGTGGTCCCGGTCGACCGCCAGGCGATCACCGCCGAAGACCTGAAACTGGCGCTGGCCGACATGGAGGCTTTCATCGACGTCACCCCCGAAGACCTTGAACGCCTGATCCACGCCAGCGAATTGCACGCCAAACGCCGCAGCATTACTGAAACCTTCCGATGATCGCCTTGTAGGAGCTGACGAGTGCAACGAGGCTGCGATCTTTTGATCTTGTTTCTTGAAATCAAAAGATCGCAGCCTCGTTGCACTCGTCAGCTCCTACGCGCACAGAAAGCAGCCCTGAGAGAAAAACGCAGATTCCCCCTGCACATATCCCCGTTGTACACGGCAAATTTGCACTGTTACGATCCGCTAACGCCCGCGCGCGGGCTTTTCGAATAAAGATAATAAAAGCAGGGAGTTACTGATGACAGCTCAGGCTTCATCCCGGCGGACCCCGTCCATGGATGCGATGCAAAACGACGTGCTGGCCGAGGTGCGCAACCATATCGGCCACCTGACCCTCAACCGCCCTGCGGGCCTCAATGCGATCACCCTCGACATGGTGCGTCTGCTGCAACAGCAGCTTGATGCCTGGGCGTCCGACACCAATGTTCACGCCGTGGTATTGCGCGGTGCGGGTGAAAAGGCATTCTGCGCCGGCGGCGACATTCGCTCGCTGTACGACAGTTTCAAAAGCGGCGACACGCTGCACGAAGATTTCTTCGTCGAGGAATACGCCCTCGACCTGACCATTCATCACTACCGCAAACCGGTGCTGGCGTTGATGGACGGGTTCGTTCTCGGCGGCGGCATGGGTCTGGTGCAAGGCGCCGATCTGCGCGTGGTCACCGAGAAGAGCCGTCTGGCGATGCCGGAAGTGGCCATCGGTTATTTCCCCGATGTTGGCGGCAGTTACTTCCTGCCGCGCATTCCCGGCGAGCTGGGGATTTATCTGGGCGTCAGCGGCGTGCAGATCCGCGCTGCCGATGCACTGTATTGCGGCCTCGCCGACTGGTATCTGGACAGCAGCAAACTGGCCCTGCTCGACGAAAAATTCGACAACATGGAGTGGCAGGACACGCCGCTCAAGTCGCTGCAGAACCTGCTGGCCAAGTATGCCGTACAAACTTTGCCGGATGCGCCGCTCCAGGCTCTACGCCCGGCCATCGATCACTTCTTCGCCCTGCCCGACGTGCCGAGCATGATCGAGCAATTGCGCGCCGTCACCGTCGCCGACAGCCACGAATGGGCGGTCTCCACGGCGGATCTGCTGCAAACCCGCTCGCCGCTGGCCATGGCTGTGACCCTGGAAATGCTCCGTCGCGGCAGGCATTTGAGTCTGGAGCACTGCTTTGCTCTGGAGCTGCATCTGGACCGCCAGTGGTTTGCCCGTGGCGACCTGATCGAAGGCGTGCGCGCCCTGCTGATCGACAAGGACAAGTCACCGCGCTGGAACCCGCCGACCGTCGCTGAGCTGGACGCTGCGCAGGTCGCGAGTTTCTTCCATGGTTTTGATGAGAGCGGGAGCTGAGCCATGCACGATCTAGAACTGACTGAAGAACAAGTGATGATCCGCGACATGGCCCGGGACTTTGCCCGTGGCGAAATCGCGCCCCACGCACAAGCCTGGGAAAAGGCTGGCTGGATCGACGACGCCCTCGTGGCGAAGATGGGTGAGCTGGGTTTGCTCGGTATGGTCGTGCCTGAGGAATGGGGCGGTACTTATGTCGATTACGTCGCCTATGCGCTGGCCGTCGAGGAAATCTCTGCCGGCGATGGGGCCACCGGCGCGTTCATGAGCATCCACAACTCGGTCGGCTGCGGCCCGGTGCTCAACTACGGCAGCGACGAACAGAAACAGACCTGGCTGGCCGATCTGGCCAGTGGGCAAACCATTGGTTGCTTTTGCCTGACCGAACCCCAGGCCGGCTCCGAAGCGCACAACCTGCGCACCCGCGCCGAACTGCGCGACGGCCAGTGGGTGATCAACGGCGCCAAGCAATTTGTCAGCAATGGCAAACGGGCGAAACTGGCGATCGTCTTCGCCGTGACCGACCCGGACCTGGGCAAGAAAGGGCTTTCCGCATTTCTGGTGCCGACCGATACGCCGGGCTTCATCGTCGATCGCACCGAACACAAAATGGGCATCCGTGCTTCCGACACCTGCGCGGTGACGCTGAACAACTGCAGCATCCCCGAGGCCAATCTGCTCGGCGAACGCGGCAAGGGCCTGGCGATTGCCCTGTCCAACCTTGAAGGCGGACGCATCGGCATCGCGGCGCAGGCATTAGGCATCGCGCGAGCGGCGTTTGAAGCGGCGCTGGCCTATGCGAAGGATCGCGTGCAATTCGACAAGCCGATCATCGAGCACCAGAGCATCGCCAATCTGCTGGCTGACATGCACATGCAGATCAACGCCGCGCGGTTGCTGATTCTGCATGCGGCGCGGCTGCGCACCGCTGGCAAACCGTGTTTGTCCGAGGCTTCACAAGCCAAGCTGTTCGCTTCGGAAATGGCCGAGAAGGTCTGTTCGTCGGCAATCCAGATCCATGGCGGCTATGGCTATCTGGAGGATTACCCGGTCGAGAAGTACTACCGCGATGCGCGGATTACCCAGATTTATGAAGGATCGAGCGAGATACAGCGGATGGTGATTGCGCGGGATTTGAAGAACTATCAGCTCTAAAAGCTTCGCGAGCAGGCCCGCTCCCACATTGGGCGGTGGAGATCCCTGTGGGGGCGAGCCTGCTCACGAAGGCGTCAGCTTAGGCACCGCATCTATTTGCCTTGGAATACAGCCTCACGCTTGTCAATAAACGCCGCCATCCCTTCCTTCTGGTCTTGCGTCGCAAACGCGGCGTGAAACACCCGGCGCTCAAAACGCACACCCTCGGTCAGGTTGACCTCGAACGCACGATTCACACTTTCCTTGATCATCATCGCAATCGGCAGTGACTTGCCAGCGATCACCGCTGCGACCTTCAGCGCATCATCAAGCAGCTCGTCACTCGGCACGATCCGCGCGACGATGCCGCAGCGCTCGGCTTCCACCGCGTCGATCATGCGTCCGCTCAGGCACATTTCCATGGCTTTGGCCTTGCCCACGGCGCGGGTCAGACGTTGGGTGCCGCCCATGCCCGGCAACACGCCGAGGTTGATTTCCGGCTGGCCGAATTTGGCATTGTCGCCAGCCAGAATAAAGTCGCACATCAGCGCCAGCTCACAACCGCCCCCGAGGGCGAAACCGTTGACCGCTGCGATGATCGGTTTGCGTCGGTTGGCCACGCGATCGCTGTCGCTGAACAGGTCGTCCATGTAGATCTGCGGATAGGTCAGCTCGGCCATTTCCTTGATGTCGGCGCCGGCGGCGAAGGCTTTTTTTGAACCGGTGAGGACGATGCAACCAATGTGTGCGTCCGCTTCCAGCGTATCCAGCGCGTGGTTCACTTCGCTGACCAGTTGCGCATTGAGGGCGTTCAGCGCCTGGGGCCGGTTGAGCGTGATCAGGCCGACGCGGTCACGGGTTTCCAGGAGGATGGTTTCGTAAGTCATGAATAAAATTCCTTGTCAGAGATTGCGCGAAATCACCATGCGCTGAATGTCGCTGGTGCCTTCGTAGATCTGGCAGACACGCACGTCACGGTAGATGCGCTCCAGCGGGAAATCGTTGAGGTAACCGTAACCGCCGAGGGTTTGCAAGGCCATGGAGCAGACCTTCTCGGCCATTTCCGAGGCAAACAGCTTGGCCATCGACGCCTCGACCAGCGCAGGCTGGCCGCTGTCGCGCAAGGCGGCTGCGTAGTGCACCATCTGCCGGGCGACGGCGATTTGCGTGGCCATGTCCGCCAGGCGAAACGCCACGGCCTGGTGCTCGATGATCGGCTTGCCGAAGGTGTCACGCTCACGGGCGTAGTCACGGGCAGCTTCGAACGCAGCGCGCGCCATGCCCACAGCCTGCGCGGCGATACCGACGCGGCCACCTTCGAGGTTGGCCAAAGCGATCTTGTAGCCCTCACCTTCCTCGCCGAGGCGATTGGCGACCGGCACTTTCACGTCTTCAAAGAGGATCTGGCAGGTGTCGGAGGCGTGCTGGCCGAGTTTGTCTTCGACCCGTGCGACTTTGTAGCCGGGTGAGTCGGTCGGCACGATAAACGCGCTGATCCCGCGCTTGCCTGCGCTCGGGTCAGTCACAGCGAACACGATCACGACGCCGGCGTTCTGCCCGGAGGTGATGAATTGTTTGCAGCCGTTCAATACGTAGTGATCGCCTTCCCGTCGGGCGCGCGTCTTCAGGCTGCTGGCATCGGAACCGGCCTGCGGTTCGGTCAGGGCAAAGGCCCCGAGCATGGTGCCGCTGGCCAGCGGTTTGAGGAAGCGCTCGCGCTGATCGTCATTACCGAATTTGAGAATCGGCACGCAGCCCACTGAGTTGTGCACGCTCATGATCGTCGAGCACGCTCCGTCACCGGCGGCGATTTCTTCCAGCGCCATGGCATAAGCCAGGTAGCCAGTGTCACAACCGCCCCACTGCTCCGGCACGAGCATGCCGAAAAAGCCCAGTTCGGCCATCTCGGCGATGGCGTTCTTGGGGAAACGGTGCTCACGGTCCCACTCAGCGGCGAACGGCTTGAGCCGCTCTTCGGCAAACTGCCGGGCCATGTCGCGGATCTGGGTTTGGTCATCGTTGGGGATCATGATGAGTCCTTGAGTGTAGGAGCTGTCGAGTGCAACGAGGCTGCGATCTTTTGACCTTGATCTTGAAATTGAAAAACAAGATCAAGAGATCGCAGCCTCGTTGCACTCGTCGGCTCCTACAGGGATTTGTGTGGGTCAGTAGAGGCATTCCACCGCCATGGCCGTGGCTTCGCCGCCGCCAATGCAGATAGCAGCAATCCCGCGCTGGAGCTGTTTGTGTCGCAGCGCTGCCAGCAACGTCACCAGAATACGCGCGCCCGACGCACCGATCGGATGGCCCAGCGCACAGGCGCCGCCATGCACATTGAGCTTGTCGTGAGGAATTTCAAGGTGCGCCATCGCCGCCATGCCGACCACCGCAAACGCCTCGTTCACCTCAAACAGATCAACCTGGTCCAGCGCCCAACCGGTCTTCTTCAGCAGTTTCCTAATCGCGCCAATCGGTGCGGTGGGAAACAGGCCCGGGGTGTCGGCGAACGCAGCGTGTCCGTGAATCACCGCCAGCGGTCTGAGGCCCAGTTGCTGCGCATGGGATTGGCGCATCAGCACCAGCGCCGCCGCGCCATCGGAGATTGAGCTCGAGTTGGCGGCAGTGACCGTGCCGCCCTCACGGAACGCCGGTTTCAGCGAGGCGACTTTGTCGAGTTTGGCTTTAGGCGGCTGTTCATCGTGACTGATCAGGACCTGCTCTTTGCCGACGGTGACGGTCAGCGGGACGATTTCGTCCTGGAAGCTGCCATCCTTGATCGCCTGCTGTGCGCGGGTGGTCGAGGCGATGGCGAACGCATCCTGCGCTTCGCGGCTGAAGTCGTTGGCCTCGGCGCAATCTTCAGCGAAGCTGCCCATCAGACGGCCCTTGTCGTAGGCGTCTTCGAGCCCGTCGAGGAACATCGAATCAAGCACGCGGCCATGGCCCATGCGATAGCCGGCGCGGGCGCGATCGAGCAGGTACGGCGAGTTGGACATGCTTTCCATGCCGCCGGCAACCACCACGTCGGCGCTGCCGGCCACCAGCATGTCGTGGGCCATGATCGTGGTCTGCATGCCCGAGCCGCACATCTTGTTGACCGTGGTGCAACGCGTTGATTTATCCAGCCCGGCACCCAGCGCAGCCTGGCGAGCCGGCGCCTGGCCGAGGCCGGCGGGCAGTACGCAACCGAACAGCACTTCATCAACTGCGTCGCTGGCGACACCGGCGCGTTCTACCGCAGCCTTGATCGCCGCCGCGCCGAGTTGCGGTGCGGTGAGACTTTTCAGTTCACCCTGAAAACCGCCCATCGGAGTGCGGACGGCGCTGACGATAACAATCGGATCGTTGGACAGAGTCATGACGGATTCCCCTTTACCTGGCTGCCATGCGCAAGGCGCCGTCGAGACGGATCACCTCGCCATTGAGCATGCTGTTTTCGATGATGTGGCGCACCAGCGCAGCGTATTCGGCGGGCTTGCCCAGGCGTGGCGGGAACGGCACGCCGGCGGCCAGCGAGTCGCGGACTT
Source organism: Pseudomonas sp. TSRC2-2 (assembly GCF_049897785.1). Classification (NCBI taxonomy): domain Bacteria; kingdom Pseudomonadati; phylum Pseudomonadota; class Gammaproteobacteria; order Pseudomonadales; family Pseudomonadaceae; genus Pseudomonas; species Pseudomonas sp. TSRC2-2. The sequence continues at coordinate 280,667 of NZ_JAFCWZ010000010.1, forward strand.
CCGGGGTCATGCCGGCCATCATCGGCGTTTCGAAGATGCCCGGTGCGATGGTCATCACGCGGATGCCGAAGCGCGCCAGCTCGCGCGCGGCCGGCAGGGTCAGGCTGGCGATCGCGCCTTTCGATGCCGAGTACGCCGCCTGGCCGATCTGGCCGTCAAATGCAGCGACCGATGCGGTGTTGATGATCACCCCACGCTCGCCGTCAGCGTTGGCTTCACTCTCGGCAATGGCCGCAGCGGCCAGGCGCAGCATGTTGAAGCTGCCGATCAGGTTGACGTTGATCACCTGAGCAAAACTGCTCAGGGCGTGCGGACCGTTCTTGCCGAGGATTTTTTCGCCACGGACGATGCCCGCGCAGTTGATCAAGCCATTGAGGCTGCCAAATGCGGCGACGGTCGCCTGCACAGCGGCTTCGGCGGCGGCTTCGTTACTGATGTCGGCAACCATACTTTGCGCGCCGAGGCGCTGAGCCTGCGCGGCGACGGCTTCGGCGTTCATGTCGACCAGCATCACTTTGGCGCCGGCACTGACCAGCAATTCAGCGCTGGCCGCACCGAGGCCGGACGCGCCGCCGGTGACGATAAAAACCTTGTTCTCGATCTGCATGACGGTGTTTCCTTGGATTCAAGCTGAAACGTTAGGCGCCGCGGCCTCTTGAGCCTTGGCGATTTCCTGGTTGCGCAAGATAAAGCGCTGCAATTTGCCACTCGGGGTCTTGGGCAATTCGCTGACAAATTCGATTTCACGCGGGTACGAATGCGCGGCCAGACGCTTGCGCACGTGTTGGCGCAGTTCTTCGGCCAACTCCGGCGCGGCGCGGTACTGCGCGCTCAGTACGACAAAGGCTTTGACCAGTTCGGTACGTTCCGGGTCGGGCTTACCGACGACCGCCGCTTCGACCACGGCCGGGTGTTCGATCAGGGCGCTTTCCACGTCGAACGGGCCGACGCGGTAGCCGGAGGTGGTGATCACATCATCACTGCGGCCAACGAAACTGATGCTGCCGTCCGGGTTCCACTCCACGGTGTCGCCGCTCAGGTAGTAGTTGCCGACGAAGGCTTTCGTGGGCGCGCCTTCGTAGCCGCCGAACCAGCACATCGGCGACTGCGGGCGGTCGATGGCGAGGATGCCCGGCTGACCGACGCCGAGTTCGTTGAACTGCTCATCGAGCACGACGATGCGATGCCCCGGTGAAGCGAAACCAGCGGCGCCGACGTGCACCGGATGCTCGAGGCCGTGGTGGTTGCACAAGACCATGCCCAATTCGGTCTGGCCGTAATGATCGTGGATGACTACGTCAAGCTTGTCGGCGAACCAGCGAATCACTTCCGGGTTCAGCGGCTCACCGGCACTGCTGACAATGCGCAGTCTGCCTTTGATCGATGTGGCGAATGCTTCGCCACCGGCAATCAGCAGTCGGTAGGCAGTGGGCGACCCGGTGAGATTTGTAATGCCGTATTTGTTGATCACCCGGCAGGTGCTTTCGAGGGTAAACGGGCCATCGTAGAAGGTGATCGGGTGCCCCAGCGCCAACGGCCCGGTCACGCCGAAATAAATGCCATAGGCCCAACCCGGATCGGCGACGTTCCAGAAGGCATCTTCGGGGCGCAGGTCTACCGCATCGCGCGTGTAGTTCTGGAAAGCGACAATCGCTTTGAGCGGCACCGACAGCGCTTTTGCCGGGCCGGTGGTACCCGAGGTGAACATCAGCAGGAACGGGTCTTCGCCAGACAGCAACAGCGGTTCGCAAACATTGGAATAGCTGGCCAGCTCGGCCCAGAAACTGTAGTCACCGCGAACGATACCCTGCCCTTTGTCGCCGCCAACGGTGACGATGGTCGGGCATGCGCTGACTTCATTGAGCTTGGGCCGGTTAACCGCGTCGGCCACCACGACTTTCGCCCCGGAGCTGTTCAGTCGATGTTCGAGGGCCTTGGGGCCGAACGCGGTAAACAGCGGCTGATACACCGCGCCGATACGCCAGGTGGCGAGCACGGTGATGAGTAACTCGACGTTGCGCGGCAGCAGCCCGGCAACCTTGTCGCCCTTCTTCACGCCTTGGGCGAGGAGGAAATTGGCGAACCGCGCGGCTTTGTCCTGCAAATCAGTGAAGGTGTAAGTCGCACTCGAGTCGTCGCGACCTTCCCAGAACAACGCAATGCGGCCTGGCAAGGCATGGCGGTCGCAGCACTCGATGCAGGCGTTGAGTGCCGCGAGCGTGCCGCTGAGCGACGTGTCGATGGTGTGCTGATAATCGAACTGTTCGGTGGCGGACAAGTAATCACGCATTGCCAGAATCCCTCGGTGTTTTTATTAGGCTGGGAACCGTAAACAACGCAACGATAGTCGCGCTCTGCGGGGCCTGGGGCAATGGTCAAAGCCATCAAGCCGGTTGACTGGTTTGGCCAAAATCTTCAGCTCAAATCGCGCTGGCTTACAAGTTGTTAACTATGTGCGCTGGCGATTGACGGGGTGTATCGGTAGTTTCGTCGATCTTTCAACCCGCCATTGTTTTTATTCACTCGAGATGTATTTCATGTCGCCTTCTCCAACAATCCTTGAGACAGAGGATTTCATCTTTGAACAATCGTTATTGGCACAGTTCAAGGATCAGCCAACGTTACGCAAAACAGCCAGAGAGCTGCTTGAAAACTATCTGCAATATTGTCTGGCATCGTCATCTTTGTCGCTGGATGTACTTTTCTATGACGATCTGCGATCGCCTCCGGGCTCCGACCCGGTCACGTTGCTTGAGGCATTCCTTCAAGCTTTCGCCGCAGGCCGATGCCTGTTGATAAACGCAGAAACTCTTATTGTTCCGGTCAACGCAGCCGATCGGGACAAGATCAACCTGGTCGATTTCCAATCCGCCATTGAGGATATTTGTCATACGTTGGTTGATACATTGCAAGAGCAACTGCTGAGTTACTGGCAGCAACCGGCTGATAACCAAATGAGTCGTTGGCAATGGTTGTCGGAAGCATTGAAAGACGCCTGTGCGTCCAATATCAATGAAGCACTTCATCAGAAAGATGAAGCCTTTTATTTTTCATTGACGGGTTTGATCGTCCGGCCGGAAAAACAACACAGAGCATTGTTCAATGAGCACTTACGGTCCTCGGCGTGTTTATTGAAATTCGACATGAAGGATGGCGAGGACGTCAGTTCGCTGATTTATCCGGCGCTGATGGTTACCGATACGTCTGGCACTGTGTTGATTCAACCCTCTGGTGCCTGGGAAAGATTCAGCACCGAGTCGGCGTGCCTGCAACACGTAGCTCAGCGCCTGCAACTGCGCTGGGAGGTTGCGTCTCTGAGCGTTCAGCGATACGAGCCGGATGCCAATATCTTTGACGAACTGGCGCGTGTTTTGATCGACCGGCAACTGCTGGACCTTCAAAGCATCCAGTTTCCGCTCGATGAAATGTTCGCCAGCGCCGAGCAACAGTTCGACAGGATCACCGACCCGCTTCGTCTGTTTGCGGGTACGAGGCATACGATCACCCACGCAGCAAGCGTGGAAAAGCATTTGCCGTCGTGGCTTGCACACGCGAATGCCGACGACCGTCGTACCTATCGACGCTTCATTTCGGCGATGGCGGCCACGCATTGGCAGTACGACGGCGCAACGTTTTTTACCCATTTGCAGTCCATCCGCGACTTCACTTATCAGGCACTCATCAAGCAGATGAGTCGCGACGGCCATGAACCGGTCAATCCCGATCACATCGAACTGCACATCAAAGTCTCTGAAGGTGTTCCTGGCGGCTGGGGAATTCAGGAAACGACGCGGCTGGGCGTTATCGATTTCGCTCTGGAGAATCTTGCCGGCCTGCCCTGGGGGCAGATGAGCGTCAAAGGCTTGCAGCAGCAAAGCGTGCCGGACTGGCTGACCCCGCAGTACGCCAAGGCGCTGATCCAGGCAGTGGACATCGGCCGCACCTACCCTGCGTATCTGAAGCAACATCTGCTCGATAACCCGAGCGAAGCGGCGTCGCGACAAAACCTGTTCAAGGTGCAGTTGCGTAACCAACTACCCCTGCAGGCCTTACAGGCAAAACTCAACGGCGAGCACGGTTTTGACGTTCATGGCGCAAACCTGATCATCGCACTGGCTGATGACCGGCAAACGGCAAACCATCTGCGAGTCAGCCCGTTGCACCTGCGCCTGGGTCCGGTGTTGAACATGTTTGTTATTGAGGGCACCGAACGCAATGCGCCGGTCGTGCTCTATCGCCCCTTCTACTCGCCTTCGTTGATTCAGTTTCCCTCGAAGAGCCATCTGCAACGCGCGATCGAATCCGACGCTGCGCTGCAAAAAAGTATTCATGACTGGTACAAAGCCTCGGTTCGTCACACTGGATTGCTGGGCGCCAACGAAATTCGCCTGCGCTGGGAAATGACCGTTTCGCCCGCCATGCATGGCGATATATTTCAGCCGCTGTATGAAGCCAACAGTCAGGCGCTGGTGGAACTGGCGGATCGGCAATCGGTGTCCAACGCTGAAAGCCGCAGGGCCAACTTCAAGACGCTGGGCTGGTTGATATTCGAATCGCTGTTGCCACTGGTCACCGGGCCTGCCGCCACTGCAGGATGGTTGCTGCAATTGGCGGTCAGCCTCAAGGATGACCTTCAAGCGCTATCGACAGCGGACGGCCAGGACAAATCATTTGCCGTTGCTGACCTGCTGCTCAATCTCGCAGCCGTCCTCATGCACGCCGGACGTATCGCCAACGGGGCTCGAAACACCGGAAATGCTCCACACCTTGACCCTGAGGTTTTCGAATTCGCCGTAGACAATTCCGGGCCCGCAGCGCCAGATATTCCGGTCGAAGAAAACCCGATGCTGCCCAGTGAGCAGCACCCGCAGGCAGACCGGGCGAGCACCGAAAACGCATGGGCCACGCCGCGGGCTTACACCGAGGGGCAGCAGGCACTGCTCGATAGCTTCGCACTGGCAAAGCCGACCGATCTGGGAGCACCAGTCGCACAAGGGCGTAACAAGGGCCTGTATCGCTACAACGACAGGTGGCACGCGCTGGTTGGCGAGCAATTCTTCCGCGTATCGATTGAAGAAGGTCCGGTACTGATCATTGATCCCGTCGACAATCTTCGACCGGGCCCATTCCTGACCACCGACGGTCAGGGGCGCTGGACGATCGATAACCGGCTGCATTTGAAGGGCGGTGCGCCTAACAAACGCGCACACGACGGATCCAATACCGAGGCGCCGGGCCCGTCGCGACGGGCGATTGCTGACAGCAGTGGATTCCCGACCGTCATCGAAACCGAAATCGAGACCCTGCCCGAGCGTCTGTATCACTACGTCAACAAGGAAAAACTGGCGACGATCAAAGCGCTGAGCAGCTCCTTCATCAATAACTCGTCCAACGATGCTTACGGCAGGCCGCAGCGCAGTGTCGTCGGATTGTACGTGACCGACCTGGCCCCTGATTCGATGCCACGGCAGCAGCTGTCTGAAACCCTGTTTGGCAAGAACCGCCACAACGCGTCCTCTCGCGCCAACAAAATCCATGCAGTGCTGGAGCTTGATCCCACGCGGTATCCAAAGGGCAGTGTGAAACTCTACAAACTCGAGAGCCCTAAACTGTCGGATCATATCTATGTGTTGCGCGGCGCGAAGGATGAACTGAGCTTGCGCATCAAAACCTCCGCATTTGGCACCGGCACAACGTCGCTGGTCAGCGTAAAGGAGCTTTGATTATTCCTCAGCCGGGCTGGATCCCGTTGGCTGGCTGAGGATCAGGCTACGGTAGTGGCCGGGGTTCGACCCCGACCACTTGCGAAACGCCTTGTAGAACGAGCTGACATCGGCGAAACCGAGGCGCGCGGCGATCTCGATGAAGCTGATCGAAGGCTCGGCGAGCCAGGTAATCGCCAGTTCCTTTCGCACACTGTCTTTCAGCCCCTGATAGGTCTGCCCTTCCTCAGCGAGACGGCGGCGCAGGGTCGAGGCGGACATGCACAATTGCCGGGCCAGCGCTTCGGTTTCCGGCCACTGCTCGGCAGGCAGGTGCCGCAGATCCTGCTTGATTCGGCTGGCCAGACTATCGGGGTCGCGATACTTGACCAGAATGTTCGCCGGCGCCTGGGCAAGGAAACGCTTCAACTCTTCGGCACTGCGCTTGATCGGCAGATCGAGGCAATCGGCGGCGAAAATCATTCGCGTGCGGGGACGTTCGAAACGCAGGTTCTGCGAAAACATCACCTGATAGTCGTCGGTGAAATCCGGTTCGGCGCAGCGCAGTTCAATCGCGAGAATCGGAATCCGCCGCCCGGCCAGCCAGCACGCCACGCCGTGAACAATCATCCAGTAAGTGAAATAAGTGAAGGCGCGGCGCGGTTCGGTGTCGTCTTCGAGCAAGACAATTTCGGCGAGGCTCTGCTGATGCACCAGTTGCGCCGGCAGTTTTTCGAGCATCAGCGAAAGAAAGCTCAGACCGGTATCCAGCGCTGCCGCCAGCGTCGGTTGCGCCATCGCGCTGCGACACAGAAACGCTAGGCTGCCGGATTTGAGCTTGCGTGGGTCCATGCCGAAGAACTCATCATCGCCGCGCCGGGCCAGCAGGCGCCAGAGCTTGGCATATTGCGAAGCCGGCACCCTGCCCGCGTCGGCTGTCAATAACGCCGGATCGATGCCGACCTTGCTCAACGCCTCATCCGTGGTTGCGCCCGGAGCACAACTCTGCAGCAGCGCTTCGCGCACCAGTTGGATGGCAATGGTGTCTTTTTCCGCCATGGACCGGGATGAACCTTGTTGTTTTTCGGTGGAGGGCATCTTACCTCAGCTGCTAGAGCCACGGCAGGACCAAAGTGGCAGTGGGCTTGCTCACGAAAACGGTGGTTCAGCTTGAACATTTATTGACTGACCTGACGCATTCGCGAGCAAGCCCGCTCCCACCTGGAATCGGTGTTGCCCAGAGAGACTTGTGATCAGAGCGAAGAACCTGTGGGAGTGGGCTTGCTCACGAAAACGGTGGTTCAGCTTGAACATTTATTGACTGACATGACGCCTTCGCGAGCAAGCCCGCTCCCACCGGGGATCGGTGTTGCCCAGAGAGACTTGTGATCAAGTGAAGAACCTGTGGGAGTGGGCTTGCTCACGAAAGCGGTGGTTCAGCTTGAACATTTATTGACTGACATGACGCCTTCGCGAGCAAGCCCGCTCCCACCGGCGGGCTGTGCTGCTTTGAAAGGTCTGTGATCAGAGCGCGGCACCTGTGGGAGTGGGCTTGCTCACGAAAGGGTGGTTCAGCTTGAACATTTATTGACTGACCTGACGCCTTCGCGAGCAAGCCCGCTCCCACCGGGGATTTGTTGCCCAGAAGGTTTTGTGATCAGAGCGAAGAACCTGTGGGAGTGGGCTTGCTCACGAAAGCGGTGGTTCAGCTTGAACATTTATTGACTGACATGACGCATTCGCGAGCAAGCCCGCTCCCACCGGGGATCGGTGTTGCCCAGAGAGACGCGCGGCACCTGTGGTAGCGGGCTTGCCAAAAAGAAGGCTTGTTCAGCTCACGTTCAGCTAAATGTCAATGAATGCCATTTGGGAATGAGTGTCATTATGTTACAACTTAGCCTCCTATCTAAATCGCCGTGGCCGTCCAATGCTCGTTCCCTTTTTGATCATGTTGCGTGAAGGCATCGAGGCCGCGCTTATCGTCGGCATCATCGCCAGTTATCTGCAGCAGACCGGCCGCGGCCAATGGATGCCAGCCGTATGGATCGGCGTCTTCCTCGCAGCCGCCCTCGCCCTGCTGGTCGGCGTTGGCCTGGAACTGGTCAGCGCCGAATTCCCGCAAAAGCAGCAGGAGCTCTTCGAAGGCGTCGTCGGTCTGGTCGCGGTGGGCTTTCTCAGTTCGATGGTCTTCTGGATGCGCAAGGTCGCGCGGTCGATCAAGCATTCACTGCAAGCTTCGTTGGATCAGGCGCTGGCAGCGTCCAGGCATCAAGTAATTGCGTTGATCGCCATGGTCTTCTTCGCCGTCGCTCGCGAAGGCCTGGAAACCGTATTTTTCTTGCTCGCGGTGTTCCAGCAGAGCGAAGGCCCGGGCGCGCCGATTGGCGCCCTGCTCGGTCTGATCCTGGCGGTCATCGTCGGTTTCCTGATCTATAGCGGCAGCATGCGCCTCAATCTCTCGGCGTTCTTCAAGTGGACCGGCTTGTTCATCCTCGTGGTCGCCGCCGGCATTCTCGCCAACTCGGTGCAAGCGCTGCATGAAGCCGGGCTGTGGAATCACCTGCAGACCGTGCTGTTCGACTTCAGCGCCACGTTGCCGATGGATGGCCCGTTGGGCTCGGTGCTGGCCGGCATGTTCGGTTATCAGGATGCGCCGACCGTCAGCACCCTCGGCGCGTATCTGATTTATCTGCTGCTGGCGCTGGTGATGTTCTTCATGCCCGCGCCACGCCAGGCAACGCCAACGACTTCCGTTTCCAGCCAATAAGGCCCCCCATGTCTACTACTCAAACCCCACCGGCCTTGCGTTGGGCGCTGGCCGGCTCGGTGCTGCTGATGATCGGCGCCGGCGGACTGTTCTGGTACGCCTCGAACATGGCCGCCGCCAAGCGTCAGCACAACCATGACGAAATCGTCGTCAATATCCATCCGCACAGTTGCGAGCCGAATGCCCTGACAGTGCCGGCCGGCCGTGCCAGTTTCCGCATCGTCAATCGCTCCGAGCGTGCGGTCGAGTGGGAAATTCTCGACGGCGTGCTGGTGGTCGAAGAACGGGAAAACATTGCGCCGGGCCTGAGCCAGGTGATCAACGCCAACCTGCAACCGGGCGACTACACAATCACCTGCGGTTTGCTGAGCAACCCGCGCGGGACCCTGCACGTCACACCGACGGCCGCTTCAGATGCAGCCGCCAAAGCCAAGCCGTCGATGGTGGCTTTCGTTGGGCCGCTGTCGGAATTTCGCGTGTATCTGGCCGTTCAGGGCAGCGCTTTGATCAAAGCGGTGACGGCGCTGAATCAGGCGATCGCCAGGGGCGACCTGAGTCAGGCGCAAGCGCTGTACCTGCCGGCGCGTGCCGCTTATCAGCGTCTGGCGCCGGCCGCGCAGCGCCTGGCCGAGCTGGACAATCAGATCAATGCCCGCGCCGACTATTTTGAAAAGCGTGAGCAGGATCCAGCGTTTGTCGGTTTCCACCGCCTTGAATACACCCTTTTCCAGCAGCGCAATCTCGACGCTACCGCACCGATTGGTCAACGCCTGCTCGCTGACGTCACCACCCTCAAGCAGCAGTTGCTCGCACAGTCGCTGCCGCCGGAGCAACTGGTGAGCATCGTCGTGCGCAACCTCAACAGCCTCGCCGAGGTTCGCGCTGTCAGCGGCGAAGAAGAGCGCTACAGCCATAGCGATCTCAACGGTTTCGCCGCCAACGCGCAAACCGCGCACAAAATCGTCGACCTGTTGCGGCCGATGCTGAGCAAATCCGCCGCCGAGGTGCTGGCCACGGTCGACCAGTCGTTGAGCGACTTTGACAGCCAGCTCGACGCGCTCAAATCCGCCGACGGATACGTCAGTTATGACGCCGTGACCGCCGTGCAACGCCAGCAGATCGCCGCCAAAGCCAAGGCTCTGGCCACGGCGCTGAATGGCATCGACCCCGCCCTCGGCCTCTCCGGCCTGTAAACAGAAGACGACCCGATGAACGATTCAGAACCCCTCAACCTGCAACGGCGCCGCGTGCTGATGGGCATGGGCGCCGCCGGTGTCGCCCTCGCCGGATCAGCCCTGAGCTGCCCGGCCATGGCCGCCGCGCCCGCGCAAGTCACCGAAGCGCCGAGCAGCGACAAGACCCAAGACCGCCACGATTTCCACGGTTTGCACCAGACCGGCATCGTCACCCCCCGCCCGGCTTCCGGGATGCTGGTGGCGTTTGATGTGCTGGCCAGCGATCGCGAAGACCTCAAGCGGCTGTTCCGCACGCTGAATGAACGCATCGCATTTTTGATGAAGGGCGGCCCGGTCGCGCAAATCGATCCGAAACTGCCGCCGCCGGATTCCGGCATCCTCGGCCCGGTGGTCACCCCGGATAACCTGACCATCACTGTGTCTGTCGGCGAGTCGCTGTTTGACGAGCGCTTCGGTCTGGCAGCGGCAAAACCCAAACGCCTGCAACGCATGGTCGGCTTCCCCAACGATGCGCTCGATGCCGATTGCTGCCATGGCGACCTGAGCCTGCAGTTCTGCGCCAACACCGCCGACACCAACATTCACGCGCTGCGCGATATCGTCAAAAACCTCCCCGACCTGCTGCTGGTGCGCTGGAAACAGGAAGGCAGCGTACCGCCCCAAGCCCCGGCCAAACCCGGTGAACCTGCACAGTCGGCGCGAAATTTTCTCGGTTTTCGCGATGGCTCGGCCAACCCGGATTCCAACGACGCCAAGGCCATGGACCGTATCGTCTGGGTGCAACCGGGAAGCGACGAGCCAGCGTGGGCTGCCCATGGCAGTTATCAAGCGGTGCGCATCATCCGTAACTTCGTCGAACGCTGGGATCGCACACCGCTGCAGGAACAGGAAAGCATTTTCGGCCGGGTCAAAAGCAGCGGCGCGCCCATCGGCGGCCACAGCGAAAGTGAAGTGCCCGACTACAGCCAAGACCCGGCCGGCAAGCTGACCAAGCTCGATGCGCATATTCGCCTGGCCAACCCGCGTACCGCCGCGAGCCAAGCCAACTTGATCCTGCGCCGGCCGTTCAACTATTCAAACGGCGTCAACAAGAATGGCCAGCTCGATATGGGCCTGCTGTTCATCTGCTACCAGGCAGACCTGGAAAAAGGCTTTATCACCGTGCAGACCCGCCTCAACGGCGAGCCGCTTGAGGAATACCTCAAACCGGTCGGCGGCGGCTACTTCTTCACCCTGCCCGGCGTGACCGGCGATGACGATTTCATCGGTCGCTCGTTGTTGGCGGCCACCTCTCACAACAAAACCGCATGACACCCCACCGACACTGGAGCCGCCCCATGAAAAAAACGCCACTCGCGTTATTGCTGACCCTTGGTTTGCTCAACACCCCGCTGTCGGCGTTCGCCGCGACCGCGCCGCTGGATCTGGTGGGGCCGGTGTCGGACTACAAGATCTACGTGACCGAAAAGCTCGATGAACTGGCCAGCCACACCCAGCAGTTCACCGACGCGGTGAAAAAAGGCGACTTGGCCACCGCGCAGAAACTCTACGCGCCGACGCGGGTGTATTACGAATCGATCGAGCCGATTGCCGAGCTGTTCAGCGATCTCGACGCGTCCATCGACTCGCGCGTCGACGATCACGAGAAAGGCGTGAAGGCTGAAGATTTCACCGGGTTCCACCGGCTCGAATATTCCTTGTTCGCCGAGAAATCCACCCAGGGTCTGGAGGCATTGGCCGACGGTTTGAACAAGGACGTGCAGGATCTGCAAACGCGTGTTGCCGGCCTGACATTCCCGCCGGAGAAAGTCGTCGGCGGCGCTGCTGCGCTATTGGAAGAAGTCGCGGCGACGAAGATTTCCGGCGAGGAAGACCGCTACAGCCACACTGATCTGTACGACTTCCAGGGCAATATCGACGGCGCGAAGAAGATCGTCGACCTGTTTCGCCCCCAGATCGAGCAGCAGGACAAGGCATTCGTAGCAAAAGTCGACAAGAACTTCGCCACGGTGGACAGGATTCTGGCCAAGTACAAAACAGCGGATGGCGGCTTTGAAACCTACGACAAAGTGAAGGACAACGACCGCAAGGCGCTGGTCGGGCCGGTGAATACGCTGGCGGAGGATTTGTCCATGATGCGGGGGAAGTTGGGGCTGAATTGACAGAACTGATTCGTCAGTAGAAAAGATCGCAGCCTTCGGCAGCTCCTGCATTGGCCGGTGTAAATCCTGTAGGAGCTGCCGAAGGCTGCGATCTTTTGCTTTTAGCGATCAAAGAATTCGATAGAGCAACCGTTCAATCCTCACCCGGCTTACGCGCTTGAGAAACTTCGCCACGCCGGCCGGATAATCCGGCAGTGTCTCCAGGGTCTGGAAACTGTCGATCCGCGTGGTATGACGAAAGATGTTTTCCAGCTCTTTCGCCCGAGGCTCCAGCCACTCGCCTTTCGGGTCTTCGATCAGCAGCGCATTTTCCAGGTCGAGGCGGAACGCCCGCGGATTGAGGTTATTGCCGGTCAGCAAGGTGTAGCGCTGATCGATCCACATGCCCTTGAGGTGATAAGTGTTGTCGCCGTCGCGCCACAGGTGCAGGTTCAACTGGCCGCTGTCGATGCTGTGTTGATGGCGTTTGGCGAATCGGCGCAGGCTGATCTCGTACAGATACGGCAGTGCAGCGATCACCTTGAACGGCTCGCTCGGCGGAATGTAGAAATCATTGGCGGTCTTGTCGCCGACCACGATGTCGATCTTCACGCCACGGGCCAGCGCACGGTTTATTTCACGAATCACACCCAGCGGCAGGTTGAAGTAAGGCGTGCAGATGGTCAGCTGCTTTTGCGCGCTGGCAATGAGTTCGAGAATCGCCCGATTCAGCGGGTTGTTCTTGCCAACCCCGAGCAGCGGCGTGACCGACAGCCCTTCTTTGCTGGTGCTGCCGGCGCCGGTGTCGTAGGTCGCGTATTTGAGACGGCTGCGCAGGTCACCGATGTCATTGCGCAAACTGCGCGTGCTCGGCAGGTTCGGCAGGTCGAGGCGATGCACGGCTTTCGATTCGATCAGGCCATGCTTGACCAAATGATGCATCGAATCCGCCAGCTCGCGACTGCGCAGCACGTGGTAACGATCGAAGCGGTATTTGTCGAGCTTGTGCAGGTAGACGTTGTTCAGGCTGGCGCCGCTGTAGACCACCTTGTCATCGATGACGAAGCCTTTGAGGTGCAGCACGCCAAACAGCTCGCGGGTCTGCACCGGCACACCGTAGATCGGCACTTCGCTCTGATGCGAGCGGGTCATGTCCTGATACCAGGCGGCATTGCCCGGTTGCTTGCCGGCGCCGATCAGACCGCGCTGGGCACGCAACCAGTCGACCACCACGGCGATTTCCAGCTCGGGACGCTTGAGCTTGGCGGCGTGCAGGGCGTCGAGGATTTCCTGGCCGGCTTCGTCCTGCTGCAGATACAGCGCGACGATGTAGATGCGTTGCGTCGCTGCGGCGATTTGCTCGAGCAGGCAGCGTCGGAATTCGGCAGCGCTGGACAGAATGCTCACCGCCTCGGCGGTCAGCGCGAAGCTGCGCAGTTTAGGCAGCAGAGAACGTTTGAAAAGCAACGGCATAAGGCTCGCAAGGTTCGATTCCGAAGAGTTTGAGAGCTTACACCATCGTCTGCGCCGGGTCTCGTCGGTGTCCATAATGGCCCTTTCGCGGCTGTGCCTTCATCAAGCCAGCGGCGAAACCGGCGACCCACAGAATCCGGTGCGGTGGGTGGCCAAAGAACACAAACACAAGCTGCTCGACTACCTGAGCGGGCTGTGTATCGAATATGGTGCCGAGGATCCGCAACGGCTGGCCAGACAGTTGCTGATTCTGATTGAAGGCGCCATAACCGTAGGGCTTGTGATGGGTGATCACAGTGCCGCCGATGATGCGCAATGCATGGCGCAAAATCATTTGGCCTGTAACGCTTAATAAGCCGGACTCGTTGTTCATACATTTAATGAATCAGGAGATTGAACATGTCGACCGCAGCTCAGGTACGTCCGCCATTGCCCCCTTTCAACCATGCGTCAGCCATCGAGAAAGTACGCCTCGCCGAAGATGGCTGGAACACCCGTGATCCGCAAAAGGTCTCGCTGGCCTACACCCTCGATACCCGATGGCGCAATCGCGCCGAGTTCGCCAACAACCGCGAAGAAGCCAAGGCGTTCCTCACGCGCAAATGGGCGAAGGAACTCGACTATCGTTTGATCAAAGAACTGTGGGCCTACTCCGATACGCGTATTGCGGTGCGTTATGCCTATGAATGGCACGACGATTCGGGCAACTGGTTCCGCTCCTACGGCAACGAGAATTGGGAGTTCGATGACAATGGCCTGATGTTCCAGCGCTATGCCTGCATCAACGACATGCCGATCAAGGAAAGCGAACGCAAGTTTCACTGGCCGCTGGGCCGCCGTCCGGATGATCATCCGGGGCTGAGCGAACTCGGCCTCTAAAGGCTACTCACCCCTGTGTAGGAGCTGCCGAAGGCTGCGATCTTTGCTCTTCCCATGCGCAGCAGCCGGAACGCTCTGCGTCCCAGAAGATCGCAGCCTTCGGCAGCTCCTGCACAGGAACGTGTTCCAGACCGTAATTGACGACGGCATGCTCTGGCTCGCCGCAACAGTTGGATACAGGTAACATAACCGCCCTCCCGCAGCTCCCGTTCTGCGCCTTGCCGAATAAACCGACTCCATGCCTTTCGAACTCAGCGTTGACCTCACCACCCTGGCCATTCTGGCCGCCGTTGCCTTCCTTGCCGGTTTCATTGATGCCATTGCTGGCGGTGGTGGGCTGTTGACCACGCCGGCGCTGCTGACAGCGGGCCTGCCGCCGCATCTGGTACTGGGCACCAACAAACTGAGTTCGACCTTCGGCTCGGCGACCGCCAGTTTCACCTTCTACAAGCGCAAACTGTTTCACCCGCGCCAGTGGACCCACGCGATTGTCGGCACTTTGGTCGGCGCGCTGACCGGTGCGGTCGTTGCGCACTACCTGCCTGCCGAGTGGCTGAACAAGATGCTGCCGGTGATCGTCTTCGCTTGTGGTGTGTATCTGCTGTTTGGCGGCACGCCCAAAGCGCCGCTGGACAGCGACGCACCGATCAAGAAGAAATGGCAGTCGACCCAGAGTTTCAGCCTCGGCTTCTACGATGGCGTGGCGGGTCCAGGGACGGGCGCGTTTTGGACAGTAAGCAGTCTGCTGCTGTACCCGATCGATCTGGTCAAGGCCAGCGGCGTGGCGCGCAGCATGAACTTTGTCAGCAACATCGCGGCGCTGTCGGTGTTCATTTTCTCCGGTCAGGTCGACTGGATCATCGGCCTGTGCATGGGCCTGTCGGTGATGGTCGGGGCCTTCTTCGGCGCACGCACGGCAATCAGCGGCGGCGCCAAATTCATTCGTCCGGTGTTCATCACCGTAGTGCTTGGCCTGACCGTGCGCCTAGCCTGGCAGCACTGGTTCAGCGTGGCCTAAGCGCCGGGCCACGTAGACATCGATCAGGTAACGGGCAATCGAACGCGACGCTGGCAACGGCGGCAAGTCATGTACGTTGAACCACTGGGCGTCCTCGATTTCATCTTCCTGACAGACAATTTCGCCACCGGCGTATTCAGCATGGAAGCCGAGCATCATCGAATGCGGGAACGGCCAGCACTGGCTGCCGATGTACTGGATGTTCTTCACTTCGATCTGCACCTCCTCGCGTACTTCACGAATCAGGCACTCCTCGGCCGACTCCCCCGGCTCGGCGAAACCGGCCAGCGTGCTGTAAACCCCGGTAACGAAACGCGGCGAACGCGCCAGAAGGATCTCGTCGCCACGCGTGATCAGCACGATCATGCTCGGTGAGATGCGCGGATAGTTGCGTAGATCGCACGGCTGGCAATACATCGCCCGCTCACGCGGCACTTGCGTCATGGGCTGGCCGCAGTTGCCGCAGAAGCGATGTTCGCGTGCCCAAGTACCAATCTGTGCGGCATAACCGAGCACTTTGTACACCGTGTGATCGCCCTCGAGCATGAATGCTCGCAGGCCTTTCCAACCGCAACCGGGCACCTCGCTGACACTGCGCAACTCCAGCAGGTACACCGGTTCGCCGTCAAGATGACCTATGCCATGCTCGGCGAGGACTGAGAGGTCCTGGCGCTTGAGCCATTCGCGCGGGAACAGCGCGCCGTTGTCATCGAACAGAAAGCCTTCCGGGCTGCGCGCTACGGCCCAGCCGCCGGGTTGATCGGTGTCGAGTACTGCAGTGGTCCAGCGAGAGGTCATGGTTTGGTCAATCCAGAAATTCGGGTTTCTGTTTGCTCATGTGGGCGGCCATGGCCACGCGCAAATCGGTGGATTGCAGCATGGCGGCGTTCCAGGTGGCAACGTATTCGAGACCATCGTCGATGCGGTGGTCACGCATGTAGCTGATCATTTCCTTGGTGCCGGTCACGGCAATCGGCGACTTCGCCGCGATGGCACGGGCGATGTCGAACACGCCTTCGAGCAGCGTGTCCTTGTCGCTGTAGACGCGATTGACCAGCCCCATGCTGCGCGCTTCATCGGCGCCAAAGGTGCGACCGGTGTAAGCCAGTTCACGCAGCATGCCGTCTCCGATGATCCGCGGCAACCGCTGCAACGTGCCGACGTCAGCGGCCATGCCGATAT
The DNA here is from genome assembly GCF_049897785.1 of Pseudomonas sp. TSRC2-2. NCBI lineage: Bacteria > Pseudomonadati > Pseudomonadota > Gammaproteobacteria > Pseudomonadales > Pseudomonadaceae > Pseudomonas > Pseudomonas sp. TSRC2-2. The sequence continues at coordinate 297,025 of NZ_JAFCWZ010000010.1, forward strand.
CGATTTCCTTGATCGAGAACTGCGCGTCCTCGGCGGCGTAGCGCATATCACACGCTGCGATCAGATCGATCGCTCCGCCCAGGCAATAACCCTGAATGGCAGCGAGCACCGGTTTGCGGCAATTATCCACGGCATTGAAGGACGCTTGCAGATTGAGGATCTTGCGCCGCAGCAGACGTGCATTGCGGCCTACATCCTTGCCCAGTTCATTGGCAACGCCGGCGAGCATCATCAGATCGATACCGGAAGAGAAATGTTTGCCGTTACCGCTGAGCACCACTACGCGGACTTCATCGGTATCGTCGATCCATTGGAAAATCTCGACGATCTCGCTCCAGAACGCCGTGTTCATCGCGTTGATCTTTTCCGGGCGATTGATCTGCACATGCGCGATGTTGTCGGCCAGTTCGACGCTGAAGGCGGAGTATTGAGTCATGGCAGAAATCCTTTACCGGGGCTGAAAAATAAGGCCCGAACTATAACAAGGCAAGGGGGCGGCGGTTCGGCCAAATACGGGACTGACTGTCATGATTCCGTAGGAGCTGCCGCAGGCTCCGATCTTTCGGAACGTTGCGCTTCACAAGACCACAAGATCGCAGCCTTCGGCAGCTCCTGCACAGGTATGCCTCAGATCGAGGGTTTCAGCCCCAGCCTGTACAACGAGCCATTCTCTTCATCCGTCAGCACATACAGATATCCATCCGGGCCCTGCCGGACATCGCGGATACGCTGATTCAACTCACCCAGCAAACGCTCCTCATGCACGACCTTGTCGCCATCGAACTGCAGGCGAATCAGCTCTTGCGTCACCAGCGCACCGATGAATGCATTGTGCTGCCAGGGTTTGAAGCGATCGGCGTCGTAGAACGCCATGCCGGTAACGCCGGGCGATTTTTCCCAGACATGATGCGGGGTCACGGTGCCTTCAGCAGTTTTACCCTGCGCTTCCGGAATCGGCTGCATCGAGTAATTGATGCCATGGGTCGCTAACGGCCAGCCATAGTTCTTGCCGCGCTCGATGATGTTCACTTCATCGCCGCCACGCGGCCCGTGCTCGTTCTCCCACAACGTGCCGGTCCACGGATTGAGCGCCGCGCCCTGCGGGTTACGCAGGCCGTAGGCCCAGATTTCCGGCCGAACGCCGGATTGGCCAACGAAAGGGTTATCGTCCGGCACCTTGCCATCGGGGAAGAGGCGTACGACCTTGCCTTGCAACTTGTCGAGATCCTGCGCAGTCGGCCGGTCGTTGTTCTCTCCCAGGGTGACAAACAGATACCCGTCGCGATCGAACACCAGACGAGAACCGAAATGGTTGCTTACCGACAGTTTCGGTTCCTGACGGAAGATCACGTTGAAGTCCTTCAGCGTCTTCAGGTCTCCGGAAAGTCGCCCGCGCCCGACCGCTGTGCCTGCCTTTCCGCCTTCTCCGCCGCCCTCGGCATAGGACAGATAAACCATGCGGTCCTGCTTGAAGTCCGGCGACAGCACCACGTCTAGCAAGCCGCCCTGCCCCTTTGCCCAGACTTGTGGCACGCCACTGATCGGCTCCGACAATTTGCCGTCCTTGCTCACCACGCGCAGATGGCCCGGGCGCTCGGTCACCAACATGCCCGCCTGATCAGGCAGAAACGCCAGCGCCCACGGATGTTCCAGGCCTTGGGCAATGGTGGTGACTTCAAGAATGCCCTGCTCGCTTTTCAGCTCTTTGGGCGCGGCGGCGAACGCCGGGGCATTGATCAGCGCGACGGCGCAGCAGGTGGCTAGAAGGGTTTTACGCAACATGCACGATTCCTTTTGTTCGTGTGAAGGGCCGACAGAACCGCAGTCCTGCCGTTCAACGGTTGCTGCCGGTGCTCCGGGAGGGCGGGTTGGGAATGAAGGTCGGCGGATGGCTCGGTACCGAGCGAATGGACTGGCCATTGCCGATGCCGCGATTGTCGACGGTTGGCTGACGAGGCACGGGAACGGTATTGGGCCCGCGCAGGGGCGGATTGCTGGGCTGGGTGCCCTGCATGCTGTTGGGATTGGCCCGGCGGATCGGGCTGTTGTAGGGATTGTTGCTGTTGCCGGTGGGGCTTTGCGCCAGCACGATGTCGGCATGAACGAGACCGCCACTGAGGGCCAGGACGGCGATGCCAATCAGAAACCGGTTCATGAGCGATGCCTCTCAACGTACGTGGACTAGAGCCTTGGAGCCCACGCTACGCCGTGGGTTCGGATTTGTTAACCCTCGTGTCTCAAACAACATGTAACACGGCTTGACCGTACCGCTGAAAGCCCCGCAATGACTGGAAACTTTCTCGCCGCGCCACGGGTCACCTGATCATCACTCGGAGGACAGGTCATGGCTCGGGCAATCTGGAAAGGCGCAATCAGTTTTGGACTGGTACACATCCCCGTGGCGCTGGTTTCAGCGACGTCGTCGCAAGGCGTGGACTTCGATTGGCTCGACAGCCGCAGCATGGATCCGGTGGGCTATAAACGCATCAACAAGGTCACCGGCAAGGAAGTCACCAAAGAAAACATCGTCAAAGGTGTAGCCTACGAAAAAGGCCGGTACGTGGTGCTCAGCGAGGAGGAGATCCGCTCGGCGCACCCCGTTTCGACGCAAACCATCGACATTTTCTCTTTCGTCGACGCTGAGCAGATTCCGCTGCAGAACATCGACACGCCGTACTATCTGGCGCCGGACAAACGCGGCGGCAAGGTCTACGCATTGCTGCGCGAAACCTTGAGCAAAACCAACAAGGTCGCCCTCGCCCGCGTCGTCCTGCACACCCGGCAATATCTGGCGGCGCTGATGCCGCTCGAGTCGGCGCTGGTGCTGGTGAAACTGCGCTGGCCACAGGAGGTGCGCAGCCTTGATGAGTTGGCGCTGGGCAGCGAAGTGACCAAGCCGCAACTGGCCAAGGGCGAACTGGACATGGCCAAACGTCTGGTTGAAGACATGACGTCGGAGTGGACGCCTGAAGACTACAAGGACGAGTTCGAAGACAAGATCATGGCGCTGGTCGAGAAGAAGGCCCACGAAGGCAAGATCGAGGACGTCGAGACCGCCACTGGCGAGGAAGAACGCAAGACTGCCGATGTTATCGACTTGACGGAGCTGCTCAAGCGCAGCCTCGGCGGCAAGGCACCGGCCAAGCCCAAGGCCAAATCGACCAGTAAGGCGGCGCCGGCGAAGAAGCCCCGCAAGGCGTCTGGGGAATAAGGGTGGAGTCAGGTCGAGACGTGTTGAATGTGAACCAGCATTCGCGAGCAAGCCCGCTCCCACAGGGTTAACGGTCAGATGCAGTTTTTGCATTCACCAAAATCAAGCGTGGGAGCGGGCTTGCTCGCGAAGAGGCCAGCAATGACACGGTAAACCTTCAGATCAGAATAAAGATCGCCAGGTGGAGTCAGGTCGAGACGTGTTGAATGTGAACCAGCATTCGCGAGCAAGCCCGCTCCCACAGGGTTAACGGTCAGATGCTGTATTTGCATTCACCCCAATCAAATGTGGGAGCGGGCTTGCTCGCGAAGAGGCCAGCAATGACACGGTAAACCTTCAGATCAGAATAAAGATTGCCAATAACGCGGCAAAAATCGCCCATTTCTCCAGGTAATACCGCGTACGGTTGCGCTTCTTCAGCTCTTTGCCACGCAAACGAACTTTGTAGATTCTGGTAAACAAGCGGTTGATGGCACCGGTCTTGTCTCCTGCATCATTTGGTGCGCCCGCCGCTGACATCACCGTGCGGCTGAACCAGCGGTTGAAGGCGGCGGCCCAGCGATATTTCAGCGGTCGCTCGATATCGCAGAACAGAATGATGCGGTTCTGGTCCGTGGTGTTTTCTGCGTAATGAATAAACGTCTCGTCGAACATTACCGCTTCACCATCGCGCCAGTGATAGTTCTCACCGTCGACATTGATGTAGCAGCCAGGATCGTTTGGCGTATCCAGACCCAAGTGATAGCGATAGGAACCGGCATAGGGATCACGGTGGCGCACCAGTTTCGAGCCCGGTGGCAGTTCGGCAAACATCGCCGCTTTGATCGAGCCGATGCTTTGCACCAGTTCGGTGGTGCGCGGGCACAGTTTCATCGCCGATGGGTGACTGTCGCCGTACCATTTGAGGTAGAAGCGCTTCCAGCCAGTCTTGAAGAAAGAGTTGAAACCGACATCGTCATATTGGTTCGAGCGCTTGATCTCGCCGGCACGCAGCAGGTTCTGGCCTTCCTCGCGGATCTCTTGCCAGTGCGCCTGCAACGGGCTCAGGTCGGGAAAATCAGCCGGATTCAGATACGGCTTGTTGGGCATCTTCGAAAACAGATAGAGGAAGCAGTTGATCGGCGCGAGAAACGTCGAGTGGTCACTCAATTGCCGCCCCAGCTTGTGGCGCACGCGTCCACGTAAATGGACGTAGGCAATTGAGATGACATAAACAGCGGCGATGATGAGTTTCACGGAAAAGGGTCACACGTCAAAAGTGAACAAACTGCGCGCGTGGCAGCCTGGGGCCCAGCGTCTTATGCAGCGGTCTTGGTGCACAGGGCGCGTCCTTGGCCCGCGCCGTTTCGGGCGCTCGGTGAATGGGTGGCATTTTAGCCACACTTTGTAACCGGTAGTGAACTCTCAACTGTGAAAAACTGTCTCGCGCATCTATGGTGCAATACCGGCGCCGGGGTAAAAGCAGGCGCAACGCCCGTTGCTCATTTCGATGGAACCACCCTTCGCAGACGCTCCTCTATCGCTTATCAACAACGGGAGGAACCCCCATGATCGCCCCACAAACCGGTATGAAACCAGGTCAGCGCTATCGCATTGAAAGCGTCGAACGCGCGCCGCAATTCTCTGGCTTTTTCCTCGACGGGAAGTATTACCTGGGCCCTGAATTGCAGACCGCCGTCGGCTGGCTTGAAGGGCAGACTTTTTTTTACGATCAACTTGATCCGACCGGTGAACCGGTTTATCCGGACAGGATTGCCGGAACTATCGAGGGGCTGACGCTGGTGATGCCGGATGGTTTGCGGCTGGAGATTGAAGAAGCGCCCTATCAGGCTGAACCCGCTGAACCCGCTGAACTCGCTGCACCCGTGCGCGCGTCTCTCGCCGGACGCCTCGAGCGTCTCTCGCGCCAGCCCATACGCCCTTCGCCGCTGCTGGTCGCCGGAGCTGCGATGCTGGTGGGGGTTTGTCTGCTGACGATTTCGCGCATCAGAAATCGATAAGGGCCACCGCGCGAGCAGTGGCCCAACCGTCGGTCACTGCTCGCGGGTTACCGTCAGCGCGACCACAGCGATGCGTTCGGCGCGTTCATATTCAGGCTTGAGCAATTCTTCACTGAACACGTCCGGGTCGAGTTCGCGATACGTCCATCCGAAACGCTCGCCCTTGAGCAGCGGCGCCACCGCGTCGCGGAACGGATCCTGGCCGGCCACGATCGCCACGCCGGTATACACCAGCAAAGTGCCGCCGATTTCCAGACGCGGCAAAGCTTCACGCACGATACGCACCGACAAGCCCTCGCCCAGCGCCCCGCCGCCGTGGCGATAAGCGCGTAGTTGCTCGTCGTTCATGTACGGCGGATTGGCGATGATCAGATCGAACTGGCCTTCGACGCTGGCCAGCAGATCGCTGTGATACACCGACACGTTGCTGGCCCCGGCCAACTCTGCGTTGACCGCGCTCAAGCGCAAAGCCTGAGGATTGATGTCCACCGCCAACACCTCGGCGTCCGGGCGCGATCTGGCGATGAGCACCGCCCCGGCGCCACTGCCGCAACCGATATCCACCGCGCGCCGGATCGGCGAAAAACGATGCTGCAGTTGCGCTTCGATGGCTTGGGCGAAACGGTAAGTATCCGGCCCGAAAAACACCGCATCGCTTGCCGTGGTCGGGAACGCCGAGTGGGCGAACAGGCGTTCATTAAGCGTCGACCAACGCACATGACTGCGCCACACCGCTCCATCGCGTTCGACTACGCCGGCCTGCTCCAGACTGGCCAACTCGCCTGCCCTGAACAACTCTGAGGGAAACGGCATCGACCAGCCGAATACGTCGCGCAGATCCTTCGCCAACGGCGTGGCAAAGCGCTGAAGCACGCGCTCATGGGTCAATGGTGTTGGAGTAATGAAGTGATAACCAGTGGCGAGCAGGCGCTTGCCCAGCTCGAACAGCGCTCTGTCCGATGTTTCTTGTGCCGACATGAAGCCTCCTTGTTTCAACGCAAGCGAGCGCGTAATTGCATGAAGCGACGCGTCGCGAAAAGTCCGGCCGGACGCCAGTGCCGCTGCGGTTGCAACCACGGCAGCAAAATCTCCATTTGCTCGGCGGCAGGCTTGTCAGCGAGTGCGGCTTCGAGGTTCAGAAGATCGGCGTCATCGTCGAAGGCCTCTTCGACGGGGGCATCTCGGCGCACGTAGGGCCGAGGTCGGGATGCAGGGCAATCCTGGGTGATCCAGTCGCGTAACAGCTGCTTTTCATAGCCATTGAACACGCCGAACATTGCCGCATCGCTGCCGTCGATCAAACGCCAGAAACGACTTTCTTCTACAGCCTCGCCCCGCTTGATCCAGCTTTTGCGCTCCAGCGCCGAGAGAAATTCACCCATTTGCCCCGGCGTGGCCAGCCATTGGTTGATCGTGCGGTTTTCGATGCGGCAGTAATCGGAATGCATGTGCCGGCCAAAGACCGCTTTGCGCTCAAGCATGGCGATGACTTCCTGCTGCAGGTCGAATTCCTTGATCACGGCGGTGGTGCCTTTGCCCACATCATTGAGGCGGTAACCGACGGCCATGCGCCGATAGAACTCGTCGCGCCCGGCGCCCAGCGGCATCAGTCCAAGCATCGATTGCACAGCCTTGCGCGCATGGCCGGTGCTGGCGTTGTCGATGGTCACATGCAGGCGGAAATAGTGAGGGTCGATGCCCAGCTCCGCCAGCTCATAGGCACTGATCAACAAGTGCAGCGGCAGTTGCTCGTAGCCGAGGTTGAAGCCAATGACTTCTGGCAGAAACTGGCTGCCGAAGCGCCCCAGCGCCAGTTGCACCGCTCCCTGCAGGAAATACTCGTCGGCGAGTCCGCTCAAATCGGAGCAATCATGCTCGGCCAGCAATTTGCGATAGATCACCACATGGTTCTGCCGTGGCACGCCCTCGCCGAGTTCTTCCAGGTAAGTGTCGAGCAGATCGTCGAGACGCGGATCCTGCCACTGCGGCAGCAGCCCGGCCAGCCAGGCGCCATCAACCTCTTTGGTCGGCGCCACATGCAAGATGAAGTACAACGCGTGGGATTTGTTGCGGAAATAGCGGCGCGGCGCGCCCTGCTGGCGTTGCTCAAGATAATCGGCGAATGCGCCCGCCACCTTGGCGCTGCGGGTTTCCGACCACTGCAGCAGCGCTTCGGCACTGCCCGGCAAGTCGTCAGGCAGCGCAGCCGCTTTGCTCAATTGCCGGCGCAGAAAATCCAGCGCGACGCGGTCAACTGTGGAGTCTTCCGCCAACAATCGGTCATAGAGCCGGCGCTCGGTATCCGCCGGCGTGGATGTTTTACCCGAAGACTTCCTGGTCGGGATTTCGATCAGCGACATGACTCATTCCCCTGCGTTATTGGCATTGCCTATAAACGAAAGAGTGATTGCTGCTGATAAAAATTCCTTTTTTGTGTGAGGCGATCGCTCAGTGGCGTGCGTAATTTTCTAACCCAATGCAGTGTCAAGAAACATCATCACACCGAAACCGAGCATCAGCCCGAGCGTCGCAGGCGTCTCATGGCCGTTACGGTGAGTTTCCGGAATCACTTCATGGGACACCACGAAGATCATCGCGCCCGCAGCCAGGCCCATCGCCACCGGAAAGCCCAACGCGAAACTGTTGGTGATACCCAGGCCAATAATCGCGCCCAACGGCTCCATCAATCCCGAAGCGGCGGCAATCAACGCTGCACGCCCGGCCGAAATGCCGGTGACCCGCAGCGCCAACGCCACAGCCAGGCCTTCGGGGATGTCCTGAATAGCGATGGCAGTGGTCAGCGGCAGACCGATTCTCATGTCGCCGGTGGCGAAGCTGACGCCGATCGCCATGCCTTCCGGCAGGTTGTGCAGGGTAATGGCAAGCACAAACAGCCAGACTCGATTGAAGCGCTTTGCCTGCGGCCCGCGCCGCCCGCTTTTTTCATGTTCGTGGGGGACGAAACGGTCAAGGCCGACCATCAGCGCCACGCCCAGGGCCATGCCGGCAACAACGACAGCAGCGGCAAGCATGGGGCTGCTCAGCGCCTCTTTCGCCGCCGCGATGCCCGGCAGGATCAGGGAAAAGGAACTGGCCGCCAACATCATCCCCGCCGCAAACCCGAGCATGCTGTCCTGGGTTCGCGAAGTGATCGCGCGCAAAGCCAGTGCCAATAAGGCACCGACTGCCGTAGCGGCGAAACCTGACAGCCCGCCGAGCGTCGCGAGGCGCAAGGTGTCGCGCCCCGTACTCACCAGGCCGGTGTAGCCGCTGATCAGCAGCAACACGGTCACACCGACCAGGGTCAGCCAGAAAATGCGCCCTCCCCAGCCCGTACGCGACAGGCTGACGAACCATGCGCGTACGGGGGCTGCGAACGAAGATGACGGTAGCGCCATGAAAACTCCTCAGGTTCAAGTGGCCGGTGCGAACGGCGTGGTTTCATCCAGCTGTGCCAGCGGCACATCGCTGCCACCCGGCGTCAGAATCACCTTGCGGCATTCTTCCTGTTTTTTATTGAAGATCTTGTAGCCCTCGGCCGCCTGTTCCAGCGACAGCCTGTGAGTGATGATCGCTTCGGGCTGCAACTTGCCGGTCTCGATGTAACCGAGCAACTCCGGCAGAAAGCGCTGCACATGAGTCTGGCCCATTTTGAAGGTGAGCCCCTTGTCAAAGGCATCACCGAACATGAAGCCATGGATGAAGCCGGCATAAACGCCCGGAACGCTGACCACACCGCCGCGCCGTACGGCCGCGATGCACTGGCGCAAGGCTTTACCGCTGCTGCCTTCGAGCTTGAGTGTAGCCATCACCGTTTCGGTGGTGCTGCCCTTGGCTTCAAGGCCCACGGCATCGACCACCGCATCGACGCCACGATGGCCCGCGGTCTGGCTGACGATGGTGTCGGCCGGGTCATCGTCCTCATCGAAGTTGATTGGAATCACCCCGTAAGTGCGCTGGGCATAATCGAGACGGTACTGGTGATGATCGACCATGAAGATCTGCTCGGCGCCGAGCATTCGGGCGCAGGCAGCGGTCAGCAAACCGACCGGCCCGGCGCCATAGATCGCCAGACTCGAACCCTGGACGACGCCAGCGTTTATCACGGCTTGCCAGGCGGTGGGCAGGATGTCGGAGAGAAACAACACTTTTTCGTCCGAGAGCGTGCCCGGCACCTTGAACGGGCCGGTGTTGGCTTTCGGCACGCGTACCAGTTCCGCCTGGCCGCCGGGAATCCCGCCGTAGAGACGGCTATAGCCGAACAGCGCTGCCGGTGGCGGAATCATTTTCTTGTTCAGCGCCGCGCCGGGGCCTTCGTTGGTCGTCTCGCAAGCGGCGTAAAGCTCTTGCTGACAGAAGAAGCAATCGCCACAGGCGATCACGAAGGGAATCACCACACGGTCGCCGCGCTGCACGGCGGTGACGGCGGGTCCGGTTTCTTCGACGATGCCCATGAACTCATGGCCGAAAATATCGCCGTGTTCGACGGTGGGTATTTTGCCCCGATACAGGTGCAAGTCCGACCCGCAAATGGCGGTGGCGGTGACCCGCAGGATGATATCGTCGGCGGCTTCAAGTTTCGGGTCCGGTACGGTTTCAACACGCACATCATGGACGCCGTGGTAGGTCATTGCTCGCATGGCTTGATCCTCACTCGATTGAATGAAATGGCTGCTGCTCCACTTTCCGAAGTGAAAAGGGCCGAGTGAGTTCATTCGGGTTTTCGAGATTTTGATCAGCGGATACTCCGCGTCCGTCTGAGCAGCCGAGGCAGCTGCCTGTTTGCCTGCCATATAACTGCCGTCTGAGTTATGCGACAATGCGCGCCAATGTCCAACAAGAACCTCGTACTCGTCGCTCAGCAGCTTGCCTTCAACGGCCCCAGTTGCGGTCGGCTTATGCGCGTTGGCTCAACTCAAGCACAGACTGGGGGGAGCTGGAAAAGCTCCGGATTGGTACTCAAATCTGTACCAGGCACCAAAGACCAGCTCTAACCCATTGATAGGTAAGGTAATTGATCTCCACAGCTAACATCACGATGCAGTTTGGCGCCAAGCCGCTGTTCGAAAACGTTTCGGTCAAATTCGGCGCAGGCAATCGCTACGGCCTGATCGGTGCCAACGGTTGCGGCAAGTCGACCTTCATGAAAATCCTCGGCGGCGATCTTGATCCGTCCGGCGGTCAGGTCATGCTCGAGCCGAACGTGCGTCTGGGTAAGCTGCGCCAGGATCAGTTCGCCTACGAAGAATTCACCGTGATCGACACCGTGATCATGGGTCACGAAGAGCTGTGGAAGGTCAAGGCCGAGCGCGATCGCATCTACTCGCTGGCAGAAATGTCCGAAGAAGACGGCATGGCTGTTGCGGAGCTGGAAACCGAATTCGCCGAGATGGACGGTTACACCGCCGAATCCCGCGCCGGCGAGCTGTTGCTGGGTCTGGGCATTCCGCTGGAGCAGCATTTCGGCCCGATGAGCGAAGTCTCGCCAGGGTGGAAACTGCGCGTGCTGCTGGCGCAGGCACTGTTCTCCGATCCGGAAGTGTTGTTGCTCGACGAACCGACCAACCACCTGGACATCAACACCATTCGCTGGCTGGAAAACATCCTGACTCAGCGTAACAGCCTGATGATCATCATCTCCCACGACCGTCACTTCCTGAACAGCGTGTGCACGCACATGGCTGACCTGGATTACGGCGAGCTGCGTCTGTTCCCGGGCAACTACGACGAATACATGACCGTGGCGACCCAGTCCCGCGAGCAACTGCTGTCGGACAACGCCAAGAAGAAAGCGCAGATTTCCGAGCTGCAATCGTTCGTCAGCCGCTTCTCGGCCAACGCCTCGAAAGCCAAGCAGGCCACCTCCCGCGCCAAGGCGATCGACAAGATCCAGCTGGCCGAGGTCAAGCCTTCGAGCCGCGTCAGCCCGTTCATTCGTTTCGAGCAGAACAAAAAGCTGCACCGTCAGGCGGTCATGGTCGAGAAAATGGCCAAGGGTTTCGACGGCAAGCCACTGTTCAAGGATTTCAGCTTCCAGGTTGAAGCGGGCGAGCGCGTCGCGATCATCGGCCCGAACGGTATCGGCAAAACCACCCTGCTGCGCACTCTGGTGAACGAACTGACCCCGGACGCCGGTAGCGTGAAATGGACCGATGCCGCTGAGCTGGGCTACTACGCTCAGGACCACGCCCACGACTTCGAAGACGACGTCACCCTGTTCGACTGGATGGGTCAGTGGACTCAGGGCGAGCAGATGATTCGTGGCACCCTGGGCCGCATGCTGTTCTCCAACGACGAGATCCTCAAGTCGGTCAAGGTCATCTCCGGTGGTGAGCAAGGTCGCATGCTGTTCGGCAAGCTGATTCTGCAAAAGCCGAACGTGCTGATCATGGACGAGCCGACCAACCACCTGGACATGGAATCGATCGAAGCGCTGAACCTGGCGCTGGAAAACTACCCGGGCACGTTGATCTTCGTCAGCCACGACCGTGAGTTCGTATCGTCCCTGGCCACCCGCATCATCGAGCTGAGCCCGAACGGCGTGACCGACTTCAGCGGCACTTATGACGACTACCTGCGTAGCCAGGGCGTCGTTTTCTAAGAGCAGCCGCGAGTTTCAAGCGGCAAGCTGCAAGTTGAAAGCCCTGTCCATGTGACGGGGCTTTTTGCATTCGGCGTTTGGGAATTGTGGGCGCGCAGATATCCGCGAGCAGACACGCTCCCACATTGATCGTTCCCACGCTCCGCGTGGGAATGCAGCCATGGACGCTCCGCGTCCCAACCACAGACGCGGAGCGTCCATGGCGGCGTTACCACGCAGAGCGTGGGAACGATCATTAAGGTGAAGTAGTTAGCCTGCTTTCATTTATCTCAGCCCCGCGCCATGATGTCGGCAACTCTCCCACCGCCGACCGCGAACGAGTGCTCATGTCTGCGCAGCCACTGCCACCACAAAGCTCCCTGGCGATCACCCTGCAGATCGTCTCCATCGTTTTCTACACTTTCATCGCCTTCCTCTGCATCGGTTTGCCGATCGCCGTGTTGCCCGGTTATGTCCACGAGCAACTGGGTTTCAGCGCTATCATTGCCGGCCTGGTCATCGGTTCGCAGTATCTGGCCACCCTGCTCAGCCGGCCAATGGCCGGGCGCATGTCGGACACGCTTGGGACCAAACGGGCGATCATTTATGGCTTGTGGGGGATTGTGCTCAGTGGCGCGCTGACGTTGTTGTCGACCTTGCTGCAAAGCTTTGCGCTGACCAGCCTGTTGATCCTGATCGCCGGGCGCCTGCTGCTCGGTATAGCCCAAGGCTTGATCGGCGTCGGCACCATCAGTTGGTGCATGGGCCAGGTCGGTGTCGAGCACACGGCCAAATCCATCGGCTGGAACGGTATCGCCTCCTACGGCGCGATTGCCATTGGCGCGCCGCTGGGCGTGGTGATGGTCGCTGAATACGGTTTTGTCAGTCTTGGCATCGTGCTGTCGGCGTTGGCGGCAGGTGCGTTGTGGTTAATCCGCAACAAGCCCTCGGTGCCCGTGATCCGTGGCGAGCGCCTGTCGTTCTGGGCGGTGTTCGGCAAGATTGCGCCGTACGGCACCAGCCTGACACTCGCCTCGATCGGCTACGGCACGCTGACCACGTTCATCACGCTGTATTACCTCAACCGAGGCTGGACTGGCGCGGCGTATTGCCTGACGGTATTTGGCGTGTGCTTCATTCTGTCGCGGCTGCTGTTTATTTCGGCGATTGCCCGCTTTGGCGGGTTTGCCTCGGCCATCGTCTGCATGACGGTGGAAACCGTCGGCCTTGTTATGTTGTGGCTGGCGCCTTCCACCGCGTATGCGTTGATTGGTGCAGGGCTGGCGGGTTTCGGGTTGTCGTTGGTTTACCCGGCGCTGGGGGTTGAAGCAATCAAGCAAGTGCCGAGTTCGAGTCGCGGGTCAGGCTTGGGGGCATATGCCGTGTTCTTCGATCTGGCCCTGGCGATTGCCGGGCCGTTGATGGGCGCGGTGGCATTGAATCTGGGCTATTCGTGGATTTTTTTCAGCGCAGCACTGTTATCCGTGACCGGACTGGGCCTGACCTTGCTGCTCAAGCGCCGGGCGATGCCCTGACTCTGGACACCGCTAACTGAGCACATCGACCCAATCCTTTTTGTTCGCAGCAACCGATCATCAGCGCCATCCCAATTGCCGCCGGCTCTGACCATGATCAACTGCGCCCCCTCGCGCCTCACCCTGCTTGCACTGTTGTGCAGCCTCAGCGCTAGCGCCTGCGCCGATGGTTTTTTCGACGATGCGAAAAGCGATGTGCTGCTGCGCAACTTTTACCTGAACAACGATTACCGCTCGCCAACGCCTGCCGGGAAAAATTACAAACAGGAGTGGGCCCAGGGTTTTATCGGCAATTTCTCATCCGGTTTCACAAAAGGCACGGTCGGCTTTGGCATCGACGCCCACGCCTTCGTCGGTTTGAAACTCGACGGCGGCAAGGGCCACTCAGGTACCGGCCTGCTACCTGTCGACAGCGATGGCCGCAGCGAAGATGACTATTCCAGCGCAGGCGGCGCCTTCAAGCTGAAAGTCTCGCGCACTACCCTGACCTTCGGCGAAATGACCGTGGAGACCCCGGTCTTCGACACGTCCGACAAACGCCTTCAACCGGAATACGCTACAGGCTTTCTGCTCAACAGCGCCGAGTTCGAAAACGTCAATCTGGTTGGCGGGCACTTTACTGCGTTCAAGAATCAGGACAGTTCCTCCGGTAAAGACGATTTCTACGGTTACGGCGCCAACACCGAACCGGGCGGGATCAGCTTCGTCGGCGCCGACCTGTTCAGCAGCAACCCGGTCGGCGGCGCGCTCTACGCCTCCGAGTTGAGCGACACCTGGCACCAGTACTACGGCAACCTGCACTTCAAACAGTCCGGCGTGCTGCTCGACGCTAACCTCTACCACACCCGCGACACCGGCCGCGCATTGGCTGGCGAGATCGATAACACTGCCTTCAGCCTCTCCGGTAAATACAGCTTCGGCGCCCACGCGGTGATGCTTGGGTGGCAACGCATCAATGGCGACACGCCGTTCGATTTCGTCGGTGGCGACTCGATCTACCTGGCCAACTCAATCAAATACGCCGACTTCAACGGCGCCAACGAACGCTCATGGCAGGCCCGCTACGACCTCGACCTCGGCGCCTTCGGCCTTCCCGGCCTGAACTTCATGACCCGCTACGTCCGTGGCAGCCACATCGACGGCAGCCATGCGCCCAGGGGCGGTGCGTACAACCCGTTCGACGCCGACAGCGGCCGCTATCAACCGCAACAGGATGATGGCGGCAAGCATTGGGAACGCGACATCGACTTGAAATACATCGTCCAGTCCGGCGCCGCAAAAGACTTGTCGGTGCAACTCTCCCACGTCACCCACCGCGCCAACGAAGCCCAGGCCGGCGATGACATTGACCGGATTTACGTGGTCATCCAGTACCCGCTGGGTTTCTGAATGACCCGCTCAGCTGTTGCTGAAAAACCCACATCTGAGTTGCTGACCCGACGCTTTCGCGAGCAAGCCCGCTCCCACATTTGATCTGGGCCGGACACAAATTCTGCGACCTCTGCATGATACCTGTGGGAGCGGGCTTGCTCGCGAAGGCTGTGCGTCAGCCCACATCTGAGTCGCTGACCCGACGCTTTCGCGAGCAAGCTCGCTCCCACATTTGATCTGGGTCGGACACACATTCTGCGACCTCTGCAAGATACCTGTGGGAGCGGGCTTGCTCGCGAAGGCTGTGCGTCAGCCTACATCTGAGTTGCTGACCCGACGCTTTCGCGAGCAAGGCCGCTCCCACATTTGATCTGGGTCGGACACACATTCTGCGACCTCTGCAAGATACCTGTGGGAGCGGGGGGGGGGGGGGGGGGGGGGGGGGGGGCCCCCCAGGTGGAGGGTTGCCCGCCCGGTGGGGGGCCGACCCGCGC